>NZ_CP116967.1:865000-1479676 GCF_032050975.1 Candidatus Nitrospira allomarina | reverse complement strand
TTCTGTCCGGTGTGACTCTGGGGCCGGAAATATTTCCTGTTCCCCATAGACCACACCACCAGACGATGCAAATGTCACCTTTCGCACACCCTGCTTCACGGCATGTTCTAACACATTGATGGTCCCTAAAATATTGACTTGCGCATCAAACCCCGGATCATCCGTGGAATGGCGTACACTCATTTGCGCGGCCAGATGGACGACAATAAGAGGACGCTCATTTCGGAATACCCGTTCAATCCGCTTACTCTGGATATCCATTTTATAAAATTGGGCTTTTTTATTGACATTCTTTCGCTTCCCTGTAGAGAGGTTATCAACAACAATGACCTCATTGCCTTCCTGGATTAACCGGTCAACCAGATGTGATCCAATGAACCCAGCTCCCCCGGTCACCAGAATTTTTGTAGACATGCCCGGCTTTCTCCTTTTTCATAATTATGTTAAGGGGATACTAATCGGCTTGCTTCCTTCAGAACTCATCTGTCCGCTTTTTCATTCCCACCAACATTTCCTTATTTCCTTTTTTTCCCAATAGGGTCGAATCCATGACACCAATGACATCGAGACGAAGGCTACGGACATAATCCACAAAACCGTCCCTCACCTGCTCACGC
This sequence comes from Candidatus Nitrospira allomarina, assembly GCF_032050975.1. NCBI lineage: Bacteria > Pseudomonadati > Nitrospirota > Nitrospiria > Nitrospirales > Nitrospiraceae > Nitrospira > Candidatus Nitrospira allomarina. The sequence continues at coordinate 1,479,059 of NZ_CP116967.1, read as the reverse complement.
AATCGTTCATCACGGACAATGCCTCCCTTTCCGACTTGTCCTTTCCCAACCTCAAACTGCGGCTTGACCAATGCGACAAGATACGCCTGATCACGCAGGACAGGCAAAATCACCGGCAATACCAAACGTAGGGAAATAAATGAAACATCGATTACCGCCAAATCAACCGGTTCAGGAATATCTTGGGGGCACATATGGCGGATATTGCAACGATCCATGACCACAACACGAGGGTCCGTTCTCAGCTTCCAATCTAACTGCCCATACCCTACGTCAATGGCATAGACTCGATTTGCGCCACGTTGCAACACACAATCCGTGAACCCCCCGGTGGAGGCACCCACATCCATCACCACACAGCCTGAACAGGAAATAAAAAATGCTTCCAAGGCAGGTGCCAGCTTTTCACCGGCTCGGCTGGCATAGGCGCATTCCGGCTTTGTCACTTCCAGCGAAACAGTTCTCGCAACCAGCTTCCCTGGCTTATCAATAAGGACCCCATCGACTTTCACTCGACCGGCAAGAATAAGTCGGCAGGCCTGTTCTCTGCTTGTGACCAATTCCTGATTCAGGACAAGGGAATCCAGTCGTTCCTTTGAGGGTCTCCGGGAAGGAGCTGATGGCTGAGCAGCCTTCATATGTTCATGCCCATGAAGCAGACAATGCGAAGATCACCGATTGAGAGATAGCCGTGGAGGAAACTTACGATTCTGGTAAATTGGAATCCTCAATCGAAAAAGCCTGTATACGCTTTCTTCCATCCTTGTCTTGCACAAGGATCTCCACTTTGCGTTCTGCATCATCCAACATTTTCAGGCAGGTTTTTGAGAGCTTGACTCCTTCCTCAAAAATTCTCAAGGATTCATCCAAGGAAAGCTCCCCGCGCTCCAACTCGGCCACAATAGTTTCCAAGCGGGACAATGCTTTTTCAAATTTCAGTACAGCCATAAATTTTGTCCGAAGATGATCAGTGATTCAGTTCTCTCGTAACATGGGTTCATGATCTATGAACCTGCCATGTATTATAGCCATGCCGGAACATGAAGCAAAAGAGAATTCCTTACGTTGAAGGATGGGTACGTTTTACCAGACAAATCAATTCGCCTTCATGAAGTCTGGCGCGTATAGACTCTCCCACAGAAACTTCTGTTGATTGCTTTACAACTTTTCCATTTGGCAGCTTGAGAACAATGCTATACCCCCGTGCTAAGACCGCAAGGGGACTTAATTGATTCAGCTGAGACATCCACAATTCTGTTTGATGGCGTTTACCAAGAATGCATCCGGACATCCCTCGCATAAGCCGAATCCCTCGGTCAACCAGAGCCCGTTGATGCCGATGGATGTCAATCCGGGGATTTCTCTCCCAAATCGAGGACTGATGCTTGAGCAACTGCACCTGGAGATTCCGGCACCAGTGCTTCATTTTGACATAAAGTTGCCGCTCTAACTCATCCACCTGTTGCACGAATTGTCCAAGCACGAGTCTAGGCTCAGGCAATCGTCCGGTCAATTCCTGAACTTGCCCTCTCCACGCGACACATAAACTCCTCATGGACCGTTCCAATCGCACTCGCTGAAGCCCCAAATGATGCCTAACCGTTGAGCAATCGGGAACCACCAACTCGGCCGCAGCGGAGGGAGTGGGAGCCCGATAATCCGCAGCTAAATCTGCGAGCGTCAGATCGGTTTCATGGCCAACAGCGGACACCACCGGAATCCTGGAAGAGGCGATAGCCCTCACCACAATTTCTTCGTTAAATGCCCAGAGGTCCTCCAACGACCCTCCACCACGCCCGACAATTAACACATCCAGTTTGCCTAATTGGTTGAGCACCCCGATAGCCTTGGCGATTTGTCCGGCAGCTTCATCCCCTTGCACGGGAACAGGAGCAATCAGAACCTGTGCAAAAGGCCAGCGACGATGAATGATGGTCAGCAGATCATGGATTGCCGCGCCGGAAGGTGACGTCACCAGACCAATCCGATGCGGGTACAGAGGAAGCACCTTTTTCCCCGAAGCTTCAAATAATCCTTCGGCTTCCAACTTTGCTTTCAGTTGAATAAAGGCTAATTGGAGCGCACCTACACCCTTGGGCTCAACCACCTCCAAGAGTAATTGATAGTCTCCTCGTGGTTCATACACCGAAAGGCGACCGAACACGAAAACTTCCAAACCTTCCTGAAGCGAAAATTTCAGGCGTTCGACCTGACTGCGGAAGAGCACAGCTCTGATCTGACTCGATTGGTCTTTCAGGGTAAAATACCGGTGTCCAGAAGACGGGCAGCGAAGATTAGAAATTTCCCCTTCAACCCAGAGTGGAGGAAAATTTTGTTCGAACGTTGAACGAATCTGTCGGGTGAGAGTCGAGACGGTAAGCACTGAAGGGAAAAGCCCTGGCACAGAAATTCGTTACTCGAACACACGAAGGCGCGTGATGTGAGTGGTTTTTCCAGTTGAGTAATTAATATTTAACACTGCCGCACTTAAAACAGAAGGTCCTGTCGCCACTTCGAATCTTTTCGGAAGTTGTGTCAAAAATTTCTGAATCACCATGTTTGGTTTCATTCCGATGACGGATTGAACAGGGCCGGTCATCCCCACATCGGTTAAATACCCCGTTCCCTGAGGTAAGATTTGTTCATCAGCAGTTTGAACATGCGTATGCGTTCCAAGGACCGCCGACACCTTGCCGTCCAAAAAATACCCCATCGCCATTTTTTCTGAGGTGGTTTCGGCATGCATATCCACCAGAATACAGTGAGTCTGTGTCGTTAATTGAGCCAATTCGCGTTCCGCAACCCGAAAAGGGCAGTCCACCATGGGCATAAACACTCGCCCCATGAGTTGCAAAATCACCAAACGCTCCCCATGAATGGTTTCTACGACACACGTGCCTTTTCCTGGAACTCCATCAGGATAATTCGCGGGACGGATCACGCGCTGCTCTTTTTGCAGATACTCTAAAGCTTCACGCTTATCCCAGGCATGATTGCCCAGTGTAATGACTGAAAGACCCAAATCAAACAAGTCTTCAGCCACTTCCTGTGTGATGCCAAACCCACCTGCCGCATTTTCCCCATTGCCAATAACCAGATCAATCTTATGCTCCTGAATAACTTTTGACAGATGCTTTAAGATCACCCGACGGCCGGGCTCTCCCATGATATCTCCGATAAACAGTACGTTCATGATTTCCTTTACTCACAGAGCTATTTGGCAAATTCGATAAAGCGATTTTCTCGAATGACTGTCACCTTTATCTGTCCAGGATATGTCAGTTCTTGTTCAATCTTTTTGGCCAAATCCCGAGACAGGGCAAAACTTTCACTGTCGTTTAATTCTCCCTGCCGAATTATTACCCGAATTTCACGTCCAGCCTGAATTGCATAGGCCTTATCAACCCCTGTAAACCCAGTAGCTAACGATTCCAGCTTTTCCAATCGCTTGACATAGGCTTCGAGAGTTTCGCGTCTGGCACCCGGGCGGGCGGCCGAGAGAGCTTCCGCCGCAGCCACTAATACCGATTCGGGACAAAGCGGCTCAACTTGTTCATGATGGGCAGCAATGGCATTCACAATGAGTTCCGACTCTCCATACTTCTTTGCCAATTCGGCCCCGAGCATCGCATGCGTACCCTCCTCTTCATGACTAACCACTTTTCCTATATCATGCAAGAGGGCTCCTCGCTTAGCCAATTTCACGTCTAACCCCAGTTCTGAAGCCATAATCCCACAGATATATGATGCTTCCCTGGCATGATATAAATTATTTTGTCCATAACTGGTTCGATATTTCAGACGACCCAATAATTTGACAATTTCAGGGTGAAAATCTGAAAGACCGACTTCAAAGATAACTTTTTCAGCATCGTCTCTCATCAACTTATCTAAGTCGCCCTTGACCTTTTCTACGACTTCCTCAATCCGAGTCGGATGAATGCGCCCATCCTGCATGAGGCGTTCAAGTGCAATTTTGGCGACCTCCCTCCGAAGGGGATCGAATCCGGACACGATCACTGCCTCCGGGGTTTCGTCAATTATAAGATCAACCCCGGTTGCCGCCTCCAAAGCCCGAATATTTCTTCCCTCGCGACCGATAATCCTTCCCTTCATGCTATCATTCGCGAGTGGAACCACTGAGATCGTGGCCTCGTTGACGTAATCTCTTGTGATCCGCTGTATCGACCGAGTTACAATTTCTCTAGCCTCTCGTTCAGCGGTTTCTTTAGCCTCATCCAAAATTCTTTTTGTTAACAACGCCGCATCCATCCGTGCTTCACTTTCAATTTCACCCAGCAACTGGCGTTTGGCTTCCTCGGCCGTAATTCCTGCCACCTGCTCCAGGGCAAGCCGGTGCTCCTTAATGGCTTGGTCGCACGCAGCAGCTTTATTGACCAGAGCTTCCTCCTTCTCCTTAAGGGAACGCTCTTTTCGTCGCATCTCCTCATCACGTTTTTCAAATTGGTTGATTTTACGCTCAAGGGCCTCTTCTCGCTGGATGATTTTTCGATCCGCGGCTTGAATTTCATTCCTCTTTTCCTTTTCTTTTGTTTCAAGTTCAGACTTGGCTTGAAACAGCAGATCTTTTACTTCGATTTTTGCTTCTTTGACTAGATTTTCGGCCTCTCGTTGAGCATTTTGGGTGAGCTGTTGAGCTTGCTCTTCAGCTGCTGACCGACGCTTCAAGTCTCTCTGTTGCTGATACACCTTCGATAACACAAATCCAAGAAAAAGCCCGATCACCACTGCAAGTATGGGAATTACCGTGTCCATTGGTTAGCTCCTATTCGTTTCCTCATGTCACAATCACGAGAAAGATTTATCTTCCCTCTGTTAGGCGGAAACAGACCCGCAAAACCACAGGGGAAAATCAGAAAAGGAAGGAATACGGAAACTGGAGAAAGGCCTATCTGAATATGATAAAAGGCCTATATTTTTAAGAAACGATGAGGAGGAGAGATAGGGCAACTCTCTAAGCCGAAAGGGCACATAGCAACCCGCAAAGGACTCACCCAATGAATCCAGTCTTCACAAATCCTGCTTGAAGTAGAAGAACATGGATACAACCCAGGCCAATAATTTAAAATTTTTAGATCAAAAGGCGAGCCATTTGGATAGAAATGAGCAATTTGCCACGTAAACAACGATTTCCAAGAATTCAACCTGCCCTTAAATAAAATTTCCCTACCTCGTACGATCCCATCATACAAAAAACCCACAATGACTATGAAAATACCTGTCATAGTGGGCCTCCAGTTCAATTCCCTCCACAAGAGGGATATTCCTTTCTTTCTTTGAAATTCAATAACTTATGAAAAGTAAAATATCAGAAGACGATGAGGAATTTCAATAATGTGCCAGTTGAATGATGGGAATAGACGTACAACATTCCGCCAACCATTGGAAAAAAGCACTTCAACCAATTGATTTCAAAGGTAATACCTATTAACGCTGGATAAGAGGAAATGAAGGAGAGAATGGTTAATGCGGGTTGGCCGCGAGATGTTTTTCTATCGTTTCCAGTAAGACTTGAGTCCGACGCTCAATTTCAGCTTCTCCAAACTGCCGGTGCCTCTCCTGTCGAAAGAGCTGATCCGTAATGTTAATTGCAGCTAAAATAGCCAGCTTTGTGGGAGTGCTTGTTCGGGTTTTTTTGGCGAGGGTACGCATTTGCGCATCAACATACCCGGCCAACTCATGAAAATACGCCTCATCTCCCTCTCCCTGGAGAGAGATTCGATGACCAAAGATTTCGACTTCAATGGTCCTCGTCATTCTTAAGTCCTGTAGATTAATCGTTTGAACGGTCTAAAAATTCAAGCTCGCCTAGCACTTTTTCAATTCTGGATCGAATCGTGGTTCGCTCCTCTTCCCATCCTTCAGACATTTCTTCGTGTTTGGCCAGCCGTTCCCGAGTCGATTCCAACTCCTGTTCAAGATGGGATTTATCCTGCCGTAGTTCAATGACCAGATCAAGTAATTTCTTAACTCGAACCTCCAACGTTTCTAATTTCTCTACGCTCACGTGCGCGCCTCCTTATTCGCAAGGTCAAACGAGGCGGACTATAATTCGTTCAACAAAACCTGTCAAGAGAAACACCTCGGCAGGCATCTCCAAACAATGTCCGATAAATTCGATAACTTCCAAGTACGCGTTTCACATATCCACGGGTTTCTCGATATCCAATCAGCTCGATAAATTCATCAGGATCCCGATGACCATTTTGCCCAATCCACCGTTTGACCGCCTGAGGTCCGGCGTTATACGCGGCTACGGCAAAAATAATATTGCCCTGAAATTCATTCAGTAATTGCCCCAGGTAATACGTCCCCAATTGAATATTGCGATTTGGCTCATCCAGGCCCTTTCGATCAGAATCGGAATCCTGTAATCCCAATTGACGTCCAACCTTTTTGGCTGTCTCTGGCATGAGCTGCATCAGGCCAATCGCGCCAACCGGAGAGACAACACGAGCACTATATAGGCTTTCTTCTCGTATAAGCCCCGCGACTAAAAACGGATCCACATGCTTTGGAGCAAACGATTGAATGACACTTTGGTAGCCCATGGGAAAAGCTCCCAACCAGGCGGCAGACGAGGAATGAAGCTGTCCTTTCCGCAACGTCCCGCCAAAATGACGAATAGATAATCGAATCCCGACGTCGTAGGCCCCAACTTCGCTTGCTAACGAGACCAATTGAGGAAAGGCTTTGGGATCCGCTCCGAAGTGGGCAAAAACAACCTCAAGCTCTCGGACTGCCTCTTTAAACAGGCGAAGGGTTCGTAACTCTAGAGTTTTTTGATAATGGATATCCTGTTGAAGATGAGCTGGAGTCTCCACATTCATTATGTCTGTTGATGCCAATACCGCCCATGGTTTCGTCGAAAATTCTGCGGGACCGAGCCGAACCTCCGCCAATTGCCCATAGTAGGTAAAGGGGTAGTCCTGGCTTAAATTTTTTAGACGTTCTCGCGCGGGCTCCATCTGCCCAAGATGTTCCTGGGCACGGGCCAGCCAATAGAAAGCCTGCGAAGCCGCATGCAGAGAAGAGTCGGTTTGAGGAGTTCCAACTGCCTGGATAATCTCCTGAAACATTTCAATGGCTTCAATGAATTGTTTCTGTTGATAATGAATCCACCCCACTCGCCAAAGCGCATCTAACCGCTGCGTCAGCGTATGTGCCACAGCCGCTGCCCGCTTATAGGCCTTCCCAGCCTCTAGCCAGCGCGCATGATCTTCCAACCAAATGCCATAAAAGGTGAGGAGCAACGATTGCTGATCACCTGTTACTTTTTCAATCGACAGGGCTCCGACAAGAGCCTCCAATTCTGGCCCTTTCCCCTGACGCAAATACACTCTTCCTAACCATACCCATGCATCATCTCTTCTGGAGGAGGAGGAACGTGAGAGTGAGGTCAGTATCGTTTCTGCCTGGTCATACCGTTTCAAACGAACTAAGGCCATGGCCAACGTATATTGGACCTGAAAAAGCTGAGGAGCGGGAGGAGATAGAGACGCAATGTGTTGGAATTCCTGAACAGCCTCCTCCAAAGCCCCCCCATTATATAAGGCCATGCTACGCTTGAATCGCTCTTCTAGTGAGGGTAAAAACAAAGACCCCACTTCCCGGCGTAGCCACGACTCAGCCTCCACTCGCTCTTGGGCTAAGGGGAATTTCCACCATAATTCACGGAAAATCTCAATCGCTTTTTCCCGTTGTCCCATCTGAGCAGAACATAGACCCATTTGAAAGAAGGCATTGGCGGATTTGGGATGGTCAGATTTTATACTGAGAGCCTGAGACCACATCGAGAGAGCGGCTTCACAATCCCCCAATTTTGCCAATACATCCCCACCCGCATAGAGTGCGTCAGCTCGGAGCAAAGAATCGGAAAAATGCTCCCTAAATTGTCGAAATGCCTCTGCTGCTTCCTTCCCCAAACCAGCATGGGAGTATGCCTGCCCCATCCAAAAGGTGAGATAATCACTCAGATTAGGGAATTCAGGAAGAGAGGCTTGCAACAAAGGAATAGCCTCAAGAGGGGAGGATTCCTTGAGCCAATATCCATAACGAATCCCGGCATGTTTGGCCAAAGCGGAATTACCATTGACTGCGACAAACTCATTGAAAAATTTGGCATGATCCAAGCGGGCTCCAGAATCAGTTCCGGAAGATTCTAGTTGTTCAAGAAATTGCGCGACACATCCTTCAGGATTCTGACACGGGGCGGAAGGAGGGTCCAAGGAGGCAACGGTCTGAGGGAGAAAGAGGATGCATCCTCCCACGATCACTCCGCCAATCAGATGTACCGACAGAACCTTCATGACTCTCCTCAATTTCATTACCTACCAGCTTACCCAGTATTTGTCATGCATACAATCACCAGAATGCCAGAAAATTTCATCAGTAAAGTGATAAATCGGGTCGTCCGGGTGACTGACCTTCCTCCCCTTTAATTCGAAAACACGAGAAGACACTCTTCAGGCAAATACTACACCCTGTTCTTGCCAATGGGAACCCAAAGAATTCCGGAATTTTAGACCAGACTAGGGAAAAAAAGAAGATAAGATTACGAGGCAAATTTTAACGAAGGTTAATGATAAGCATCCGCCAAAAACATGGGCAGGTCATTGGGGGCATGCGGATCGTCGGATACTGAATTGAGCGATACGAGGGTTCATTGAATCGCCAGTTGCGGAATACTTGGCATCCAGCTTTGCCAAATCGGTAGTTTTTCCCACAGACCTAAACGGGTTAAATAGGCTTCCCCTTCTCTCCCAATGACTCCATCCCAATTCTGAGCGATCCCTCCTCCCTCAACAAAATTTCCGGCATACACCGCCGCCAAAGGGCCGAAGGTCGCATGGGGAACCTTCCATGGATCATCATGAAACGCCACAATCGCCAGTAACACATCATCTATACCCCATCGCGCCAGAAAAGTGGCTCCACTTTCCCCGTGAGTGTACCCTAAGGCCCGTCTTTCCAACTCCCCCAAGCTCCCTCCTCGGCATTGAGATATCTCTACCACCGTCGTAAATGCCTCCGGATGCTGAGTCAAAAACACGAGCATGCCAATATCATGAAGCACCCCTCCCACAAATGATTGCCAAACCATGCGTGGATTCGATCCCTGATGCAAGGCAATCCGTGCAGCCAAGTATCCCGTTCTGAGGCTATGCCGCCACAAGGCTGCAATACTCGAAGATTCTACTGCACATCCCTCGGATAAGAGAAACACTTCGATCCCAAGGTCTAACGCACGCTCCAGATCGACCGGGATCATTCCCGCATTACCCGCTACTACCTGCACATGCATTTCCACCTCAAGGTCAAAATAAGGTGACGCCCGAGATGGAAGCTCATCGAATTTTGTTTGCCCTCCCATCAGCAACCGCGGTGAAAATGATCTGGACCAGGGAGCCAGTGGCTTTCCGGTCTGAAACGAAGACACCCAATTTTTAGGAGTCCATTCTTCCTCCCCCTTCCAAAAGTCATCATCGGTTCTACGCCAATATTCAATCACGGGAGATACTCCAGGAAACCCAGAAAATTGCAGAGGACTGAACGCTTTCTCTCACATCTTCAAAATTTTCTCGGTTTCACCAGACTGACTCTTGAGGTAGGAATTCCTAAGGCAGTCCATGAAAAATGCCAAACAAAAGGAAGAAGCAACAGAACAACACAACGCTCATGAAGAGACGGTCAGAAAAACAATGGAAATTATGAAGAAGTTACAAATCGGGAAAATGAAAATTCCCTGGCAGGTCTAGAAAAAATGTGGCCCCTTGCCCCATACCCTCGCTTTGAGCGCGAAGCGCCCCGCCCATATTTTTTGCCATTAACGCACCGTGATGCAGACTCAAGCCACGTCCTCCATATTTGGTGCTGTACCCTTGACCAAAAATTTTCGTAATGTCGTCGGGAGGAATCCCGCTGCCGGTATCCTGAACTTCCAAGCAAAGAGAATCCGGAGGGCCAATGATGAGCTTGATGCGCACAATTAAGTGCCTCCGAGCAGCCGATTCCATTGCCTGACAGGCATTGCGAATGACATCCACCAAAATTTGAAGGAGTTGATGCTTTTCCACGATGAGCTGTGGGACCTCCTGAAACTCCTGAATCACCGAAACGTTGGTTTCCTCCAACATCTTTTGATTCACTGTCAGGGCCTCCGCTATCACTTCAGCCACACATACCCGTTCCGTCATCCCGCCGGGCTTAGCCAGATCCTGTTGGACCGCAACGCATTGCTGGGCATGCCCGGCATTCTCCCTCAAGCGCTCCAGTTCCAACAAAGCCACTCGCTGCTCTTCCTTTAATTGCTCCGATAATTTCCCCAAATAATGCGGTACTTGTTTCCCCTTGGGGTTTTGCGATAAGTACCTTCCAAGATCTTCACGATGCTTATCCAATAACTCTGAGATACGACCTACATCCCCCACCATCGAATTTTTCAAAAGATCCGTAATGACCCCGATGGATACATTAATGCTATTTAACACATTGCCTACATTATGCAGCACACCCGTCGCCACTTCGGCCATTCCCAACTGCCTTGAGGTTTCCATTAACTGCTCATGCAACTGTAGCTTCTCTTCTTCCATCCGTTTTCGTTCAGTGATATCCTGGGCAACACATACCAACCCCTGAAATTGCCCCTGCAGATCCTGCATCATCGAACCAGAAACCGAAATGGTAATTTTCTCTCCCTCATGTGTCAGGAAACTGGATTCCACCCCACTCACCGATCCTTGAAGTAAGAGATTTTCGATGATAGCACCTTGGGAAAATTCCTCGCCAAAAATCAAGCCGGGCGACTGTCCAATGAGGTCATCCTCCTGATAACCCAAAAGATTTAGCAAAGAGGGATTCACCGCACCAATGGTCATATCGGCGTTAATGACTAACAGAGAGTCGGCCATCGATCTGAGAATATTCTCAACATAGTATCTGGAAGCTGCTAATTCGCCCCGAGCAGATTCCAATGCCCCCGTCGCCTCTTTGCCAATTGTGTCATCAATATCCAGAGAGGGAGTAGAGGAAGAACCGATTTCAGCAGAGTCGGTTGCCCTATCAAACGGGGGCTGCACGGGTTTCGGTAACGGCAGGCTTAAACAACTGGCTAATTGAAAGGCCTCTTCTCCAAGAAATGGAATCCGAAGTACCGCCCATTGTTCGGGCCGACTCACAACCAGGCGATGGGGCCATGATGCGCGATCAGAGGGAAGACAGAAGATGCACCGTAAGGCCTGATCATATTTCCACAGTTCCTCAATCAGATCTCGCACGATCTCCCATTCCCCTGAACGACCCTCAATAACAACGAGAGCAAAAGGATTGTTTACAGCTTGAGCCTCTGCGAACTTCGCTAAGACCTGAGGACCCATTTCCACGCTGACTAGGGTGAACTGCGGTAAAGATGGCTGAGAACCGAAGCTTGCAATACTTTTGTCTCGTAATAAGCTCTCTACCGGCCAGGCATCCACAGACGGCACAGACAACGCATCGCGCAACATACCCTGGATTTCGGGATGCGTCCAAACCAGTAATACAGGGCGATGCGCAGGAGTCGGTACCATAAATTATAATGAGATAAAAAAAAATTTTCCCAATATCCACAAAGCAAATGTCAGCAATCTATACTTCTCCCAATCGGTAAAGCCCTGTGGGTCATCTTTGGAACTGGCCGTCAACTCTTCTCATCGCTGAATGGGGAGCGTGACTATAAAGGTTGATCCTTCTCCCAGCTTGGAACGAACGGAAATGGCTCCACCGCACTGCTCGACAATACGTTGACACACTGCTAACCCAATCCCTGTCCCTTCGAATTCCTCTTTCCGATGAAGTCGCTTAAACATTCCAAAAATATTCTCGAACTGTTCTGGCGGAATACCAATTCCCTGATCATGAATTTCGATTTGACAAAGCTTCCCATGCTGGCCTGAACCTGTGTGACGTCGATCCTGGATAATCCTTGCTGTGATACGAATGACAGGTGGGACCCCCGGCTGATGAAACTTCAAGGCATTGCCCAGCAAATTTTGTAACAATTGTCTGATTTGAGGGGCATTTCCATAAATGATGGGTAATTCCCCAAGTTGAACGACAGCCCGCGATTCCTCGATTCGGGCACCGAGATCCGATAGGATTTCCTCAACCAACTCGCGCAAGACAATCTTCTCCTCTGCCATTTGCGGTAACTCGACCCTGGAATACACCAACAGGCTTTGAATCAGCTGTTGCATACGACCAGCCGCATTTTTGACGCGATCAACATACCCCAGACCATGAGTGTTAAGAGCTGATCCATACTTCAGCCGTAAGAGATCAAGAAATACTTGTATGGAATGAAGCGGTTCCTGTAAATCATGAGCTGCGACGGACGCAAATTGCTCCAAATCGCGATTCGACCTGGCCAATTCATCGGATTTTTGACGCAAAATGACTTCGACCCGTTCCCGTTCATGAATTTCATTCAGCGCATGGTCCCGAACAGCAGAAAGTTCGAGAGTGCGTTCTTCAACATCACGGATCGCGTGAGCTAACTGCGTCTCAACCGCTTGTCGGCTGAGCAAAGCCTGCTCCAAACGACGGTTGGTTTCTTCAAGGAGGCCTGTGCGCGTCGTGACGACCTGTTCAAGATCCTGAACCCGCAACCGAGCCTGCTGAGCCCAATGCCACTTCATCGTCAAAACCGTAGACAATTGCCACACCTCAATCGGGTCAAAGGGCTTACGTAATATTAACAATTGATCCCGGCGTCCTAATCGAGACAATACCTCTGACCAACTACAATCAGGATAGGCCGTACACAATACGACCTGTACATCAGAATCCTCATCCCAAATTCGCTCAACCGTTTCAAACCCGTCCCAACCATTGGGCAATTGCACATCCAAGAACACCACGGCAAAGGGAGAACCCTTTGCCTTAGCTTGCGTGACCAGATCACGCCCTGACTCTTCATTGTCCACACAATCGAGATCGAAGGGTTCTTTCCCATGATGCAGGATGGGCTCATCAAAAAGATCATGATTGCCCTTCGAACACGCATCGGAAATGAACCTTATTGTTGGACACAGAATTTTCCGAAAATCCCGTAAAACGTTCGGGCTATTATCGATTACTAAGATTCGTCGATTAAGAGTACAGACGGGATTCATGTCTGTCCTGCCTCTGCCTCAACCGGAAGGATCAGTGTCAAGGTTGCGCCGGCGCCAACCCCTTCGCTATGGGCCTGCAACAATCCACCCATACGATGAATCTTGACCATCGAACTATGCAGACCAATCCCATTGCCATCATGTTTGGTCGTAAAACCCCGAGTAAACATCCTTGCCAAATGTTCAGCCGCAATTCCCATGCCCGTATCTTGAATGGTGATGACAACGGAAAATTCATCATCTGTCCGAACTTCGACTCGTATGGTGAGCTGGTGGTCAACTCCGTCCTTTAATTGCATCGCCTGTTTAGCATTTCGCAGCAGATTCACGAGAACTTGAAGAAGCTGATGCCGATCGGTTACCACAGCCGGGACAGGCTGATAGTCTCGTTGGATCCTGATCCACTTCGCATCCCCAGGTTGAAAACTTAACTCCACCGCTTGGTCCAGAAGTTCCACCACGGAGAGAGCTTCACTGGTGCCCCGAGACTTCGCCATCGTCTGATGTGAAATGATAATTTGTTTCACGTGATCAATATTGCGCACCAGGCCTTCCAATTCTTTTAGCACGTTCTGTTGCTCTGCTATGAGGTGGCTCCCCAATTTCATAATCGCCGGTGGAATCCGCTTTCCTTTTGGATCCTGAGTGAGGAAAATTTCCCAATCCTCATCATGCCGCTTTAACAGTTCCGCAATTCGATGAACCAAAATCACCGAAGACTGATGAATCAACTCATGGACCACATGCACCGCCACATTGACGCTATTGAGCACATTACCCACATTGTGCAACACGGTTGAGGCGACATCCGCCATCTCAATTTTATAAGAGGCATCCTCCACCTGCCTGCGCAATTGCTCCCGCTCGATCAAGCCCCGACGTCGAACCAACCCCTCTTGAATGGCCCAGGGAATCGCGACACCCGCCATATGCTCATTCACCAGCCAATCAATAGCCGGTTCGTTTATTCCCTCCCCGTCGAAAATATCATCATGAATCAATCCCAAAATGAACGCAGTGTCACAGGTTTGTTTGATATCGCGCGCAATCTCCTCACCCCTCCGCTTCACGCGACAGTCCACGAAAATGAGATCAAATGGGTTGTCAGAGTCCAAACAGGAGAGATGCACTGAAGTATAGTCAAGCCAGGTGATCTGAAGCATGGAACCCCGAGAAGCCAACACCCTCTGACAGGATGGGGAAAGATCCCTTTCCTGAAGTCCCACGATCCCCACACGAAGAAGCGGAAATTCTGAAAGTACCTGCCTATTAGATTCCGACATGCCGTGGACCATCACATGAAGGGGATAAGGAGAGAAGACCAACCATGAAGGAGAAATAGCTCCTCACAAAAAAAAAGCGGTCCACGGTGGACGACTGAATTTTCGCCTTGAACATCCATGTCATTTCATGCTCAGGAAGAAGAATTGACGCTTCCCTGACTTGTCGACATATTGCGCACTCTGAAAAGAAAGGCCATCCCCTAATCCACAAATATCCTTCCAAAAAAAAGACTATCCCATACGCACAAATTTGCAGAATATGAGAGAGCACTTACATCAGTGGGCTTTGATTGTTTCCTCGGCCCGTTCTTCTGCCCATTTGGCTAATAATTCCAATTGCGACTTTGCTTGACGCGATTCTGCCCAGCGTTTGGTAAGGGAATTCGCCAACTGCCAAACTTCAATATTATCAAACGGCTTTCGCAAAATGAGGAGTTGGCCATTGTTATTCAATCGTTGAATGACATCTTCCCATGCATGATCCGAGAATGCCGTACAGATCACAATCTGCAAATCAGGATCTTCTTCCCACAGATGCTCCACAGTCTCTACCCCATCCCAGCCTGGAGGCATGCGCATATCCACAAAGGCAACCGCATACGGCCGTTCAGCCTTCATCGCATCTTGCACCATCCGATGTCCCATTTGCCCTTGGTCCGCAGTTTCAACTTCAAACTTCTCAACAATTTTTTGTTCTTCCACATCATCAAATAATTCGGCCCGAACCTCTTGAAGCAGCGAGGTGTCTAAGGATCTTTCAAGAATTTTTCGAAAATCATCGTGGATCGCCACATTATCATCAATCACCAAAATACGCCGGTTGCCCTGTTCCTTCTCCATTACCGTTCTCCCTCCATGTGAATAACTGGCAAATCAAGGGTAAATATTGCTCCCTGCATAGGACCGTCACTCCACACCCGCAGCGATCCAGCAAGCTCTTTGGCCGCTATAGCACTGGCATGAAGATTCGGCAACAGGTCTGATTGCTCCCCCGGAGCCTGCGGAAAAAACACCCGCGTGAGACAATCCAAAGGGATTCCGCTTCCAGTATCAGCGACCTGCAAGCGGACAAACCCTTCGCGGTCTGGGCAGGGCAACACAGATAGAGTGAGGCGATGGGTCCGGTCGGCTATCTTCCGCATCCCATTGATCGCGTTCCGGATCAAGTTCACCACAATACAGAGAAGCTTGGGTACCTCCAGAATACCTTCGCCAACCATTTGATACTCCCGACACACTTGGACTCCCATTCGATCCAATTCACCCTGATGAGGAGCCAAGGCCTCGTCCATAATCGTTGCAAACTGAATGGTATCTTTAAATCCCCCGACCCGAAGGGGTGCTTGCCCAACCGTCAGACAATACTCCAATTGTTCAAGGTGATAATTGAGTGTGGTCAATTCTGTCAGAGTGTCGAGGTGGTTCTGGGCCAATTCCTCACTCAACTGCCCCAAGAAATGTGGAATTATTTTCCCTTTGGGATCCTGAGTGAGGTATCTACCATATTCATGGCTATGGGCCTCCAACATATCTGCAACCCGCCCAACATCCGCCACATGAAATTCCCGAAGCCGATGGCTAATGAGCCCGGCAGACACATGTATGCTATTCAAGACGTTCCGCATTCGATGGAAGATGGACTCCCCCACTGCTCCCATTTGTCCTTCCGAAACACCTGATGATTTCGTCTGAGTCGTCATCGCGAAAATAGCCGTCGAGCTCCCTTTCCCGAGATGGCATTTCAACTATATTGCGAATATCTATTGATTCTAGAGCGTTTCCACGAATCCCGGTTATGAAAACGGAAGAGAACATGCCAAAACATCTCAACCGAATTCTTGGCGCGGCATATGGGAATGGATCGGCTGTATACGAAAGAACCTTAAGAGCTTTGGAAGCTTAACTTGCATGTTCCTGCATCCTGTGAATAGCCGGATTCTCAAGGGATAAAGGTTAGCCTTGGAAGAAAAAGCACGTGCTGTATCTGGCCTACGGCATGCACTCCCAGAACGGTAAAGAATTTCCGAATTATTTAAAACGGGAGTATCCCTTCACGAGAGGTATCGATCGAAACTGGAAGTAGGTACTGGTGTGATTTCTTTGATAAGATGTGTGGTCCTCAAGGATCGAATCATGATTCCGCCACGTCACAATAAAGGATCAAATCCATGGACCAAAAAATGATTGACGGGGAAGAATGGTTCCTACAAGATAACTCAACTTAGTTATCTCGTTATCACAAAAATGACTTACCCCCTTTTTGTATTCTCAGGGCGGTCTCGACTTCTTTTTACTGGGAAATAATACAATCCATGCTACCATCGAACCATCTCGGGCTCAGGGTATACCCAGATTCTTCAGCCCTTGTAGTCCTATTCAGGGCAACAACCCACAGATAGTTCCGGTTTCGTTATGAAGCCTATTTGTTTAATATCTCCTTGCACTCAAGGATAATTGAAGAAACAACCAACACTCACACCTCGTAATCCCGGTGACTGAATCTTCCTCAGCCTCCCCACCACCCGCAGCTCAGTCTGCAGCTCTCCGCGGCTTGCTCGTCGCGCAATTTTTTGGAGCATTTAATGATAATGCCTGGAAACTCATTGTCGCCCTCCTGGCTATTAAGCAAGCCGCCGCCTCAGTAGGTGCCTCTGGGCCGGATTTTGAAGCAGCCTCCCAGACGACCACCACACAAGCCTTTGTCATCTTTACCCTTCCCCTGATGGTGGTTTCGGCCTTTGCCGGAGTCTTTTCCGATCGGTTCAGTAAGCGAACCGTCATCGTCGTCATGAAAGCCGTTGAAGTCTTGTTGATGGGAGCCGGTACCGCAGCCCTTTTTTGGAATCCGCTGGGTGGAGTCCTCCCCCTCCTGGTACTAGCAGCAATGGGTGCCCAAAGCGCCCTTTTTAGTCCTTCCAAATATGGAATTCTTCCTGAACTCCTGCCTCACCATCGCCTATCATGGGGAAATGGTCAACTCGAGATGTGGACCTTCATCGCCATCATTGCAGGGACCGCATTAGCGGGTCCCTTGCTGGACCTTTCCGGCCAAACCCCATGGCTGACAGGACTAGTGCTTATGGTTTGCTCGGGAATAGGTTTATGGGCTTCATTGTTTATTCCCACAGTCCCAAGGGCTCGCCTTGAGGGCGGAGTGCGAGAAACCTGGAAAGCCGCCATTGAAGCCCTTCGGTTAGATCGAGTCTTGAAATTGGGCATCCTGGGGTCCATGGCATTTTGGACGTTGGCCAGTTTGGTTGGGCAAGATGTATTGATCTATGCAAAAGCCGTCCTTCAATTATCTGATTCTCTTTCAGGACTACCCCTGGCAGCCTTTGGAATCGGAGTTGGCATTGGCTCCCTGTTGGTCGGAAAACTCTCAGCGGCCAAAGTGGAATTAGGCTACCTTCCCCTGGGAGGCACCGGGATAACCGCCAGTCTTTTCGCCTTAGGGTTTGGGGAGCCACAATTAGGAGGAACCCTCATGGCCATGGGGTGTCTCGGCCTCGCCAGCGGATTTGTGGTGGTCCCGCTTAACGCTCTCATTCAATGGCGATCCCCGGCTGATCGACGAGGAGCCGTGATTGCCTTTGCCAACACCCTGGTCTTTGGAGGAGTACTTTTGGGATCTCTGGGATCAGGATTCCTGTCAAAGATCGGGCTTAGCGCCAGCAATATCTTTCTCGTATCAGGCATCGGGAGCGCAACTCTAACCATTTGGGCGCTTCGGGTTCTCCCCGAAATGTTTATTCGGTTGATATTAGTCTTGTTCACCCACACCATTTATCGACTCACTATCACCGGGCGGGATCGAATTCCCCAAGAAGGCGGAGCACTTCTGGTGCCCAACCATGTCTCGTTCATTGACGGACTGCTCCTACTCGCCACCACCGATCGCCCTATTCGATTTCTCGTCGACCAACACTATTATGACCATCGCGTGCTTCATCCCTTTGCCAAAATCATGGGGGTCATTCCAATTTCCTCGAACGGATCTCCCAGAAAAATTTTACATGCGTTACGGCAAGCAGGACAGAGCCTCGATCGAGGCGAACTGGTCTGCATTTTTCCAGAAGGCCAAATTACGCGTACCGGCAACCTCTTACCCTTCCGGTCGGGATTCACCCGTATCGTCAAAGGCCGGGATGCCCCCATTATTCCCATCAACATCGACCGTATCTGGGGGAGTATCTTCAGTTTCATCGGTGGACGATTTTTAGCAAAATGGCCGACTTGCTTCCCCTATCCCATCACGCTCTCTATCGGCGATCCCCTCCCCTCCACCACATCTGTTGAAGAGGTGAGGCAAGCCGTTCAAGACTTAGGAGAAGCCGCATGGCGTTTACGAAAACCCAGCCGACGCCCTCTTCATCACAGTTTTGTATGGTCCATGCGCAAACACCCTTTTCGCCTCATGTTTGGAGATGCGACTACTCCTTACGTGTCCTGCTTCAAGGTGCTGACAGGCGCTATCGCCTTGGCAAGAGCACTCAGACCTCGCTGGGAAGGACAACACACGGTTGGTATTATGCTGCCTCCGAGTGTGGGCGGTGCCCTCGCCAATGTGGCTGCGACTCTGTCGGGAAGAACCACCGTCAATTTGAATTACACACTTGGGATACAAGGGTTGGAGGCTACCGCCAAACAAGCCGGATTAATGACGGTTCTCACCAGCCGCATCTTCTTAAAAAAAGCCAAAGTCGAATTTCCGGCTTACCTTACTCCCATCTGGATCGAGGAGATTCGAAACACGATTCATTTGCAAGCTCGGCTCACCGCGGCGTTGTTGGCGATCTTCGCTCCAATCCGGATTTTGGAGCGTCACTGTGGAGCCACGATACATCCTTCTATCGATGATATCGCCACCATTATTTTTAGTAGCGGAAGCACGGGAGAACCCAAAGGCGTCCTGTTGAGTCACTTCAACCTTGATTCAAACGTGGAAGGTATTGCCCAAGTCCTGCACCTGGATCACAATGACCGACTTTTGGGGATTTTGCCGTTTTTTCATTCTTTCGGATATCTGACAACACTGTGGTTTCCCCTCATCCATGGAGCCGGCGTAATCTACCATCCCTCTCCCTTGGATGCCGGGCCCATTGGAGACCTCATCCACCAGCATCGAATCACCATCCTCCTAACCACTCCGACTTTCCTGCAATTATATCTTCGCCGCTGCACCCCGGAACAATTCGGTTCCCTCAGGATCGTGCTCACCGGCGCAGAAAAATTAACCGACCGGCTACTGATCGCATTCGAAAAACGATTTGGCATTCGTCCCATTGAAGGATATGGAGTCACAGAATGTGCGCCCGTAATTGCCGTCAATTGTCCAGATTTTCGAGCTTCGGGATTTTTCCAATCCGGCTCTCGGCGGGGAACGGTTGGACAGCCACTTCCAGGCGTATCTGTCAGAATTGTTGATCCTGATACTGAACAACCGTTGCCGATCGGCACCCCAGGTATGCTCTTAGTCAAAGGGCCAAACGTGATGGAGGGGTATTTAGGCCGTGAAGATTTGACGGCAAAGGTGATACGACAGGGATGGTACACTACCGGAGATATTGCCGCCCTGGATGAGGATGGGTTTATTACAATTACCGATCGCCTATCCCGATTTTCCAAAATCGGTGGCGAGATGATCCCTCATGGACAGGTTGAGAATGCGTTACTGGAAGCGTCAAACGCGGAAACCATGGTTTTGGCTGTCACCGCCGTACCTGATGAACGGAAAGGGGAGCAGCTGGTCGTCTTACACACCCTCGAAGAATCGGCCATCCCGGAGATCTTGGAAAAAGTCTCGGCTAGTGGATTGCCCAATCTGTTTATTCCCAAACGGGACAATTTTATCAAAGTAGATCAGATCCCTGTATTGGGAACGGGAAAGTTGGATTTGCGCACCTTAAAACAACTGGCACAGGAAAAACTATCAAAAGCACAATTTCCTTAATACCAGTCATGAACGTGCTCCCCATTGCCTTCATCTTCGGGTAACTCATGGCCACAAAGTGGGAAGAAAATGACTGCCCAAAAAGTACCTGAAAAACATACTCAAATAACAATGAAATTCCCTGCGGCACAACCTTCCGACCACACGGACCGAAGGAGTTTTCCATATCCTATAGAGATGCTACACAAAAGCCGAAGCCGTATTGGTGAAAAAGAAATGTTTATCCTTACAGAGGGAAAACAGATTTTGCCCTACGGGCGAGGAAAGAAAGGAAGAACACTGAATCCCATTAACTGGCCACTGACCGCCCTGATTATTCGCCTGAACGAAAAAGTTGTTTTGCGATGGGGCCAGTGGGGGACAGAAGCTACCATGTAGGTACGGTCCCTTGTCGGTTAATCGAAGGTATTTCAAATGGAGGAGTGAAGTGTGCGAGAAAATTCAGGTAGCAAAAAAGAATTTGGAATGACAGCAAATATTGATAAAGGGAAAAATGGAATAGCCCGCACAACCCACACGCCCTTCAAGAAGAACGAGATCATTTGACCTTCGAATCTCTATCTAGTGCTCCTGTCTAGTCTGAGGCAACAATCCGAAATCTCACATCATCAGCTACGTTATAAGCCGAGGCCTCGTCTCCCACAAATAACCCACAACGATAGAGTCCGGGTTTCCAACCTCCTTCCGGTGAAATTTGAAACCGAAAGTATCCGGATTGATCATTCATGCTCATAATGACCCGATCCTGGACTAGCGCGACCTGACTGGAATAAATCTCAGACTTTTCAAGAAAGCATTTGGCAGTTAAGGGGATTTCATCGTAGGAAGGTGTGACTAAACCAAATACCACATATATTTCTGGTTGAGTAACGGGAAAAGTGTCTCCCGGGTCAATGGGAATAAATTCATGAGACCCCATAAGCAGATCATCACGCATCACCATCTCTGCGGGAATGGCGAAGCGGAACCAACTGAAATCCGCGTCACGCCCCATTAGGGATGCTCGGGAATGAACCGGTTCCAAACCCTCTAGGCTTCTTGTTGGTAATTCCTCAATTTGAACCGGCGGCGTATCGGGGATGACGGGATCAGGTCTGGCTGGGCCGGGAACTACTGGGGACTTTGGAGTACTGGGAAGATGGGTCCGAATCTTCTCCAACCATTGTGCCACCTTTTGCATATCGAGAACCGGTGCCCCGGCAACGATTGGAGCATCATCGGTACTTTCCTGGCTCTCCTCAGAAGCAACTCTTGGTACAGAGCCTAACTCTTGAAGTAATTCAAAATGCATCAACGCTTCAGGCCATCGCTCCAATTCCACCAGGCACTGCCCAATACGAAAAATAGAGTCCAAATACACATCATTGGACGCACCCTGATCGATTCCCTTTTGGAGAAAGTCGATGGCTTCTTGATAGCGATTCAATTCCATTAAAGTCTGACCGAGTTCATAAGCCGCTCGATGATCGGAAGGTTTGAGGATGAGAACTTCTCGATATACAGGCTCGGCTTCCTCATACCTGCCGGCCGTAAAAAGTTTCCAGGCCTTATTACGGATCAACGCCCATTGCTTAAGATCTGCCCCAGTGCCCTCCGGGGTAAAGATGGGTTGAAAACGGCGCCCTCTCTCCTTTGTGGCCCCATACACCACCATTAACAAATTGCGAGCAGCGGCTTCGACCGGAGAGCCTTTTGGGACATTTTTCAATACCCCTTCCACTTCTTTTCTGGCCCCTTCATAATCCAAGACATCAAAAAGCGCTCGGCCTAAAGACAATCGCCATCCCGTCATTTCGGGAGCCAGAAGGACCGCTTGGCGATATGATTCAAGAGACTCCTCTAAACGATCAAGTTTCCGGAGTTCTTGTGCTAAACGCAGATGAATCAAAGGGTTTTGAGATGATCGTTTAGCGATACCCCTTAGTTCGGT
The DNA here is from genome assembly GCF_032050975.1 of Candidatus Nitrospira allomarina. Classification (NCBI taxonomy): domain Bacteria; kingdom Pseudomonadati; phylum Nitrospirota; class Nitrospiria; order Nitrospirales; family Nitrospiraceae; genus Nitrospira; species Candidatus Nitrospira allomarina. The sequence goes on along the minus strand of NZ_CP116967.1, from coordinate 1,456,724 downwards.
AATGGCCAAATCTCCTTCTCCAATCCGAATCAATACACTCCATTTTGCCCAACGAACTCCCAACGAATCGGGCTCACGTTCAAGTATGGCATCATAGACCTCTAAGGCTTCCTGGTTCCGACGGATTGTCGTCAGAATGTTTCCTCGAAGTTTTTGGATAATTGTATTTTTGGGAAAATGGGGAATTTCCTGGTCAAGAATATCTAAGGCTTGGCTAGCGGATCCTTTCATCCACGCGGCCCTTGCTTGATTGATCACCTCCTCCTCCGACTTCATTCCCCCCGCATAGGCAAACACCGAGGCCCCAGATAAAAGAATCATAAGAAGCACCGACCCATAAATGGCTCCTTTAATCTGTGGAGGTCGAGCCCAAAAACTATGTGTATTGATTAACAACTTCATAGATAAGTTAAATAGCGTGATGACAGTATAGATGATTATACCTCATCACAAAAATTGGTGAAAAAACGGGATCTAATACCAGGAAGGAACCCAAACATTCTTCGGCATAATCCACTCCACCATGCAGATACAGTCTCTCCGGTTAAACTCAACGCCAAGGAGGTCCCGTAACCAAAAAATTATTGTAGATGAGGAATAATGCGCTGTCGAGCGCTAATGGAAGGAAATGGCTGAGGACAACCCGATCACCGGGTTGTCCTGAGAAGAGTGGAATGAAATTACCATAAAGAAGATTTTGCTCTTGATCGATTCTGCGATTCCGTTGACGGGCATTTGGCCCTAACGTCCGTTTGTGTAAGATCATAATCCTGGAACGCCTCATTACGTTTGTTCGCCATTGCAGAGGAAATTCCTAGATACACCCTTCTGGCAGATTCGGACAATTGCGGGTCGAACGGTGCCCCTCGAAAAGCTGCTTCGGCCGCCTTAAGTTCATCATAAGTCAATGGTCGACTCTGTTTTTTCATGACTCCTCCATATTCATAGTTATATAGATTACAATCATTAATGTACTAAAGGGCGCGGCTCTTTTTCGGCTTGAATCCGTTTTCCACAATTCAAGCAAGCAAAATACAAAAGACTCAATCCAACCTCTAAATCCACAGCGCGTTCTAGCACCATTGATCCCTGACATTTTTCACAGATTTTCATAATGTCCCTCAAATAATAAGTGTTCCTCTTCTCAGCCTCGGTTAAGCAAACCATGTGCCTCTCTTCCGAACTCACCAGACAACCACCATTTCCATAAAATCTAAACGAACAGGGGTGATTGGGGTGTTGGAACACCACAATAGTCTGGATCGACCAAAACCCGGTGTTAAATCCGTTGACAGTTGGTCTAGTCAACCTTCGGCAGTAGGGTGAGATCACGTGCTTTGAGAGCAGATTAATTTGAGTTGCATGGCGACAAATCTGTTAGGAAACCTGACAGGAGTCCCCCAACTCAAATTAGATAAATGGTCGAGATAAATTCTCTAGCTTGAGAGCCTGAATTTCAGAAATAGGTAAGGAGAAGTACCAACAAGTTAGATTCTGACCGGAAAGGAAATGGCAGCCATGTAGGCTCTATACTTCCATTTCAGATTACCGACACTCGTTGTGAAAGAAGAAAAAGACCGAAACTCTTGGACCTATAACTTTAGAAGCCTGTCCGATAGGATATTGGCTGGAGCCGGCGAGTGGGATTGAACCACCGACCTGCTGATTACGAATCAGCTGCTCTACCACTGAGCTACGCCGGCTCACATTTTGAGGAATCAAATCGCGAAAGACAGAACGCTCTGGAGCACTAGCTTGGTAGGTTTTCTTTGTGCCCGTTTATACCTTTCGTCGCTTAGTAACGTCAACTTCCAAAGATTCTAGCTCTTTTGGAAAAATGAAGGATTTTGGGCGAGCAATCGTCGGTTCCGCCCATTTTCCCGCACTTCACTCTCTCCATTGACAAGGCCGCAGGTATATTTTAGTTTCTCGGGTTGACGTAGTCTAAAGGTCCAAATGAGGGCAGAAGTGGGTGATCGAGTAAAACACATATTTAGGGGAATCGGGCTCCTAATCGGTTTGGCAGGTACACCCCTACTGGCACAGGCTGACTTTCTGGTTAAGACTGTCGTGTTATCCAAGGAAGTGAACAAGAGAACCCCACAGGGAATATTCTTGCCTCCGGCGTATTGCGAAAAGGATAAAAACGGGCAAGCGGCCATTCCAATGGTTCAAACTTCAAAAACCTCCCACGTGATATTTTGGACCAAAATCGAAGCAACCACAACAGGAAAGATTCGTCACAGTTGGCATCACAAAACCGACGGAACATGGACAAAAATTTCAGAAGTGGATATCCCTATTCAGCCCTCTCCAGGCTATCGCATGTGGACCAGAAAAACACTATATCCGGATTTACACACCGGCGAATGGATGATCGTGGTCGCCCCTTCCAAAGAACCGGATCGAATCCTCTGTATCGCACGATTTACGGTGAAGTAACCCTGTAGGGCTTCCCAAGTCATGGGATTCACTTCCACCTGAACCAGAACTCAGGAGTCATTTGCTCTGATCAGGCGGATTAAGCCATTCTCATGTTACACCATACGTTTCACTTACTCTTATAGTCATCCCAATAAACGGTCCATGCCTTCTTCCGTTGCATTTGCCAATCTAATCCGGTTGTTCAATCAAACAGGGACTCTACTTTTACTCTTTCCCACGCTTTGGTCCCTGTTTCTTGCTTCGGAGGGTTGGCCCAGCCTTAAACTTCTTATAATTTTTATTTTGGGATCATTCCTCATGCGAAGTGCGGGAGTGATTATGAATGACCTGGCAGACCGATCATTCGATCGGGAAGTCCAACGGACACGGCACCGCCCCCTCGCTTCCGGCCAATTAGCCCCTTCCCAAGCAATAGCATTTTTGGTCGTCTTGCTTGGGCTAGCAGCCATTTTGTTGTTGTTCTTGAATCCCCTGACGCTTGCTTTGAGTCCTGTGGCATTGGTGCTTGCTGGGGTATACCCCTTCTGCAAGCGTTTCATCCATTTTCCCCAATTTGTTTTGGGCTTAGCATTTGGGTGGGGGGGCGTCTTGGCGTGGGCTGCTGTTCGCAACGAGTTGGACCTTTCGGCCTGGGTTCTTTTTGCAGCAACGGTATGTTGGGCGATGGTCTACGATACGATATATGCCATCCAGGATAAAGATGATGACCAAAGGATTGGAGTCAAATCCACCGCCATTCTCTTTGGATCCTTCACCTGGCTTGGGGTGGGAATTGCCGCTTTGATTATGCTGGGGTGCTTGGCCTTGGTCGCCAGAATCAATCATCTGGGAGTTGAATATTCTTTCACCTTAGTGGGAGTAGCCGTCATATTGGGCTATCAAGTCCTTCTTCTCCGCTCAAAGATTTCAGGCAAGAAAGCCTTGTCTTTATTCAAACAACATATCTGGGTTGGGGTTCTTATTTTAGGAGGAATTTTGATGGGCCTTTGATAGGTACACTTGGAAAGTATTACAAATCGACCGCTTCCTTTAATTTTTATTAGCCAGACACCTCCTTCAAATATTAGTCACTCATCTTTTTTTCAAACTTTCAACCTGCCCTGGTCATCAAGAGCATTTCCCGGTGCTTTTGATTTTACGACCATCGGAGTTTAGCGGCTCCTGGCAGAAAAAAAATCATATAAGAGCGCCTGGTCAGGCTAAGGTTAAGCCTAAAAAGATACATCTCAAGGAGAGAAAGGGCCATTGGGAGATTATTCTGACGTGGCACTCTGATTATCAGGCTTTGGGGCCTGGAGCGTCCCGAGATAATATGTGAGAGCCTTTGCATCTGGCTCTGAAATCCCCAAATTTGGCATTCTGGTATGTTTTTTCATGGCTTGAGGATATAGAATCCATCGATAGACCCATGTAGGATTGAGGCGAAAGCCTGCTCGATCCAATGCAGGGCCAACCACCCCGCCCTCATCGTTGAGACTATGACATCCCTGGCAACCATATTTATCATTATATAACTGCTTTCCCAGTTTAGCTTGAGTCGCGCGGTCTTCTTCAGCAATGGAAAGATCAGGTCGTGCAACTTGTGGCTTTTTCGGTCGTTTTAAAAAATTATCAACGGCGGCTTTTGCCGTTTCATATTTTTCATTGGCGGCAAGAAACACTTCTTCTTCAGGAATGGTCACTTCCTTGGGTTCGTAACTTTCAAGCTGCTCATCAGTTAACGTTTCTTCATAGGCTGCCTGTGCAGCCTCTGCCTTTTCGGCGGCTGCCTCGTAGGCGGCCTTTGTGGCTTCCATCTCTTGCTGCGCCACCTGCAATGCCTCTTCTAATTCCTTCTTTCTTGTTTCCAAATCATAGCTCAGCGACATCCCATGAAGGGTTCGAACGTATCCCACAATTGACCAAATTTCTTCCTCCGATAACGTATACTTAAAGGTTGGCATGGTTGGTACAGCAAAATAGTTCTCATCATCAATAACTTTTTGATCAGTGGTATCTTTCATGTCCCGATAAACGGTATGGAAAATCTCCTCATCACTGAAAGTGGACATTTCGGCAGTAGATGCGAGATTTTTGGGGCGGGGGTCGGACATGCGCTCCCAATTGAATCCTTCTCCCTGTTGACCGGTCTCCCCATGGCAATGACTACAATAGTGGTTATAGAGCTTTCGACCCTTCGCCGTTCTTTCATCCTCAAAAAGCGCACAGCCAGAAAATAGCGTGAAGGTTATTCCGAGTACGGCCAACCCGATGACTGTCATATCGCGACCGCCTCCCGCTACCCGTTTCATACTGGTTGCCCCTTTCTCAGTTTTCTGACTATCACCAATTCAAAGGCCGCTGCGAGGGCTAACCCTAAAATAACCCATCCAAAAATGGAATTATCTGCACTCGGTTCTGCCCGAATATACCACCAAGTAGAGACGGCCTTCTGGCCCCCCTTTTCCTTTACCAGACCATCGACAACCGCCCCATCCCAAAAGGCAAATGCTACATTACGCCATTCGCCTTCCTCAACTTGCACATCCTGAGCATCCTCGGTTTTCAATAAACGGGAAAAGACCACTTTCCAAATACCATTTTGCCAAATACCTTTTGCTTGAACATCCTGATGGGGTTGGGTTTCCAAGGTCTTGAACCCTTTTGCGCTCATATCAACTGCCTTGCCACTTTCATTTTTCCAAAACCAAATATTTACCGGTCCCCCTTCAACCTGTAACATTTCTTGACCATGCGCGAAATGAGCCGGTTTATCACCCACCATAAATTCAAGTGCTGCGGCATCGGCGCCATCTTCGGTAGGATCTGCATATTCCACGAGAATAGCCAGTTCTTGGCCATTATGAACCCCTTTGACCTTGACCGACTTCACAGTCACCTCCTGGATTCTAGGAGGCCAATGCACCTGGGGCGCCAGGTTAAATTCAGAACTAGGCACAGTATCCCATTGTGAAGAATTTGGGTCTTCTGACGGCAAGCTGCCTTCTAATTGATACAATCGAACCGAGACACTTCCTGGCTCATCTGAAGCAGGTGGTTCATTGGCAAAAGCTGACGAAAATCCCAGGACCCCGAACAGCCCAATAATGGATAGTGTCCTGAGGCTTCCTAGTCCGTTCAACATGTCATATTCTCCACTCATTCATCCACAACATAATTGGCTTGAGTCTATTCTTCTTCTTCTTCCCAAGTCCGAGGGGATTGGTGTGCCCCATCATATTCACCCATAATAATTTTCCAAATAAACTCTTCTGGCAATTCCTCTTCCCATCTGGGCATAGCCGATTTCCAAGGCATTCCTTCTACAGGTAAACCCACCCCCCCTTTTTTTATTCTCCAGAACAAATACGCCTCTTGTAATTGCGCAATAGTTCCCGGATCACTAAAGTTGGCAGGAGGAGGATTAAAGCCAGGGGCCGCTGGGCCCTTTCCATCATAATTTGCTCCGTGGCAGGGTGAGCAATAAGCGGCATACAGGCCTTTCCCCATCATAATATTCTCAGGGGTTTTAGGATAAGGATTCGATAAGCCGACAAATTCACCTGGCGGGGCCGGATGAATGGTCCTGTTTTCGGCAGGTGGAAGATCGCTAGGGACCAGTCGACTGTACGTTTGCCACCCCACCAGAAGAGGGAACATAACCAACACCGCCAACCGGGCCATCTGCCCTGCTCCCGTTTGTCCTTTCCCCGATAAAAATCTGAAAATTGGCCCCATCATGGCCTCCAAGGAAGGCGCACTCATGGTTCCATAAATCAAAATTCCACTCAGAACAAGAGCCAAATAAAGGTAAATTAAGCTGGCTGGAAGAGGTGCCGTCACTAACGGAAGAAGGAATTTCAAAAATATGAACATTCCAGCAAGAATGATAGCCCCACTAATGATAGGACCTTTCATGATATTCTCCTCATTGTGGCTATTCCTTTATCGATCAGCCAAATTCTGCAATTGGGATGTAAGTGTAGAGGAGACCGAGGCCACCTTTAAAGAATTGGCTGCTTCTTTCACAGTTTCCATTATATCTTCAACTTTGATACTGATGGGCTCCCCACTCATTTTTTGGAGAAACGCAATAACCGAATAAATTTCCTGCTTGCTTAAGCCTATGGGATCCTGGTCGATATGGGGCATCTGAGCAGGATATTCTTTTGGAACACCATCGTGCCTATAGTCCAAATAAATATAGGCTTGAGGCTGGGTTAAACTTTCATAGATAAATTCAGCAGACAGTTTTGCTCCAATGCCATTTAAATCAGGGCATCTGGCCGATTCGCTCGGTCCAATGGAATGGCATAACGCACATTGTCCCTTGCTAAAAAATATTTTTTGCCCAATGGAGGCCAAATCATCCGGACTTTTGACGCTGGCAAGATCGAAGGTTTCTACCGCCGGAGGCAAGGACGCCATTTGGGGAACACTCAAGGCAATTAGGCTAAAGACTCCCAACACCATCGCGACGAAACCAAGCACCCTAAGAAACATGCCCTTAATAAACAAGAGGATGAGGATACCCACCCCAATGACACACATGCCGATTATCTGCAATAGCGCGACTTCACTCATGTTTCCTCACCCATGCTTTTCAAAGATGTATAGCTCTTGAATCTTTCTCTTATTCCATCCCTATTCAAGCTTTTCCCCTGAGCTCGGTGCACCACCAGCCATTGCCGGAGCGGTGTGGCCAGGAATCTCCATGGCAGATCCCTTTGGTGGCTGAGATTTGGCCTTATCACCCAAGGTCGCCACCCAAAATATAAACGCGACGATCAGGCAAAATACAAATGTATTAAGGGACATAAATGCCGCCGCATACCCTAGCGCAGGTGAATAAGCATAATCCGAGGTATCTCTCATGACGCCATAAATGTGCCAGTGCACCCGAGATGATGATCGTGCATATCCCATTAGGGACATGAGCAAAATCACCATCACTGCATTTAGCACCAAGCTATATCCTGCTCGAATTGGCATTTTTCCCCACACCATTTCCGTTGTCGTTTTAGCACTTTTCATTAACAAAGCGGTTAATGGGGTGAACGTAACCATGATGAACAGCACAATTAACACCTGGGCAACCGAGAAATAATTAATACGGATAATGGCTGGGACAAAATATCCCCATACCCCAAGCACCACGACGGCGATACCTGCGATAACCAGTAAGCCTCCCATAATAGCCTTGGCAGCTTTGGCCCATCCTGCGGTTTCTTGTTTTCCCGCCCGCCAATACATAATGAAACTCATAAACGTTACGAGGATCATGATATTGGACACGGTCATTTTTGCGGACATCACCCCGAACACCCCGAGTAAAGGATGGTGGGTACCACCCATTTTTTGTGCTTCCGCCAAGCTCGCCACTAAGGAATGCGGAGTCATCCACACACCAAGGCACAATAACAGGACGATCAACATCCCCATAACCGGTTTTTTATATTGGTTTTCAGACCCTGGAATTCGGTGGGTAATTCCCAACCAAAAATAATAGTTGGCTCCGAGGAAAAGCACTCCAATGAGCATAGCCTGAAGGATAAACAGCCATGCCAAGAAACCACCCATAAGGGTAATCCCCATTTGTTGGTTGTATTGGTAGACCTCCCGCATAAGCCAATAGCCGGCAAATGGGAGAGGTAACATACCAAACACACCAATAAAATTCCCGACATACCCCATCCAATCGTAGTGCTCCCGCTCTTCACGTGATACCGCGAGTAAATAGCGGACACCCGCATACGCTCCGACTATAAATCCACCCAACACCACGTTGGCGATCAATCTATGGATATTGACAGGCCACCAGGTTGGGTTTTGCATAGCCATCCAGGCCCTAGCCCAAGCATCTCCATCCCCTACCACCACAGGACTAGCCTGAAAGGTTGCCCATGAGTTAGGGACGATCATGATTCCGAGGGCAAAAAGATTTAAAAGAAAACCTAAAAAAAGATGGAAAGTCTTTTTATTTCCCTGCATATAATCCCACCCATACCAATACATATACAGGGTAGCCGTTTCCAATAAGAAGAGTAGACAATAGACAAGGAAGGAAGGGAAAAACATATCAGTCAGGTAGGCCATCAACTTTGGATAGAGTCCGATCAGAAGGAACAGAAGGATTCCGCCGAAGAGGGCGGTGGTGGCATATGCTGAAGTTAGGAGCTTTGTAAACTCTTTGGCGAGCTTGTCATACCGTTGTTCTTTGGTTTTCCATCCCACCAACTCGCATATCCAGGCAAAAATCGGAACACCTAAAACGAACCCAGCCAGCAGCAGGTGTTGCTGGGCGACCACCCATACCAGGTTACGGCTACCGATTCCAGGTACATCCCGATATTCAACCGACATGGCCTGAATTTCCGCACCTCCAGCCGCCATGGCCAAAGCCGGGAGAAAGAGAAGGGCCAAAAAACTTCCAAATTTAAGCAATCCAGGCATTCTATTCATTCCTTGCACAACGGTTGCATGTCGTAATTGGCCGGCCGATGTCATTCTGGCCCCCCTTCGATCGTTCATTATTTTGTTCAAGGCTCCTCACCAGAGCCCACAAACCTTGTCTAGGGTTTCCCCCCATCCTCTACTGAAGGTCGCTTGTCAGTCTTATTTTCCGGTATGGCCTTAGGTGAAATTTCGCCAGCTTCTAAAGACGTTTTTGTATCTCCAGACTTTTCCTCCTGAAGCTTACTCACCACAAGTTCCGCGTTGGCCAGAACTTGCTCCGCTTCCTTCAATACCTTTTGGGGCTCAACTTTGACCACTCCTTTTTTTTCAAAAGTATAGACATATTCTTCATGTGGGTGTGGTGTTGTAGGAGGCAGGAGAACCCAAAAGAGAAACACGAGTACTACCCCCGCCCCGGTAAATGCGGTTAGGAGAAGAGGCTGGTCCGATGGTATACGTAAGCTGTCCCAGAAACTAGCCTGGTCCACTGCTGACCCTTTTACCGGTGTCGCATTTCTTACAAATGGTTGAGCAAGCCACCCTAGGCCATACAACCACCCTAATATACAAAGAATAAGAACAATAGACGACACACTCCCCCACATCACCAGCTCAAGACTAATCTGTTCAGCGACGGGAATGACGAATATATTCTCTTTAATTGATTCAACAATACTGGAAACCACCGACTGAGCGGTTTCCGTCACTGCGGACACCACGATCATGATGAGTGGTAATGCCAGAGCACTAAAGGCTACCCATCGGATCCAAAGATGAAGACCAAAACCTGGTTTCGGATTAACCTTTAACCTATCGATAAATACGGTTCTCGCACATAAACCAAGAGCCCAAATATCTACGGGTATGGAGACAAGTAACAATAGAAAAAGTCCGCTTCCCTCCCATGGATGCATATGTGCCGCTAGCAACAATAAGGCAACCACCATCTTTATTGGAAACCCGGTCCAGAATGTAGGCCAGAAAACTAAAAGCCCTAACTTCGTATTTGACATATGTTCCCAGAGATTAGTCTAAAAAGTGGCGGTTTATAATGGCTGACACGGTAAACACCAGAATAAAAACCATAATCACCGTCCAACCAATAAGAGCCATTGGCCGCTTAAAGATATTTCGCTCCGAACTTGTGTCCAAAAAAGGCAGGGCCGCTAAAAACGCCATAAATGCCCCTGGTATGGCCATAGCTCCAAGAAATTGGCCAAACTCCCCGCCAAAAATTTTCAATCGAAGCAACTGAAACAAGAACAAGAAATACCACTCTGGCTCAGGATGATAATCGCCGGGATCCGGAGTCGCTTGTTCCAGCAACACGACTGGCTCAATGAAAGCAAGGGAGCAAATGATTAAAAAAACTGTGGCCATGGCCACAATATCTTTCCAGATTTGACGCGGGAAAAAGTAATCCGTTTTGGCCTTAATTTCCTCTGGTGTGCCTCTAAACGGACCTGCGGGCCCAGCCTTTCTAAAAAGAAAAATATGAAGGCCAGCCAGCCCCGCTAAGGCAGCCGGCAAGACCATGACATGAATAACAAAAAACCGGCTTAAGGTCATTTGCCCTGGAGTGGGACCCCCCTTAAGAAAACGAGCCAAAAAATCCCCTACAATTGGAGTTTTATCCATGATTTCTACGCCAACCACCGTTGCCCAGTATGCGCGTTGATCCCATGGGAGGAGATAACCTGTAAAACCAAAACCCATCACAATGCCAAATAAAGCCAAGCCGACTAACCAGACCAGTTCTCTGGGTTTTTTATAGGCACCCCATAAAAATACTTGGGACATATGCGCGAAGACCATCACTACCATGGCAGATGATCCCCAAAAATGGTAGCTCAGAAGAAACCACCCATAGTCCACTTCGTGTATAATATATTGTGTACTTGCGTAAGCGTGATCGGTACTGGGGACATAATAGAACATCAGCAGTATCCCCGTGACAACTTGAAGAACAAAGATAAATAGCAATACGGAGCCAAAAGCATAGGCCCAGCGAGAACCACCAGGAATTGGCTCATTCAGCATTTTGGCCTGTATATTCTTCAGACCTACACGCTCATCAACAAATTCAACAACCTTTTCGAAAGCGTTTTGTTGACTTGCGACTTGACTGTCTTCCTTCATGCGCCTTTCACCATTCCATCCTAGGCTTTTACAGAAGCCGAATTTGGTTATTAACCCCGGCTTTATACTCAACATCAATGATCTTCACTTCTCCACCGGCATCAACTTTCAGAGGAAGTACATCAAGCGGTCTCGGTGCCGGCCCGTCGATAACTTTTCCAGCTTCGTCATAAATACTCAGATGACAAGGGCACAAAAACACCCCATCTGGAAAGTTTTTTGTTTTCCTCCATTTATACCCACAACCCAAATGGGGACATTTCCCAGAGTAGCCGATATAGGGAGAATTTGACTTGTTAACCCAAATGACATCCCCCTTATCATCATAAAACTTCTTATCATTTCCCTCGTATACGGCTTGTTGTACGGCCGGAGTCGCCTTGACCACCCAAATATTTTTCTCAATCTGTTGCTCTGGCATAAAGGCTTCTTTAAATCCACGGGTAAATTTAAATTGGAAGCCAATATTCTCTTTATTCACCTTCTTTACGTTGCCCACGGAAAACCAGGCATTATCGTAGGGTTTGAACATGGGTTTCATGAGATACTTCAACACAGGAAACACTAAGGGCAGGGCAATTAAGGTCCCAATCGCATGTGTCATATTGGTAAAAAATGTGCGCCTGGGTACCCCTTGCTCCAATCGTGGAAGAGGGACCAAAATCTCCCCAGGTTCAACATGCAAATGATCCTCCAAATGGGCAATTTCAACTTCCTTAATCGTCACATACTGATCTCGCTCCAGTACGGGAAATTGACCGAATTCTTCGGGTGAACACCGAAGGACAATTTCCTCCTCGCTCACTACTTCCTGAATTTGGTCAATAGGAATCTGGCGTTGCGCACCGTGGCCATTCAATTCTTGAACGATGATATGGCTGATTTCGTGGGAAAGTGGATCAACAATAACCTTAGAAATCTTCCCGACTTCCTTGTTCGCACACAATGCTTTTGCTGTCAATTTTGGTTGCATAGCCAGGAAAAACCTCAGATGTTGATTAATTCATTTTTATTGGCTTCGGAGTTTTAACTGACTCGTCTTTTAACGAGGCAAGAAAGGCAACAAGCGCATCAATTTCTTGTGGGAACATGAGATCTTTATACTTATCAGGCATTTTCCCTTTATCGTAATCCTTATCGAACCCTTCTGCTTTCCAACTCTTTGGATCAATAATCTTTTCTTTCAACTGTTCAACGGTCATAAGATTACCGATATTATCCATCTCAGGCCCACGTTTTTTCCCACCTTGTCCATACAGCTTATGGCAGTTATAACATTCTTGTAGTTCCCATTGTTCTTTCCCAATGGCCACGAGATCGCCGGAGGCTGCTCCACCCCCGCCTCCACTGGTTGCAACCGCCACCTCAACTTTAGCATCAGCACCTAAAGAACTCAGTTGCTTCGAAATAGCTTTAGCCCGTTCATCCAATTCCTTTGCCCTGGCAATTAATTCATCGGCCTTCCCTTGCTCTGTTTGGGCCCGGCGAAGTTTCAAAACTTTTTCAATTTTTCCCTTCTCATCCTCCGGGTCAAACTGTGGCAGAATCGACGCTCCGGCGATATAGAGACCAGAAAGCAGGAGGTAAAATACCACCAACGCCCCCACCGCCTTCACACCTTCCAACCGTTTCATCGCTGGAGCATCTAAAAGAATGAACACCAAAGCCCCTAGTATCGCGTAAAGAAAAAACATGATCTGAAAGACTGGTGGGAAATGGGTGTATTTAGCGCCCACCACCAACAACAGCCCAATAATGACCCCCACGGCGGTCTTCTTCATGACACTCTTGGCAAAACTCTGGTTAGCCATTTGTTTCCTCTTTTTTCAACCTACTCATTTAGCTTCAACCGGTACTGACGATGCCAATGACGTAGCCGGCTTCGGACTTCCCGCTCTCAGCGTGACAAGGATGGCAAAACTTACGACAGCGTAAAACACGATAGTCACCCCCGTTATCCACCAGGCCGAGTAGGCCAGAGTCGGCGTAAACGCTTCAGGAGTAAAATCGGGAACGAGGTTATAGACATGATAATATTTACGAGTTAACGAGCGTACCGCCCCCATGAGGCCCATTGTCCAAATGGCGCTAAAAGCCAGAAATATGAGGACGAACTGGGACGCAAAATCAATTTTCCCCCATACAATCGTCCCTCGCTTAATGGCGCGGTTATAAAGCAGATAATTGACCACAGTCAGGAATACGAGAGTAAAGGCTGCAGCATTCTTTGCCGGCATGAGCGCTAATTCACTTGCCCAAGAAGGCAGCTCGACTTCCTCGGTGGCCAGCCCTTGGGTCGGGACGAAACCATGAGGGGTCATCCAAATCGCATCGGCCACCACAATCATCAAAAAGCCAACTTTGATCATGGTAAATGCCGATACCGTGAAGTTCTTGAGACCAGGAACTTTAGCAAGAATCATAGGGAGGACGACTATTATCACTAAGACAATTAACGATTGCCATTCAGGCGGAGGGAACATTTTCCATGTAAATCCCATAATGGCAGGCATGAGCAGCACCACTACCGCCACAAATCCGGATATCCGTACCTGTTCAACACCCTGTATTCGCTTTAGACTTAGCCAGATATAATAGTTACTGGCCAGGAAGATGAGGCCGACCATGGCACCTTGCATTTCAAAGAACATCGACAACTGATCAGCCATCATGTAGGGACAAATCGAGGCATCATAGTCACAGAGCTCATAGGCCAGGAGGTAGCCCATGAACGGAAGAAGCAGAAGCGCCCCTACCCCGATCATGTTACCCACAAATCCCATCCAGTCGTAATAGGCTCGCTCCTCATCTGTTTTTGATCCCATAAACATATAGGCCGCAATTAGACCGGCGATAAACCCACCAAACGTGACATTTCCAACCAGGCGATGAAGGTTCAGGGGCATCCAGCTAAAATTCGCCATTTTATCCCACAAACTGGCGGTCTGGATAAACTCTACTAATGATAAATCTCCCGCCGCTTTGGCCGGGGTATTCATGAAAGAGGTTGGACCGTCAATGACAAAGAGAGTCACGGTTCCCACAATATTCAACAGAATACCAAGAGCGATGTGGCGTCCTTTCTTCGCTCCTTTCATGGAATCCCATGAATAGAAGTAGGTATACAAGATAATGGTTTCAAGGATAAATAACAGAGGATAGATAACCGCAAACACAAGGAAAAAATGCTTGATCAACCATGTCGAAAAGTCAGGATACGTCCCGAGTAGGACAAAAATAAACAACCCTCCGGTTAAGGCAGTCATGCTGTATAAGATGACCGTCACCTTAATAACTTCCTTGGCCAGACGGTCATATTTGGGATCGTTATTCTTATATCCCAGCCACTCTGCTACCACCGCAAATATTGGAGCACCTAATATAAACGCCGCGAACAAAATATGAAGTTGAGCGACGACCCACACCGCCGTTCGATTTCCCGAATAAGGAAAGTCCACAAGTGGAGCATCCGGAACTTGCCCAAAGGCAGCAGCCCCACCGCATAGGCCCAACGCTAGAATTATCCATAGACTTCGATTCAGTGTATTCAAGGGTCCCCGCCCTCCTTATTTTTCATTCAATTCCTGTATTACTCTGCCGCTTTTTCAGCCTCTCCACCAGCTGGAGCTTCGGCGGCAGGAGCATCACCTCCAGGCGCTGACCCGGCTGTCCCCGCAGGAACCCATTGCTTTTTCGCAACATCATATTCCATGCCCTTGAGCCCAAACGTCGCTTCATACGCAACCACTTTCCATATGGCATCCTCGGAAAGCTTGCTCTTCCACGCTTTCATTTTTGTCCCAGAAACTCCCTCAGACACTCGCCAAAACCATACCGAATCCGAATAAAGTTGCATTTGCTCTGTCCGACGGAAATCCCGCGCACCGGCCTTAACAGGCTTTCCATCTTTTCCGTGACAGCTCGCACAATTCACATCAATGTTCTGTTGTCCAGTAAAGATGGCCTCTCCCTCTTTCAAAATTTCTGGATTATTCCAATACCCAGCCGGCATATGCTTATCCGCATATTCCGGTGGAGCAGGAGGAGGCGGTTGCGGGGGACCTTCTCCACCACCACATGCTGACATCGAAAGGCCCATAACGGCCAAACCACTCACTAAAAGGCTTTTTACTGTTTGATACTCGTTCATTGTTCCCCCTCGTTTACCTGATTCTTGATTTTCCAGATTCGACCTTCCTCAAAAAATCTTAGTCACTACGGAACGACACGGCATGATTGCCAAAAGTTTGGCGAAAAGATTCGCTCCGTCCCTGTATCAACCCGGCCAAACTCCACTCTCCGAATCGACCCAAACGCTCCAGATGGTATAACCAAGAGATGCCTCTGGCTTTCATTGTCAAAATGGAAATCGACTTTGTTAAATCCATGTCATCTGCTTTCCATTCCTCGAAACATCTGTCCGAGCATCCAGCACGGAAACAACAGCTGGCTCAAAGCCATTCCCGCCCTTTCCACAATCCAACCCTCGATCGTAAAGCGATGGTCTACATTATGAAGAGCATAAAACACACGGATAGGAAAAATGGTTTAACAGAGTAGAATTCAAGGTAGAACGACGTGACCGGAGTGCACCATATGCGTACACCCTACATCCCTCAGTTTTCACGAGCCTTCACATTTCCTTCCAATGAAAATACTCTGCCAACCCTATTTATCCCCTTCAAAAATCTTTGAGCTACATAGGTCTCCTGGGCCCAAAAAAGTTCAGGACTTCTATCACAGTCAGAAGCCAACCGTCAATTATTTCTTCCGTTCTTGCGCGCTGTTTCCCACTTGCCATGCCTGTGTTTTCAGAGAATAAACATATTAGTGCATGAGTCGAGAGAGAAATAAATTTCTCATCACGCCAGAGTCCGATGACAAGGAAAACCTGCTTTGATTTATATGGATGCTTCAGCACATTGGAGGGATAAGAAGGCTTGGGAGAATTGTGTCTTTAAGAGCTTGCCTCGGGCTTCTTCCACTTTTGCGCCCAGTCCTCCCAGGATCGACCAAACGCCGTATCTTGCCCTGAGAATACGATTCCAGTCACCTCTTGGTATAAAACCGTACGAGGCTGCTGATCTCCTGGCAGGAATAGCTTAATATACGGCTGAGGAGCCTCCTCCTGACGATCAAATACAAATCCTATAACCTGCTCCCCTGTTTTCAGGTGAATCGTCACATCGCCTCGATAATCAAATATGCGATCCATGGCTTCGTGCAATTCTTTCTCATTCGAAGGCTGCAGATGCCGTCCTTCCCATGATTGAGGAGTATCAGTTGGAGATACATCTAAACCCATGATGACCCCTTATTGACAGCTAAACGTGGAGACATTTTCCAGTGGACCCAGAGTTGAGGAAAGAAAAGAAAAACACAGAGGAGTAGCCTCACACAGCATTGGGAAACAGGGTCGCCCTGACCGTCCCAAAAAACCCACTCCATGAGCTGAAGGTATCTTTCACGGCAGAAGCTTCATACCCACAATGCACCATACAATCCCGGCATTGTTCATGTCGTCCCGTCCCATAACGCTCCCACTCCGTTTCTTCCATTAATTCTCGAAAAGTGGATACGTACCCATCCTGCAATAAATAACAGGGGCGCTGCCATCCAAAAATGTTGTACGTGGGATTCCCCCAAGGGGTGCACTCATACTCCCGTTTTCCCATCAGGAATTCAAGAAATAACGGAGATTGGTTGAACTGCCACGCACGTTTACGTTGGGCCAGCAATTGCGCAAATAACGAATGCGTCCGTTCACGGCTTAAAAAACTATGCTGATCTGGAGCCTTTTCATAACTATACCCAGGAGAAATCATCATGCCTTCCACACCCAACTCCATCATTTCATCAAAAAATCGCCTGACACGAGCAGGCGCCGCATCATTAAATAATGTCGTATTGGTCGTCACCCGAAAACCTTTGGCTAAAGCAGCCTTAATGGCTTTCACGGCAACGTCATAGACGCCATCTCGACAAACGGCATGGTCATGCTCTTCCTTGAGACCATCCATATGGATGCTAAATGTAAGGTATTTCGAGGGAGTATAGTCCTGTAATTTTCGTTCAAGCAGAATGGCATTTGTACAGAGGTAAACATATTTCTTTCGCTTCACAAGCCCTTCGGCAATGGCTGGCATTTCAGGATGAATCAGGGGCTCTCCTCCAGGAATACTCACAATTGGTGCACCACATTCCTCAGCAGCAGCCCAACATTGCTCAGGCGTCAGTCTCCGATTCAAAATATGATCCGGGTACTGGATTTTTCCACACCCTGCACATTCCAGGTTACACCGAAAGAGCGGCTCTAACATGAGCACAAGAGGGTATCGCTTCACACCCCGTAAGTGCTTTGAGAGGGCATAATGAGCTACGGTATACATTTGAGATACAGGTACCGACATGATTATTTTACTCCCTCTAGATTTTCACCATAATTCAAGCGCATCCACTCTTACCCCCAGCCTACATTCTAATCCTCTGCCTGGTTTAAACAGGATAAAATAATAAATAAATGGAGGCGCCGAGCGGGTTCGAACCGCTGAATCGCAGTTTTGCAGACTGCTCCCTTAGCCACTTGGGTACGGCGCCTTTGCGAGCCCATTATAAGAAGTCTATTTTCTCTTGTACAAGAAAAAGTCTGACTTTCTCTTTCTTTAGTCCTCAAAAGGCTGGAATCATTACTGACGAGGCAACACGGGAAGTTCTCTGGAGACAGATCGTATCGGGCTTAAGGAAAGATCTTCCATTGGGGATTGATGAATGGAGCCGGCATCGGGCGTCTCATGACCATTGACGCTCGAATCCTGACCACCCTGCTCTTTGGCCATCAACTCCACTTCTTCAATCAAAGTATGAAGAAGGTCTTCAGATGGCACACGTTTATATAATTTCCCTTTTTTAAAAAGAATTCCTACGCCTTGACCTCCGGCAATTCCAATATCAGCTTCTTTCCCTTCACCAATTCCATTCACTACACAACCCAAGACGGATACAGTGATTGGGGTGGTGATATGTCCCAGTCGATGCTCTAATTCGTTAGCCATTTTCACCACATCAATTTCCACTCGCCCACATGTTGGACAAGCAATCACATTGACACCACGATGACGAAGCTCCAGCGATTTCAGAATTTCAAATCCGACTTTGACTTCTTCTACCGGATCGGCCGCTAAAGAGACCCGAAGGGTGTCGCCGATGCCCTGAGAAAGCAGCCAACCTAACCCAATAGCAGATTTCACCGCACCTGTCATCGCAGTTCCTGCTTCGGTAATGCCGATATGCAATGGGTAATTGGCTTGCTGGGCAAACAACCAATAGGCATCAATCGCCATGTGCACGTCAGAGGCCTTCAGGGACACCTTCATATTCGTAAACCCAACATCCTCCAACGCATGAACCGCGTTCAATGCCGATTCCGCAAGTGCTTCAGCCGTGGGGTAGCCGTATTTTTCAAGAAGATGCTTCTCCAAGGAACCGCCATTCACGCCAATTCTGAGTGGAATGCCATAGTCATTGACAGCCTGAATCACTTCTTCGGTTTTCCACCATGGCCCAATATTCCCTGGATTAATACGGACGCAATCCACAACTTTGGCGGCTTTGAGTGCAAGACGATGGTCAAAATGGATATCTGCGATCAAGGGTACCGTCATTTGTGATTTAATTTTGGGAAGCGCATCAGCGGCTTCCATATCGGGTACGGCTACCCTAATTAATTCACATCCAGCTTTCTCTAATAGGTGAATCTGCTCCAGAGTCCCAGCAACGTCCCTCGGATGAGGAATCGTCATAGACTGGACCGTTATGGGGGCATCCCCACCAACTTTGACCGATCCAACCTGGATTTGTTTGGTTTTTCGTCGAGAAATATACACGAGAATAGACTAGCGTATCACTGCTTGCAGAGAAACCCGGTCATGTAACGCCTTGGCCTGATCATAAATCCCATCCGCCGTGAGACCGTATTTTTCCCTGAGCAAATCCTGAGGCCCTTGTTCAATGTACCAATCTGGTAATCCGAGTACTTTAGTCGGAATACTCCAACATTCCTCTTCCGATAAAAATTCTAGGACCGCAGATCCAAATCCGCCCATTCGGCACCCTTCTTCGACAGTAATTAAGCATTTTACTTTGTTGGCAATTTCTCGAATAAGGGTTTTATCCAGCGGCTTCACAAAACGTGCATTAATGACAGCCACGGATACGCCTTCTTCTTGTAAGCGCTCAGCCGCTTTCATCGCCTCCGAGACCATAACCCCAATTGCGATAATAGCCACATCTCGCCCATCGGATAATAGCTCACCCTGGCCGATAGTAAGGGGAATGGGTTCAGAATCTAAAGGCACCCCAAGGCTACTACCGCGAGGATATCGAACCGCCACCGGACCATCATGCACTAATCCTGTTTGGACCATATGTTGGAGTTCATTTTCATCTTTTGGGGCCATAATTACCATATTGGGAACATGCCGCAGAAACGCAAAATCAAAAGCCCCATGATGGGTCGTTCCGTCTTCGGCCACCAATCCTCCCCGATCAATACAAAAGGTCACCGGCAGATTTTGGGTTGCCACATCATGCACAACCTGATCATAGGCCCGCTGCAGAAAGGTCGAGTACATACAGATAACCGGCCGCATATTATCCGCGGCGAGACCAGCTGCATATGTCACCGCATGCTGCTCGGCAATCCCGACATCAATCAAACGGGAGGGAAATTCCTTTTCAAACTCAGACATTCCCGTTCCCTCGCACATCGCAGCCGTAATGACCAACACCCGGTTATCTTTTTTGGCTTGACGAATCAGGGTTTTAGCAGCAATAGAACTATACGAAGGGTGACCGGGCTTTTTCATCGGTTGCCCAGTCTTTGAATCAAACGGTGAACAGGCATGGAACCAAACAGGATTCTTCATTGCCGGCTGAAAACCCAATCCTTTTTTGGTAATCACATGCAGGAGAGTTGGCCCTTTTAATTTCAAAACATTCTCCAACGTCGGGAGTAAATGCTCAAAATTGTGTCCATCAATGGGACCGACATATCGAAATCCCAACTCTTCAAATAGCAGACCCGGGAGCAGTAAGCCTTTGGCCAGCTCTTCGGCCCGAATCGCCATTCGCTTTACGGGTTCTCCAATTTGCGGAATGGTTTCCAGGAGTTGAGAGGTTTCCTCACGAAGTCTTGTATAGAACTCCCCGGTAAAGGTCCGATTAAGATAGGCGGAAATAGCTCCGACGTTTCGTGAAATCGACATTTGATTATCATTAAGGATCACCACACAGTCCCGGCCCATATCTCCGGCATGCTGCAATCCTTCCAATGTCATTCCGGCAGTGAGTGCCCCGTCTCCTACGACGCAAACGACCTTATTGGACTTGCCTAATTGCTCACGTGCCTCCACAAAGCCCACGGCAGCGGACACACCGGTTCCGGCATGTCCGGCATTAAACGTGTCATAGATGCTTTCTTCTCGTTTACAAAATCCGCTTATTCCCCCGAACTGGCGGACCGTATGGAATTGTTCACGACGGCCCGTTAATAATTTATGTGTGTAAGCCTGATTACTGGTATCCCAGACAATTTTATCGTCTGGCGTGTTCAATAAATACTGCAAAGCCACCGTCAACTCCACCACGCCTAAATTGGAGGCCAAATGCCCCCCCCACATGGGAGATTACCTCTATAATGAGTTCCCGAATTTCCTGACAAAGTTCAGGGAATTGGTCCCGAGAAAGTTTCTTTAAATCTGCTGGACTTTCAATCCTTTTTAGCAAGGACATTGGGCATCCTTTCTTGAAGAACCTAACGTATTGTTGGGGAATAACTAAAAATGTCCAAATTCTGACATGACTAAACAAAATCTTCCCATAGCTGCTATTGCCTGTCAAGCATTTGGTCTAACTTCAGGGATGAGCAGTGGAACGGTCAACATCCACCTGGCCTAGGGCCTGCTGGAGCAGGGCTTGAGCTTCCGGTCGATGAATCCGTTCCCATATCCATCGCTTTTTAAGAGGGGGGGTATTTACAACCCGGTTTAGCTCCTTCACTGCCT
Organism: Candidatus Nitrospira allomarina; assembly: GCF_032050975.1. NCBI lineage: Bacteria > Pseudomonadati > Nitrospirota > Nitrospiria > Nitrospirales > Nitrospiraceae > Nitrospira > Candidatus Nitrospira allomarina. The sequence goes on along the minus strand of NZ_CP116967.1, from coordinate 1,435,644 downwards.
CCAAATTTTGTCCGTGTTTCAGGTACCATTTCGCAAGATCCAACCCTGCCGGTGCATACCGGCTATCGAGAGAAACCGCTTTTTTCAAATGCTCTCCAGCTACGTTCTGATCGCCTCCTAACACCCAGGGTAACTCCTCATACATCCGTCCTAACATATGGTGAGCCTGAACATTGTTTGGATCAAGTTCCAAAACCCGATTCACATGCTTCTTTAACTTCTGAATCGTCAATGCCGCCGAAACCAAACCCTCCAACTCCGCCGCACTCCCAAGATTGGCGGCATACAAAAAATGGGCATCGGCAGAAGACTCACGAAGACCAAAGGCTTTTTGAGCGAGACGGGCTCCTTCCTGGAAAGCTGCCAACTTCTGCTCCCGATCAACGTATACCCCGTACCCTAGATCCAAATACAAACCGGCCATCCGAAGCAAGCGCGTAAGATCGTTTGAATTAGCTGCTCCCTCCCTCACCAAAATCTCCAGCTCCCTTTCAAGACTCTCGGGATTTTGCTGGTCGATTGAGTCCTCACCCTGCAATGCCCCAGAAAAAAGAATGAGGACTCCTACGAGGAAAAGTAACCCTATTGGCACAAATAAACGCGTAGTCCTTGATCTTGTCATTACATGTTTTTTTTGGAAGAGCAGATTGACTATGGGCTGTATCAAAAAGGATAGTTGAGGCCAGCAAAGACTGCTCCACCTTCCCTACTGTACCCCCAATCCACCCGGGCCATGACATTGGGACGGACAATGGCTCGGAAGCCTACTCCAGGTGTAACTTCCCAATCATGAAATTGACGAAATTTAAAATCCTTATAGGTTCTCCCCATATCCACAAATGGCGTTAATTCACATTCTATACTGACATTGAACATCTTCATCCCAAATAGATGTATACGTTCCTCCACATTAAATGCCACCATATGTTTATCAATAAACCGATCCTTCCCATATCCTCTCAGGTTGTCTTCTCCTCCCAAGGAACTTTGTTCGTAAAAGGGGATCCCATCGCCAAAACTTAATTGCAGCATCGCTCGGGCCACAAAAATATACCGTTTGGAGGGACTCGGTATCAGGTGCCTGATATCAAACCCTGAACGAAAATACAACAGATCCTCTTCTTTCCCAAAATCAAAGTTCTGCGCCAATTCCCCGAATGCTTCGACTCGGGTGCCCGCGGTCGGGGTATTGAGGTTATCTCTGGAATCATATTGAAACACCAGACGGTGGGCTAAAATCGTCGCACCTTTTATCCCCGGATCCCGCGGGAAACGATCCTTAGTATATGGCTCGTCATCTACACCTCCCGGTTGAATTTCAACATTTCGAAATCTTTGGTTAACGGATAATCGCGTCACATCATTCAAATGGATACCAAAGTTCCAATGAATGTGAATTTCACGCCCCGTATAGTTTGATTCATTACTTTTGGGAGTGGTTTGTCCTAAACCATAAAACCGCTTGGTCGCATTTTTGAAAAACTGTGCTCCAACATCCACAAAGAACAGCCCTTCGATAAACCCAGGATCCTGGTAACGAAACTTCAGCTTTCGTTCAATTTCCTCTGTATACGAACCGACTGTCTCCATTTGCCTCCCACCAGACCAATAATGAAAATAGTTCAAGGTTCCCCGGACTCCTAAAAATGAATTGTGAATCAACATGGGAGCAAAGAGAGAACGAAGGTTACCTTCCGCATCCGAATTCAATGACGGGGCAATCAACCCAAAGTCTTGTCCATCATTTTTGGAGGTAGAAAACGCAGGAACCACAAAAAAAGAATTTTCGGCGAGGACTTTAGAAGATTGAAGGATAACGCCGCCTAAGGCCAGGCACACCAATACCAGGCCCCACGAACGAAACGATATCACAAAACCGACTCCTTAGGACGAAGTCCCCAGGTCGGCTTTTGAACGAAGCTTCTCGAGAAGAGCTTCAAACGATGAGGAGTTAATAATACGGGAAAATTGCCCACGGTAATTTTTCATCAAACTTACTCCATCAATCACTACGTCATACACCCACCACTCTCCATTTTTTTGCAACAGACGATAGTCCAAGGGTATTTGCACTTTCGGAGACACCACTTTAGTCTGAACTTCAGCGAATTCTCCTTTTTCGCGCTCTTTGAGGTACTCCACTTCTTCCCCCGAATATCCGTCTACATTGCCGACATAGGAATTTGCCAAAAACTGTTGAAATAAAGTCACAAATTCTTGTTGTTGCTCTGTACTTAATCCCTTCCACTGAGAAGCCAGGGTACGCTTGGCCATTTCGCCATAATCAAACCGCTTTCCGATGATTTCTTCCAGCTTGGCTCGCCGTTCCGTCTCTCTCGAAGGATCCTTCAACGCTTGATCCCTCAGCACCACAAAAACCTGATCAACGGTTTCCTTAACTGCCCCCGTTGGAGTACCTCCTCCCCATGCGACAGTCATACAGGCAAAAGAAACTACTATCCAACCAAATAATAACACTGCCACATTTCTTGAAGAATGTTTAAACTGCACCCTTCGAGGTTCACCTGCACTGGCTCTCACCTTTAACTCAGGTTTCTTAACCCATTCCCTTTGCATATTTCCTCCACATCTATTTCACCAAACAAGCCTCACTCAACATTGCCATGGATAAATTGACTAATCACCTGCTCTAGGTCAATTCCAGATTCAGTGTCCACAATGGTTCCACCAGTCTTCAAACGTTCGCCCGCCCCGCCGGGAGATAATTCCATGAATTTTTCTCCGATAATGCCACGAGTCTTGATTGAAGCAATCGCATCGTCAAACACCGTGATCCCATCCTGAATCGCTAGGACCACTTGAGCCCGATCGTCGTTCAGTCCGATTTTTTTTACACGGCCCACCTCTACTCCGGCGATTTCTACCGACGCGCCGTTTTTCAACCCGGAAGTGGAAGAAAATTCTGCCTGGAGTTCGTAATAATCCCCTCCAACCAGCTCAAGCTTTCCAAGTTTGATCGCCAAATACCCAAGGCAGATGACCCCCACTAACACAAATATTCCGACGATTAATTCAAGTTTTCCACGTTCCATCATAATATTTCAGTTCGAGTAATTGATGTTTTATTAGGGCAAGGCCCAGGAAGGATAATGCATATAGTTCAGCTTGACACTTATCACTCCCTAACCCACTCCCGAGAGCCAGGAGATTCAGACTGGAGCGAGATTAATACCATTATTGACCGAAATAAACTCACGCACCACAGGATCGGCAGTCTGCTGAAATTCATTTGAAGGACACATAGCAATAATCTTTCCATTCTTTAACATAGCAACCCAATCCGAGATAGGGAAGATCTCTGGGATTTCATGGCTCACCATCACACCGGTAAAGCCAAAGGTTTTATGCATAGCCAAAATGAGGTTATGGATGGCATGGGCCATCAACGGGTCCAACCCCGTCGTCGGTTCATCAAATAATATAATCTCCGGCCCCATCACCAGCGCCCTGGCTAATCCTGCACGTTTCTTCATTCCTCCGCTCAGTTCTGCAGGAAATTTATGGCCCATCTTGTCCAACCCTACCCTCTCCAGCATCTCTGGTACCCATCGACAAATTTCCTGTTCAGTCATCATGCGTTTTTCTCGCAAGGGAAAAGCGACATTATCAAATACAGTCATAGAATCAAACAAGGCAGCCGATTGAAACAACATAGCAAATTTTTTGCGTATGTCATTCAATTCTTGGTCATTAATTTGCGTAAGGTCCGTTCCATCAATAATGACTCGGCCTCGATCCGGGCGAATCAACCCAATGATGTGCTTAAGCATCACACTTTTGCCCTCACCGCTCGGACCGATAATCGTCGTAATTTTACCTTTAGGAATATCGAGAGTGATCCCTTTGAGCACAGATTGTCCTCCTAAGGTCTTTTCCACCCCTTCCAGCTTAATGACCATCGGTAGACTCGTAGACATACGTAACGTTACATAAGGACGGAGGTTAAAAAATAGTCCCACACCAAAATAAGAACTGCCGCCAAGACCACAGATTCAGTGGTAGCTTTCCCTAAACCCTCGGCACTCATTCTCGTGTAATACCCTTTATAGCAGCAGACCCAGCTGATAATCAGGCCAAAACTAATCGACTTTAAGATCCCCCCATAAACATCTTTCCATTCCACCGCTGATTCGATTGAACTCCAATAGGATCCCCCGCTGACTCCGAGCAACTTGACCCCAACCAGATACCCTCCCCATATTCCCACCACGTCAAACATAGCAACCAACAAGGGCACCGAAATAAGCGACGCAACAACCTTGGGAGTAATCAAATACTGCAAGGAATTGATTGCCATAGTCTCCAATGCGTCAATTTGCTCGGTAATACGCATAATTCCAATTTCTGCGGTCATGGCTGATCCCGCGCGAGCCGTCACCATCAATGACGCTAATACCGGACCTAGCTCACGGATCATACTTATCGCCACCGCAGACCCTAGCAAACCTTCAGAACCAAACTTCCTCAGGGAATAGTACCCTTGAAGCGCTAACACCATTCCGGTAAATAACGCCGTCAGAATCACAACAAAAGAAGACTTGAATCCCACAAAATGCATTTGCTTGATAATTTGAGCGATTCTCACCGGTGGTCGGAACAACCATCCAAACGTCCGTATCAAAAACACAAACATGGCCCCCATTTCTTCTATCAAGAAAAGAGTCCGTTTCCCAATTTGTTGCAATAATATCATGGAATTTCTGCGCCAGATTTATTGATGGCCATGGAGAAAGTTTGAGCTGAAACAATCGGGAAAAAATTTTCAAAAAAACTAGAAAGTTGGATTCCGGCCTGCCTCGAATGCCGATACAAACGAAAAAATCCCTTCCAACATCGAGGTGAGGATAGGACCTGTCCTATACCCCCAACCCACCCAAATGGCTTGAGAAACATATTGAAGTCTACCGGTAAATCCTCGTTAATACCATCAGATATCGCACGAATAATCAAAAAAGGGAAACCAAACTGCTTCGCCACTTCGCCTATCGCTCCACTCTCCATATCTACAGCCATCGCTCCGGTCCGTTCCCCCAGAATACGTTTTTGTGTAGCCTGTGTCAGCACTCGATCCGTCGTTACAAACCGACCAACTTGAAGAAGGCACCCATCCGTCAATGGGACCCTTAATGCCGCCTTGACCCACTCAGGATGACACACAATTCGTTGCAGATCAGAATCAGAGAACATCTCTGTAGACTGCCCCAAGAGAACCTCTTGCCCGACCACCAGCGATCCGATTGGGGAAGAATTGAGAGCACCGGCAAAACCGGTAGAAATGACGACATCCCATGCTTCGCTCTCTAAAATTTGCCGGGTAACCCTTTCAGCCTTTCCTGGACCTATTCCCGTCTTCACTAATAAGACATGGGTTGAAGCGCCCTGACTCTCTAAGCCAGCATACCCTGGGAGATTGGCAGAGCACACACGGGGAAGAGTCCGGCCAACAGCGTTAAACTCTACATGGGTTGCAGTCAATATGACGATTTTGGTCAGAGGAGGCTCCTGCCATCATCGGGAAATGGGAAATATGCAAAAGGTAGGCAGTCAGGACCGAAATTACACAAGCTTACTCTGGCGTCTGGCCACTTGGGCGGCCTTTCGTAATTGATCGGCCCTTGCTTCCCCGGTTATTTTTACATTCCGGTACATACCCAGGGCCCAGATGGGGAAATATTTAAAATACCCATGATACCGTAAATAAAAGACCCTGGGGAACCCGGTACCCGTATGAAACGGCTCATCCCAAACTCCATTCTCACGTTGATGGCGAATGAGCCAATTGACTCCCCTGACAACACTTATGGAGTCCGATTCTCCAGCTTGAAGCAGGGCCATGAGGGCCCAGGCGGTTTGAGATGCGGCACTTTCTCCTCGCCCGGCCTTCTCCACATCAGCGTAGGAATCACAGGATTCCCCCCAACCCCCATCAGAGTTCTGAACGGACTCTAGCCAAATCACTGCCTGCTGGATCCACGGCACCGTCATATCAATGCCTATTGCACGAAGGCCTGAAAGGACACACCACGTCCCATAAATATAATTGACCCCCCATCGGCCATACCAACTTCCGTTTGGCTCTTGCTCCTTGCGTAAGAACTCAATTGCGGGGTTCACGGCAGGGTGAGACTGGTCGTACCCTAACGTTCCTAACATTTCCAAGCAGCGACCGGTTAAATCGGCCGTACTGGGATCCAAAAGAGCCTGATGATCCGCAAAAGGAATCTTGTTAAAAATTAATTTATTGTTATCCTTATCATATGCGCCCCAACCACCATCTGACCCCTGTAACGCCAAAGCCCATCGGAACCCTCGTTGAAGGACCTCATCTGAACCGAACACGTCGGCAGAATTAATCTTGGCCAACCCCGTCACCACAGCCGCGGTATCATCGACATCGGGATACCATTCATTTTCAAATTGGAACGCCCATCCACCAGCCCGAGCTTTTGGAGCCGACACCGCCCAATCTCCTACTTTTTGACACTGACGGGCTCGCAACCAAGCATCCGCATGTTGCAATGAGGAATGGTCCAGCGCAAGGCCCCGTTCGATCAACGCATTAATCGTCAAGGCTGTATCCCAAACTGGAGAATGACAAGGCTGTAAATGCAGCATAGTGGGCGTTGGGGTATTACCGGGATTCGAGTAAATTTCAAGTGCTTCTATTTCCCTCAATGCTTTTTGAACCAACGGATGATCGGTAGAGTATCCCAAAGCTCGAAGGGCAAAAACCGAATAGGCCATTGCCGGATAGATGGCTCCCAATCCTCCCTCTCCACCCATATGTTCAAGCATCCAAGACTGTACGCTACTCAAAGCTTTTTTCCGGAGGGCCTTTATGTGATAGGCCTCATATAAACGAAGCAGCCCATCGACCCAAACAAAAAAATTCCGCCAGCTTATCAGGGTGGAATCCCTGTGCAACGGTGGCACATGAGCATAGTCCACCTCCTGACGAGGCTGAAGAAAAAGTTCATCAATCCCTTGTTCCTTGGAGATGGTGCACATAGGTCGATGGGCAAAAATAATTAAAAGCGGGATAATGACTGCACGGGACCAATATGAAACGGCATATAAATTAAAATAAAACCATTGAGGGGCTAAAAATATTTCTGGAGGCATACACGGTATCCCGCGCCAATCATATTGCCCGAATAATGCTAAGGTGATTTTGGTGAAGACATTGGCCTGAACGACACCACCCTTGCCGAGGATGAAACTTCTCGCACGTTGCATCACGGGCTCATCAGGAGAAACCCCTGCCAGCTTAAGCGCAAAATAGGCCTTTACAGATGCACTGATATCTGCAGGCCCTCCGAAAAAAATGGGCCAACCCCCATCCTCGAGATGAGTATGAAGTAAATACCGAATAGCTTTCCGCTCTCGATCCAGATCAACCACATCCAGAAACCGTCGAAGCATCACATACTCAGAGGTCAGGGTCGTATCCGCTTCCAACTCCTCAACCCAAAATCCCTGTTCAGGATCTTGCATGTTCAGTAACCAGTCTTCCCCTTTTTGAAGAGCTGATTCCAGAGCACTCATATGGCCAAGATTGGCTGTTCGTTGGAGGGTACGATCCTGAGAAACCTCCGGATGAAGGTTATGGGAAACCAGCTTAAGGGGCGGTGGCTTTTGCTTTACACGATAGGGTCCCAACTTTGGATTCAGGGTCTCAAAGATATTCCCCGATAACCGTACTAAGAATTGCTTGAGCAACTTCATGCGGTAGGTCTTTCAGCGATTCAACTTTTGATAATGCAATTTTGGGGGGAGTGCTGCCAACAAATGAGAGATTCACAAGACACAAAAAAGCCCTGCTTAAACAGGGCTTTATAACTAAATACAGTAAGACTGTCAAGCCGATGTGTTTAGTATTGAAACGCTCCTTAGGTTGAAAGCAGCACAATACGATCACGGTGATGCTTCACCTGACGAGTTCCGTTACGGGTATCAAATACCACGGGAGCGTGCTCAACAATCAACTGGTAATCAAAAGCAGAATGCGCGGTCAAAATCAGAGCGCACGCACTGCGTTTTAACAATTCAGGGTTTATCTGTTGAGATTTATATTCCTTTCCTTGAATAATAATGGAAGGAGTAAAGGGGTCTGAATATTGCAAAGCTGCTCCTTCATGTTGCAATAGTTCCATGACTTTTGTAGCAGGCGATTCACGTGGATCTTCAATGTCGGCCTTATAGGTTACTCCCAACACAAAAATGATTGAATCTTTCAAGCATTTACCTCGTTGATTTAAAATCCGCTGAACCTTATTCATTACGAAATAGGGCATATTTTCATTGATCTCACCAGCCAGTTCAATGAACCTGGTATGGACATCATACTCTTTTGATTTCCATGCTAGGTAGTATGGATCCAGGGGAATGCAATGTCCACCCACACCAGGGCCAGGATAAAAAGGCATGAAGCCAAAGTTTTTTGTGGCTGCGGCATCAATCACTTCATAAACATTTATATTCATCCGGTCACACAACAAAGTGAGCTCATTCACTAATGCAATATTCACTGAGCGAAAAACATTTTCAAAGACCTTCGCCATTTCCGCAACACGTGGAGAGCTGAGAGGAAAGATTTTCACGATGGATTGTTCATAAAAGGCTTTGGCAACTTCCCCGCAAACTTTGGTAACACCACCCACCAATTTAAAGGTATTATGAGTCTTAAACTCTGCATTTCCGGGATCAACCCGTTCTGGCGAAAATGCGACAAAGAGATCTTTTCCAGCCGTTAAACCTTTTGCTGTCAAAGCAGGTAAAATGACCTCCTCGGTTGTTCCTGGATAGGTTGTACTTTCTAACACAACGAGCATATTCGGATGTGAATAATCGGCAAGATGCCCAAGAACTTTCACAATCGCCGAGATATCCGGTTCTTTATTTTTGGTAAGAGGAGTCGGCACACAGATAAGTATGACATCGCACTGTCGCAACACGGAGAAATCAGTTGTCGCCTGTAGTTTTTTTTGCTCTACGACTCCTTGTAACTCAGAGTCCACCACATCCAAAATATAATTACGCCCTTGATTTACCATTTCAACTTTGGCTACCACTTCATCCACCCCAAATACATGGTACCCCGCTTTAGCTTGAAGAACGGCTAAGGGAAGCCCCACATAGCCCAATCCAATCACTCCAACTTTGGCCGACCGATTTTTTATTTTTTCGAGTATGTCCACTGTTGCCCCCTCCTGAGGTCACGTTAACCGATTCAGTTTAAGTTCGGGGAAAATCAACTTTTCTTGAGTTGGTTTCCGTTGAATGCATTGCGCTCTGATACAACAACGCTAGGAAGACACATCATTTGTCACATTCGTGATGACCTTTCCCTCATTAATTGTCCACACGTCGCAGGTTGCGTCTCCATCAATGTTTCCAATGGCAACCGCCGTAAAGCCTAATGCACTCACAGAATCCAAATTCGGGTCGGTACACCCGGGAGGTAAAGTTCCAAGATTGGCATTGCCGATTTTATAAAAATATCGCTGCGAAGACCCACTCATGCCAAACCCAATTGCATTAAAATCGTCTATATATCCATTATTTTCAGCAAAATAGGCAATTTCTGCGGTATGGATTGCCACCAAATTGCTTTTGGCCTCTGTTTGCTTGGCCTTCGCCTGGTAACGCAAAAAATTTGGAATGGCTATCGTCGCCAAAATTCCAATAATTGCCACCACGATCATCAGCTCCGTTAAACTGAAACCCTTTTGTTCATTGAGTTGAGTCGGCATCCTACGAATCCTCCATGGAGAACTATCCTCCAACAGATTGTTAAGTATCTCACCCTCGGATGATGGTACACCTGGTCTTCTCAAGTAGCCAGGGCTCCACTGATAATTAACACAGCCTTAAAGACGGCAATAAAACGGCATTAAATGTCACCAAATTCATATAACGGACCATTTCAGGGACACAGAAAATGGAGGGCCACATCGTCATGCAAGGCAAATACAAAAAGGCGTGACTAGATTATTCGCCAGAAAGAAAGCAAATCTTAAGAATCAGCGGCTGAAAATGAATCAGACATGGAACCTATCAAGAAGGCTCATACCACCTTTTATAATGAACTGGAGGTATCACTTGATAAATTTATTGGCTAAATCACAGCGAAATATCTAGAATGACGAGAACCTAGGGAGCCAGGGTAGACTGATGGGAAAGGGTAGGAATCGGCTCCCCAAAACCGGCCTCACGAAACCGCTTGCCCAGCAACTTATTTGTTGAATCGAGTTGCAGTGAATGAAGCCAGGCCTCTCGTGCCTTATTTCGCTCGTCTTGCTTTAAGAAAATATCCCCCAAATGTTCATAAATAACAGGATCATCGGACACTAAAGAGACCGCTCGTTGAATCGTTTCCAGTGCTTCTTCAATACGTCCCAGCTTATAGAGTGCCCAAGCTAAACTATCTACGTAATACCCATTATTCGGTTTTAAGGCGACGGCACGTTGCGTAAGGGACAAGGCCTGCTCCCCCTTGATGCCACGATCGGCATAGCTATACCCCAAATAATTCAAGGCATCCGCATGTTCCGGATCCAACTCCAAAGCCTGTTCCATTTCCCGAACCACATTATCGAAATGGTCTAATTTGTCATAGACCGTGCCTAAATTAAAATGGAGTTCGGCATTTGAGGGGTCATGGTGAATACCCTCCTCTAATCTGGCCTTGGCCTTGTGATATTCTTCCATTTGAAAATGGGTCAGCCCCAGTAATAAATATGGCTCCGGCCGCTTAGGATTGAGGCTAACGGCCTGATCCAAATACGAGAGAGCTTCCTGGTTGCGTTTTAACCGATAGGACACAAAGCCTAAATGCAGAATACTATCAAAAAAAGTGTCGTCCATTTGGACATTCGTTCGATAGGCCTGAATCGCGCGCTCATAATCCTTCACTTCCTCATATAACAATCCCAGAAAGTCGCGAACGCGCAATTCGTTAGGTCTCACGCGCAAGATGGCGTTCAACTGCTCAATTGCAGCTGGGAAATTCCCCATTTCACCATAAATTTGAGCCTTAAGAATCTGCGCATGCAAATCATCTGGGTTTTGCTGAAGAAAATAATCCAAATGGTCCAAAGCCTTGTCCGTGTTATGTTGGCCAATATACAGCCGAATAACACGCAACCGGAATTCCCGGTGATGCGGATTTACTTCAATCAAGTAGCGCTCCAAAAGGTCAATAGCCACCTGGGGCTCCTCTGCTTCTTCGGAAATGGCCACTAACTTCAGGTACGCCCTTTCAAAGGTGGGATGAAGAGCAATGGCGTCCTGAAAATGTTCCTTGGCTTCTTGTTTCGTTTTCGCCTCCAGAGCAATCACCCCCAAATAATAATGGGCTTCAGCGGAGCCCGGGACATGAACCAATAAATCATGGAATACATTTTCAGCCATTTGAAGCTCTTTGATATTTAACAAAAGAGTCCCATGAGAAATGTATATCCGTTCATCCTGAGGAAAGTGTCGTTCCCCTTCAGACAAAATTTCCACGGCCCGTCCGATATCCCCTCCCCCGGCAAAAATTTTCGCCAAATCGAAAAACATTGCCGCCTGAGAAATTTCCGACACAGGGATTTGTTTTGCTAGGTCCACGGCTTCAGTCAGATGCGACATCGAGAAGTGCAGTTTGGCAAGGCGAAATTTCAAAAAATTCGAATTCCCGTCAAATGCCATACCTGCCTGGTATTCCTCTAAAGCTGTTGTGGCATTGTTATTCAACTCGGCAAGGGAACCTCGAAGGAAGTGATAGTAGGCCTGAGGGTGGACAGTTTCCCGCGTCGCCATGGACGCTTCCTGTCCATTCAAAGTGGGAGGGGGAGCTGTCCCGCAGGACACCACCAGCAGTGGAATTCCCCACAAAAGGGTTCTCAGACGACCCAACCACATTGGGAATGTCCGTCCTGACCTAACCTTCTTCGCCATAGCTTGCACAGTTGTAGAATTCATATACCGTCCCTCAACAATTTCTTTATACTATACCAGCCTGTCTCTCTCTCGTTAAGTTATTAAATTTGGCATACCGGTCATGAAATTGCAGATCCACTTCTCCAATCGGTCCATTCCGATGTTTTCTCACCAGGATTTGCGCAATGCCTTTCTGCTCAGTATCAGGCTCATAGACCTCCTCGCGATAGATAAACATCACCACATCGGCATCTTGCTCAATCGCACCCGACTCGCGCAAATCAGCCAGCACGGGGATGGGCGGTTTTCGATTTTCCACCGCCCGGCTTAACTGAGAAAGGGCAATCACAGGAATATTCAATTCTTTTGCCAATCCTTTCAAGGCCCGGGAAATATCCGAAATTTCTTGTTGACGAGATTCTGAATCTCCACGCCCTTCCATCAATTGCAAATAATCGACCACGAGGAGGTCCAACCCATGCTCGGCTTTCAACCGTCGAGCCTTCCCTCGCATTTGCTGAAGAGTTAAATTTCCAGAATCGTCTATGAAAATCCTGGCCTGCTCCAGCCGACTCGCTGCCTCAGTTAAGGCTACCCAATCATGTTTGGTTAACTGTCCAGTCCGGAGAGCATGAGAGTCTAACAACGCCTGGGAACTCAACATACGCAAAACCAGCTGCGCACGAGACATCTCTAAACTAAAGATTCCGACTACGGCATTGGATCGAAGAGAAGCATACTCGACCATCCCCAAGGCCAAACTGGTCTTCCCCATACTCGGCCTACCCGCCACGATAATTAAATCAGATGGTTGAAGCCCAGCCAGCATATTATCCAAGTCCGAAAAGCCGGTGGGCACTCCGGTGATCCGTTCTTTTCGGCTATACAACCGGTCAACAATCTCAACACTATCCTTAATGATACTACTGACAGGCGCAAAAGTTCCTCCCAAATGCCCCTGGGCCAATCGAAAAATTTCCCGTTCGGCAAATTCAAGGAGTTCATTCGTCCCCGTCGTCCCCTCATAGCCTCGCATGGCCACCTCGGTGGCAGTTTGAACAAGGCCACGAAGCAAGGATTTATCTCGAACAATATTACTGTGATAACGGATATTGGCGGCACTGGGAACCACCTGTACGATTTCTGCAATATACGAAGCGCCCCCGATCTGGTCGAGTTCGCCGGTCCCTCGCAAATAGTCTGTCAGAGTAATTTGATCAACAGGTTGATTCCTCTCTGACAATGCCACCATGCCACGGTACACGATCCGGTTGCCCGTTCGATAAAAGTCATCCTCCGACAAGATTTCCATCGCTCGATTAAGCGCCGCATTATCAAGAAGAATGGCGCCAAGAACGGATTGTTCCGCTTCGAGATTTTGGGGAGGGACTCGAATCTCTGGCGCTTCAGATATTGCCATGGCTGAATGCTTGTAACCGTTGAGGAAGTTCTTGAACTAGCATCCGGGTTTGCCGGGGCCTTTGAGAAAAAGAGGTGAATTCTAATAAGAGCACCGATTGCGGGGTGGATGTCTTTTCTTCAAAAATCATTGCACACGGCACCCCTCGACGCCGAACAGCTTTGGTAACCCAGCTCAAAGCCGATTTTGGAGAACCTTCTATCATTTCTTCAATCACACAAATCCCAGCCCCCCGTAATCGCTGAGCAAGAGCAAAGGATGCCTCGGACTGAAGAGGAGAAGTAAAAATTCTGACAGACTTCAATCCATTGCCGCCCACCTTTCCTCCCCGCTCCAAGGCGGAAAACACGCGGTCCAAATCCAACCCTAATCCAATGGCAGAAAGGTTCCGGCCAAACCGCCCAACCAAATGATTGTAACGCCCTCCTCCACCGATTTCACTGCCGAACGTAGAGGTAAAAACATCAAACACGACACCATCGTAATAGTCAAAACCACGAAACTCCCCAAGGTCCAAAAGAATATGATCTTGCACGCCGTTTGCGATTAATTGCCGGTACACCTGCATCAGACGTTGTAAGGGCTTAAGCAATTGCGCATCCTTCCCGGCAATTCGCATTCCCCATTCCAGCACTTCGTCACGGCCGTACCGTTCGGGCACCTGCAATATGTCCTTTACCTTGGAACGAGATAACCGTTCAGTCTCTAAAATTTTTTCAAGCTGAGGAAGGTCTTTATGGGCTGCCGCAATTTCTGCCTGCTTTCGCCCACTGAGAGACAAACCGGATTGGGCCAACAACGCCTTAAAAAATCCGACATGACCAAGAGAAATTTTCCATTCTGGCAACCCAATTCGTCCCAGAAGCCCCGCCAATAAAGTCACGACTTCAGCATCACTTTGAGAAGTATCCTTGCCAAGCAGTTCAAATCCGACCTGAAATACTTCACGGTCCCGTCCACGATGTTCCGGTTCATACCGAAAAACTGTGGTCCGATAGGAAAACCGCAAGGGAAGAGCATTTCCTCCGAGGCCCATGGCCACCATCCGAGCAATCTGAGCGGTCGCATCAGGTCGCAAGACCAGAATTCGGCCTGACCCCCAATCCGCAAATTTATAGCATTTCTCCAGGATTTCAGGAGCCAAGCCCACGGCTAATACATCAAGATACTCAAAGGTGGGGAGAATGATTTCCTGATAGCCCCAGGTGGAACAATGAGCCAACAATTGCTCTTCCAACCACCGGACGCTTTGCGCCGTATGGGGAAGTAATGTAGCTGTACCAATGGGAATAAGCGAGCGGAGTGGTTTCATGAGGCGTATGGAAGCGAACCTGCCAACTCGAAAAGTTTGGCTAAGATAGTCTGCAGAAAGAAGCCGTCAAGCTAGCTGAGATCAACCATGCGGACGGACAGAATATCTTTTTCTTTCTTGAGAAGATCCAACACGGCGGAAGCAAGCGGGGCATCCAGACCAATAATCAGCAGTGCTGATGCACCACGCTCGACTCTGGCGCATTGCATCCTGGCAATGTTGACATCATGCTGGCCTAAAATCTGACCAACCATACCAATTACCCCGGGGCGATCCACGTTATCGATCAAAATCATTTGGCCTTCCGACACCACCTCAACCTGAAATTGGTTTATTTCGACAAAACGCGGTTCTTGACGATGAAAAAGAGTTCCACCCAGGGAATACGTTTGAGAACCAGCTTCGACTTTGATCCGGATTAAACTGGAGAAGTCTCCGGCATCACTACTCTTCACTTCCTTAACTTCAATACCACGTTCTTTTGCCACGATAGGGGCATTCACGTAATTGATGACATCTTCCAAAATAGGAGAGAGAAGGCCCTTTAACACAGCGACGGTCACGGGTGCCACGGTCAGTTGAGCTACTTCACCAAAGTATTCAACGGTAACGGATTTAATCCCTCCATCTAATAATTGGGCCTGAAATCGACCCATACGTTCGGCCAAGACCAAATAGGGCTGCAGTTGGGGAAGCACTTCAGGGGCCACAGAGGGAACGTTCACAGCCCCTCTGGCAATACCTCGCTTGAAATAATCAACGAATTGTTCAGCAATTCCAATTGCCACATTCTCTTGAGCTTCTTCGGTAGAAGCACCTATATGAGGGGTGCAGATGAAGTTATCAAGATCCATGAGAGGATGCTTGGGATCCACTGGCTCATTTTCAAACACATCAAAGGCCGCCGCGGCCACTTTCTGAGATTTCAACGCTTCGCATAAATCCAGTTCATTAATGATACCGCCTCTGGCACAATTCACGATCATGACCCCATCTTTCATCTTTGCTAGGGTCTCGGTATTAATGAGGCCCCTCGTTTCATTGGTCAAGGGCGTATGAACCGAGATCACATCAGAACGATGGAACAATTCATTTAAGTCTACAACCTCAATCCCCATTTGTTTGGCCCGCTCCACGGCTAAATAGGGATCATAGCCAATGACATTCATTGACCACCCCTGGGCCAGTTTTGCAACATACGACCCAATCTGGCCTAACCCCACCAACCCCAACGTTTTATTATAGAGTTCCGTTCCCATGAACCGGGTTTTTTCCCACTTTCCTGCCTTCATGGACATGGTCGCCTGTGGAATTTTTCGACTCATCGACGCAATCATCGACATTGTGTGCTCCGCAGTGGTAATTGTATTTCCACCTGGAGTATTCATGACCACAATGCCGCGCCGGGTTGCCGCCTCACTGTCAACATTATCCAAACCGGTTCCGGCACGTCCCACAATACGAAGACGACTGCCCGCCTCAATCACGTCTTTAGTGACTTTGGTTGCAGACCGAACAACTAAACCTTCATATTTGGGTATTTCTTGAAGCAATTCCTCTTTCGTGAGCTTAGTTTTCACATCCACCGAAAATCCGGCCCGCTCTAAGACTTCAACTCCTTTAGGGGAAAGGCTGTCACTCACTAAAATATTCATAGTATCTCCAAATATAGGGGAGGCCCCACTTTAGTTTTCACAGGGAAATCTTTAGCAGTCATGCCATTTTTTGTGGCATCTCCCACACGCAGGGTTGTCGCAAACATATCCGGACTATTATCTGTCTTGTATATTTATTTTGTATGTTGGCGAGTCATTCGCAACCGGATTTCCGAGGAGACGTTAGGCTTTGCGTTTCTCAAAATCCGCCATAAAATCAATCAACGCATCAACGCCAGCTTCAGGCATCGCGTTATAAATACTGGCCCGCATTCCGCCAACAGATCGATGGCCTTCAAGTGTGGTTAATCCTGCCTCTGTCGCTCCTGCAAGAAAGGCCTTATCCAAATCCGGATTGGCCAAGACGAAGGGGACGTTCATCCAGGATCGAGAGGCCTTTTCTACGGGATTCCGGTAAAATCTAGACCCATCAATTGCTGCATAGAGTTTGCCAGCCTTCCGTTGATTAATGGCACTCATCGCCGAAAGCCCACCTTGTTTTTTTAACCATTTAAACACCAATCCGGCAATATACACGGCATAAGTTGGCGGTGTATTCAACATAGAATCCGCTTCTGCTTGTTTGGCATAATCGTACACGCTTGGGGTAATCGGCAACGCATTCCCAATGAGGTCGTCCCGCACAATCACTAATGTCAATCCGGCCGGGCCAATATTTTTTTGTGCGCCAGCATAAATGATTCCGAAGCGACTGACGTCAATGGGACGCGATAAAATAGTGGATGAAAAATCGGCAACTAACGGCACCTCGCCGGTATCTGGGACCCAGTGAAATTCAACCCCACCGATCGTTTCGTTGGGCGTGTAATGCACATAGGCGGCATCCTGACTTAATGCCCAACCTTCAAATGGCGGAATACTCGTAAATTTATCGCTTTCGGAAGATGCTGCAACATTGACCACACAGTATTTTTTTGCATCGCTTACAGCTTTTTTGCCCCACGCACCGGTTAAAATGTAATCAGCTTTACTTTTCCCACGTAAAATATTCATGGGAATGGTGGCAAATTGCGTGGACGCCCCGCCTTGCAAAAAAAGCACTTTATAATTAGCAGGTACTCCCAATAAATCGCGGACATCTTGCTCGGCTTCTGCAGCCACCGAGACAAACTCTTTCCCACGATGGCTCATTTCCATGATTGATGCACCAGACCCACGCCAATCCGGCAATTCGGTCTGAGCCTGCTTTAACACTTCTTCCGGCAAGATCGCCGGACCCGCACTAAAGTTGAATATCCGCGACATTATCTGACTTGTCCTCCATGCCTAAACTGGCGTCATACCTATTGAATTACAATCCTCACCAGGGTGAAAAAGAGGTTACGCTAGCACAGGGTCCTAAACCAGTCAAGAAGAGGACGCAACCTTGTTATTCCAATTTTGGATACCCTACAATGACCGGCGATTGGAGACGGCTTTCATAGATTTTCAAGAAGGTTGGAGAACAACTTGGGAACACAAACGGGTCTGAGATTAGAACAACGGGGGGACGGGAATTATTATAAAGTCATCCTCCACATCGGGAGTACTTTGATCCCCATCAGTGATGACATTGTTGAGGAATTGCGAACCCAGACTGCGCTTCCACCTGATCAATTTTTCGCCTTTTTCCTCAACAAGGTGGGATACTCGTCCTACCTACAAGAGCAGTTACGCCGGGAAGTACGAAACACCGGAGACCTCAATCCTCAAATATCAGCCATTCAAGAGTTTTTTCGGCAGGGATAACTTCACATCGCTTTCGAAGAATGCCTGATGCCTGTCCGTCCCCTTTTATCTAATTTATCCAAGCAATTTATCCATAAAATTGAGAATGCGCATCTTCTTATCCGGGTCTTTTTCTAAAGTCAGTGCCCGCTGATAATGCTGCACCGCCAATTCCGGCTTGCGCTTTTCTTCATAGATACGGCCAACCCCGAATGTCGCTTGGGCATCATCTGGGTTTGCTTTGAGCGCTCGACTGAAATAATCCATGGCAAAATCGTCTTGCCCCTTATCATATAAAAACCAGCCAATCGCGGTCGCGGCCGGCGCAAAGTTTGGTTCCAGCCGAAGGGCTTCTTCGTACTGTCGTTTCGCCAAATCCAGTCTCCCCTTGTTTTCGTAAAGGCCTCCCAAGGCGAAATGAACTTCAGCATCATGAGGATCAATCTGCAACGCCTTTTTATATTCTTCAATCGCCGGCTCAATTTTACCTTGTTCCGCTAAGGCACAGGCCAGATTGGTATGCCCAAAGGCATCATCGGGACGGAGCTTCAGGACTTCCCGATATTGTGGAATGGCCATCTCCAACTGCCCTTGATCCTGATAGGCCACCCCGAGTTTGAGGCGAGCGGCCACATAAGAGGGGTCCCGCTTAATTGCTTCGCGGTAGGCTTTAACGGCCTGATCGATGCGATCTTTGGCCTGATAAATTTGCGCCAGGAAAAAGTATGGATAGGGAGAGTCGGGAGCCAACGCTCCTACTTGTTCATAACTGGCCACCGCCTCCTCCAACCTTCCGGATTGTGTATAAAACACTCCTTCAAATAACAAAAAATTCGGCGCATCTGACCCCTGAACCCGCAAGCGTGCCATCCATTCCTGAAGCAGTTGCACATCGGCCTCTTCTCCAAAAGCCCGAGGATAGATCTTCCACGCTTCGGCAAAATCTCCCCGCAACATGCACACGACATTCAGCGCGAAATAGGGCAACGGCCCGCAATCAGCCTGTCCAGACCACTTTCGTGCCTCTGCGTAGACCACATCCCATGCTCCCTGGCAAATGGCGTCATTAATTACATGCTCAAAATCTATACTCATGCCCACATCCTTTTAATCCTAATCGAGTTCAATAATGCTTATTCATTCGCTACCGTGTCAGCGAATCTTCAATATCTGGCGACGTGGCCTCCATGAGGCTGCCTAGATACGGATGTCGCTCAAGCATCTTTTGTTTCATAAGCCAGGCCACGGTTCGATACGACCAATGGCCCTTTACCCCGGACCGCAATTTGGCAATATACTCAACTTCAGCAAAATCCATTTTAAACAAACACCGAACACGAAAACCAAATGGAATGGCATAGAGAGCCGCCTCCTGATTACTGACACGCAACCGCTCTATATCCATTCGCACGGCATCCATGGCTTGCCGATATTCTCTCTCCACTCCTGCCTCCGATAAAACGGACGGTACCTCGTACCCATGAATCGTCGTAAAATTTTGCTGAATCTGCTGACAACGCCGGTGCCGGTGCATATCCCTCCACCCACCGATATCCATCAGAATGTCAAAGATAAAGGCATATCCGGAGCGGAATTCCTTTATCAAATCGTCATGAGGACCACGACCGCGTAGCGCGGCATCGACCACTTCCTGTTTCTCTTTTTCCGACCACTCTTGTACCCACTCAAGGAGAAACCGGTAAGGGGCATGGCTCACTCGGTATACCAGCGTCGTCACTAATTCATCTAATGGCGCATGCGGTTCCAGCAAATCAACCGGCTGATCCCTTCCTTTCCAGGATTGCGGATCATCATAGCCAGCCTGTTTGAGTCGCCCTTTCACCTGGCGAAGTACGTCCTTATATACCGAACCTTGATATTCGTTAGCCCCTGCATACCGGGCTAAGGTCGGCGCCAAGGCCTCTAACCCTTTGGTCTCTTCTTGCTGCAACTCGGCCCATACCGTTGAGGGTGATTTGGCACATGCAGCCTTCAGATCTTCTCCAATTCCCTTTAATTCCGGCAATTGAGCAGACAGCAACCGCGTGATTTGCTTTTCCAATGTGCGAATACTGACCACCTGCCCCACATTCGTCATCGCCGCCAGTGGAAGCAGATAGCGAATGACATCATAGGTTCGAGCACTGAGGGTTCGATCGTAATCTGCGGATTTCATACTCTCCGGCCTGGGATATCGCTTCCCCAAATGGGTTTGGATCGGATCTTTCAACAACCGATAAATGTTATAGAGGCTGCCCAGGATGCCGCGATATTCCCCTTCGATTTCCGTATTAGCAATCTCGCTAGGCACGTAACAGCCGGCTGCCGCAAAGTTTTGATAGCGGCTGGATTTGGCTTGCCCATCCCACAGAGGTTCATCCTCAAGACGAATAGCCGCCAGTTCAGAAATATGTTCGAAACACACCGTCGCATGCCCAAGATCGGCAATCGAACCGTGCCCATAGGCAAAATAAAACTGCTCCCAAAACTTTTCGGAAGAATGGGAATGGACCCATCGCAGACTTTCCTCAATAGAATCCGGTGAACGACTATATCGAGCTAGGGCATAGGCAGATTTTTCCGGCGGCATGGGGGCCAGAGCAATCACTTTCCGATTTCGTTGCTCGTCACTCATCAATTCAATCCTTCCAACTTATCCCAAAGAAAACACAATCGAGACAGAGGAGACGACACTATAGTCAGACAGGAGTGACATCTCAAGTCAGGCATTATCTCTCCGCCAAACATGCTCCAAGGACCTTGAAAGTGCCTGACACCTTCACTACACTCCACCGGATCTCCAGGTAGAATTCCAATCCTCAATGAATATTTCCGATCGACAATCCATGCATGGCCAATGGTCCTCCCGATGGACCTTCATCCTTGCGGCCACGGGTGCGGCCGTGGGGTTGGGTAATATTTGGAAATTCCCCTACCTCACGGGACAAAATGGAGGAAGTGCGTTTGTCCTGGTGTATATCCTCTGCGTGGCAGCCCTGGGAATCCCCTTGATGATGGCCGAAATTTTGTTGGGCCGGAGAGGACGTTCCACGCCAATTCGTTCCATGCAAGTGCTGTCGGAAGAAACCAACACCACTCAATGGTGGCAAATTGTTGGCTGGTCCGGCACTTTGGCAGGCATGTTGATCCTTTCCTACTACAGTGTCATTGGCGGCTGGACGCTGGCCTATATTTTCAAATCAGGCGCCGGGACTTTCAGCGGGACGACGGGCCAATTTGCTGCAGACACCTTTAGCAATTTTGTAGGGAACGGAACGACGCTCTTCATTTGGCACACGGTATTTATGATCCTGACCATGACCGTCGTGGCAGGTGGGGTCAAAGGGGGATTGGAAAGAGCGATTCAATTTCTCATGCCGACTCTTTTCCTCCTTTTGCTGCTTATGGTCGCCTACAGCATGACCACGGGGTTTTTTGGAAAAGGTCTGGAATTTCTCTTTACCCCGGACTTCAGCAAATTGACCGGCGCAAGCATGTTGACAGCCATGGGTCAAGCCTTCTTTAGCCTCAGCCTGGGCATGGGCACCATCATGATCTACGGCTCGTATGTTCCCAAGGACACCTCAATTGCCTCCACCTCAATAATCATTGGCCTAGCTGACACCCTTGTTGCCTTATTAGCCGGGATGGCCATTTTTCCAATCGTATTTGCAAACAATATGGAGCCAGGCTCCGGTCCAGGTCTCATTTTTCAAACACTGCCCGTCGCGTTCGGCAACATGCCCGGCGGCCTTGCCTTCGGTTCGCTCTTTTTCATTCTCCTGCTTGTGGCCGCCTGGACGTCGTCGATTTCTTTGATCGAGCCCCTGGTCACATGGCTCATTGAAACGTTTGGATTATCACGAATCAAGGCTTCCTTGTATTCAGGGGTCATCACCTGGCTGATTGGCCTCGGTACAGTCTGGTCATTCAATTGGTGGGCAGAAATCAAGTTTTTTGGTTTAACCTTTTTTGACCTGTTAGATTTTGTGACATCCAATCTCATGCTCCCCCTGGGTGGGATTCTCATTGCCCTCTTTGCCGGGTGGCTCATGAAGGCCGAAAGCACCCAGTCCGAACTCAACATTCATCATCCCAGCCTCTACTTTGCCTGGCAGTCCCTCGTACGTTACATCGCCCCAATTGCTGTATTTATTGTCCTATTGAACGCCATCGGCATTTTATAGCCAGCAGAGGACAGCCTTCCCTGATCATTCCCGCATGCATGATATGAGGCAGAGCTCCTGAAATTTCCGCCCAAAATCGGTCAAGAATTCCGGAAACTGAACCGACAAGACCTTATAGGATAGGAAAGGAGACACCTTTATGAGTGAAATTTTTGCGTTAGCGGCCGCCAATTTTCTCACCCAAGCTTCGCTTCCGCTCATCCAAGCAGCTGTGGTTCCCCAACCCCAAGGAAATCCGTCATCTTCTTCCACCCAAGACACGGTATCGCTTTCATTGGAAGCCAAAGCCCTGCACGCCAACCACAGGTAGTCTCAACCTGAACGCTGGCCAAGGCAACCATAATTGTAAACCAGGGGACAGCATCGATCATTTCAACTGTCCTCATTAATCCCTTCATACTCCTAGTCTGGTAATTCCGGGGAATCTTTAGCAAGCATCGTTCAACTCTGTCATTCATCTCACCACATTACAAACGCGATTCAATTTCAGAAAACGTGCCATCCACTTGAGTGAAGCCGGGTCGAATCCCTGTCTGCAGCGGGGGCTCAAACATCTATTCGGCAACACGGCCAAATTCCCTCTGAGTTCACCTGACTCAAGAATCTCAAGACTCACAAGCCCTGGGAATTAATCTAAAGCAGGGCTCCCTCATTGTCCGCGCGATCACTTGCCAGGTTTCTCGGGAGACCGTTTGAGTTGCTTAGAATTTTGTTGAGAACTTTCACGGCCTGATCACGGAAAAAATGGGAATTCTTTTTGGTAGAGGAAAGAAATGAATTTTAAGAGGATTGAGGAAAATTGCTGTGACTAAATCGATCGGCGGCAGGGCTTTTGGGGTGGAATGCACTGCTCAGGCTGGATTGAGTGATCCATGGGGAGGGCTTGTTCTGAAAGATGAGCCAGTTGATTGGCCCGGTTGATGAGTTTATCTAACTCGCGGACGGCCAAGGACAGTCGCGCAAGGGGATCTTTCATTGCTTTCTTGGATGGCGAGTTCAAGGATAAAGGGGAAGATTCCATTTTTTTGACCTCAATAATCTAAAGATTGTAACCCTTTAGATTAAAAAGTTCATTGAATTGTTGGTTCCAATTATGGGAAATTCCTGCTCGATAATAGAATTTCTTGCAATGCTCCCGAGGAAGTTGCGGAAACCGGAAGCTGAATGAGGCTTAAATTGCAAATTCTCTGACTAACTCATGGGAATGATTTTCAGACAAACAAAAAGGAATTTTAATGTTTAAGGGATTCAAAAGGGAACAATTCATCATCGAAATGACTGGCATACTTTTTATGCTTTGTATGGTTGAAACCGCGTGGGGTGTGGATTTTGATGCCAGAGATCGTGTGACCAAGGGCACCCTCGAGTTCGGATTTCTCACCGGCTATTGGCAAGGGAATAACGCCTTTGGTAATGAACCGTCAGCTAATCGCAGCGCCGTCTATTTCCTACCTCAATTGGGTCTGGTGTTGACGGATGAAATTAGCTCAGGTTGGACCTCCGGTAATGTCGAAGTGTTAATTGAACCGTTGGCTGCGCACTATTACCAACCGTTTAGCGCCTCAGCGTTCGGAGGCTCGTTAATGGTGAAATATAATTTTCTCAACTTTGGACGGTGGATGCCATTTTGGGATGGTGGAGCAGGCATGTTGTGGACGGACCTGGGACCCCGGATTCCCGAACAAAGCACGCAATTTAATTTTGTCCTCCAAACGGGTCCGGGTGTCTCGTATTTTGTGACAGAAAATACGGCGGTGACCCTCGGTATTCGCTTCCATCATATTTCCAACGCAGGGATTGGGGAACGGAATATTGGGTTGAATGGCTGCCTCTTCAATGTCGGCATTTCTTTTTTTTCCCCGTGAAATATGGTCGTTCGAGAACCCGCAATTCTTGGATACTCGCCTGCTCGTGCCCACACTCTGAAAAAATCTGTCTCAACCCTTCCCGTGGTTGTCGTCTCTCGAGCAATTCAGAAAGTTTTTGAACACACAAAAGGGAGGACAAACCGGGGAAAGGGGAATCAACTTCTTAGACGGGAAAAACGCTACTATAATGGATTTCTTTCCCCAACAAGGATTTGAATAACCACGATATTTAGAGCAGGCTTCAAAGAATCGGATTTGCCCATTTTCAATGGGCGAATTAAAAGTTGGGACAAGGTAACGATCTTTGATAGAGAAGCTTACCGAACGAAAGTTCTACGCTCACCAACCTTGCACCAATCACCTACGTGCTACCGGGAAATTCTGTCGAGGACAAGGTCAGGCCATCCATGAGCCAGACCGCCACCTGTCCTGTACTGCGATTATGCCAGATCACATCGGCCTTTCCATCTCCATCTGCGTCACCAACCTGCGCAATACGCCACCCCGAGGGCATACCCGGTAAAAAACCGGATACCTCAATTGCCCCTCCGTCCATCAACCAGATCCCCACCTTCCCGGTGCTAGTATGACGCCAGACCATATCAGTCGTCCCATCTCCGTTTAAATCACCAAAGCCAGCTTTCTCCCACGCTGGTGTGGTCCCTCCGAGGAATCCCACCGAGGTGATCGTCGCCTCATCCATTATCCACACAGCAGATACCCCTCCGCTATGGCGCCAAATGATATCCGCCAGACCATCCGCATTCACATCACCTATCCCAACGATCTGCCACGCTAAGGGCACACCGGGCAGTGAACGGAATCTGCTAATTGAGGGCCCATCCATGAGCCAGACCGCAACAGCTCCGTTTTGCATATTGTGCCAGATGAGATCGGCACTTCCATTGCCGTCCATATCGCCCACTCCCTTAATTACCCAATCCAAGGAAGCGCTCCCGGGGAAACTGGCCGACGTGATCGTCAACCCGTTCAAAAACCATACAGCCACCGCGCCACTTAGAGTGTTGCGCCAGACAATATCAGCCATTCCGTCATTACTCACATCACCCACTCCAACGATCTGCCAATCGGATGAGACCCCACCCAAGAATCCAGAAGAACCAATCAAACCACCATTCATTAACCACACCGCCACTTCACCGGTTCTCACATTGCGCCAGACAATATCCGCCTTGCCATCTCCATTGAGATCAGAACTGACAGGGGCACGAGGAGAGGGTTCCTCTAAAGGAGGCTGAAGGCCAAGGAATACCCCAGATTCTGAGGTAAAGCTTACCCCCTTTGGCAGAATTAATCGGATAGTCGCACTTGGATCGCTGACATCAATGAGGTTATTCATCTCAACCCTGGCCGATAAAAACGCCTCAATGGGTAGCTCCTGCCCATCAACAACTGTGACTCTAACCTCCAATTCCTTTGGATCCGGTAGAGGAAGCCCAAGAGCCTGGTCACTCATCTCTCCCAAACGAATGATCGCATTGGTAAAACAATTGGAAGACAAATCCCGACAAGAGGGAAACCCGTCGACCCTCATAGAAAATCTGATGTTTGCAATGGCCACGCCCGGATCCAACCTAAACCTCAACCGATCATTGATTTGAATGGAGGCCAATCCCATGCCCTCTTGCGAACTTTGATCTGGAGTCGTCGAGGTCACTTTAAGCGCGAGGGTTCCAGTGGCTAAATTAGCTGTGGCATAGGCAGAGCCGGCTTCACCGTCTGGTCCGATTACCGGACCCGTGTCCAATTGGATTTCAGTACGTCCATTTTCCTCGACAACTGAATTTCCCCCAATCGGCCCTGAAACACCAATTTGGATTTTATACGCATGGCTCTGTGACGGGACAGACAGACCCACCATCCCCACCAGAATTAGGGATATGATAGTCTGGCTCAGACCGGGTAGGTAGGGTATTATCTGTTTCGACATCAGTTGATTTGACATAAAAGATTACATGAGCAAGGTTGACTAACCTTATCGGATAGACAATTCCATTCTTAAAAATCATGCACCACATTCCAGATTTTCCCTCCCTCGCCATTTCTTTATTTTCTTACCAGACTCTTCGAAAACGTCATCCTTTCTATTAAAACTCAACCGGAAATTACGGAGATTATGGGTTGAAAACAGAAGGAACCGAATGGCTATTCGTTTCTTTGATCCGAAGAAAAGGTACCAGGTTTGAGTGAAAAAGTCGGACCTTATCCTACTCGGAATGGTTTGATCAGGAAGCAGGGCACATGAACCGGACGAGCACGTTTTTATTAATTAGCAGGAGGGAGCAAACCATCGTGGAAGAGAAAACCAAACAGCAATGGAACAAGGGATTTGTCCCGAAAACAATATCGGCGAGATGCGTTAACCTGCGACAGAATTACAATGAGAGACCCTCCCCATTTATACGCAGGGAAAGTCTCTTCCCGTAACCTCAAGAGAGCAAAATGAAAAGTGAGGTAAGGTTTTCCATGCAAAAAGCCTCACACCCGAAGATGTGAGGTTTCCACAAAAAACAAAATATTGTCCTACCGCTTATATCTTAAATTTTCGCATTCTGTCGAAACAGCGGGATTGACAGTCCGGCTCCCTCTGCGCTTAGTAACACGAGTTCCGCCGTAGAGCTATAATGAAACCAGCATGCCCATGTTTGGGTTTGCGGTTTGGCCTTGAACATTTAGCCGTGCCAAATTACGAGATCATCCTTATTGAATCTCCCAGTCGGTAGAGGTGCCGCGCGGAAATTTGGTATCCATGACGTCTTTCCCGTTCATTAACCACAGCGCCACCGCCCCACTAGTGCGGTTTTGCCAAATGACGTCATCCTGACCATCCGCATTCACATCACCCATTCCCGTGATCTGCCAGTCCAGGGGCACTCCACCAGGAAATCCGACAAAGGCCACAGTGGGCCCGTTCATAATCCAAATGGCCACCGAACCATTTAACTTATTGTGCCAAACGATATCGGCGGTTCCGTTGCCATCCACATCCCCGATTTCCTTAATGACATAACTGAGAGGCGCACTCCCGGGAAATCCCGTCGACGTATGGGTCAAGCCGTTCATGAACCACACCGCCACCGCCCCGGTCGTCGTGTTCCGCCAAATCACATCGGCTTTTTCATCGGCATTCACATCACCGACACCGGTGACTTCCCATTGCACAGGCGCACTGCCAGGGAACCCAAATTTGGTAATGGTCGACCCGTTCATAAGCCAGATAGCCAAACCCCCGCTGACGCTATTGTGCCAGATAAGATCCGCGGTCCCGTTGCCATCCACATCACCGATTCCTTTGATTACATATTTGAGGGACGCGCTCCCGGGAAATCCCGTCGACGTATGGGTCAACCCATTCATAAACCACACCGCCACGACACCGGTCGTCGTATTTCTCCAAATCACGTCGGCCTGGCCGTCGGCATTCACATCGCCCGTACCCATGATCTGCCAATTCGATGAAACACCACCCAACACACCGGTGGTGGTCACCGCAGCATCATTCATGAGCCAGCCCACCACAAGCCCATTGAGGCTATTTCGCCAAAGGAGGTCTGCCGTTCCGTCAGCGTTCAAGTCGTTAGATAACTTCCTTGCGCCCTGATTGTTCGCGGTAATAGTCAAATCTGAACTACGTAAGAACTCACCATCCGTCACAGACAACCGCAACACATAGGTTCCCGCTTGGCTGAAACTGGCGGTTGTATTCAGGGCCGACGCATTACCAAAGGTCACCGTTCCCGGTCCGCTCACTTTACTCCAGGTACTGGATACCGTCCCTGGGGTAGCCGGCAGACCATCATCCGTCACCGTCCCGTTCAGCGAAGCCGTATTCGGCAGTGCAACTGTGATGGAGGGTCCTGCACTTACCGACGGCGGTTGATTTCCGGGATTCTGGGTAAAGGTAGCCGTCACCGTCCGTGCGGCCGTCATACTCACCGTGCAGGTGCCCGTGCCCGTGGCCTCACATCCGCTGCCACTCCAGCCTATGAACGTCGAGCCTGCACTCGCCACCGCCGTCAGCGTCACCGACGTTCCATTGGCATAGCCCTCCGTACAGTCGCTCCCGCAAGAGATGCCCGCGGGCACACTAGTCACCGTCCCACTGCCCGTCCCGGCTTTCGTGATTGACAGGGTCCGTTGCACGGGCGCAAACGTCGCGGTCACCGTCTGCGCCGCCGACATGGTCACGACGCACGTGCCTGTGCCCGTACACCCGCCGCCGCTCCAGCCCCCAAACGTCGAGCCTGTACTCGCCACCGCCGTCAGCGTCACCGACGTCCCGTTGGCATAGCCCTCCATACAATCGTTCCCGCAAGAAATGCCCTCGGGCACACTGGTCACCGTCCCACTGCCCGTCCCGGCCTTGGTCACTGTCAGGGTCTGTTGCACGGGCGCAAACGTCGCGGTCACCGTCTGCGCCGCCGTCATGGTCACGACGCACGTGCCTGTGCCCGTACACCCGCCGCCGCTCCAGCCCCCAAACGTCGAGCCTGTACTCGCCACCGCCGTCAGCGTTACCGACGTCCCATTGGCATAACTCCCCGAACAGTCGTTCCCGCAGGAGATGCCTCCGGGCACACTGGTCACGGTTCCACTGCCCGTCCCGGCCTTCGTAACCCTCAGGGTCCGTTGCACGGGCGTAAACGTCGCGGTCACCGCCTGCGCCGCCGTCATACTCACCGTACACGTCCCCGTGCCCGAACAGCCGCCCCCGCTCCAGCCCCCAAACGTCGAGCCTGCACTCTCCACCGCCGTCAGCGTTACCGACGTCCCATTGGCATAACTCTCCGTACAGTCGTTCCCGCAGGAGATGCCCGCGGGCACACTAGTCACCGTCCCACTGCCCGTCCCGGCCTTTGTGACCGTCAATATCCGTTGCACGAGCGTAAATGTGGCGGTCACCGTCCGCGCAGCCGACATACTCACTGTGCACGTGCCTGTGCCTGAGCACCCGGAACCGCTCCACCCAGCAAAGGTTGACAGGGATGCCCCGAAACTAGTCGGAGTGGCGGTAAGAGTGACGGAAGAAGGTGGTTGAACAAGGTCGTAGGGTATGGTTCCACTCCTAAATATATTGAATGTAGCGGTTCCTGTCCCACTTCCATTGACCTGTCCCGTTCCCGTTCCCGCAAAATTGACAGTAAGATTGACAGGGGGAGTGACCGGGGGAGTGACCGAAACCAGATCAAAGGTCACGGTCACTGTCTGGTTAGTATTTAGCACCACCGTGCACGTATTGCCAGACGATGATGGGCAACTGGGCCAACCAGCAAATGTGGACCGATCTGCACCTTGTCCCGTACCTATTGCCGTAAGGATAACAGGGGAGGATGGTGGTGTATCATAAGCTATGGTAACAGTTTTGGAAGAGGTGTTGAAAACACTAAATGGATCTGTATCCGGCGGCCCCGGACTTCCTTCAACCCTTCCTCCGGGCCCTGAACCCATAAAGTTAATGGTAAGGTCCACGGCCTGAGCCATGGACGGAAACACTCCACCTAACAATACCAGGACAAAAACGATAGCCCCCAAAGGCAATACCTTCATGTGAGCTTTCCGCATTGTGCGTCCTTTCTCATTTTGTTTCATCAATATTCTCTAGAGCGCCTAAGGCTTCTACATATCTTCAGGCTATCTGTTTAACAAAAAGGCATTCCTATCCACCGTATATGGCATTTCAATTAATATTCAAGGCGTCGTGATTCGGATCAGGGAAGCCTTGATCCTGAGGAATATATAAAAATAGTTTGGGAATTGCCTGAATCAGGCAGGTAGGCATGTCAGGAAAGGACGTTGGGGGCATGACACTATCCTGGTACACGATAACTCAGCTTAATTATGAAGTAAGATGTCGTAGTCTACATCATTCTACATATTAATGGAACTAAAAAATATGCTTTGAGGGAACATTCTATTGACCTGTTGACCAATTTGTTCATGATCATCTCCAAACGCCATTCCGATAATTTTCTGAACCGCGTTTCTCTCTATTCATGGGAAAACCACCGACCCAGGCGAGTCATGCAGATAAATCAATCCAAAAGAGTAAAGAGAGAACGGGATGCCATGAAGAATGCCATTCGAATGCTTCCCATGGTGCCTCGTGTGACCATCCTGAATAGCGTTTTTCAGTCCTCCTTAAAAATATCTTCAAAATTCGCACACACACATGAGTTCTTTTCGCATTTTCCCCTCCGATCCTCGTCCCGCGCCGATTGACCCTCCGATGAGTTCTTTGGTATTTATCTGATCCTCCCAAAATCCGGTTATATTCTATCATCAAATGTCCAACCGAGGGTCGGAAACGGAACCCTCAACGGAGTTCAAAAAATGACTGTGGGTATCTGTTTTCTTAAAAGTCCCCCTATTTTGGGTTTGCCTGTTCGTGCTCCGCAAACTTTGGAGGAATATTCTGTGGTGTCGGCACCGGTATCTCCTCTCTCGCACAGAAAACAGCTCCTGGAGAACACTTGCCCCTCGAATCTCCTAGCATATCCGGTGGCCCGGATATGCTGAATCGCCGACAGTTCCTCTTGGTGATGGGCGCTCTTGGTGCCTTGGCTGGACTCCCGCAGGCGCGAAGTAGAGCCGGGACTTACGGAATCCAGTTTGGTACGGCCAAACCTTTCTCATTTGATGAGCTGAAGCAACACGCCAAGACGATGGCCACCAGGCCCTATGAGGAGCCGCTGGTCCGTCATGACGAAGTCTTGGAATCGATCGACTACGACGCCTTTCAGCAGATCGTCTTTAAACGCGAGCGGGGCCTGGGCGAGGACGGTAGCGTGAATTTTCCTGCTCAATTCTTCCATCTTGGCCGGTATTTCAAAGTGCCTGTAAAGATTCATGCGCTTGAGGATGGTCAATCCAGAGAAATTCTCTACCGTTCCGAGTACTACACCTTCAGCGGAACCAGTCTCGGCCAAATCTTCCCAGATGATCTTGGCTTCTCCGGCTTTCGCCTCCAAGATGGACCAGGAGCGACCACTGATTGGATGGCGTTTCTTGGCGCCTCTTATTTCCGCAGCTCCGGGGAACTCAATCAATACGGCCTTTCGGCAAGGGGTGTGGCGATCGACCCGGCCCTCCCCACTCCGGAGGAATTTCCACGATTCACCGAATTTTGGTTGGAACCAGGAGCCCCGGACAGCAAGGAATATGTGATCTATGCCCTGCTGGATGGGCCGAGTGTGACTGGGGCTTTTCGCATGGTCTGTATTAAAAACCAGCAGATTGTCATGGATATCGACGCCAACCTCTATCCACGCCAGGACATCAAACGCCTGGGGGTCGCTCCGCTGACCAGTATGTTCTGGTATGCCGAGAACAATCGCCATCAGATCAGGGACTGGAGGCCGGAAATTCATGACAACGACGGTCTGGCGATGTGGACGGGCGCAGGCGAACGTATTTGGCGCCCACTCAATAACCCGACATCCGTCATGACCAACAGCTTCGTCGACACGAACCCCAAGGGTTTTGGGCTGCTGCAGAGGGATCGCGCCTTCTATCACTATGAGGATGACGGTGTATTCTATGACCGGAGACCGAGTGTCTGGATCGAGCCAATAGGTGAGTGGAACGAAGGCGAAATCCAATTGATCGAAATTCCGACTGACGACGAAATCCATGACAACATCGTCATCTATTGGTTGCCGAAGGAACCGGTGCAGGCAGGCTCCGAGTGGCACTACGCCTACCGGCTCCATTGGGTGGCAACCGAGCCCTATCTGTCAGAAGCCGTCGCACGGGTCAACCATACCCGACTCGGCAATGCAGGTATTCCCGGGCAGCCGCGCCCGAAAGGCGGCCGGAAATTCGTGATCGACTTCGAGGGTGGGCCGCTCAATGAGGTCGAAAAGCTGGACAAGGTTCAACCGGTCATCAGCACGTCCAAGGGCCGAATCGACAACGAATACGCGCTGCAGATAGTCGGCACGAGGAGCTGGCGAGCGTTTTTCGATCTCTATGTGGAAGGCAAGGAGCCGGTCAATCTCCGCCTCTTTCTCAAACTTGGAGATCGAACACTGACCGAAACCTGGCTCTACCAATACCTGCCCTTTAGCTATGACTAGAAGCCTGTCGAACTTCTGATGAATAGGCTCCAAAAGTGCCTAAGCGAGGGGAAATTTTCGTTATCGATTCCCAAAGTCCGACAGACTCCCAACAGGTAAAGTTTTTATAATTAGAAGTTTCCTGCTGGAGGTCTTTTTTTACCAAAAACATATCTTACGTAGCCTTAGCCACGCGATGAAAGTGTGTGGCCTAGAAAACGTACCCACACAAACAGATTCGCCTGCGTTGTAAAAATGAATGTGACGGGTGACGGGTTTCGAATGTACAGTGGAGATCACGCATCACAACTGGTTCGCCAGCATGGTCTGACAGGAAAGGAGACATGAGATCTCCTGTCCGCTAACCCGAAACCTCACGGTAACCTTAAAAGACTTTGTCGTCGGACTAATTTTTGAGGTGATCGATGGGAACCAATTCCTTGCCTTCCTCTCGATCTACTCTCTTCTAAATTTTCAAACTCTTTTGCCTGTTCGGTCAACTCTGTTGAGAAAATTTGTTATGGAAACGTGCCGCCCCTACCATCCCCCCGTACCCGTTAGGCCTTTAAACGGGCCAACAATTTCCCTGGTCACCCATCCTCCATAAAACCCGCCCGGTTGGGGCAGCACACGCTCATCATTGACGTAGCATTCCACGCGACCGGGGTAGAAGGAAAAATATCCGGCGATGGATTCAAATCCCGGATAAGGATGAGGATATATCCAGGCAACCGGATCCCCCTCATTCTGACCTTCTGCCAGTATCCAATACTGAGCGGTTCCTTTCCATTCACAGAGAGATGAAGCGCACGTAAGAACCAGACCGGACACATCCACATCTGCGGGGGAAAGATAAAAAGTCGGAGGGCTCGCCGTCTCCAAAAATCGAAACGTGGAGCTGGAATCAGCCAGAACCCTCTCCCGAATACGGACCACCACTCGGCGATGATCAGGTATCAGACGAGGTGGCCTCGGATAATCCCAAACGGATTCCTGGCCAGGAGACGGCTTTTCCGCAAATGGCGGTCTTTCCTGTCCACGATATTGCCATTTGGAACGAGCCGCCCGTAACCATTCAGGCACATGTTGGGTCATAAGGTTCCCAAGGTTTTCCGGAAAAGTGATTGGGGCATCATCGTTCTCATCCGGTTATTTAAAGGTCAGAATGGCCCAAGATGCCCACAGAATTATCAACAATTCACCGAGGAGAAGACAGCCCAAAACTGCAAGAACAATTTTGTACCACATGGGAGCCATAAGTTGTTCGAAAGACCCTCTGTGATTGGAATATCTCAACGCCCCTGGCTTCCTCAATTTCGAAGGATCATTCATGACCGGCACGCGGGCGGGTCGATCAAACTCCCAGGTGTGTCTTGTTTGCCTACCCGATCAATCCATGTATATCGTGGATCAACCCTTGCAGCTTCCTGGAGAAATGTGCCCGCTGATCCCCGGTCAGAATCCGGTCAATGTCCAAGACGGCCCGTTGAACTCCTTCACGCCATTCCCTGGAGACCACGAGATATTCCTCCGTGGCACCGGTCTTGGAGTCGGCCAGCCACTGAAAGAGACCCTGTTCCAAGCTAAACGGATCATGAGCGGAACGAAGAAGGTCAAGCAATTTTTCCTGCCGCCTTTTGCGATGGGCCAGCCACACATCCGTGGTATCAGGGATTTTCCTCATTCTCTCACGAATATATGTCTCTTGGTCCACCGACAACTCTCCCACCCATATGGTTAGGGTTTCCGATGTGGTTGCCATGCGTTTATCCAAACGCATCTCCGGGTCGTCTCCGATATCGGACACAAGCCGTCGATAGTCTTGATCCAACATTTCTTCGAAATGACGTATTTGGGCAGGCGTGACAGTGGCTAAAAATTCCGCACCCGGTGGAGAGGCTCGCCTGGCAAGATGAACACGAAAGTATTCAACAGACGCAAAGATGTTCTCCAGCTCTGCCTGACTCAGTTCATTTTTTGAAAATTCATCTATTTGAGCCAGAAATTGGGCGTACAGGGGAAGTTGATGGTGTCGATGCCAGACATGAAATGCCTCGACCTGGAGATCCAAATAATTTTCTTGAGAGGCAGACAGATCAAAATACCTATCCAGTTTCCATAAGAGGATCCAATCAGCCGTCGAATACGTGATGTGGAGAGTGTTACAGGAAACCAACAAGGGGCACAAAAGCAGAATTCTACACAACCCCCGCCAATATGACCGATGGAGGAAACCCAAATCTTTCATAGGTGCCCTGAAAAAAAAAGATCCGGTCGATGACCACCCTCACTTTCCATTTTACCCTGACGGGTCACCTCTAATCAGCTATAAGGTGGCTCTCCAGTGAATTTCACATACTGACCGAAGGAAATATCAAAAACAGAAATGGGCTTACCCCCCGGTCTGCTTGAGCGATGGAACCTCCATTCTCACAACCGGACTCCAAAAGAGGCCCTCGTACTCAGATGTTGACGCACGTCCTCACCACGGGGAAACAGAATGCGCTCGATTCAACGTTGCCGCAAACAAAAAAGCCCAGCACGGTGAGGAGCCAGGCTCTTGGAAACGTATACGGAAAGATATGATTCTTTCGCCCTATTGTATCTCCCAGCCTGTGGAGGCGGTCCCTGGGGAACCCTTGGTGGTGATGGTCAAGCCATTCATGATCCACACCTCTACTTCACCTGGACGGCTATTCCGCCACACGATGTCCGCTTTGCCGTCCCCATCGACATCTCCAACCTGTTCAATCTTCCATTCCGAGGGCATGGCACCAGGGAAGCCGGAGGACGCAATCGTTGCCCCATTCATCAACCAGATCGCGGTGGCGCCACTGGTGCCATGGCGCCAAATGACATCCGCCTTGCCATCCCCATCCACATCATCTACCTCATTGACAGTCCAAATGTTGGGCGCGCTCCCCGGAAAACCAACTGAAGTGATCGTCAGCCCATTCATTAGCCATATCGCCACTGTCCCACTAGTGCCATGGCGCCAAATGACATCCGCCTTGCCATCCCCATTCACATCACCTACGCCCTTAATCTGCCAAGCCAAGGGCACTCCACCGGGGAAGCCAGCGGAGGCAATCGTTGGCCCGTTCATGAACCAGATTGCTGTGGCCCCACGACTGTTGCGCCACACGATGTCCGCTTTGCCATCACCATTGACATCACCGACGGCTTGAATTTCCCAATCCGTCGACGGGCTGCCCGGAAAACCTACGGACCTCCTGGTCACCCCATTCATCAACCAGATCGCGGTGGCGCCACTGGTGCCATGGCGCCAAATGACATCCGCCTTGCCATCCCCATCCACATCACCCACACCCTTAATCTGCCATTCGGTTGCGACTCCTCCTGGGAAACCAGTTGAGGTGATTGTCACCCCATTCATCAGCCAGATCGCGACCATGCCATTGGTATTGCGCCACACGATATCTGCCTTGCCATCCCCATTCACATCACTGCTCGGTGAACTGGTTCCCTGATCTCTGGCTGTGATGGTGACATCCGAACTCCTGGAGAGTGCACCATCCGATGCAGTCAGCCGCAACACATACGTTCCCGCGCTGAAAAACAAAACGGTGGTATCTACGGCATTTGGATTGCCAAATGCCACAACGTTGGGGCCACTGACCTTACTCCAAGTCGTCATTACAGTACCTGGGGGATTCGGTAGGCCGTCATCCGTCACTGTTCCATTAAGCAGGGCCTGGCCAGGAAGGAAAATCGTTTGCATTGGACCCGCATCCACCATTGGCGCTTGGTTTATAAGCGGAGGCGGAGGATTAACGGTTATGGATATTTCATCACTAGCGGTTAAATCTCCATCATCAGCCGTAAGACGCACCACATAGGTGCCAGGGAGACTAAATCTGGCGGTGGTTTTGACTGCTGAGGGATCAGCAAATGTCACTGTTCCAGGACCACTAACCTTTTCCCAGATAGTAAGAACAGTGCCTGGAGGGTCCGGTAACCCATCATCCGAGACAGAGCCATTAAGATTGGCTATATTGGGCAAAATTATTGTTTGCGCAGGTCCTGCTTCTACTGTTGGAGCAATATTATCTGTGGCTATTTTCATTACAAATCCGTCAATTACACCAGCATTAAAGGCTTGAAATGGATTCATGATTGGGAAATCCGTTGACTCCGTTTGTCCTGCCACATAAATATTTCTCGAAGAATCTAGTGCAATATCTATCCCGCTATCATTATCTGATCCTCCAAGGTAACTGGAATAGCTGAGCGCCGAACCATCAGGAGTGATTACAGTCACAAAAGCGGCTTGAAAACCAGATTTGGTTTTTTGAATTGCGTCTGGAGTGGTCGGAAAGTCAGAAGATGCAGCTTGTCCCGTTACATAGGCGTTTCCGGCAGCGTCAACCGCTATGGCGTTGGCTTGATCCCTAAATGGCTCCGAACCCGACAGGTAGGTCGAGTAAATTAGACCTGATCCATTAATGGTGAATTTAGTAACAAAACCAGCCTGCTGTGTGAAGTTTGTATTAGATTCCAGGGCATCGGACTGCAAAGCATTGGCAGTTGGAAAATCATTTGAATTGGTCCATCCGGCCAAATAGGCATGTCCGGCATCGTCGACGGCTATTCCTGTTGCCTGTTCCAGGTGGGATTCTAAGCCGTCAATGGGACCAATACTCCCACCCAAATATGTGGAATAGATAAATGCGGACCCATCCGGACTCAATTTTGTTAAAAAGATATCACTATAACCCAACAAATTTTCCTGGAATGCGTTGACAGTTGGAAAGAAATCGGAAACTGTCACCCCCGTTATATAGGCATGGCCTGTTCGATCTACGGCTATAGCCATACCAGCATCATACCCCTGATCCACCAATCCCTCTGGATTAACCCCTCCGCCCAAATAAGTGGAGTAGATCAGCGCGGTTCCGTCTGGAGATAACTTGGTCACAAAGGCATCTCCGCCAGGACCCGAAGCGAGAAACCCACCTGCATTCTGAGGCTGAATAGCATTTTTTAATGGAAAATCATCAGACCCCGTAAAGCCTGTTATGTACGCGCTTCCGGCAGCATCAACTGCTATCCCGGTGGCCGCATCGTGTCCGAAAAGAAAAAGTTCTTCATGACTACTACCCCCTAAAAATGTTGAATAAATGAGAGACGATCCATCGGAGGCTAATTTGGTTACAAAGGCGTCTGCACTTTCGGCTTTTGTACCCTGAAAGGGATTCATAATTGGAAAATTGTCGGATGAAGTCCTTCCCGTCACATAAGCATTTCCATCCGCGTCTACTGCAATATCTCGCCCTTCGTCGATATTGCTACCGCCTAAATAGGTGGAATAGATTAGTTCCGAACCATCCGCTGTAAACTTTGCTATAAAAACATCGCTTTGAGAACTATCAGGTGCGGAGGGAGAGCCCCCCATATTGGATGCCTGGATTGGATTGGCAGTAGGGAAATTTGTGGAAAGGGTATGTCCGGTGATGTACACCTGCTTTTTAGAATCTACTGCAATTGCTTGAAGCCTTTCGGTTTTGCTCCCACCCAAATAAGTGGAGAAACTTATGACTGGATCTATTATTAGGGCTTTTGTGGGATCATATTTTTCCACCTGAAACCCAACCTGATGTGAACTTTTTACAAGATAGTGTCCTCGGATAATTTGTTTTTTCTCATTAATTTTCTGATAGATGACAGGCTTCCGTTGGCGAATAGTTCCACCTGGAGTCTGCAATAACAAATCACCATTGGGGTCAATGTTGAGGGTATCCACACCTTGGAAGTTAATCGTAATGCTTGCTGGATCTTTTCCAGGGGCTATTATGAAATCATATTCCAATTGCTGCTGATTGCCGTAGTACACTAAATCAATTCCCGGATAAATTTCTGCGTACCGTACTTGAGCATAAGTCGATACATTCTTCTGCCATTTATTGGGATCGTTTCCTTTGAAGTAATGCGCCTTTCCCGAAAGCTTCCTTTCTCCAGCAATGGTTGGAAAAGGATTACTAGTCACCAGCTGCATCCGTACTGTGGCGGTCCTCCTCGGCTCGGATTTGTTTGCAGATTCAGCTGTTCCTGTGTTTGTTTGGTCAGCTTTAGTTAAGGTTAATACCGCTTCATTTGACGTAAGAAAGAGATTATAGCCGTTTCCACGTGAGAGATATTGAACATGGGAATCCGTCTGTCCTTGGTTGGCTTCAAAACTTAATGGTGTATGGGAAAAAGTGGAATGGGGGGAAGGAAAGGAAGGATTAAGAGCCTTATAGAAATCGGGTTCATTGGTTGTGCAGCTTGGAAGAATTAAAAAACTTCCGGAAGCGAGGACTAGGAATAAATATTGGAGGAATCTCATCATTAATCATCCCCTCTGTTTATATATAAAACTAGGCCTGGAAATGCGGAATGATCCATTCAAAAAGCCAAAATTGGTTTCTTAAATAGCAGGGAAAACGTTTCACTACTTTACACTTTTCAGCTTAATAAGCAACGAAAAACGGAGGGGTGGTGGATGGTTGGGGAACATATAGGATATACGTATAAAAACTAAGTACCTATATCTATCCCGTAAAAAACTGTATCCCTCCGGTGGTTTTTTAAAGTATGAGTGAGCAGTAAATACCTACTGGGGTGATGCTCATATTCACTAACCAATCACGAAACAGTTTCCATTTCCTGGCTGGCTTTCCGCTTTTCGACATCGCCGAATTTCTGTCAGGATCCATTCACTATTTAAGCTATGATCAGAAGGGACCAGTAAGAGTTTGTCATGAACTCGGATGGCTGAATCAATTTGATCATAGAATGTCTTTCCACCTTTCATAAGGTTCAGACAAGTCGCAGCCACGGAGAAAAATGACAGCGATGGGCCACGACAGTCGAATCTTACGGAGATCTATGGCGGAGGTCCAAAATGAATACAATTTTCCAACTTAGCTTTCACAAGATTCGTAAATTAAAAAAACTGTTTCATAGAGCTTGGGATTCTGAAGGTTTATACGACAGACCGGATCGTTGTGGGTGGCCGATATCAACTTTCTGACCTATGAGAGTGGCTCTACTTGGCAGTGGTGATGGATCTCTACTCGCGGAGAATTGTTGGTTGGTCAATAAAGGGGACTTTGGTCAAATAGATCGTGCTGGACGCCTTACTGATGACCGTGTGTGGCGAGGCAAGCACGAGCAGGACGTGATTAACAGGGGTCAGGGGTCGCAGTGCAGTAGCGAAGAAAAAAATCGATTCTGCCAGACGCCATCAGCACCTTAGCCATTTCAGCCTAACCGCATATTAACAGCAGATGGAAACCCTAGTGTGTTTGCCTACAAAACTAGGGGATTAGGAATCGGTAGTTAGAAAATGATCGGGCCTCAAAACACTGGCATCCAGGACAAACACGCTTCCCGAATGCCGCTCGAGGAAAGGTTTCAGCGCAAAAAGAATGGGCTCAACCTTTTCCTCAGGAACGACGGTCAGGACCATTTGCAAACTGCTCGTATCATTAAACATGAGGTGACCCTCATGGTATCCGCTGTGGCCTTTTCCCGAAATATTACTGAAGACGGTATACCCGCTCGCTTTGATTCTATCCAGGACATCCGTGACAAAACGGATATGTTCTCCTTCAATAATGATCTTGATCTCTTTCATGGGAAATAGCCTGATGCTCATGGCCTGTCCTGCCTCCTCGCAATGATATTAAAGAATGATCCGCCAATCGTCGGATGAATGGTATAGAAAAAACTCCATGGTGATCGGATCAAGGGCCACCAGATTGACCCATTGATTACCCATCAGCTTCTGCAAAAGATCATGCCTCGCAATGATGGCGGATATGCGCTCCAAGGGCGCCTCGATGATGGCCATCAGCCGCATCGGTTCATGGTAGGGCGTGGAACCATCATAGACGGTCTGCACGGGCAGTCCGATGCGCATGTCACTTTGCGAGCCATACATCACCCCGATCCGGCCGACGACGTTATGGTACACTTTGCTCCCGGCTCCGTATACCTCCGGGTCCACCGTTGAAAAATAATGTTCCATGTTGATCCAATTGCCCACAATCAACGGCGCGGTCATGATAATTTCCAGATATTTTCCCGTGGTGTCCTGCAGGTAATCATAGGAATGTAAGAATGTCCGTCCTTCCAGATTGATGCCTCTCGTCAATAGCCGCCGCCCGACAATGAATGCCGTGTGTCTCGACAAGCCCCATTCGGGCCTCACTTGAGACCAATCCATACTTCGCCGTTTGGCCAGACGCAGACTTCTGTTCAGCGACGGCATGCCATGTTCATCCGGAAAGCGGGACAATCGTTCCTGACTATTTCTGCGTCCCGCCTCTTCCAGATCGCGTTCAAGGCGCAGGAGGTCTTTCCGGTGAGTGGCCGGAACATCCTCCAAATCGAACAACTCTACCTCGTCCGTGGTGGTATTATGCTGCCCCGGTAAAAAATATGTGTCTGCGGGAATGTGAATGCCTTTCTGGGCGAGAAGCTCCCGGACGTAGGGTTTATTCGCCATTTCCACAAAGGCCCGGGCGTTGGAATACCCCTCGTTGCCTCCGCAGGCGCCGCAGTCCAGCGCCGACTCATAGGGATTGTTTTCCGAGACACTTCCATGGGCGCAAATCAATATCAACCTGGAAAAGCCATGTGTAAAGCCGAGGATCCGCAGGGCGGTTTCTACGAAATAGGCCTGTTCTTTAGGAGTAAATCCTACCTGCGTGATCCGGTGCATGCGCCGGCTCACCGCCCGTTGATGAATCCCGTGATTCTGACGTAATTCCGCGAGAAATTGGTCATGGGTGGCGGTATTCCATCCTAACAACCGGCTTAAGGTTTCTTCGTCCTCACTGTCCGTTTCAGCTTGATAAAGAGCCTGTTTGCGAAGACGATCCACTTGATCATGTAAAACGGCTAGGCCCATGCGGCCGTACCGTTCAATTAAAAGACGATGAATGGTCGCCCGATGTTCGGCCGCCACCATTTCTTCCGCTTCCTCATGGGACAGCTTGTCGACCGTTAACGTGGTCCCAATCGGAATCGCAAACCATTCTTTCACCCACGACGTGAATGTCCGGTACCAGGCAGGCGCAATAGTCTGACCGAAGAGCCGGAACCCGAAAAACCAGCCGATCGCTTCGACCATGACATAGGGTGTAATCACATTTTCTTTCAGATCATGAAGTAGCGCATGTCCGGTTTTCGCCAGATTCTGACGTTGGAGGTATTGTTCAGCCGCTTTGCCCTGATAGGCCCTGGGAATTTCCCTGACCCGGTGTTTGGGTTTGAGCAGGACTGGACATTGATCCGTTTCCCGTTCGCTGCCGAACCTCTGAAAGCAGATGGGGACTCCGAAAAATCCGGCGAATCCGAACGTTTCATTTCCACCCACTTCCTCCAGATGCCGCCGGAAGCCCTCAGATCGCACATCGATGCAGAACATGGCCTGGGCCGGCGGTCTGGAAAATTCGGGCTTTTCCTGTTTGGAATCCCATTCACGAACGAGAGCCAGATTGGGGGCCAGATTGGTGACGAAACGTTTCATGTAGCTCATCTCGAATGCCTGAAGCCACAAGGGTCCATGGTTGGATTCGGGAAAATTCGTGATCCATCCCACCAAGGTATCCACAGTGTCAGGCGGACATTCCGTCACGTCCTTCAGGGCAATGCCGAGGGAATCGGCCAGATGATGAAGGATCAAGGCGTGCCCCTTTGCCGTTCTTTCACGTTGAATCCTTCCCCATGTACCGTCCGCTTCCCGTCCCCATGCATCAAGAGTTTGCAAAGGAAGGGGGTCCACGGTAAACATCCCTTCGTCCAAAGCCGGTAGCATCTCCGGATCTAGGTTTCCGGTACGAAAAACCTTGTAGAGACTGAATCCAAACGGGAACCGCTCCAGGGCGGACGTAATGGCCGAATAGGTGCCGGGTATCCCGAGTTGTTGGTGGCACAACCTGCTCACCAACTCACGCTCATAGAAGAGCCGTACCGCCATATACTGAACCAGATCGACGGGAAACGCCTTCTGCCACTCATGGTTCACCTGATCGGCACGCCACTTGAGAAATCCCGTCCATCCCGGCAATTGGGCCAAATGCAGGGTAAACACGTTGCTCCAGAGATTCTGAGGCAGATCCAAATCCTGGAGGCAGGCCAGCACGGCATCTTCCGGCCGGTCAGGAAGTTGCTGAAGTTTCAGCTTCCAGTCCGGGATGCCCAGAAGAATACCCGTGACCTCCTTCTGAGCCAGGGCTTTCCAACTCCCATAGAAGGTCTTTTCCCGCATAGGCATGGACCAGGGAGCGTGGCCTTCGTCCAGAAATCCGGCACACCATTTGATGAGTTCCTCATTGATCTGCTGCTGAAGAGAGGTTTCAAATGTCTGGTCGCACCATGCAGCAAGTGTATATTGATTGGCGACATCCTGGCGTGCGTGGTCTGTCTTTTGGCGCAACGACAGATCGGTATCCTTGAGGATGCCGCCGGATTGCAGGCGGGTGAACAATTCCACTACCTGGGAGTCTCGAGGCAGACTGTCGAATACGGCATCACTGATATCATGAGGGATCGTCCCGCTCCCATGAATCAGGATCGTCCGCAAGACTTCGATGTGAGAAATGTTTCGCGTGCCGATGGTGACATACCGGTTCTCTGAGAAGGGCATGACGGCATCGGTAATCGCCTCATCCAGGATCCGGCCCTGCCGGTATAGGTTTCGATATTCCTCATTGGGAAGATACCCGCGGCCTCCCAGAAATTTTTCGGCTTGGGCAATCGCCTGGTGGATATTCAAGTGTTCCAGGCCATGCAGCGGATTGTGGTGAATGAAGGTCTGCATGGGCCAAAATTGGGAAATGGTTTCCCCCGCCAAATGAATCAGCGATCTGACCTCGATGCGTTCTAATTCTTTATGAGATTCGACTTCACGTGCCGTGGAAACCGTCATCTTCTGTATCCTCTGGTGTTCTGCATAGGAGTTATAAGATTAAGCGGGTATTCCGAAAAAGCCTGCTGTGCCCATTAACAGGATGAGTGTCCACATTTCATACAGCGACAAATCGCGATAGGGTACGTCGGATCGGGCCTTTCCAAATGCGGTCTGATGCAGCATGGTGGTAAAGACCCAGCTGACTGAGAACCACACGATAAATAACAACAGCAACACGGGGAACAGTGAGGCCTCGGGGCCGTTAAGCGGGATGGTCAAAAATCCGGCTACCACCGGCAGAAGCGGTAGCAGCATGACCAGTGAAATCATGAACGTGAAGGCCCCCCGAAAGCGCGGCAACCCGGAACCCAACCCTTGCAACGATACCAGATTATGTGTCCCATACCGTTCGCGTAAAAAGGCAAAGGACTGCAACATCCCACTCATCAGCAATGCGACCGCGATTCCATAGGGAACTCCCCATACCCCCACATGGGAAAAACGTGGCGAGCAAACCCCACAGTAAGGCGAGGAGGGTGATGGCAGCATAGGCAATGCCTTCACGAGGGAGAAGATGTCCCGCGGCTTTCAAGGAAGCGTACCCGGCACTCACCAGCGCAAACACCGGAATGATCCACAGCCCTTCCAGATGAAAAAATTCCTCGACGTTCTTGAGTTGGGATAGACCTGTTGCCAGCCAGACCACGACCCACACCCCGGCGAGGGACTCCCGGGAAGACCGCACGACTCCCAAAAATGGCAGATGAAACGGAACCAGTGGCAAAAAGGTGACTAACAGAAAAAGCCCGGCGACCATGAGACCGGTTTCATCCAGGAAGAGCGTCACGATGCCAAACACCACG
This sequence comes from Candidatus Nitrospira allomarina, assembly GCF_032050975.1. Lineage (NCBI taxonomy): Bacteria > Pseudomonadati > Nitrospirota > Nitrospiria > Nitrospirales > Nitrospiraceae > Nitrospira > Candidatus Nitrospira allomarina. The sequence goes on along the minus strand of NZ_CP116967.1, from coordinate 1,391,672 downwards.
GCTAATCCGAGATGCACCAGAGCCAGGGTCTTTTGCAGAGAGGCAGCCATGTGCCGGGACAGAAAGAAACCCCCATAGCCGAGCAGGCCGATCATGAATAGCCGGTTGATCGGCTCCACCGCGATCACTCCACCCAGACCCAGGCCGGCAAGCAGGATGATAGGTACCGCGTCATCAGATATACGGGAGGTGTCCTTTTGCCACAGGATGGCACAAAAACAGGAAAGAAGTATGGCGCCGGCCGGAAGACTGACAAAGGAAGAGATCTCCGCTTCCCAACTAAACGCGACGAAGGCCCCCCCGGCTATCAGGACAGAGGCTAATCCCACACCCCACCATGCTGAGGGGGAGGTCCGTTTCATGATGTTTCCCGCCATGAAAAAGACCGGGACAAGAGAGAACAGTAGCAACAGATCATGATCAATCGACAACTCACCTGATGACGGTTAATACCGGTACGCGACTTTCTGCGCCAAACGGAGCAGGGCACTGCCGGTTTTTTTATAGATGCCGTCCACATAACACCGGTTGATTAATAGGACCCAGCCGGCTTGCCGTATCGCGAGCACCCAATTCGGATTGAGTATTTTTTGGCCACGGGCCGTGGTGTACAGAACCAGCCAGCCGAACAGCACCACCAGCGTAGAAAAAATGATCACCGCATCGAACACTTGCGGCGGGAAGGCCGCAGCCTTGAAAAACCCATCGGCGACGCCCGGCTCCGGATAGAGAAAATGCGTAAAGGCTTCGCCCGCCCATAAATAGACGAATCCGATGAAAAACAGCGTCACGATCATGGCACCGGCGACCTTCCAGGAAGCCACGGCATGCAGGCGGTAAATGCTGAAAATGGCTTGTGAGGCCGTGACCCATCCGAAAAAGAGAAAGATCACCGCCCCGTGATCATCTTGAAGAGGCACGTCCAGGACCCCATGGGCTACCAATAGAATAATCAGCGGCATGAACAGCGTGACGAGCAATCCTGTCGTCCACGTCAGTTTATTCGGCAGCCGGGTCGGCTGATGGCCCGAGGCCGGAGGAAATTTCGGTTCATGCCGCGCATCCTGAATAATACTGCCTGAGGCCAGAAAGAGGGAGGCTTTGAAAAATCCATGGGCGATGAGGTGAAAAATGGCCAAGGCAAAAGCGCCAAGGCCGCATTCCATGATCATGTACCCCATTTGTCCCATGGTAGAAAAACCCAAAGTTTTCTTGATGTCATTCTGAACCAACATCATCGAGGCTCCGAGCAGGACGGTGAGGACTCCCACGAGGAACACCAGATGGAGGGTCGAGGGAGACAGGGCGTACAATGGGGCCAACCGGTTCAGCAGGAACCCGCCGGCGTTGATGATCCCGGCATGCATCAGGGCGGAGACCGGGGTTGGAGAGTCCATTGTGTCCGGAAGCCAGACGTGGAGAGGAAATTGTGCGGATTTGGCCATTGCGCCGACAAAAATCAGCAGTGCGATGACCGGCACGATGCTGATTTCAAAAGTAGACCCAGCCCATAACCGGATCATCGGAGGATCTGCAGCCGCCCGTTGAAATACGTCCAAAAATTCGAACGTGCCGAAATACGCATAAATAAGCAGGAGGCCACAGAGAAAACTGATATCCCCGATTCGATGCACCAATAACGTTTTTCGCGCATACTCACATGCCGTGGGATAAGAGAAATTGAAAGCCAATAGGAGATACAATACCCAGCTCAGGAGTTGCCAGAATAGAAACAACATCAAAAAGTTTGCGCTGGCGACTAAGGAGAGGATGGTGAAGGTCATCAACCCGAGTAACCCGAAAAATCGCTGGTACCCCGGATCACCCTGTAAATAGCGGCGGGAATACAGATGAATGATGGTACTGACACTGGAGATGAGCACCATCATCACGGCCGTCAGTCGGTCGACCAACATCCCGAATGTCAGTGAAGGCGAGGGTCCGTGCCCCCACGACCAGAAGGTGAGCTGAAACGGGCCTTCGGTACTGACGTGGTACAGGGCCAGAAACGAAAAAACGCTGGACCCGGCAGTGGCAACGATCCCGATCAACGCCACGCGGGACGCCAGACGTTTACCCTGCCAACCAATCAGCATGGCGGCCAGCAGCGGAAGGAGAGGAATGAAAACGGCTGTAGTCATAGGAAACCAACCACAGTCTCAGAAGCGAGGCGGCATCGGGAACATCCCGATAGCGCATTCCCCGAGACGGAAATCCCTGTAATTAATATCGTGTTCCGTTCCAATCAAGCATAATCCCTTTACTTAACGTTTGATGTGGCGATAAGCAATAATGTGTTAGACCCAACTCATGGGCCTTTCGGGTTCTCATATCTTGGTGCCATTGGGGAGAGAAAATCATGCCCGCTGAAACCCGCGGCCCATATCTCAGATCAATGGGACAGAAAATTAAATCCCGAATCTTTTTTTAGACGAGACGTACCTGACCGATCGATTACCAAGATAGGACGGATAAACTGGCCTTCTACCGTCTGGAATCGACCAAAGCTTCCATACACCAGAACAGGGCAGCTCCCGTCCCTAACCGAAAAACAAACTAAACCTGAGGCCGATCTAACTAGTGAAGAGGTTCGCCCCAAACGCTTTACGCGGAGACCTGTCCTTCTGATTATTCTTCAATTTGTGCAGTTAAAGTGGAAAAATGGGGTGAGTGACGGGAATTGAACCCGCGACCTCCGGATCCACAATCCGGCGCTCTAACCAACTGAGCTACACCCACCATCACATGGAAGTTTCGAGCGGAATGAAGAGAGCGATCTTATCAGAGGACCATAGGTGTCGCAAGGCACATAACGATCGCGACCAAAGAGAATAGTTGACTAATTTTTCGAGAAAACCTCATATTTGAAGGGCCAAATAGGCATTTAAACACCCCGAAAATTTACCCCCCGTTCAATTGACCACTTTCATGGTATTGTGTTAAAAATCACACTTCGATTTTTTCTGGAGGAAATTATGGCTAATCGACATCATTCCGCAATTAAAGCAGCTCGACAAACTCTGAAGCGGCAGGAACGCAATCGGTCTATCATGCGACGCGTCAGGACTTTTATCAAGAAAGTTCATGGAGCGGTCAAAGAGAACAAGGGCGAAGAGGCTAAGGTTTCTTTGCGAGAAGCGACCTCTGAGCTGCATAAAGCCGTAACTAAAGGCACGCTTCATCGGAACACCGCCTCTCGTTGGGTTTCCCGTCTTGCATCCCGCGTCAACGCACTCTCACCCAAATAATATGGTCAAATAGGTACGGGTTCTCACAACTTGTGAGATTTGCGGCCACCGAAGACCTTGCTGCCTTGATCAGCTTTAGTGGCCCGGCAAAGTTGGATGACCAGGTCATCCAAGATGAGCTTCGGACGTGATGCCCGCCCTCCTTTAAGAGCCGAATCCGCTTGAGCGAATAATTCCCATGCTCGACGGAGGTGGGATGGCTTCCACCGCTGCACCTGCTGGATAAATTCCCGCGCACGAAACGGAGGAATGCCTGATTGGCGTGCGGCCTGTCCGGCATCATACCCTTCTTGCATCAACTCGTGCGTTTTCCAGATCTTCCGCATCTGCCACAAAAAGGCACCCAACATTCGTAAGGGTGCTTCGCCGGTTTCTAAATTTTTTGCCACGATATCCAATGCCCGCCCCTGATCCCCTCGCGCAACGGCTTCCGACCAATCAAACACCGAAATTCCAGGGGGTTTTCCTCTGAGCGTTTCCACGTCTTGTGCCCGAACTCGATGGCCCTCCGGCATAAACGCCACCAATTTCTCTAATTCACCGGCCGTCCCATACAACCCTTCGGCAACCTGATCCTTCAATATCTCGAGGGCACTGTCTTCCAACTGCAAGCCTAACTCTCGCGCTCGCTGCGTGACCCACCCTGCTCGCTGCCCCTCAAATAAGGGAGCGCATTCCACCACCGTCCCCCGCTTTTTAAGATCTTGAACCCACTTCGTCCGGCCGTCCAGTTTGGCTGCAGTGATGACCATCGTGGTCGTTTCATTGGGAGTCTGAAAATAGGGCATAAGAGCTTCCCCATCTCGAGCAGAGAGTTTTTCTGCCCATTTAATGATGAGGAGTCGTCTCGATGAAAAAAACGAGGTCTCTTCCGAAATGGCTAATATCTCGGACGCATCGGTTTCATCCCCATAAACGACATCGACATGAAACATCTGGGAGGAATCATAGGCCGATAAATGGTCCGATGATTTTGAAGCATCCTTTTTCTGACCTGCCTCACGAAGAATGCTCAAGGCCTGATCCCGGAAATAGGGCTCTTCCCCAATCACCAAATACAGAGGGGATAACCCATGCCGGTTGATCTGACTTTGAAGTTCATGAACTTTCATGGTGAATACGCCTCAAAAAGCAGACAATCCTGCTAACCCATTCAGGTAATCAAGGCATCTGGGAGCCTGGAGTAATGAGATCTCCGTAAGGCGCTGAGATCTCGGGGGATTCACCACCACCCGATTCCGGATCCGGGATGGTCTCCTTTCTATTCCTGTCAAAAACCCCCTGCTCCCTGGCCCCCAAAAATTGATCGGCTAAATCGGCAGCCACCTGTTGCCCCGCTTGCTCAACCGCCCGATCCTGCAAAACCCGGTTAAACTGCAATCCGGTTTCGGCATCTGAGGTGGATGTGGCACCCACAAAAAATTCGGCTGTACTGGTTCCGATTTGAGACCATCGGACTTTTCCCGTTTTCCGATCCTTCACCTTCAACAACACTTTCACCATAACCCGGCTTTCTTGTGTCTGCGTGCGAGTAAAGGCTAATGAAGAAAGCCCGACCGATAGAATCGCCCCTTCCATCACAAAATCGGCGGAGCCATCATCGACAAATTCTGCGCTTCCGACAGATTGGAACGCCTGGCGAAAGTATCTGGTGTATTTGAATTCCAGGTTTGGTTCAAAGCTGTTATTTTTGAGCACCGGAAAGACCATACGAATCGGCGGTCCTTGCGCCACATGGCCGGCACTCCCCCCGATGACCGGGCCCGGCCCCTCAACTGTGAATTGGTACCCACATCCGGCAATCAGGCACAGCCACACTCCCCATCCGGTCATCAGGAATCTCACCCGCTGAAGAAGCCTACCCGGTCGGCCTGGGTTAGATGACAAAATTCACCAGCTTTTGTTCCACATAGATAATTTTGCGAGCGACCTTCCCTTGCAACCATTCCACCAACTTTGGATCCGCCTGAGCGCCTGCAATGATCTGTTCCTTTGTCGAACCGGCTGGAACCACGATCTTACTCCGAAGTTTGCCATTCACCTGGAGAGGAATCGTCCATTCGGCACTGGCCACCAGAACGGGATCAAAGTCAGGCCACGCCTGCCGGCTCATCCCTGGGCGCTTCCCTAAGAGTTCCCACAACTCCTCAGTCACGTGCGGAGCAAAGGGTGCCAGCAACACTACTAACGTTTCCAACGTTGTTCGCCACTCCGCTCGCTCGCCAGCAGTTAAGGCCTCCCCCGGAAATTCTTTCCAGAACTTATACAACTCATTTACAAACTCCATAAGAGCCGCAATGGCCGTGTTAAATTGAAAGCCCCGCTCAAAATCTTCTGTGACCTTTTTAATCGTCTGATGCGTCGCCCGCTGCAATTGAGGCAAAAGCACCGACTCGCGGGATCCCTGATTGGAAGCTACCCCATTCAAGACCGGAAGAAGATCCTGTACCAACCGCCAGACCCGGTTAAGAAACCGATAGCACCCTTCAACCCCGGTATCGCTCCATTCCAAATCCTTTTCCGGTGGTGCGGCAAACAACGAAAACATTCTGGCCGTGTCCGCTCCATAGCGATCGCACAAGTCCTCAGGGGAAGCAATATTTTTTTTAGACTTGGACATCTTCTCCGTACGGCCTGTCACAATACTCCGCCCACAGTGAATACAGACCCGCTGCTCGCCCATTTTTTTTATTTCGGTGGGAAGCATCCATCGATGCTCTTCACACCAGTAGGTTTCCTTGGTCACCATGCCTTGGGTGAGCAAATGGATGAAGGGTTCATCAGCCATTGTGAGACCCAGGTCTCGTAAGACTTTGGTAAAAAAGCGCGCATACAACAGATGCAACACCGCATGCTCGATTCCGCCGACATATTGGTCCACCGCCATCCAATGTTGTGCGGCTTGGGGATTCACGGCTTGCGTGACGTCTTTGGGCGAGCAATACCGAAGGAAGTACCAGGACGAATCTACAAAGGTATCCATGGTATCGGTTTCGCGGCGTGCCGGACCGCCACACATGGGACAGGTGGCCTGTGAAAACGACGGAGATTCCTTAAGCGGAGACCCACCTTTCCCGGTGAATGGCACATCGTCAGGCAGCAACACCGGCAGGTCGCCTTCGGGAACCGGGACAATGCCACAGCGATCACAATACAACATCGGAATGGGCGTCCCCCAATAGCGTTGCCTGGAGATACCCCAATCTCTTAAACGGAAATTGATGGATCGCTTTCCCCATTCCTGTGTTTCCACATATTCGCCGATGGCCTGTTTGGCTTGCGACACGGACATGCCGGAAAAATTCCCTGAGTTCACCAGGAGTCCGGCGGCATCCTGTTCTTCATAAGCCGATTCCAGAGCTTCAGAGCTCAGCCGGCCTTCCGGATCTTGAATCACCAGTCGAGCCGGGATGCGATAGGTTTTCGCGAATTCAAAATCTCGTTGGTCATGCGCGGGAACGGCCATAATCGCCCCCGTGCCATATTCATACAACACAAAATTCGCCACCCAAATCGGGATACGTTCCTTGGTAAACGGATTGATGGCGTAGGCGCCGGTAAACACACCTTCTTTCTCCCGATCAGCAGCCGTACGCGTCGCTTTATCCACGCGAGACACACGAGTCACAAACGCTCGAACCCCGGCGGCCTCAGGTCTTCCGGCTATCAATTGTTCGACCAGGGGCGATTCTGGTGCAAGGCTCATGAAGGTCGCGCCATGAATGGTATCCGGTCTAGTGGTAAACACCCGGATCGCCTGTAGCCCGGCTACGGTCTCCGCTAAGGGAAAATCCAGCTCCACCCCTTCGCTCCGCCCAATCCAATGCCGCTGCATGGCCAGCACACGAGCCGGCCAGGTCCCCAACCGTTCACAGCCGTCCAATAATTCCTGCGCATAGGACGTAATACGGAAAAACCACTGCTCCAATTCTTTTTGAATGACGACCGACTCGCATCGCCAGCACACCCCTCCGTCTTTTCCTTCTTTCTCCAAGACCTGCTCATTTGCCAATACCGTTTCACAAGAAAGACACCAATTTACTGCCGAGCGTTTTCGATAGGCCAATCCACGCTCAACCATTTTCACAAAGATCCATTGATTCCAGCGGTAATAGTCAGGCTGAGACGTATTCACCTCACGATCCCAATCATAGGACAGACCCATCCGCTGAAGTTGTCCTTTCATATAGGCCACATTTTCTTGAGTCCAAACGTTGGGGTGCACCCCTTTCTCAATTGCGGCATTCTCTGCCGGCAACCCGAAAGCATCCCATCCCATCGGATGCAACACGTTATACCCACGCATCGTCTTATAACGGGCCACGACATCCCCGATGGCATATACGCGCACATGGCCCATGTGTATCCGGCCCGAGGGATAGGGAAACATCTCCAAACAATAATATTTGGGTTTGTCCGAATCTTCCTGAACCTGGAACGTCCCGGATTGAGCCCAATATGCCTGCCACTTTGCTTCAACAGCCTGATGATCGTACGTATGCGCCATGCTTATGCCTTATGAAAGAAAATACGGTGATCGCCTCGATGAATACGTTACAAAGACATCCCTACTTCGCTCGTCACATGTGTGAAGAAATGTCGGTATGGGTAAACACTTGTTCCGCGTCAAATTAGATACGGAATTCCGGAACCGTGAGGGTCATTGCCTCTGAATTTGACGTTGGGAAACGCTGCATTTTCAACAGCATCCTGAGGAATCTAGCATAGAGAAACCCACCCCACAAGCAAATCGCCAGGAGGCCGTTCAGACCACAGGATCGCGAATATTTGCACAAGGAAAAGGGGAAAAACAGAACGACTAAAAGGACCGCTTGTTCGCCTGGCGCGACTTCACGGAAATGGGTGAGGGAGGACGAGCGGCTGATCCGGAAATGGCACCAACCACTTCCTGATGTTCACGCTGCAGATGACGATGATGCTCAATTAACGGATCAAGGACTTCTCCACACATCAGACACCGCCAACCCGGCATCCAAATCTCGCCACTCGTGGCCATATCCACAAAGTGATCGACTATCATGGTCCCTTGACATCGAGGGCATTGCATCCGTCATACCTCCCTATAAGTGATGTATGTATCCATCGGTGAGGCCCTCAGAGACCTTAAATCTTTTAAAGAGGAGAAAGGGAAGCCCCGTGTTTGTCGAACAATGGACAGCAGGACGATACAACCTCAAAAAAACACTCTCTCTCTTCCTATCTCATCACCGCCATCTTAATGTTAGCAAGGAAACGAAAAACCCACTTGCTCCTAACAAAATTCCCACGCAGCATGTCGGAAATCCGCCCACACCTGTGTTCGAAGAAGTCCCAGATCACATTTTGCGATCATTGGTGGGCATCACAACCATCGCCGACACCAACACCATAATTTGGTGAAGGACTAGAAACTCCCCTTCGAAGTTTTTGCGGAACGCAGGGGAGAAAGAGGAATCATCGCGTCACCCCGCAGTTTGCGGTGAAAGGTGATAGCAAAGCGATGCGCTTCATCTCGAATGGTTTGGACCAGCCGTGTTGCCGGGGATTTCAGGGGCAGTATGATGGGCATCTTCCGACCCGGCAGAAAAATCCTTTCGTCTTTGTCACCCTTCGCTTTGGCTAAACCACAAATCGCGACATGTGAGAGATTAACGGCCGCCATCGCCTCCATGGCCGCGCCTAATTGTCCGGCTCCACCATCAATCACCACCAGGTCCGGCTCCGGTAGGGTTTTCCCTGGTTTATTAGCCAACGATCCGCCGTATCGGCGTTTCACCACTTCATGCATACTCGCAAAGTCGTTGGCTCCTTCTACCGTTTTAATCCGGAATCGCCGATAGTCTGACTTTTTCATTCTGCCCTGTTCCCAAACCACCATGGACGCCACGGAATTAGTCCCCATGGTATTGGAGATATCAAAACATTCAATTCGGGTCGGAATTTGTGGCAACGCTAAGAGCGACTGAAGTTCTTCCACCGACTCACTGGATTCGGTTTGCACCCGAAGATGTTCGTTGAGAGCCACCGCAGCATTTTCCTGTGCGAGCTGGAGTAATTCATATTTAACCCCTCGCTCAGGAACCAGTACCCGAACGGTTTCCTCTTTCTTCTCGGACAACCACCGCTGGACTAGCGATTGATCGTCAAACCCCACAGGAAGCAGAACCTCTTTGGGAGGCACGACTGTTTTGGCATAAAACTGTTCGAGCGTCGACCTCACCAGTTCCTCATCGGTGACGCCGTGAGCGTCGGACCAGAAAAAATCCCGACGGCCAATCAACAGGCCTCCTCGCACAAACAGCATCTGAACATCCACTGCCCCTCCCATTCTGGCCAATCCCACGATATCCTGCTCCCGGGCGCTTATTTGTGCCACCCGTTGTTTGGCCAACATCCGCTCAATGTTTCCAATCTGATCACGCAGTCGAGCGGCTTCTTCAAACGCCTCCCGCTCCGCCGCATCCTGCATGGCTGATCGTAAGGACTCGAGTAATTCCGTATCCCGTCCCTCTAAAAACCAACGAACCTGCTTTACAATCTGATGGTAGGCTTCCTTCGTCTGATTTCCCGTGCAAGGAGCCATGCAACGCTTGATTTCAAATTCCAGGCATGCCCGCTCAGCGCTTCCATTAATATCGATTGTGCAGGTGGCCAGGGGGAACACCTTACGAATAACTTTCAGGGTGTCGCGCATAGCTCCCGTAGGGACATACGGACCAAAATATAACGCCTTGTCCTGTTTGACCCGGCGGACTATCGACAGCCTCGGGAAATCATCGTGAATCGGCAACCGGAGATAGGGGTATTGTTTGTCGTCCCGGAGGACCACATTGAACCGTGGGCGATGCCGCTTGATCAGATTACTTTCTAAAATGAGGGCTTCGAATTCCGAGTGGGTGACGATCGTTTCCATATCCGCAATCTGCGAATACAGCACCCGGTTTTTAGGAGTGAGATCGGCCGCATGTTGAAAATACGATCGCACTCGGTCCGATAACACGGCGGCTTTTCCAATATAGATAATGTCGCCTCGTCGATCTTTAAAGAGATAGACCCCTGGTTGCTTGGGAAGATTATTCAATATTCCGCTCAAGCGACCTGGATGGTCCGAGAGGACCTGAGAAGTGCTCGTGGGTGTTTCCCTCATCTCTTGTTTTGTCACCTTGATCATCAGACGATGGCGACTCCCGCTGGTCGTTGTATCAACTCAATTTCATAGCCATCCGGCGCATCGATAAAAATAAACCGGCTGCCGGAGGAAGATTGGGTGGGGCCATCCGTGATCGGCACACCTTTGGCCTGGAGTTCCTGAATCGTCTGTTCCAAATCCTCCACTTCAAAAGCCAAATGCACAAGATCCTCTTGAACCTTGACCGTCCCGCTACTCGGAAAACTGCACAACTCAATCAATTCCTCACTGTTGGGGACAGCCAAAAATGCCAGATGCGAACCTCGTGGCGATACCTTTTGCTCCACGACTTCCAGCCCGAGTACCTCTCGATAAAAGCCCAGCGTCTGTTCCATGTCACTCACTCGCATTCGCGTATGCAACAGTTTTTTCACCCGCATGCCATTCTCCTTTTCAACATTCACCTGTCCGACCACGGGAACGGAATCCCTCTGCATGAATTAAACTTCTTCGAAAAACAGAGAGGAAGTCCGCAATCTCCGGTCTGGAGGTATGACTTTCGCTATTGTCACTCGTTGCTCATCCCTGATCAAGATTGCTATCTTCTCTTGTTTTTCATAGACTTCCCCGGAATTTCTGATCGGTTCCCGCTCTCAAGGAGGAGACGTGACGACATTGATCATCTGCCGCCTGGTCGCTCTATGCCTCATCCTTGGGCTCTTCAATACCATTATCACTCCTCAAACAGTTCGGGCTGAAGGTTTTCGTATTCTCGATCATGGAGCTTCGGCTACCGGCCAAGGCGCGGCCTTTACAGCCCAAGCCGATGATGCCTCAGCCCTGCACTACAATCCAGCGGGTATGACCCAGTTAAAAGGCATCCAATTTTATGCAGGGACTCTCTTGATCGGTGGCACGGTCAGATTCAAAAGCGACCTCGGACCAACCGTCAAGGGTGGTGTTGGTGGAACGATCTCCTCTCCCCCACCCAGTTCATTATTCCTCACTGCAAACCTTCCGGCCTTAGGCCTGGACAATCTCCCGAATTGGACCGTAGGAATTGGGGTTACCACCCCGTATGCCCTGAATATCGAATACCCCGATGATAGCCTAATTTCTCCCATACTCACGAGTGCGTCTCTTCCCCTTATCGATATCAAGCCCACGCTCGCCTACAAGGTGAATGACTATATCTCTGTAGGAGGGGGGCTAGATATTTATACCTTTGCCAGCTTTCTGGGAGAAGGTCAGGCAGAGCTCCAACAAAATGCGGCTCCAGGCAATCCGTTTGGTATACCCGCTGGGACAGGCCTGGAAGCGAACGGGACTGACTCGGCTTTGGGATTTAATGCCAGTGTCCTCTGGACACCTTTCCGCAATCAAGACGGTCATCCACTCGTCAATCTTGCGTTTGTCTATCGGAACGGACCCAATTTGGACCTCAAAGGGGATTTTTTAGCCGGTGGAACCCGCCTTGCCGGTGCGACCACAAACATTCAACTCCCCGATATCTACACGTGGGCCATCGCCGGATGGCCTATTCGCAACGCGCAACATGAGTGGAAGGTCGAAGTGGATCTCGATTATGCGGATTGGTCCGGATTCAAGGACCTCAACCTGCAACTCTCTAATGGAGCCGTCATCCAAAATCCCCGAAACTATGGAGATGCCTGGATACTCATGGTGGGAACGGAATTCAAAGCCCTCTCCCCCTCTGCGCTCCCTCATTGGGATGTGGCCTTTCGAACGGGATACGTCAGATCGGAAAGCCCTATTCCCAACCGGACATTCGAGCCAGCGGTTCCAGACTCCGATTTTAATGCCTTTTCAGCCGGGATGGGCTTTCTCTGCCATGCTCCAGGAAAATTTTTGGGGATCCTCCCCTGTGACATTTTTGGCGCAAAAGGCATCGGGATGGATTTAGCCTATCAAGCGTTGCTGTATGATGAACGGAATGTTCAGAATAACCAACAACCTCTCTTAAACGGCAAATGGGATACCACCCTCCACGTCGGAGCCTTATCCGTGCGGATGAATTTCTAATGCGTCTTCCCTGATTTTTTGCTCCCCCCCTTCACCCTTTTCGCCGATTCCATTACAGTCCCTCTACCGGTTGACCTTCTCAATAGGGACATTCATGTCGCTCTTACCAAAATCCCATCGCATTGTGGAACGTCCACTCATGGAGTTTCGTCCATTCGGGAAGGATACTCAGGGTGCAACGATCCAGGATGTGAGCGGAATCGCCATCCGCGCCAATCTTGAATATCTGGAAGAGGCCATACAGCAACACCAGGGACCGGAGGCCGCAGAAGAGGCCTTGCGCACTCTTGTCGCCCTGCTGAACGAGCGAATCCCCGACCGGACCTATCATGTGACCGTCGATTTCCTCAAGAATCACTGGAACAGCTATTCTTATGAGTTTGCCATGTTTCTGGCCGAATTTTCTGTTCAGCTCTCGCACGAGGAGAACTTTCACTTCAATCTGGGGCGGGAAAAATTTCTCTCCCCCATTATTCAAATCCTCGGGCGGCCCTTCTCCATAACCCAGATATATCGCCTCTTCCCGCACTTTGTCGAAAAATTCACCAAAGGTTCGCTCAAGCCGGAGGTTGTATCGGTCACCAATGGCCATGCCGTGATGCGGCTACAATTGTCCGAATCCACAATCAGGCAGTTCGGCCCGTATCTCCAGGGCTGTGCCGAACGAATATGCCACACTACAAAGGCGACGGTTGCAGAAGTCCCGGCCCGCATGTTTGGAAAACGGGCTGCCTCGATCCAGGATCGGAGCTGTATCGCCGAGGGTGCCCCCCATTGTGAATGGGCCTTTACCTGGGAACCCGAGCGACGGACCATGCGGGGATGGATTTTGGGCGGACTCGCCTTGTGGCTGGCCACGGTCACCACATTGAGAGTTTTTTCTCCCGATCAACCCTGGTGGGTCAGTGCGGGGCTGTCCCTGCTTCCCTTGCTCATTGTTCCCTTGGCAAAACGGCTTTGGGATGATCGGCTGGAGATTCAAGAGCGTGGGAAAATCATTCAAGAACAATTGGAGGCGGCAGAACAACGGCACGAAGAATTGCGGGAGGCCTACTTAGCACAAGAACATACATTGATCGAGATCCGGCGACGAGTCGATGAATTAACCATGCTGCATCAACTCACCCTCCACATCGGCTCAACCCTTGACCGCGAAACCATTATCGGCTCAGGCCTCAAAGCCATTGTGGGCTCACTCTCCTTTGACCATGCCTGGGCAGTTGTATGGGACGCACCGCATCAACATTTTCACAAGATTCAATCAGAAGGCATGTCGGAACAGTGGACGGCTTTGGTTCAAGACACCAACATTCCCTCAGCCCCACAGGACCTCCTTCACCGAACTCTCCACTCGCAAGAACCCATCCTCATAGAGGACATCACGGAAATTCTGAGTCAGTGCCATCCCACCACTCGACAGATTTTGATGGAAGCCGGGACGAAAAGCGGATTCTCACTCCCCCTGATTAGTCAGAATCAACCACTTGGTGTGTTGATCGTTGGGAGTATGCAACAGAAAGCCATCCCCATCTCTGAACAAAACTTATTATCTACGGTCGCCCATGAAATGGCGATTGCCCTTGATACGGCGATGGCCTATGACGAGATTGAAGCCTTGAACATCGGCTTGGAAAACAAAGTGCAGGAGCGAACGCTGGCATTACAACAGGCTAACACAGACCTGGAAACCGCCAATCACCGGCTCAAGGAACTTGACCGGATGAAATCCCAGTTTCTCTCACATTGCTCTCATGAATTGCGCACACCCTTAACCTCGATTAAGGGATTCACGGAAAATCTGCTTCATGGGATGGTGGGACCGCTCGCCGAACGCCAACACCTCTACCTCACCCGAATCAGTGCGAACGCCAATCGACTCACCCGTATGATTGCGGACCTTCTTGACTTATCGCGCATCGAGGCAGGGACCGTCCGGTTAGCCCATGGATCTGTGGCATTGTCCGATCTCCTTGAGGATGTCACGCAGGAATTGCTGCCACTCACCCAAACCAAGGCCCAACACCTGACGGTCGAACTCACAGAAGACCATTTGACTCTCTGGGGAGACCAGGACCGTCTCCATCAAATCGTCACCAATCTCGTCCACAACGCCCATAAATTTTCTCCACAAGAGGGACGCATCCTGGTGAGAGCTTCTCCCGCTCCACCGGATCACATCCTCCTCACGATCTCCGATACCGGTCCGGGTATTCCTCGGGAAGCTCAGGCCAGCCTCTTTCAGCCTTTCTTCCAGGCTCACCGGATGCCGGAAATCGGCACGCAGGGTCTGGGGTTGGGACTCTCAATTGTGAAACAATTGGTGGAACTGCACGGTGGGACGATCTCTGTAGAAAGTCAGCCTGGAGAAGGTGCCACGTTTCACCTTTGTCTCCCGGCAGTCTGCCCTTCAACGCTCTCACCGTCCGCTCAAGCCTGCCATGAACCTCCAATCTAGGAATGCTCAATAGACTGCCTACCTCAATACCATTCCCTCAGAATCCATTCTTCTGTTCGGCTTGTCACAGATCGACAAAAAATTCCATGTAATCCCTCAGGATTTTCATCGACCTACCGATAAACGTGGATAGTATTGCCTACGACATTATTGGAAGGGAGGTGGAACCATGAAAAAAGTCGCGAAAAAGAAGCCGGCAAAAAAAGCCGCCGTGCGAATGAAAAAGTCTCCGGGGAAGAAAAAGGCGTCACGATAACGCCCCTCGGGCATCACACTGTGTAGGGCCGGGGAGACGAATCTATTCCCCGGCTTACACATTTCTTTCCTCCAACCCCACACTCGCTTCCTCATTTATCTCAACCTCACAACCCATGTTCGCATTCGCACAAGTTGAGTTTGCAGTCCGGTTATGTGATAACTCCCGATCATTAATCCGCATGTATTACGAGAGCACCCGTTATGGACATTAATGCACAAACCCAACTCTGCGGCCTGTTAGGCAACCCGGTCGATCATTCGCTTTCTCCAACTATTCACAATGCAGCCTTTCGTCAATTGGGATTAAATTTTGTCTATCTGGCGTTTCCCGTCCAGGATCTCGAAGGCGCAGTTCAGGGCCTCCGGGCGTTGGGCCATATTCGGGGACTCAGCGTGACCATCCCACATAAAGTCACCATTTTACCCTTGTTAGATTCCGCCGAAACGACCGCCAAACACATTGGCTCGGTAAATACCATCGTCAAAGACCGTGGCCTGTTAGTGGGCTCCAACACTGATGCATCCGGCGCGCTCAAAGCCTTGCAACACGGTGGAGTGGAAACCACCGGACAACGGGTTGTCATTCTAGGATCCGGAGGAGCCGCTCGCGCCATCGCCTTCGCACTCGGCGTGGAAGGCAAAATTGAACATCTGACTCTCCTAGGCGTCGATGATCAGGAACGAAAGACCTTGGCGACCGACCTCAAAGCCAAAACATCCATCCTCTTGCACGACAACTCCTTAACTCCTGAAACCTTGCAATCTGCGTTGGCACAGGCCCAATTGCTTATTCATTGCACCCCCATTGGCATGCACCCAAAGGTCGAGGAAAGCTGTGTCCCCAAGCATCTGCTGCACCGCGATCTGACGGTGATGGATATTGTCTACAACCCACTCAATACGCGTTTATTGCAGGATGCACAGGCGGCGGGGTGCCGCACCATCCAAGGGATCAACATGTTTCTCTATCAGGCTGTGGGGCAATTTGAACTCTGGACCGGCCAATCCGCACCAATCGAGGTGATGCGTAACGTGCTCACCAGCCACTTCTCTTGAATGACGGATATCGGGTTCGGATTTTGCTCCCAGCCTCAACGAGAATCCTTGCGATGGAGAATTCCATAGGAGAAAGTGGCCATGGTGATATTCCTCCCCATGTGTCACCTGCCCGCTGGCCGGAACAAAATTCGCCCTGCCTCCCCTCCGGTATTCTCAACGATTCTCACAAGAATTTTCTCTCCGATACTGTTCCAGCCTGTCCGAAACTGGTTTCTTACCAACACCTCAAAACAGGAGATTTATGAATATTGTCTTCATAGGATACCGAGGAACGGGGAAAAGCACTGTGGCAACAATCCTGGGTCAACGTCTCGGACGAAGAGTCATCTCCACTGATGAGGAAATCGTCAAGGAGGCCAAGCAAACCATTCCTCAGCTTATCGAGCACTTCGGGTGGGATCATTTCCGCGGGCTGGAAACGCAGATGTGTCAAAAGCTCACGGGCCAGGACAATCTGGTTATCGACACGGGCGGGGGACTCATCCTGAAGGAAGAAAACGTCAAAATGCTTAAAGAGAATGGAAAGATTTTCTGGCTGACTGCCGAAGTTTCAACGATTGCCAGCCGGATTTCCGGCGATACGCAGCGGCCCTCTCTGTCAGGCACCAAAACGTTCGTAGAAGAAATCGAAGAAATTCTTGAGATTCGCAAACCTCACTACCAAGCCGCTGCCGATCATGTCATTCCAACGGACCAAATTTCCCCGGACCAAATTGCTGATGCCATTCTTTCCCACATTTCGACCTAGGAGCCTGTCGGACTTGGGGGATCGAGAGCGAAAAAGCGGCTGAGCGAGGGCAGATTTTGACGATTTCGCTGGCCCATAGTGGGACCATGGTCCAAGAAAGCGGCGAAATATGGACCGCTTAGACACTTTTGCAGCCGATTCATCCTAAGTCCGACAGGCTCCTAGACCGTTCACTCAGGGAACTGGACAGCAGGGATCAGTCATTGCCAAAGAAAAGAGAGTGCGTAAGAGACTCCGCTGGGCTTGCATCCTGTCCGCATTTTTTCCCATGTCGGCTATACGGTTTCGCCACGGCCACAGACCAGGTTCCCTTTCCACCCTCCCCCCATTGGGGCAAGAGGAGTCGCCAAACAGTATAGGAGTGTAGATTAAAGCAGTCTAATAATGCAGGTAACCAACTATGGTATCCATGTCGTTTTTGGAGATGCCGGGTTTCGCCCCGGCGAACGAGGTCCTTTTGTTTCGGCAAAAGGACCCAAAACCATTAACGCCCAGACAGGCTTCATTGGATGGGACCGACGCGAACCTTTGGAGAGCAGACCAACTCGCTACGCTCAGACAAGGTCTGCTGAATGCCCAGAGCGTCGGTCCCGTGAGCCTGTCAGCAGGCGTCGAATAAAACAAAGAGGGAAAGGTAAAGTTGGGTTTGACGTTGGCCGCAATCTAAGATTTGAATTTGCTGTTTTCTTTATTCAATGGAATTTGTAAAATTATTCCTTCTAATAACGAAAGATTTGTTTAATAATAGGAATATCCTCCTTTAACTCATGAAAGAGCTTAGACAACGGCAGCTATTTAAGGAATGCTGAGCGGTCGGGAAAATAATTTTCTTGAAACCAAAATTTCTTTGCTTAGCCAGAATAATATTTGAAATAATAAAGAATGAATCCTTTAAAAACTGATCAAAAGAAAGTCGGGCCTGAACTATTTTTTGGGTTGGCAGGTGCAATCGGGACAGATCTCGGTGCAGTAAGTCGTGGGCTTATTAAAGCACTTGAATTTGTTAATTATGATTCTAGGATTATTCATATCATCGAAGAGATTCACCAAATCGACCAATATAGGTCTTTGGAAGAAACCGCCAAATTACAGCGATATAGAGAGCATATGAATGCAGGGGATGATTTTCGTGAAAAATTAAAACTTCAAGATGGATTGGCTCGTATGGCAATTGTGTCCATTCGTGAAAAACATAGAGCCCCTAATAATGAAGATTGCAGGACGCCTAATGAACCTTATAAACCTTTGTCTAATACAGCCTTTATTCTTAGATCTTTTAAGCGTCCGGAAGAAGTTTCCCTTTTTAGAAAAGTTTATGGAAAGAGTTTTTTTCTAATTTCAGCATATACACCCCGTGAAACAAGAATTCAAAACCTAGCCAGTGAATTAGCTTCCTCTCACTATGACAGCAATGTATCAAAGTATCGTGAACATGCTGAAACATTGGTAAACCGAGACGAGGAGGATCTATATAAAGACTATGGACAAAAGGTTAGGGACACTTTCCCAGAGGCTGATTTTTTTGTAGATGCGCAAAAAGCCAGCCACATAAAAGATTCAATTCTAAGATTTATTGAAATTCTTTTTGGAAATACGTTCTTGACACCTACCCGTATGGAATACGCCATGTTTCACGCTAAAGCTGCAGAATATCGTTCTGCTGAATTGGGACGCCAAGTAGGGGCCGCAATAATTAATTAATAATGAAGGAGATATCTTGGCAGTGGGTACTAATGATGTCCCAAAATTTGGTGGAGGATTGTATTGGGGGGAAGATTCTGATGATGCTAGAGAGTTTCATGGTGGTTGGGATACCAGGGATAGGAAAAAGGAAGAAACTTTTGCGGAGATACTTAAAGTTCTAAAAGAAAATGAATGGTTAGGAGAAAATTTAAAAAATTTAGAAATCCCCGAATTAGTCAAGAGAGCCACGCCACTTTTGAAAAGAACCAGATTATTTAATTTAATTGAATTTGGAAGAGCTACTCATGCTGAAATGGAAGCTTTGTTAAGTGCAGCACGGAGGGGAATTTCAATTAAAGATTGTACTTTATATACCACAACTTTCCCTTGCCATGATTGTGCCAGGCATATTGTTGCCTCCGGTATAAGAAAAGTTGTATACATAGAACCCTATGCAAAAAGTCTTGCTTCTCAATTTCATTTAGATTCATTTTTGGTAGATCAAAATATTGAAACATCTGGCTTTGTTTCATGCCATTCATTTGTGGGTATTGCCCCTAGAGTATACATGGAATTATTTCCAATGCTTCAAAGGAAAGATAAGGAAGGAAGGGTTAAGCTTTGGAATAGAGAAATTGCCATTCCAAGAATGCATAGCTCACCTTTAGCTTATATGGATAACGAGGCGAAGGAGGCTAAAACACTTTCTGAGAAAATGAATGAGGCAGGATTTAAACCAATTTAAAATAGGAGGATTCGTCTCATGAGGCAGTCTTGGTTAAGGGAAGGATTGGAGAAAGTAGAAGCAGAAATTCAAAAATGGCCGGAGTGGAAAAAAACAACTGATTCTGAAACGATAATTGTTTACCATGAAAAACAGGAGCTTCCTGTAAGAATTTCATCTGCAGTAAAAAGAGAGACTAGTTCTGACCCGCAAAGAACATAAGAATTTAATATTTTATAGTTGCGAATTTTTCATCTTTTAAAAAACAGTAAATCCTCTATCCTGCTTAGATTTTGGCTTATTAATCTGAATGGGAGGCATTTTCGCGATTATTAAAGTTTTTTCTCTGATTCAGCCAGTCTTTCCTACGCCAACCTTTTTCAATAATTCCTAGGGGCTCACATCCTGTCCTTCTTTTCTCCCATGTCGGCTATACGGCTTCGGCACGGCCACAGATCAGGTTCCCTTTCAACCCTCGCCCCGTTGGGGAAAGAGGAGACGCCAAACGGAGTGGGGAATAAATCAGTCTAATCATGCAAGTAACCAACTATGGTATCCATGTAGTTTTTGGAGATGCCGGATTCGCCCCGGCGAACGAGGTCCTTTTGTTTCGGCAAAAGGACCCAAAACCAATAATGCCCAGACAGGCTTCATTGGATGGGACAGACGCGAGCCTTAGGAGAGCAGACCAACTCGCTGCGCTCAGACAAGGTCTGCTGAATACCCAGAGCGTCCGTCCCTTGAGCCTGTCAGCAGGCGTCGGATGAGACAAAAAAGGGGGAAGTGGATATTAAATACCACGTTCCAAAGCAGCACGAACGGTTTTTGTGATGCCGCAATTCGTACCGAAAGGTCAGAGCATCATTAGAATCCCGTGGCCTTGTGGCAAGGCCTAGTCGTGTTGCCGACTTCGGAGGAAGGCGCGCATTGTTTGAGCCCTTCGGCTTCGCTCAGGACAAGCTCCGCGAGTTTGCGCGCCGCCGGAGTCGGCAACACGGCGCAGGGCACCCGAAGGGGCACGCCACGGCCACATTGGTTTTGGGTCCTTTTGCCGAAACAAAAGGACCTCGTCCGCCGGACGATAGCCGGCACAAAAAGATATCAAGAAGGCGCCGGTTCATTTTTGGATACAAGCCATCCTTGCCCAGGCAAGCAGCCATGGGATCCACCACGGCCGGACCAGCTCAGATGATCTCGACTTGAAAGATTCATGATTGCCAGACCTGTCCCCAAATGCGCTTTGGGGCTTTTTCATCGGCTATGAGGTTATACCAGCTAGGGAAGGAGCGCATATCTAAAGCGGTTTCTCAAGGTCAAACCAGGCCTTGGTCCAACAATTTGTCAAGTTGGTCTCGAAACTGCAGATGCAGATCCGCCGTGTTCTTATACCTGGTCCAAAAGTGCCCAAGCTCACTAAGCTTATCCTGAAACTTCCATAGGGATTGCAAATCATTCCTGTTTCCCGAAACTGTGGAAACCTGAGCATCTTGGAAAAAGGTATAGATCCGAGGTGTGCCTTGCTCCTTAAATGCGCGATGAGCCACATCAAACTCATCCTCGGTATACCCGCCGGTTTTTGTCTTAAATAAGCTCACAAAAATATTACAAGACCGGACCTCACGGTTGTACTCATCCTGAAGCCCACTGTCGGACATGGCATCCAGAAAATTTTCCCACCGGACAATCTCCAAGTACGCGCCGTGTTGACGCAACCGATCATTCTGCTGTCTGAAATACAGATCGAACGCATCCCGGTCCTCACGTAGCTCCTCAGAAGAGGCCAGGAAGATTTTAATGTTTTTGACTGGGGCCTGTTCGGGAGAAAAAGCGTCATATTCACCATTCCGGTCATCTGACGGCTTGTCGGCCCAGCGCGGAAGGTTCTCCAATTTCAGGCCATCGAGCAACTCCAGCAGGCTGACATCTTCGTAACTATCAGCTGGACAATCAATTGTGAACCGACGACCGTCTTGCTTACGTTTAAGCAGACGTTTCTGTTCAAACATTCCAGGTGAAGCTGAGACCACACATTTAGAACAAATACATGGAACCCATTTACTCAGCTTTTCCTCGAGGCCAGGAAAGCCCGCATTGAGCGCGTCCAGGTCGCTTGAAATGACGCTCAAAAGCGCTTGCCGCTCAGGTCCTCTTGCCCGGAGGACAATTTCATTGCCTCTGGGTGTGATCTGAACAAGCACTTGAGTCTCCTCTCGTTCGAACAGCACGCCCGTGACCCACGCCATCTCTGGCCGCGGAACAAAACGATGCATGCGAACCATCAGACGGCTGACAAGGCCTTTGGGTAGGAACCCATACCGGTAGCTTAAGACCAGATCGCCTACTTTGGCCCACCCATCCAGCGCCGGATGAACTGAAGGTGAGAGCAGTTGAGGGGCCAGCCAAGTGTCGTTCTGATCTCGCAGGGCATAACACAATTCAAATTTTTCCATCAGCGCCAGCAGCTCAGGATGCATGTTGGCGTATTCCGAGGTCGCCCAGACCCGTTCGCAATCCGTAAACGTAAAACGGCCGAGACGCTCCACCACCGTGGGATCGTCCAAGATGCGGAACACCGCTTCGGTCGCCCAGGGGTTTTGTAATATTACGGTCCGGCGCAATAAGCGGTCGTCCTGGAAATGCAGAAAGACACCCAGGTCGTGCAGGTAGCGGCTCAGATGCAGGGCCTTGGTGGGGGCGAACTCAAGATACCGACGGTAGATGCTGAAATAGTCTTCCTGCGACATATAGGGCCGGTGAGTGGCTTCCTCCTCGAGAGCCGCCCGGATGGAAACCCATTTCGCAGGGACCTCCTCTCCCACATGAGGAAGACGCTGCACAGAAAATTCAATCGCCGCAGAGAGGGTTTTGACTGAGTCGGGTTTATCCAAATTGCCCCGATACACCTCCTTCACATTCGGAAATCGGCTTTTGATTCCGGCTTCGTCAATTGCCTTACTCCGTCCACCCTTTTCATTCTGAAAAATCAAGACCGGACTCCGGGCACTAAGAAGCTCGATTACCTCCAGCCAATACCTGAACCCTTCGTCAGTGAGTGACTTGTGATTTTTTGCCGTATCGTCCAGGAGGATGTAGAGGGAATTTTTCGTCAGAAAAAACTGGTGTGTGGCATGGTAGATCTGTTGTCCGCCAAAGTCCCACACATTGAGCCGAAACGTCCGGCCATTGGCCAGTTGAAAATCATGCCGATGGATATCGATGCCTTTGGTGGTCTCTTCTTCATCCGGCAATGGTTGATCGGGCTGATAGAGACGACGTAACAGACTCGTTTTCCCAGCCCGTCCTTCTCCCACGATCAGCATTTTGGCCTCGAAGAGCCGATCCACACCCTGTGACTGGATCTCCCGGAAATAGTTCACGACCGCCTCGTGCCCTTGCTTGATCACCTCTGGGGGAGGATGGATAAGCGGACAACCCTCCACAAATATGCCCTCCTCCCATCTACTCTCCGGCTCCCATCTGGCAGGTATGCCCTTCTCAAACAGAAGCTTGAAGGGCGATAAGTCAGTCACCTCCGCCTTGTTAAGATTAAGGATATTGAGGTTGCACAGCTGCCCCAGGGCCTTGGCCCCCTCGTCGCCAATCCGTGTGCTCCCCAGCTCAAGCGTCGTGAGGTTCCTCAGCCCCGCCAGATGCTTCACCCCGGCGTCCCCAATCTGATTGTTCCTCAGCTCGAGCGTCGTGAGGTTCCTCAGCCCCGCCAGATGCTTCACCCCGGCGTCCCCAATCTGATTGTTCCTCAACTCGAGGGTCGTGAGATTCGTCAGCCCCGCCAGATGCTTCACCCCGGCCTCCCCAATCTGGTTGTTCCACAGCTGGAGCGTCGTGAGGTTCCTCAGCCCCGCCAGATGCTTCAGCCCCGCGTTCCCAATTTCGTTGTTCCTCAGATCGAGCGTCGTGAGGTTTGTCAGCCCCGCCAGATACTTCAGCCCCGCGTCTCCAATCTGGTTGTTCCACAGCTGGAGCGTCGTGAGGTTCCCCAACCCCGCCAGATGCTTCACCCCGGCCTCCCCAATCTGGTTGCTCCGCAGCTCGAGCGTCGTGAGGTTTGTCAGCCCCGCCAGATACTTCACCCCGGCCTCCCCAATCTGGTTGTTCCACAACTGGAGCGTCGTGAGGTTCCCCAACCCCGCCAGATGCTTCATCCCGGCGTCGCCGATCCGGTTGTCCCCCAGCTCAAGCGTCGTGAGGTTTGTCAGCCCCGCTAGATGCTTCACCCCGGCCTCTCCAATCTGGTTGCTCCGCAGCTGGAGCATCGTGAGGTTTGTCAGCCCTGCCAGATACTTCACCCCGGCCTCCCCAATCTGGTTGTTCCTCAGCTCAAGCGTCGTGAGGTTTGTCAGCCCTGCCAGATACTTCACCCCGGCCTTCCCAACCTGGTTGTCCCCCAGCTCGAGCGCCGTGAGGTTCGTCAGCCCCGCCAGATGCTTCACCCCAGCCTCCCCAATTTTGTTGCTCCGCAGATCGAGCCTCGTGAGGTTTGTCAACCCCGCCAGATGCTTCACCCCGGCGTCGCTAATCTCGTTGTTTCTCAGATTGAGCGTCGTGAGGTTTGTCAGCCCCGCCAGATGCTTCACCCCGGCGTCGCTAATCTCGTTGTTTCTCAGATCGAGCGTCGTGAGGTTTGTCAGCCCCGCCAGATGCTTCACCCCGGCGTCGCTAATCTCGTTGTTTCTCAGATCGAGCGTCGTGAGGTTTGTCAGCCCCGCCAGATGCTTCACCCCGGCCTTCCCAATCTGGTTGCCCCCCAGCTGGAGCGTCGTGAGGGCAGAGAGAGCGAGAAGTTTTTCTGCCAGGCTGTCCACAATCTCGGTCAACTGAAACACACATGGATAATCTTTCAACCTGTCCGGCCAGTCTTCAGAAGATGGGCTTAATCTCGCACCTGGGCCAAGCAGAGCAAGCGAGGAGCACTCCAGGCTTCTCATTTTCGAGATCAATTCATTCAGCTCAGTAGGTAAAATTTTTTGTAGGGTCTTTGTCTTTTCCGTCATGTCCCCGTCTCCATCCCCCAGTTTGAGCGATCACCAACATGGTGCCCGAATAGCTTTTCACCATTTCGGCTTATTGGCATTGCCATAGCGGTAAACAGGGCGAACTTTAGCATTCAGATTTAAGGAGTCAATCCTTAGGCATTGGGAAAGAGCGTTAATTAAAGTTAGGAAGGGAAGTTCCTGGCTGGGGTGTTTTCCTGTTTTCTAGAATAGAAAAAAAGCAGTTGGTTCGACGAAAATCATCTAATAGGACGTGTGAAATGTGGGCAATGGCAGGTTGTTACGGATACTGAATCCGATGTGTTCGCTTTTCGCTGTTTTGGAAAATTAGTAATGCTTGGTCCTTTTCAACGAATCCAAAAGAGCATTACACTGCTTCTGATTCCACGCCCACCATCATAACCCAGATGAATCCCTCCACTGACAAACAGATGAACCAGTTTGCCGATCATTGGCGGAGACCATGGGTTATCGAATGGACCCAATACCTGCTGGATAGCTATGCCTATTGGTTAAAAAATGAACTAATTCCCCGTCAGGGTACTGCGCTGGAACAAGCCGAATGCTTGTTTAACTCACCATTTGTGGTCGTCTCTCACGGATTGGAGGATGACCCTATCCTCAATTATGGAAACCGGACCGCGTTAACCCTGTGGGAAATGGATTGGGACCAACTGACTCAAACGCCCTCCCGGCAAACAGCCGAACCTGTGAATCGTGAAGAACGGGCCCGCATGCTGCATCAGGCTAAAACCAAAGGGTTCATTGCCGATTATCGTGGTGTCCGGATTTCCCGATCCGGAAAACGTTTTTTAGTGGAACACGCCACGGTATGGAACATTCGCAATCCGGATGGGACTCCGCTCGGACAGGCGGCTACCTTTTCAACCTGGACGTTTATATAGGTCGTCGAACGTCTCCTCCTCACAGTATGGGTCTGTTGAAAAAAGCCGCCAACTGCGTTCTCGCCATTTTTCCGTGCTCACGTACTTCATGTACGCTCCGCGCGCAAAAATAGCTGTGGCCTTGCTGTACGCACTTTTTTGAACCGCCCCGAAACCTCTGGCCTTCAAAGTTGCCATGGGGGTTTTAGCCCATGGAGAACAGTATTATTCAACACTCACAGTATATTCGACCTTTCCCCCGTGATGCGGAATTTCCAAGAGAGGCTCCCCAGGCTCTCCCTTGCCCTGAGTATTTTAGCTGGGCTATGGTGCCGCAAGTCTGAAAATTGACGCTTCAAGTAATTTTTACGGGAAACATGTCATGATTTTAGCAGCTGATGTTGGTGGGACAAAAATTAATCTGGCCCTATTTGACTGGGATAAGGAACGGGTAAAGCCTATTCGTGAGGACACGGTCTATACGGCTGATTACGAGTCTTTCGAGGAAGTGTTGACCGAATTTCTTGAAGAGCCGGCTTCTACCGACACCGAATCGGAAGAAGCCTCTGGCGACAGTGAGGCCCTTTCGTCTGAACCCGCCACTCCTTCTCCACTGAAACCCCTGACCGCCGCCTGCTTTGGCGTACCGGGACCGGTCTTGAATAATACCTGCAAAACCACAAATATTCCGTGGATTATCGAAGGAGACAAGCTCGCTGAGTTTCTGAATATTCCACATGTCCGTTTATTAAATGATTTGGAGGCTACTGCCTACGGGCTACGGCTCCTTCAACCGGATGAAATCGAGGATCTCAACCCCAACGCCTCTTCTTCCCCACTTGATGGCACGCGGGTCTTATTGGCCGCGGGAACAGGCCTGGGAGAATCGCTCCTCCTCTGGACAGGGAAGGACTACCACATCTGTCCGTCCGAGGGGGGCCACGCCGATTTCGCACCCACCAACGATTTGGAAATCGATCTGCTGCGATATTTGCGAACCAGCTACTTACATGTCAGTTACGAACGGGTTCTTTCCGGCCCCGGTCTCCATAGCATTTATCAATTTCTCCGGGACACCAAGAAAAACGAGCCCACCTGGTTTGCCGAAAAGCTCCCAACCGGGGATCCGACCGCATTGATTGCGGAAGCCGGACTGACAGGCAAACCAGAAATTTGTAAAGAGGCCCTGCAGATCTTCGTCTCTATTTACGGGGCCGAAGCCGGCAATATGGCACTCAAAACTCTGGCCATGGGTGGCGTTTATCTTGGTGGGGGCATTGCTCCAAAAATCATATCCGCGTTACGGGAAGACACCTTCATGAAAGCCTTTCTGGCGAAGGGCCGGTACAAACGATTATTGGCCAAGATTCCCGTTCGGGTGATTTTGAATCCCCATACCGCATTGCTCGGAGCGGCGTCGGTCGCTGCAGGCATGGCTGGCTAACACCATGAAAACAAAACTTGTCCTGGGTATTCCTCAGGACTTAGACCCCACATCCTCCCTTCGATATCATACTGCCAGACATTTGCCTCTGTTTTATTCCCCCTCGTCACAGCCGTTTTTCCCAATAACACTCGCAGAGCTACAGATTTGAGAAAGAATGTCTGCTAGTTTCAATGAAACCAACGCCTTCGGCCGTTTGCCAACGAATACATCCCGAGCGTGAGACCCTTCTATGCCATCCTTATCGACGCCATTGACACCCGATCAGCAAAAAGCTCAAGCCGCCCTCAAAGCCCTCGAGTTCATACAAGATGGCCAGATCTTGGGACTCGGCACCGGTTCCACGGTCCATCATTTTTTGACAGCCTTAGGCCAGCGCGTACAACAAGGATTACGAGTCCGTGGGGTGCCAACCTCACAAGCCACAGCAGCTTATGCCAGACAATTGGGCATTCCTTTACTGAACAATGATGACCCCTGGGACATTGATGTGGCGGTAGATGGGGCCGATCAGGTCGACCCCCAACTGAATCTGATTAAAGGTGGAGGGGGGGCGTTAATGCGGGAAAAAATTGTGGCAAACGCAGCTCAGCAATTCATTGTTATTGTGGATCAGGCCAAACAGGTGGACCGTCTTGGACTTCCCTTCCCCCTACCCGTTGAGATCGTGCCATTCGGTTGGCGTACGACACAACGGCATCTTGAGAATCTGGGATGGCCTTCCCTGTTGCGAAATAGAGCCGGCCAGCCATTCCTCACCGACAATGGAAATTATGTGGCAGATCTCCATATTCCTGAAATTACCGACCCCTCCGCGGTCGAATTGTCCCTGAGCCAAATTCCGGGCGTGGTTGAATGCGGGCTCTTCCTGATGATGACATCCCTATTGATTACCGGCACGAATGAGGGTCCCGTGCTCACCCGCGCATCTTGAGTCATGCGTCTTCTTTGGTAGAATTAACCGAAGATTTGTTTGCCGTTGCATGCTACCGCCCTTGCAATCAAAGTTGATAAAATGGGAAACATGGATAAGGAACAAGAAATTAGGGGTCTGCTAAGAAGACTCCCGTAACCGACAGAGGAAAAAGGTATTCTGCATGAGAGGACGATATCAGGGGCAAATTTCCTCCGTAAGAAACAGACACCATTTTGGGAGAGTCGCGATCGCGGTGGCCCTCCTGGGATTTATCTTTATTCAATGCTCCCAGGCACCATCCTCCCCTCCTCCGGAGACTGCCCCTGCCATCACCGCAGCCCCCATGGAGACCGAGCTGCCCCTACCTGTCGTCCATGCAGCTGATTCGCCGACCGGGGTTAACGTCTCGACCCCACTTCTGGCTTCGAACGAAACCTTTGTGAAAATCGCCAAAGAGGCCATGGCCTCGGTTGTGAATATTTCGGCGACCAAGCGCACAGTTCAATCTCCCGGCACGAATCCCCTGTTTGAAGACCCATTTTTTCGAAGATTTTTTGGAGAGGAATTTGAACGGCGGTTTAAACAACCCCGCGAACGGCAGGAGCAAGGCTTAGGTTCCGGAGTGATTGTCAGTGATGACGGATACATCGTCACCAATAATCACGTGGTAGAACAGGCCGATGATTTGATGGTCCTCTTGGGAGATAAACGGAAACTTCCTGCGACACTTATTGGCACGGATCCCAAAACCGATTTAGCGGTGATCAAAATTGAAGCCACCGGATTATCCACCTTACCCTGGGGAAATTCTGCGGCACTGGAAGTTGGAGAATTGGTGTTGGCGGTCGGCAACCCCTTTGGATTGAATCAAACGGTCACAATGGGGATTATCAGCGCTGTAGGCCGCGCCAATGTGGGCATCGTCGATTATGAAAATTTCATTCAAACCGATGCCGCCATTAACCCAGGCAATTCCGGAGGTGCTCTCGTCAATCTACAAGGCTATCTTATCGGCATAAATACCGCCATCTTCTCCCGAACGGGTGGCTACATGGGTATTGGCTTTGCCATCCCCAGCCAAATGGTCAAAAGCGTGATGCAAAGTCTGATTGGGCATGGAAAAGTCATTCGTGGGTGGCTGGGCGTGTCTATCCAAGAATTGTCGCCGGATCTCGCGACTCAATTCGAGGTACCTGATACCCAGGGCGCGTTAGTGGGAGATGTTTTTAGCGAAAGCCCGGCGGGGCAGGCCGGATTGAAACGAGGTGATATTATCCGCACCTATAATGGCGTCACCGTGAAGGATCCGAACCATTTGCGCACGCTGGTGGCCGAAACGACACCGAAAAGTGCCATCCCTCTTGTGGTGTGGCGAAACGGCAAAATTGTCAATCTTTCGGTTTCCATCACTGAAATGCCTAAAGATACTGCTGCCTTGACAGAAATGGCTCCTAGTTCAGTCTCAGGGAACCACGCTCTCTCCGGGCTTTCAGTAGAACCCGTCCAACCGGGACAAACACGAGATGGCCAGGGGGTGGTCGTGACTCAAATCTCACCAAACTCTCCGGCTGAACGGGCTGGCGTTCAACCGGGTGATGTAATACTGGAATTGAATCGCTCTCCCATTGGATCCGTGAAGGATTTCGAACAGCTTGTGAAGCGATTGGAAGCTGGAGACTCGGTCTTAGTGCTCTTGCAGCGCGGAAAGGGCGCCATTTTTCTGACCATCAAACCCTAGCGACTGGAAGAACCAGAGCCTCTCCCTGGCCAGACCTGACACCCTGAGAGCCGAACATCCATGACGCCACCGTGTTCATTCGGGACATTCCTTCAACTAAGCCAATTGCTCTGCTTTACGGTTTTTCTCCTATTCCCGGTTTCCACGCAACCAATTCTGTGGGCTTCTTCTCCGCAGATTGCCATCCAGGCTGAACCGCCATTTTTTTCTCCGACCCACCTGACGATCCGCCTGGATACCGCCCTCACGTGGAAAAATCAAACTCGAGAAGCCCATTCGATCGTGGCAGACGACTGTCAGTCCCGGTCCCAGTGCTCATTTGACTCAGGCGTCATTCGTCCCGATCAACAGTTTGTCTTAACCCGCTTAGCCCCCGGGCAGTACCCTTACCATTGTGGACTCCACCCCTTTATGCGGGGTTCGTTAACTATCCATTCCGCGCACTCTCCGTCCTCTGATATCTGATTCAAAATCCTTATTTTTGTGGTCGCAACTTTCCTCCCTTGTCAACACAGGTGATTGTACGTCCGTGATCCCTGACATCTGCCCTTTTTTCGTTGCATGCCACAAGTCCCTAATGGTACATTTCTGACATGCCTGGTATGGGCAGAGAGTACGACTTTCAATTAAAACAGACACAGACTGGTCCCATCGTCTAGCCTGGTCTAGGACGGCACCCTCTCAAGGTGCAGACACGGGTTCAAATCCCGTTGGGATCACCAATCGCTATTAGGAGCTGATGTTCGCCCCTTCCTGATTGTTCGCACCCGCTCCCGCTAGAATCAGACTCTTCGTACTCCCGTCTGGTTATTTCTTTCATCTATGCCGTAAGGATCTGTGATGACTACGAGAACTTTTCACGATGGCGAAAGCGACGGCCTGGAAGCCCTGGAGGCTCTGGATCCGGAGACGATTGAATCTTTTTCCGACCTGCTCTCAGCCATGAAAAAGACCGCCTTTGGGGGGCGACGTCTGGGCGATGCCTTTGAGATTTTGGACAAAATGGTCGAGGATCCCGATTGTACCGTGATCTTAACCTTGTCTGGGGCCATGACCATCGCGAAAATGGGAAAGATTATCTGCAGCATGATCGACCGAAATATGGTGCAGGCCGTGGTATCCACGGGGGCTTTAATTGCCCATGGCTTGAGTGAAGCCGTAGGCAAAACACACTATAAATATCACCCATCCATGACGGATACCGAACTGTATGAAAAGGGCTATAACCGCGTCTACGATACGCTGGAGATGGAATCCAATCTCAACCACGTCGAACGGGTCGTCAGCCAAACCTTAAAGCGCATGACTCCCGACACACCCATCTCCTCGGAAATTCTGACTCGCGAAATCGGGAAAACCCTCCACGACCATTACGAAGGACCCGGGATATTGAAAAGTGCCTATGAAAAGGGTGTCCCGGTCTATATTCCTGCATTTACCGATTCTGAAATGGGGCTGGATGTCTCCATTTGGGCCATGAAGGAGAGGCGACAATCTCAAGCCACACCTCAATCCCCCGATCTCTCCGATCAGGAAACCTGGCAGATCTTGCAGCAATCTCGTCCGTCATTTAATCCGTTCTTAGATCTCAATAGTTATACCGAAAAACTGCTGTCTGCCAAACGGTTGGGGATTTTCACCATCGGAGGCGGAGTTCCCCGTAATTGGGCACAACAAACGCCACCATATATCGATATTCTCAACCTCCGGATGGGTACCCAATTAACCCCTCCGCGGTATCAGTACGGTGTCCGCATCTGCCCGGAGCCTGACTACTGGGGTGGTCTCAGCGGATGCACGTATGAGGAGGGTGTATCATGGGGAAAATTTGTGCCTCGAAAAGAGGGAGGAATGTTTGCTGAAGTGTTGAGTGATGCCACAGTGGTTTGGCCACTTCTCATGATGGGGCTCCTGGAAAAAGCCCGTCGCCGTTAAATTCAACCCCTTGGCACGATCAACCTCTTCTCTCGACACGGTCCGCCAGGAATGTAACAATAGCCCATAGCCATGGAGTGATGATGAACATTGCCCAAACCCTCAAATCGACCGTTTTGCCCGCCATCCTTCTTGGCACGCTGCTGATGAGTCCCACGATTCACGGGAAAACTCCTGACTTTTTGATTCAGGATGATGATGTAGTGCGAGGGAATCCCAAGGCTCCCATCACCCTGTTGGAATACTCGGATTTCACCTGTGGCTTTTGCGAAAAGTTTTTTCATGAGACCTTTCCTAAATTGCTTTCGGAGTACATAGAGACCGGAAAAGTGCGTTTTGTCTATCGGGATTTCCCGAGAGGCATGGGCAGTCCACTTCGAGCAGCTGATGCCGCTCGATGCGCAGGAGAGCAAAACGCCTACTGGCCTATGCATGATCGGCTCTTTAACAGTGAAGGCCAGTTGTCTCCGGATCATCTCAAACAATATGCCAAGGAACTCAATCTCAACGGAGAACAATTTTCAGAATGCTTGGCTTCCCATCGCTACATGAAAGATATTGAGAAAGATTTACAGGATGCGGGTTCCCTGGGAATTCGGGGCACGCCGGCTTTCGTTCTCTTTCCGACAACCCTGCCAGAAGATCCTCATCTTATTTTAATTCCCGGCGCCTTTCCCTATGAGACGTTCAAGGAAGAAATTGATAAATTGCTCAAGCTGCATGGAGGCTCGACTTCTTCACTGTCTTTGCCAGTCCTGTCCTCTACTCACATCGAAGGAGCATGAATCCTCCATGCATTCCCTCTCTACACAATTCCTCATTGATCTGACAGCGTGATTAGGTGTACATTTGCACAGGCAATCCTAAAATTCATGTTTTTACCCACAGAATGGTTTTGAGTCATGACGGAATCCCAATCTTTTTGGCCTGTTGAATGCGCGCAAGGTGAACCTGATTTGTTTGTGTGCTTAACCTGTTTTGATGAGGTATTCAAAGCCAAGATGCCGGTCGACGGGTGTCCGAGCTGTGGAGCCATCGCCGCATTCGAACCGTTTAGTTTGGATGCAATCAGGGAATGGGGAACGGAGAATCTTATTCAGAAAGCTGAACGGTTGCCTTCTTCATCCCATCCCGGTTCCGACCAGCCAGCTTCATCAATCTAACCACCTCCATTTCACGAGGTTTTCACCTTTTCATGACTGTGGCCACGGCAAAGCCAATCCTTATAGGCGGCCAATGGGTCCAGACTTCCTCTGCGGAGCCGGTACGCAACCCCTATTCCAATGACGTGGTAGCCATGGTCTGCCAGGCCGAGCCTGAGCATATCCACCAGGTCACCAACTCTGCCAAACGGGTCTCGGCCGAAATGTGCCGGGATACCGGCACATGCCAGAGCAAAGGCGCTCCTGCATATCGCCACAGGCCTTTCCACCAGACGGGAAATGTTTGCGGCCACAATTTGTCAGGAGGCCGGGAAACCGATTACCGATGCACGCCGTGAAGTCGATCGGGCCATTCAGACCTTTCGCTTGGCCGCAGAGGAAAGCACCCGCATCCCTGGAGAAATCATTCCGATGGATCTCACCCCAGGAGGAGAGGCGTACTCGGGATCTGTCCAACGCTTTCCGATCGGGACGGTTCTTGGCATTACCCCGTTTAATTTTCCCCTTAACTTGGTGGCCCACAAAGTGGCCCCTTGCCTGGCAGCGGGAAACCCGATGGTATTGAAACCAGCCCCCCAAACCCCGCTAACTTCGCTCATGTTGGGTGAAGTGTTTTTGACGACAGAATTGCCTCCGGAAATGCTGACGATCATCCCCTGTTCCAATACCCTGGCAGAACAGATGGTGATTCATCCCAATTTCCAAGCCTTGAGCTTTACCGGCTCTATGACGATTGGGTGGATGCTGAAAGGAAAGGCCGGATACAAACGGGTTCTGCTCGAACTCGGAGGAAATGCCGGGGTCATCATAGAACCGGATGCCAATCTTGATGTGGCCATAGACCGTTGCGTAGCCGGAGGGTACGGGTATGCCGGACAAACCTGCATCTCTGTGCAACGAATCTTTGTCCATGAATCGCGTTACGACGACTTCCTCAAGACCTTTGTGGAGCGAGTCCGATCATTGCCAATGGGCGATCCTTCCCTCGAAAACACCGTCGTCGGTCCCCTCATTAACGAACAAGCCGCCCGCCGGGTCGAGACGTGGATCCAAGAAGCCGTTTCGCATGGGGCAAGAGTCATGACTGGCGGGACACGAAAAGATTCATTCATCGAGCCTACCGTCCTGACCCACGTCAACAACAATATGAAAGTCTGTTGTGAAGAAATTTTCGGGCCGGTGGTAACCGTCACCCACTATGCAGACCTTGAAGAAGCGTTTGCCCTCCATAATGATTCTGATTTCGGGCTCCAAACAGGGATTTTCACCAGCAACATCGACACCATGTATCGGGCATACTCACGGTTAGAAGTGGGCGCCCTTCTGGTGAATGAAATTCCGACTTTTCGGGCCGATCACATGCCTTATGGAGGAATCAAACAGTCAGGATTAGGGCGAGAAGGGGTGCGGTATGCTATTCAGGAACTGACCGAGCCTAAATTGTTGTTGGTCAAAAGGCCTTCTTAGGCCACCGTATTTTTTCTTGAACGTTCAGTCCTCACAATCTTGCACCTTGCCAACCAGTCTTGGTAAAAATACCGGCGTACGTGGCAAGGCTGTTCTTTCCCGTGGTATTCGAATCGTCCAGGCTTTCCCATATAGAGTTTGCGCCAACAGATTGGAGAGCGAGGTTGTGAATCAGATTCGACGATCACCTAGTTATCTCCTGCCTATCCCAATCCACCACTAACTGATCGACGAAGGAGTCGCGATGGTCCCAACGCAAATGTTTCTCACCAGAGGTGTGGGCGTCCACAAGGAAAAACTGGCATCTTTCGAAGAAGCCCTCCGGAGCGCGGGAATTGCGTATTGCAACCTGGTGACCGTCTCCTCCATTCTTCCTCCAGATTGTAAAATCATCTCGAGAAAACGTGGCGAACAGTTACTGAATCCAGGCGAAATTACCTTTTGCGTCATGGCCAGATCTGAAACCAACGAGCGGAATCGCCTGATTTCGGCTTCAATCGGCGTGGCCATTCCCTCTGGAAGGAAGGTTAATTATGGCTACTTGTCGGAACATCATGCTTATGGCGAAACGGACGAAGAAGCGGGAGAATATACCGAGGACCTCGCGGCCCAAATGCTCGCAACCACGCTTGGCATCAAATTCGATCCAAATGTTGCCTGGAAGGAACGTGAGCAAGTATTCAAAATGGGAAGGGATATTGTTCGAACCCAGAACATTACTCAATCTGCGATCGGCAAGCCCAATCTCTGGACGACGGTAGTTGCGTGTGCGGTCTTTATTCCCCTTGAAAACATCACTGACGATCCAAAGCCCCGTCAGAAAAAATCAAAATAGGATCGTGGATTGGGCAACCCATGCTGATGAATAATTGCTTCTCTTTCTCGAGTCTTTAGCAACCTGCCAAGACCACATTCGTAAATCTTTTTATGCAATAGAATTAACCCTCTTTTACCACAATCGGTTCTGCAAGAGCCGCCCTTTTCCCTCAAAGTGGGACTGTTGAAAAAAGCCGCCAGTGGCGTTCTCGCCATTTTTCCGTGCCCACGTACTGAAAGTACGCTCTACGCGCAAAACAATAGTTGTGCCCTTCGGGACACGGAAGGCAATTTGCGGCCTTCCCTAACGACATGACTCAGGGCAGGACTGGACGAACCCTTCGAAAGGCTCAGGGCATGCTTTTTTGAACTGCCCCGAGGCCCCTGATATGCAACGTGCCTGTGGGTCAATATGCCCTTGGAAATTATTATTTAACACTCTCACAGTGAGAATTCAGCGCACAGGACGGTATGGTCCGAGGGGCTTTCCGCACGACGCGGCTGAACATCCACCTTCACCTTGTGAGAATAGGGAAGAAGCGGCGGAGTAACCAGAATGTGGTCTATTCGCCACCCGCGGTTAGCTTCCAAAGCCCCTGGACGTCGATAATCCCAAAACGTAAATTGCTGACGATGCGGAAAATGATGCCGAAACACATCCTCGAATCCCCAGGACACCGTCTCCTGATAGACACGACGCACTTCTTCATGGAAACACACATGCTTGAGGTGTTTTTCGGGACTATGTACGTCAACCGGTTCAGGGGCCACGTTCATATCTCCACACCAAATCACGGATTGTCCTGGTGAGATCACACGCGAGAAATACCGCCTCAATCGCTGGAACCACCTTAATTTATAGGCATACTTCGGTGAATCAATCGCAAATCCCTGCGGAACGTAGGAATTAATAATCATGATGCCATTGACCACCACTCGAACCAGGCGAGTGGAATCCTCCGGTAGTTCCCCGTCCTCAAAACCAAAGGCCACCGTTTCCGGCGATGCCCGGCTGAATATGGCGACGCCGTTGTAGGATTTCTCACCACAAAAGTTGATGACATAGGGTAAGTCGGAAAATGCTTGAAGCGGAAACTCATGATCCTGTACTTTAGTCTCTTGAAGGCACATCACATCGGGGTTGTGTTGCCGTAACCACTTGTGAAGAATACCGATCCGCTTTCGAATTGAATTAACATTGTAAGTCGCAATTTTCATTCTTCTTAAAACTCCTATTCACCACTCACGCTGCAGATATTCCTTCACAAACGATCATGGGTAAGTGAGGTACATAAACTTATGGCTACCAGTCCTCTCTTCACTCCTGACGAATTGGCCATCCTGGCCGATCAGGATTTTTTTCGGAAGAAAGCCGTAATCTCGGTCAAAATCAAACAGGTCCTGGAACACCTTCATGACCGGCTCGAGGCAGAAATCGGCTTACATCACCTTTTGGCTCCTGAAGGGTTCGACCCTCAAGCCAGCCAGTTCGTCAAAGGCGAACATCTGGAAAATTTCCCCTATCAATATGTCGATTTCCCAAGATTGTATACCCGTGAGAACAAATTCGCGTTCCGTTCCCTCATCTGGTGGGGACACCACATGGTCTTTGCTCTGATTGTTGAGGGCCCGCTTGTGAAGCAGTATCGACGCAATTTATTTAATCGATACTCGGAGGTGGCAGACCATCATCTCTGCCTGTGTCTCAGCCCATCTCTCTGGGAGTGGAAAATGGGACCTGGGTTGACACTTCCAATTACACACGGTCGACGATCAGAAATCGCGGCAACACTCGACCATCGTACATTCTTTAAAATTGCCAGGTTTCTTCCCATGCATGATCCGGCAGTACAAACAGGTACCATCGTGGATGAAGGTCTGAAAACCTTTCAGGCGATCCTACCGGTCATAACGGCTTAGGAGCCTATCGGACTTCGGATGAATCGGCGGCAGTTGCGCTCCTAGACACACAACATTTGTCGCACACAGGGACCCAATCAAAAAATACCCCTCGGTTTTCGGTCCTATTCTTCCTCAGCCAGGCCAAGTAATCCGGTGATCTGATCCACCGAATACTTCTGTGTGGTCTGAAGAATGATCGATTGAATTCCCGCCGCCTTCAACAGAGTCTCCACAAATCGATCTCGGTCTTCGCGTCCTGCCGTAGGTGGAGCCTCCTTGTTCAAGGTAATCACTGTCATGACTTTAAGTGACCCGGGATGGGCAAGAACGACATCACAGCGAACAGGCTGAATCGTTCGCATGGCTGCCTTTCGAGCTTCTTCATCTTTATCGACAACCGACAGAACACTCAGAAGCGGGATTTTGGCCAAAACCAGCATATGATCACGAGCCGCTAAGGTAATCAGATTGTAGAGAGTCGCTTCTTCCGGCGACATGATAGGCCGAGCGGTCACCACACTCTCACCGGATTCAGGATTCAAAGCTGGTAGAACCCCTGCCGGAAGGGGACGGCGCCAGATCCATCGCAACAAAAACACGACTCCGAGCATGAACCCAGCCAGGAGAATCAATGAAAGTCCGTTCTGAGACATCAATCTGTCCGTCATTTCACCAGTGGGAAAAAGCCCGAAATAAAAAGGAACGTTCTAAGGAAGTCCGTGAATCCCGGGAGTTACCGTCCCCAAAATAACCGAATGGCGAGCACCCGTGACCTTAGGCAAATTGGCACAGACACCCTTCACTGTTTGATAGGCCAGCACCGCAAAGGCCTGCGCCTCAAAGGCCTGGCTGGATGCTCCGCATTCATCCATGCGCATCACGGGAATGGGATCGAACACACCGGACAGTTCTGACCAGAGCCGAGCATTTCGCACCCCTCCACCGCCAAACACCAACTCATCAGGGACTTTCCTCATCCACTTTTGCGCCTGGTGAATCACCTGAGCAATAAACCGGCAGCTCGTCGCTAAAAGGTCAGAAATAGCCAAATGGCGACGCTTCGCTTGAGCCCACACACGCTGGATATAGTCCTCTCCAAACATCTCACGTCCCGTGGATTTGGGAGGCCTGCGAGACACATAGGGATGCGTCAGCAGCCAATGAAGCAGGCCCTCATCTACCTGCCCCTTCAAGGCAAGGCGACCACCCCGGTCAAACCTAGCTATGCCCTTTGTCTCCATCGCCACCAATCCATCCAACAACATATTACAAGGGCCTGTATCAAACGCCCGAACCGTTGACAGACTTCCCCCGCTGGGTAATAGGGTCACATTAGCAATCCCTCCCAGATTGACCACCATTCGTGTGGCATGTTTCTGAGCAAAAAGAAGGGCATGGACATAAGGAGCTAATGGAGCTCCCTCTCCACCGACCGCCAAATCTCTGCCTCGAAAATCCGATACAGTCGTGATTCCGGTACGTTCCGCAATCACATGAGGATCTCCAATTTGCAGTGTCGAACGGATCTGACCAATACCGGGCTCATAGATTGCGGCAGGCCGATGATGAATTGTTTGACCATGCGAGCCGATCAGCGCCACTCGTTGAGGAGAAATTCCGGAATGCTTGATGGCTAATAACGCGGTTTTAGCAAATACTTCGCCCAGGACCACATTGAGGTGACAGATCTGCCCGACGGTTCCCTGCTCACAAACTTGTAAAATTCGTTGCCGAAGTTTGGGAGCATACGGACGACCGACATGTTTGAGCAGGACACTCTTGAGACGATGTCCGGTTCCTCGAATATCTACAACTGCGGCATCCACCCCATCCGCCGATGTCCCTGACATCATCCCCACAACAATCATTGTTTACCTCAATTTATTGGCCTACATGCCTTAATGGAATGACACTCGATATGTTGCAGGACTTGCCATGGCCCATCTCTATTCATTTAATGGTTTCGTGGGAGGAGCAACATGCTTGCTCCGATCCCAAACCATACCAGTCTGTTCTTTATCAGAAAATCCCAAAGAAGCGTAAAACCCCTGATAGCGCCTGGTGCAAAGCCAAAACAATTCCACCCGTTCCAACTTGGGATGCGTTAAAATTCGCTGGATAATCCCTTTACCAATATCCCGATCCTGATAGGCCCGATCCACGATCACATCCCAAATCGAAGCCCGATAGGTAAAATCTGTCAACACCCTCCCATACCCGACGAGTCTTGATTCATCCCAGGCGGAAATGGCCAGATCCGTATGAGCGAGCATATGTTCAGTGTCCTCCAATGAACGATGACTAGCCCAATCCGTTTGGCAAAACAGTGCCAACAGCTGTTGCGCCTTAACGTCATGGGAATCCAAAAAATTGATCATGCGTTGGCAGATTGTGGCAAGATGTATTACACTAAGTCTACTAGAAATCCGTGACAAAAAACTGGAGTCGTGCCGATGCCGATGTTAGTCAGAAAATGTCCAAAATGCAGTAAGTTATTTTGGAAAAAAGAAGAAGAGGTCCAATATGCCGACGAGAATACCCTGAAAGTCGTTTGCAATCACTGTCACCAGACTTTGCGAATTCCGCTCATCACAGAAGGTGCCAATGCCGGCGCCCCGAAAATGGGACATTAGGATTTTTGAACGTTCCCCTTCCAGCATCAGAGTCACATGTTTACCCAATCATAGCCAATTGAAAATATTCCCCTTCTCTCTTCTTCATCATTAGACTTTTGACTGTATGCGACACGAACATTGGGCCGGTTTAGACGTCTGCATTACAGGGGGTATGGATCGCCATGGGAGTGGTGAAGGTCCCCTGGTGGTTCTCTTGCATGGATTCGGAGCACCAGGGGATGATTTAGTCGCCTTATGGCGGTATCTGAATGTCCCGGATGATGTCCGTTTCCTCTTTCCTGCCGCTCCACTCCAATTAAACATGGGCTTTGGGGACGCCCGAGCTTGGTGGATGCTGGACATGGAACGCCTCACACAAGCCAGAGCCCAAGGGCAGTGGGAGACCTTGTCACAAGAAATTCCCCGTGGCTTGCCTCCGGCCCGCACCCAAATGCAGGATGTCCTTTCTCTTGCCACAGAAACCTTGTCCGTACCTTCACCATCGCTGATCCTTGGAGGGTTTTCCCAGGGAGCCATGCTGGCGACCGATTTGGTCCTTCATACCGATATTCCCTTCGCAGGATTGGTACTACTTTCGGGCACCCTTATCGCCAAGCAAGAATGGCTTACTCGCCTACCCAATCGCCAAGGCCTCCCGGTGTTTCAAAGCCATGGGACCGACGATCCCATATTATCCTTTTCCATGGCGCAGCAACTTCGTGAGCATATCCAAATGGCTGGCTTACCCGTCAGTTGGGTAGAATTTCGTGGGGGCCATGAAATTCCCATTCAAGTGTTGCAGGGCCTCGGAGCCTTTCTACAATCACATCTCTACCCTTCTCCGATCTAAAAGGAATAATGGGGGGGAAAATTTAGGAGTCCGGAGACAAAGGAGGACCCCATCCTCACCTTCTTCCTTACCTCATCTGCATTTTTCCTCTTCACGCCTCGCATTTGACCTCGGATAGGATCTTTCCACACCGCACGAACGGGATTAAATAACCATCGTACCCCGTCGGAACCATTTATTCAGAGAAGATTCCGGACCCGCATTGCGCAGAAAATTCTCTCTCCGGTATAGTGGGGTCTGAATATTACATCATTTTTCACCAGGAATAATTTTTTCTATGATGACATTTGAAGAGCTGAGCACTCAACTTCAACAAGCGTTAGGCGATGCTGAAGTTTCGGTCCTTGATCGAACCGGTACCATGGACCATTTTACGGTCAAAGTCATTTCCAATGCCTTTGAAGGAAAGAATTTGCTGGACCGTCATCGAATGATTTACCAAGCCCTCGATGCGCCCATGAAAGACGGACGCATTCATGCCCTAGAAATTCAGGCCAAAACCCGCAATGAAGCCCAAGGAGGATAATCTTATGAGTACACCCATTGAAGACGAAATTAAAAGAGAAATCGCTCAACACAAAATTCTCATTTACGGAAAGGGCACCAAGTCTGCCCCACAGTGCGGATTTACCGTGGAGACCATGGAGTTTTTTAACAAATTCGGCTATCCCTATGAATTAATCAATGCCTTGCCAAATCCTGAAAAGCGGGAGGCTCTTTCTAAAATGACCAATTGGCCCACTTTGCCAAAAGTTTTTATTAATGGCCAGTTTTATGGGGATACGGATGTCTTGGGTCCAATGGAAGAAAAAGGTGAATTACAGCCACTTTTAAAAGCCGCTTTTCCTGATCAAGCCACCTAACAATCAAGCCCAACGTTTCCTGGTTTAACAAGACCCTCCTCAAATTGAGGAGGGTCATGTTATTCGTCTCAGACCTTCCCCCAGTCGGGAACACTCCTCCAGCATGACCCGAACTTCCTTCATTGATACCTCAAGGACCCTGTGGCCGATCGTTGATTCAAGGAATCGTGTCAGGACCATCATGCATCTCTAATAAACCCTCCGACTATCTCACAACCCTATGTATTCTTTTGTTGGCCGTTCCTAGCTTATTGAGTCGGGTTTTTGGAAACTTGGTTAACACTTCACGCGTAATCCCTTAAGCATGTTGCCTATTGGCCGATAGGTTCAATCTGGAACCACTGAGGCAATGAGGCATCATGAGACATCCCATCTTAGTACCAAGGGCAAAAACCAAAGGAACATCTAGAATCCCAGGATCATCTTCGGGCACGTTCATCCTCAGTATTATCCTTGGTCTGGGAATAATGACCTGGTCTACCGCCCAGGGAAGTCATTTGACGCTTCCCGGCTCCCAGGACTTGAGTCATGGAGATGAATCCGACCTTCAGCCTTTTATCCGGCAACTAGAAAAGATCAACAACTATATCCCTCCCCAGGCTCAGCCTGATCGCAAAAACGCCGCCTCATCAAAGATTGAGCACTCCACTCTTCCTACACATTCCCTTCACCCGTCGCCCACTGAACCCAAACCCACAGGTTTTGAGCAATCCCATTCTTCTCCATCAAAGAAACCTATACACATCGCCATCCTGCTTCACAACAATGACACTGAAGACCAGACGAATACGGGATGGCGGTCATTGTTAAATGGTCGGCCGGGAGACGCAATAGCGGCTTATCAAGAATCCCTCAGGATCGACCCCAAATCAGCCGAGGCATATCTCGGCATGGGCATCGCGCTGAAAAGCCTGGGCTTTATTGACCATGCCAAAGATGCCATTCAACAGGCGCTTGAACTCAACCCTCATCTTTCTTCAGCACTCGTTCATCTGGGATATCTTTATGCAGATGGCCACATCGGGCCATCAGATTCCAAAGCCGCTCACCGACTTTTCAGTCAAGCAACTCAACTCGGGGATCCATTTGCCAGTATCGCACTCCTAGACCTGCAATCCCGCTCACGGCCGCGATCCTGATTTCCCGGCAAGACAAGATGGGTTTAAGAATGCTGTCCCATATGCCGATGGACTTTTTATGGGCGGGTCATCAATACCATTTTCCATATTCAGCCTGAAACTTGGCGGAACGACGCGCCCTTCGTAAAGGAGAACTGACAGATGCCAAAAAAACTATTCCGGCCGCTTCATCATTCCCAGGGGTTTACCCTGGTGGAAATGATCGGGGTATTGGCCATCATCGCCATACTAATTGCGTTGTTACTGCCAAAGATTTTCACTCTGATTGCCTCGTCTAAAGCCAGTTCCATGGCTGCTGCTGTGAGAACGTATGAGACCGCCGTCGCAAAATATTATGGCGATATCGGAACCATCTGGCCTCTCAATGCCGCTGGAACTCCGGCGCAAGAGACCGGAGGTAACAGCGCCACCGTTACCTCTCTTGGAGCTCGTTTAACGCTCGACGCCTCCGATCCGTTAAATACCGGAACCAATCAATGGAGCCGATTCCGAGGACCCTATCTGGAAAAATTTAACACCAATACGCCTCCGGGACTGGGCACAACCATGTACATGCCGGCTCAAACGGCAGTTGCACTCGGAACAGCGACAACAGGGACGAATGTAGGATGGGATCTGAAGGGTGATGATGGCAATAGCGATCTCCCCACTGGAGCCCGAGTGGCCTATCTCAGAGTCGACGGAGTTTCCGATACGGAATTCAATGAAATTGATGGGGTCATCGATGCCGGTATCGGTGCAAGCTTAACCGAACGCCAATTACGCGGACGCGTGAAATACAACCCGAGCAATGATCGCATGTATATTTATCTTACACATCAATAAATTCACATCCTCGTTCATTGAGGGATGATTGAGAAAATCCCAACAATGGCTGTGCTCCCTCCTCCTATGCGTTCCTCACAAGCGAGCACCCATTTGCTGTCGCCTAAAATCTTCTCCTAGCAGTCCGGCCCATGCCAACCACACCCACACCTCCAACAGCCGCACGGCCTCTCCTCGGAACGTCTCTCCTCCAGGACGGCTGGATCACTCAAGAACAATTGGACTTGGCGGTCCGGGAGACGAAGAGAAAAGGTGTGATGCTCGGCCAAACCCTCATTGGTCTGGGATTCATTACCGAAAAAGTCCTGGCCCATTACTTGGCCGAGGGCACCCAAACCGGCTTAGTCGACCTCTCCACGATCTTCATCCCACCGGACATTGTCAATCTCATTCCCTACGACATCGCTACCCAGTTTCAAGTCCTCCCTCTTAGCAAACAGGGGAATGTGTTAAACCTGGCCATGGCAGATCCGTTGAATATTGTCGCGGTGGATACCATTGAAAGTCGCATCGGGCTCAACGTCCACACCCACACGGCCCCTGCCCAAGAGTTAATTGAAGCGATCGAGCGACACTATGCGCACCGGGAATCCATTAAGCAACTGCTTGATGAATTAATGGTCAAAGGGATCTCCGATCTCGGGGAAGACGGGAGCCGGGTAGCGCCGATGATCCGCTTGTGCAATCAACTCATTACCGCTGCCATTCAATCACGGGTAACAGATATCCATGTCGAGCCGGATGAGTACTATTTACGGGTCCGAATGCGCATTGACGGCATCCTCACGCAAGAAATTCTCATTCCAAAACCCCTTCAGGCGCCCATTACCGCCCGGTTTAAACTCATGGCCAATCTTGATCTCACAGAAAAACGAACTCCCCAGGACGGCCGGATTCCCTTTACATTAGGCACTCGCCGAATTGATCTTCGTGTGTCGACCCTTCCAACGAATTTCGGAGAAAGCATTGTCCTACGAATTCTGGATAAAGGGGCATTGAAATTAGAATTCCTGGCGTTGGGGTTTACACCCAACGACCAATCGCGCATTCAATCCCTGATCCACCGTCCCCATGGCATTATCCTCGTGACAGGTCCCACAGGGAGTGGAAAGACCACGACGTTATATACGGCCCTCCGTCATGTCGATGCCAAAGAAAAAAGTGTGTTTACACTGGAAGACCCGATCGAATATCAAATGCCTCTCATTCGCCAAACGCAAGTCAATCCAGACATCGGCATGACCTTTGCTGCCGGACTTCGTGCCCTACTTCGGCAGGATCCTGACGTCATTCTTGTTGGTGAAATCCGTGACCAGGAAACGGCCGATCTGGCCATGCGCGCGGCTTTAACCGGACATTTGGTTTTTTCCACACTTCACACCAACGATGCGTTAGGAGCCATTCCACGTTTAATCGACATGGGTGTGGAAGCCTTCCTCCTCGCCTCCGCTCTGACCGCCATTATCGGACAACGACTTGTTCGGTGTATTTGTCCCGAATGCAAGGTTGAACGAACGGATGCCGCCACTGTCCTTGCGGATCTTCGAATGGAATTGCCGGACAACATTCCCCCGACTCTCTGGATAGGAAAAGGATGCCACGCATGCGGCCAGACAGGCTATAAAGGCCGGGCAGGTATTTACGAAATAATCCAGATTTCAGAGGAACTACATGGGCCTATCGTGCACGGCCCGGATATGGCAGGTATTCGGGCAATTATCCGGCGGGATCGAATGCCAACGATGTTTGATGACGGACTCATGAAAGCCCTCCAGGGAATCACCACTCTCGAAGAAGTGTTGAGGGTGACCGGTGGCTAATTTTCAGTACCGCGCCATCGACGCCCATGGGAAGCCGATTGAGGGAGAAATGGCGGCGCCGGATCTTTCCCACCTGGAACGCCAGCTCCAGGACATGGGACTCTGGCTCGTGC
The DNA here is from genome assembly GCF_032050975.1 of Candidatus Nitrospira allomarina. Taxonomy (NCBI): domain Bacteria; kingdom Pseudomonadati; phylum Nitrospirota; class Nitrospiria; order Nitrospirales; family Nitrospiraceae; genus Nitrospira; species Candidatus Nitrospira allomarina. The sequence continues at coordinate 1,346,823 of NZ_CP116967.1, read as the reverse complement.
GCACGTTGGAATCCAAACCGAAGTCACTCGCGCGAACTACTCAAAAAAGAGGGAGAGTCAAACCCCGCGATCTGATGGAATTCTCCACACACATGTTTACCCTCCTCGAGGCCGGCATTCCCCTTACCCAGGCTTTAAAAAGTTTGTCGATCGAGACACCCAACCTTCATTTGCGTACGACCTTGCAGGCAATCTTTCAACAAGTCGAGGCCGGAAACACCTTGCATGATGCCATGAAGCAACATCCCAGGATTTTTCCTCCTCAAATCACCAATCTGGTGCATGCCGGAGAAGACAGCGGCACCTTGACCGAGACCTTCAAAGAATTAGAACGATATCTGGATTGGCTCGATCAGATCCGTGGAGATGTCCGTCAGGCCACCATTTATCCGAGCATTGTCATGGTAGCGGTGATCGGATTACTGGTCTTGCTCTTTACGTTCGTCATTCCCCGATTTGTCCCTATCCTGGAAGGCCTGCATGTGCCTCTCCCGACTATCACCATTCTCATTATCACCCTCAGTGAACTTTTCGTCGGGAGCTGGTGGCTCTGGAGTTCGTTCCTCCTGCTCGGCCCAATGGTGTGGACCCTGGGGCGAAAATACCTGCCGGGATTCGCTCACTGGCGGGACCGCATGGTCTTACAACTCCCCGTTCTGGGGGAACTCATCCGGATGCTCACGATATCCAAATTTGTTCAAAATTTTGCCGTCTTGTATCGAGCCGGCATCCCTGTTCTGCAATGCCTGCAACTGTGCCAGGGACTGGTGGGCAATTCTGTGATGGAACGGGCGCTTCAGGACACACAGCGCGCCGTGTCCGAGGGTTCCACCATCAATGAATCATTAAGCCGTCATCCGGTCTTTCCGCCAATGGTGATTCAAATGATCTCGGTCGGGGAAGCCACCGGGACATTACCCCACACACTCATGAATGTGGCGAATTATTATAATCGGGAAATTCCCCGTAAAATCAAAAAAGTTTTTGGCATTCTCGAGCCTCTGATTACTCTGGGATTAATCGCGATCGTGGGAATCGTCGCGCTATCTCTCTTTATGCCCATGATGAGTTTAATGGGTGGAATCCATTGACAAGCTACCTGGGCCAGCTTGGCGTCGCCTTACCTTCCCCGTCCCGCCAACCGAATGTCTCTGACCCGGAAGCCGGAATGACCCTCATTGTTTTTATCGGCCTGTTGGCGATTCTATCTATCGGGCTCGCTGTTGTGTCGCCCTCCATGGTCAGAGTCTGGGATCCAATGAGTGAAGACCGTGAAACTCGTGATCTTCAACTCATCGCCAACGGAATCATCTCGTATCTTCGACAGAACCACGCGTTCCCCCCTTCGCTACTCATCCTTTCTCCTGACTTTGCGCCATTGCCTCAAGCCCAAATGACGCGAAACGCACGAGGGTTCCCCCGCTATTATGCGGTGCATCCCTCCATAACCGGATTTCAAAACTCGACCGGACTGACTGGCGGTGAACTCATCAATGCCCGGTTTCTTCTCATATCCCATCTCGCACAAGATGCGGCCCCGGCCATCACCACACCCGCCTCCTTTGAAACCTGGTGGAACATGAATGACAGCACGACCCCTCCGCTCATTATTCATCGTGGAACGGTCAGCCATCTTTTTTATATGGTAGACCTTATCCCCAACGGAAATGGCGGAAGTTTTTCCATTGACCACCAACCAACTCATTCCAACGGCGCGCTTCTTCCAACACATAGCCGCCTTCACCTTCTAGGCACCGAAATCGGTTTGGACGAGGACAATAGCTACAACATCCCTGATTTTGAGTTCTCTCTTACCACCAATACCGGTTATTGGTTCGATCCCTTGTGTGTCCCCACCAAACGATGGAACCCTCTGTCTCCACCCTGTTAGGCGAAAACATTCTCGAGACTTTCTCGCTCTCTGACCCGGCAAAAAATGCCTGCTTTTCCACCCCCATAACCTGACCTCCGGCTGATCGTTCCGCCCCCTTGTGGTCTTCGCAAACCCGCCCTGTGCATTTGAAAAGTTTAAGAAAATTAAGATTGGCTTTTTAAACACCGAAAGAAAGGTTGGTGGACTACCAGGCGGGATAGGCCCGATGGAGAGAAGAGTACGTACACTCACCCCCGAGACAACTACCTCGCTGAGAAATAGCAAGTCGGGATCGGACTCATGACAAGACGCAACGACTTTCCCACTCAAGCCATAGGGCTCCAGACGGCCTCGATCGCATTCGAGACAGGCTGGCGTCCCGGCACCGGCCTCCAGTTCAACCGGTGCGGAAACCGGAACACCGATCAAAGAATAGGCCGGAATTTTTTCAGATTATTTGAGGCCTCACGCTGTCTTTCTACAAATGGATTTACGCTTGTGGAAATGATTGGCGTCCTGGCAATCATCGCCATTCTCGCCAGCCTTATTGCGCCAAACGTGATCAATCAACTGGCCGCCGTGAAGCGGGATGCGGAGGATGAACAATTAGCAACAATTGCCCGAGGTATTGAACTCTACATTCGGCAGACCCGTTCATTTCCGGCAACACTCACCGCGTTGAGTCCGGATTATGTCGCGGCCGCTCTAGGACAACTCACCACGAACCCTAATGGATTTCTCCGCTATTACTTCGTACAACCCAACATCAGTGGATTCACCAACTCCACAGGTCTCTCCACGACAGCCTTGGCGGATGCACGATTTATGGTCATTACCCATCTGTCCCAAAATGTGAATCCCTCCATTACCACGGATGCCGACTTTGAAACCTGGTGGAGCACCGATGAAACTGGAATACCGGATCTGAAAATTCATCGCAGGCACGTTGGCCATTTATTTCTTCTCCTCAGCCTTTCTGCCAATGGAGCCGGAGGCAGTTACGCAGTCGATGGGAGCCCGACTGATTCCGGTGGCGGCACGCTTGTGCCGCATAGTCGCTATCACTTCTCGGGAACCACGGTTAGTTTGGACGAAGCGAATACATTTAGTGTTCCAGAAACACAATTCACCCTGACCACCGAAGCCGGATTTCAATTTGACCCCGACTGCGCGGCAGGATCCAAATGGCGAATCAACAGTAGCGGTTGCTATAGCCCCTGATACTATGATCGACACCCCGCAATCACCCCCATCATTTGCCGACGCCCAGACACCTATGCTGGAGATCCCCCTGAACCTCCAGAAGACCCTGGTGAAGAAAAAACAGACGATTTTAAGCGTCAGCCTTTCAAATGGTCGATTGAAAGCCTTATCAATTGTGAAAAATACTATTGGACGGAGTTGGGAACGTCCAGGCCGGCACGTGTCCCTCGACACGCTTCGCGAAGCATTGGAAGAAGCAATTCACCACACCCAATTTCCCGGCACGCACCTCGCAATGCTCGTTGACCATCCACGGCTTGCCTCGCGAACCATTCAAATCCCTCCGATGCTCCTCACTGACCTCCTTCCCTTTCTTGAACGAAAGGTCCAACAGGAAAAACCGTGGGAGGGACCAGCAGCTTGGCGATATCGGATTGGCCTGGAAGCGAGAGGAAAATTAAATATTCACCTTGATATATGGCCCCAAGACTATATCGATAAGATCGTGCACATCTGCCAAGAGTTGGGCTTATCTCTTCGCCAGTTGGCTCCTCTTTCTACTCTGGCTGAGAGTCAACTCAGCACGTTGCCCGTCGAACCGGGAAAAGGTTCGATCCTGATAACCATGCTCGAAAGCAAAATCATGATTGTCGCAGGAAATGATGAGGGAACCCCCATTTGGACTCGACATCTGTTCCCCGCTCAAGACTGGGTTCCACTTGGAGAGCGGGTCGGAACCGAGGCCAATCGAACGATAATGTTTATCACCCAACAAACCAATTTAAAGTTTCCCTGCATCTGGTTTTGGGACGATGAAGAACGATTAACGGCGGGTGAAATACAGCCACACGTCAACACTCCCCTCATACCATACCCCATCAAGCCGGACTGGAATTACTGGCTGTGGGTCGGTGCGATGCTTCCGGTCAATCTGCATAGCAACTTCACACCCACGCAGGTTCTCCAAGCCCCGCTACGGAAGACCCTTACCAAGGCTTTTGTCGCCATCCTTGCGGTTTTTATTCTTTTCGGAGTCGCAACAACCAGCGTCATCGAAGGTTATTTAGCCAGACATCGCACAGCGATGCGGACCATGACCGACCAGGTCAGCGCCCTCCAGCAGGATTACGCGCAATGGGAAAGTCGCCTCATGTCATTAGACACGAAACGACAATGGGCTCATTCCGTCAACGAAACCACCGCGCCGGAATTAGAAGGCCCGTTTCTCAGTTATTTGGGAACCATTATCCCCAGCCAGGTCATCTTGCGCAAAGCCTTTGTGGAGCGAACCCAGGACGGATGGAACGTGGAGCTGGACGGCAGCACTTCTACCAATCTTGCCGCCACATTGCTTGTGGTGGATCAATTCGTGCAACAGCTGGCGGATGGACCATATCATGTGTCCCTGCATGAGGATTGGCGAGATCAACTCTTGACCCAAACTGCCACCTCAAGCAATGAACGCTCACTCTATCGGTTCACCTTGAAGGGAACCATGTCATGAAGTGGCTTCCCCGTTTTGAGTGGCCCAATCCCCAACAACTCAAAAGCACGACACTCGTGGTGCTACTGATTGGCACGTTATCCATTGTGGGCTGGGTGAGTCTGGATAAACTTTTCACCATTCAGAAGCGCCAATCGTTGACTCAAGATGCGATCGGCTTGGAACAACAGGTGTCGGAACTTCGCTCTCAATACCTTCAGGCTCGTCCGGATGCGCTTGACACTCACCTCCAACTGGCTGAGCAACGCTTACTCCACAGCTTCACCCATTTGGCGCAATGGGCGCAAACGCTTCAAATCGACGGGAAACAGTGGAATCTCCTCATCCAGTATCGGATTCTGAGCACAGAACGCACCACCTCTCCAATCCAGGGAGTGACATTGGTTCCATTGGAAATTCAAGTCAACTCGCAGGGAACCCCCAATGCATATCGTTCCTATCTTCAGTTTCTCAAAGCCCTGACCCGGTCCGGACCAAGAGTCGACATTCAGAATGTGACGGTCATGGGGGATGGTCAACAAGCCACTCATTTAACCATTGGATTGTCGGTATGGATGAAAATCAACGATTCCGTCGAGCTTTAAAAAATCCGTTTGTCGCGGTTGGTCTGTGCCTTCTCGCAGGATTCGCGGTCTATACCAATATCGTGGACACGGCATCCGATGCACCGGGAATCATCTCCGTGGGATTGAATCGACTGCTTTCGGCTCCGACTCTCCCTTCTCTTTCCCCTACGGGGCGACCCCATGACGATGAGGCTGGTCAATGGATCGAATACGCCAGTCGTGATCCTTTTGCTCCTATCGTGGCGGCCTCTCAGGTTCAACAGGACCCAGCTTCGATGGGAGCGGACCAAACAGAGGAGAAGCAGGTGACGAATACGTTTACCCTTAAAGCCATTGCCCTCGAAGGTGAACAACGGAGTGCCGTGATCAACCGGACCGTGGTGTATGAAGGAGAAATGATTAACGGGTATCAGGTCCTGTCCATTCAGCCCAAAGGTGTGTGGCTCAAGCATCAGGGCAAAAACCAATGGTTAACATTTTCCAAAAAAGCCACGTCATAACTTTACTCATTACCCTATGAAAGACGACATGCCACACAACACCATAGTGATTCTTCAGACGTCCATTATTTCCAATCGACCGTTCTACGGAGCATCCATCACATGGGGGGGACGAGTTATTAAAATTTTGGCTCTTTTGGGCATGTTCAGCCTGTGGGGATGCACCATCGCCAATCCAGATGCAGATCGGTCAATCTCAGATGCCGACACCACACAGACTTCACAGAGACTTTCCCTGAGCTCAGATTTGGCGGCATCATCCGTGAGCAACCCTCGGGGGACATTTTCCCTTGAGGATCGCATGTTGCTCACCAGCGATCTCCCCAAGCCTCCGACACCGCCACCTTCCCCTTCTTTGGGGCCCTTGTATTCCTTTCGCGCACAAGATCTGCCTGTCATCGACGCGTTGGCGTTGTTTGCTCGAAGCAATCATTTAAATATTGTGGCCGGGCCAGAAATCACCGGCACCATTACCGTGGACTTTCATCATCTGCCTCTGGAACAGGCGATGTCAGCCATTTTGGAAGCCCATGGCTTTTACTGGGAACACCACCAGAACCTGATCCAGGTCAGGCAATTCAAAACGAAAACATTGAACGTTGATTACATCCGTCTCGTTCGGAGTGGGACAGGACAAAACCGCGCGCAGCTCAGCTCCGGTTCCAGCGGGGGGAGCGGAGGCGGCGCATCACAGGACACCGGACAAATCACGGTGAACCAGGAAGACGAAATAAAATTCTGGGAAGAATTGGAAATGCAAATTAAGACTCTGATGTCCGAAGAGGGACGACTCGTGGTCAATCGTCTCTCAGGAACGATTCAGATATCCGATCGGTACAAACGGGTCGATGAAATTGACGATTTCCTTAAAAGCGTTCACGAGGCCCTATACCGACAGGTAGAGATCGAGGTGCGGATTTATGAAGTCGCCCTGGATGATCAGTACAGTTTGGGCATTGATTGGAGTAGGATTAATTTTGATGGCACAAATGGCGCCATTGCCCTCGCAAACATAATTACCGCACCCTTCGGAGGTTTCATGGCGAAAGCTGCCACGACCACTATTTCCTTCGAGGATGGGAGTTTTGATGGAGTGCTTACAGCCCTGGAAGAACAGGGCGACATTCGTGTGATCTCTCAACCTCGCGTGGTCACCATGAATAACCAACCGGCCTTAATTAAAGTCGCCACCGATGAACCCTTTTTTTCCTCAACCGTTGCTCAAGGAACAGCGGGGAGTGGCAATATTGTCACTGAGCAGGTGCGATCCGTGACGGTCGGCTTGGTCCTTTCCGTTACGCCCCAAATCTCCGAAGATGGATGGATTATGCTGGATGTAACTCCTATTCTTTCCCGACTCCGTGAAATTAGAGAATCGCCAGGTGCTAAAAGGGGGGAGGGCGGAGCCACTGCTCCGGTTTTAGATGTCAAGCAATCATCCGGATTGGTCAGGTTGAAAGATGGAGAAATGGTCATTATCGGTGGGCTTATCCAAGAAGAAAGCTCAGAAACCGAGCGCAAGGTTCCGCTTTTAGGGGACATTCCCTATCTTGGTCGCTTATTTAAGGGAACCTACACAGCTAAAAAGAAAAGTGAACTGGTCATCTTTCTCTCTCCTAAGATTATACGAGCCTCATGATGACGACGTTAGATCTCAGCATGTGCTATCAGGAATTGGGGTTTTCGGAACCCCCATTTCGCCTGACACCGGACACCGATTTCTTTTTCCCCGGCAGCCACCATCTGGAAGCGCTGAACCATCTCAGATTTGGCATTGCCAGTGGTGGACTCACCATGCTGACTGGAGAAGTGGGTCTCGGCAAAACCCTGTTGTGCCGGCACCTGCTTCGCCATCCGCCGACCGGCGTCCGGTTCGCTTATCTCATGAATCCGGATCAGTCCTATTCTGATTTACTTGTATCCATTTATGAAGATTTGACCGGGACACTGCCTGAGGATCAGTCCCTTGGGGCGTTACAACGGGAACTGCCTAAGCTGTTGCTCCGTCTGGCCGTGGAAGGAGAACGGGTCGTCGTGTTGGTGGACGAAGCGCACCGGCTCAGTGGAAAAGTTCTGGAAGGACTTCGACTTCTCTCCAATCTGGATACCGAAAAGGATAAATTGATGTGCCTCCTGCTGGTTGGACAACCGGAGTTGGAACAAAAGTTGGCGACTCGGGCCTTTCGACCATTGCGGCAGCGCATAAGTGTTCGCTATCGGCTGGAGTCATTTACCTGGCAGGAGACTCGTGCGTACATTCGACATCGATTGCATATTGCCGATGCCAGACACCGATTTCACCTTGGTGTAGGAGTTCTCTGGCTCATTTATGCTTGGAGCCGTGGAGTCCCACGCCGCATCAATCAACTGTGCGACCGGGCCCTGTTAGCCGCTTATGCCCAAGGCCGACATACGGTGACTCCCATGATGATCTGGCGCGCAACCAGGGAATTTCTCCCGTAGCAATTACGGAAATCCAACAAACCATGAGTATCATCGCAGACACCCTCCAGCGACTTCAGACCCAGACAAAAAATGAAGGGACTGACACGCCCCAGCACGCACCTCTTGTTCTTCCGGCTAGAGTGAGAAGAGAACCGGGTTGGCACCGCCGGCCCTCTCCATTAAAGTTTTGGTTGATCGGGATCGGCATGGCAATCGGATTGAGCAGTCTAGGGATGGGTGCCTACTGGATCGGCTTACATCTGGACTTCGGAATGCCAACGGAAGCCTCTTCCTTACCCAGACAGCGTGTGGCTCTTTTACACTCCCCTCCACTTTCGGAGACTCCATCTGCTGATTCGCTGTCTTTTGAAGCCACGCAGATACCAACTGCTGGCCGAGTGGAGAGCCTTCCCGTACCTGCTGCCCAGGAACCCGACGAGGAATTGCCCGCACCCCAAAAGGAAGCTTCAATGGAGACATCCTCTCCATTGAAGGTCGAACTTGCCCCCCCCGCAAAATCCGTGGGAGAAACTCCCGCATCCTCCCCCCCACCTGCAACACCAGGAATAACCTTCACATCCGATAACACTCCACAGAAAACCGTGGGCATATCCCTTTCAACGCCACACACAACAGCCGCCCGAGCACCGAACCCCCCGAGCACTGATCCGATGAAAATCGCAACCAGTCCTCCAAACCCAGTCCTTGCCCAAACAGAACAACCTGATTCGGGCCTTGTCGCAGTCGCATCCGTCAATGAACCAGGCACACCCATCCCCTTAGAAACCGATTTAGAGGAAGAAAAAATCACTTTGCATGGGCTCACAACCGCCACGTCTCCTGAGAATGACGAGGTTCCTGTCCCGCTCAACACGACAGCCCTGAATCTGAAAAACGAGGGATTTCAGATGAACGGTCACAACACAGGTCCACCTCAACCATCTCCAGCCAACAGGCTCCATCGGGCCCGAGAACTTATTCAAAACGGTGAATACAAAGAGGCACAGGCCATGCTCTCACCCCTCTTCCGTGATCCCCCCGTCACCTGGGAACCATGGTTTTGGATGGGAACGGCATACTTGGGGGCAGGCCAGCTTGACCAGGCCGATCAGTATTTTTTGAGCGGCCTCGCACGTAACGACAAAGTTCCGCAATTATGGATCCAACGTGCTCTGGTGGCCCAGCAACAAGGGAGTTTCCAACTTGCGGTGCATGAACTTCGGCAAGCGGAGGCACTGCAACCGGATTTACCCCATATCCATTTGAATATGGGCTATGCCTATGAGCGAATGGGAAATAACCGGTTAGCGAATCAATATTTCGGTAAATTTTTACAATTAACCGAAGGCCAGCCGGAGTTCTTTGCTACCAGAAAAAAACTGTTTGCCCGATTGACGTCCATGACCAGGGCCCAGGACTCGACAATAGACACTCCTATAGGCCTTCGGGGAGAATGATAATAACCGCGCCGGACAGGGTCTTCATCATTGTGAGCGAGTGTCGGGACCCGATCCCCTCAAGGGTCTCCGCGTGTCCTCGCTTCGAATAGTTATCAGACGTATTCCATGTGAAATTTGGCCATTCCGTCATCACAATGCCCTCGCAACCGTCTCGGCCCCATCCTGTAAAGAGCCTCCGTGTCTGGGGATCCCGTGTGGAGAATATCCCATGCCACTAACACCAACGTTTCAACCGCTGACCTGGATGCTGACCTGTACCTTGGTCCTGCTGATGTAGGCGGGATTTACTTGTTTGGAAGCCGGCATAGTCCGAGCCAAAAACAGCATCAATGTCGAACTGGCCCAATTGGGTTACAAATCGAGATCATCGGCAAGGTCGGAGAGGGACCCGTTCCACCTGACGGGGAAACCCAACTTTAAGACGCCTTTTAACAAACCCGAACCGAACTCGAGAATGTTTTTAAAAGACAGAAATGGGGGAAAGCGTTGGTATAGAAAAATCCTCGCCTTTGTCTCTTCACCACTTTTAGCGCAAGACTCCTCTTCCAAACCATTCCTTCCTGCTCCAGGCTTCTTTCCAAATCAAAAGGCACGTTACTTCAAGTTTCATTCGTTTTGACCGACATAAACAAAAGATAAATACCATCCCCAGGCGGAAAGAATCGCTCAGGAATGGATGCAACGACTACCCAATCTTATGGTTGGCAGCCGTCCACCCGACCTCATGCTCAATGAATACGTTGATCCTTTGATGTCAGACGGACTTCAATGATTTCCCAACAGCAATGCCATAACGCCTGCATTTTGATCGTTGATGATCAAATGACCAATATCATGCTCCTGGAGAGCATTTTACAAAACGCCGGGTACAGCCGAGTCCATTCAACTCAAGATCCCACTCAGGTATTGCCACTGTTTAAGGAGCTGAATCCCGATCTGATTTGCCTTGATATCCGCATGCCCAAACTCAATGGCTTTCAGGTGATGGGACAACTCAATATTATTCACAAGCACGCATTTCTCCCGATTTTGGTGCTCACGTCAGAAGACGACCGTGAGACCCGCCTCCGCGCATTAGAATCGGGCGCCAAAGACTTCCTGCATAAACCATTCGACAAGGTGGAAGTGTTAATGCGAATCCGAAATTTATTGGAAGCCAGCCTACTTAACAAGGCGGTGTCCCAGCAAAAGGCTTCGCTGGAGGAAACCGTCCGGATCCGTACACAGGAACTCAGAGAAACCCAACTCGAAATTGTCCACCGCCTTGCCCGTGCAGCCGAACATCGCGACCATGAAACGGGGGCACATATCATCCGAATGGCTCATTTTGCCGTGGCCTTAGGCCGCGCAGCCGGCATGACAGAAGATGAGTGCGATGTGCTCTTTCACGCGACCCCCATGCATGACGTCGGGAAATTGGGGATTCCGGACCGGATCCTCTTGAAGCCCGGAAAATTAGATCACGAAGAATTTGAAATCATGAAACAACATACAGTTATCGGCGCCCAACTCCTCTCCAACAGCCACTCTCCCGTCCTACAAATGGGAGAGGCGATCGCCCTTACTCATCACGAAAAATGGAATGGCTCAGGATACCCAAATCGCCTGGCCGGAAAGGATATTCCGTTAGTCGGCCGAATTTGTGCCATCGCCGATGTCTTTGATGCGCTCTCATCCAAACGATGCTATAAAGACGCCTGGCCCCTGGATAAAACCCTCAAGGAAATGCACTCCCTGTCAGGTAAACAGTTCGATCCCCACCTGGTAGACTTGTTTAACGAACTCCTGCCTGTGATTACCGACATCCAGCAAACCCACACGGATATTGAGATTCCCAAATTCGACCTCATGGAATCCAATTACCACGCCTAAGCAACTCCCTCCCACCATTTTCGCTCCATAGACCTGTTTCCTCCCTCCCTCTCTCTCATTCACTCACTTGCTCATATTTATTATGCTTCATATTTATTATGCTTGATTTTCTCACCCCCACTTGACGCTCAGAGAGTGTTCCATTCATTGCGTCCCCAAATGGACCTGTGTGGTCAATAGGATGTGATCCTATTCCCCGAATCATTTGGCTCCAGGCGAATTTCCCACGGGTCTGATTGGTGTGTGGATGCAATGACCCCTTGGAATAACGTAGGATAAATGCCATGCTTCAACTTCCCTCATGGCCCATGGCACTTCATTCGCATTTCTTTGTTACTTTTTTCCCGGATTTCCCCTTAATTTCACATTTCTTCCTTCCGACAAAGTCAGTAGCAACATTGTTGTAGAAAAACAGCCCGCAACGGGGCAGATAATTTGTATATTCTTTGCCCCATGACCACACACAACCAGAGGTCTCAATTGTCAGACAAACCCGATCCGGACGTATGACTGAAATCGAGAGTTAACATGTCCTTCGTTCGACTTCATGCAACCGCTCTGCGACTGGGATTGTATATCAAGATTGAGGGATCTTGGTTCAGTCATCCGTTCCCAACCAATTCATTCAAAATCGAATCGGCGAAAGATCTCGAAACACTTCGTGGACTCATGAAGGTCAAGTTGTATTTCGATCCAGATCGTTCAGACCCGGAAGGGACTCCTTCCGACCACACCAAGGCGCTTGACCGGAAGGGGGTTCAAAGCCCTGAAGAAACGGATCAAGAACCTTCAAACGGATCTGAGGCCATCACCCCACACGATTCCATAGAAGAGGGAGCAACTCCGGAAGATCCAATACAACGAAAAGTCGCCCAACACCAAGCTTTCCAGGTCTACCAGGAACATTTGCAAGCAGTTGGTGGTCAATTTCAGGAGGTGGTTCAAGAAGCCAAACAGGTCATGCAGGACGTGATCACTGGTCGACCCCGAGGACTCCGGACGGCCCAGAAAATTGTCGGAGAGCTTTATGAGATTCTTGATATCGCGGACAACTCGAGAGCACTGCTAAACCTCATCGGTTCCAACGAACCGAATGAGGAATTTTTCCTGCATGCGCTCAATGTCTGCTCATTATCTCTCATGGTCGGACAGGATTTAGGATTATCACGGGAAGAAGCTGAAAAGCTGGCTCTGGGAGCTTTGTTCCATGACATTGGGGAACTCAAGTTTCCGGCAGAGCAATTATTACGAAAAGGGTCGATGTCTGCTTCCGAACGGAAGAATTTTTTGAGTACGCATCCGAAATACGGCGTGGAGTTGGCCGAGAAATTGCCTAATTTCCCTTATGAAGCGATTGACGTGATTCGCCAGCACCATGAACGCCTCAACGGATCAGGATTCCCAACAGGGAAAAAAGACGACCAAATCAGTAAATTCGCCAAAATTGTTATGGTAGTGGATGAGTACGATGAATTGTGCCATCACCCGGACCCAGCCAAATCTCTCATTCCCTCAGAGGCCCTATCCTATTTATACGTCAAATGCCGGCCCACCCTATGGCATGACGTGGTCGTTTCGTTAATCAGTCAGTTGGGTGTCTACCCTCCAGGCTCACTGGTTAACCTGAGTAATCAGAAAATTGGAATCGTCACCAGCGTGAATCTCGCGAACCGGCTCAGGCCGGTCATCCTCGTCTATGATGAACACACCTCTTCAGATGAACCCATTATTTTGAACCTGTCCGAAGAGGATGAGTCGCTCTCCATTGTCAGTGCCATTCGACCCGTTGACCTTTCTGCCAAAATCAGGGAATGCCTCAACCCTCGTCGAATCATCAGCTACTTTCCCTCTGCCTCTTCCGCAGAATCCGGAGTCGGGGGCCTGCGAACGTTGGCCGGATCCACATAATCCCTGCACAGGAACGCCTCGCTAGACCATCCTCACGAACACATCTTTTGTCGTGGGCTACGTGGAGACCTATGAGCGAAAAGACCGCCCAACGATCTGACGGATCCAGGCCACCCATGTTTTCCTCGCTTCAAGAGGAACCTCGGGATCAGGATACTCCACCCACAGCTCCTGATTTCCTAGATACTGCTCACCAATGAAGATGCGTTGGGTTCGTAATTGCCGATAGCCCCTCTCATGCAACATGTGAATGAGACCGTGCAGGACCTGATCTTCGGTAGGAACGGGATCGACATTTATCTGAAGCGATTCATAGCGGAGCCTGGCCTGGAATCCTCCTTCACAGGGAATGACATGAATTTGCCGATTAAATCCACGGTCACGGTCATCCAACCCGGCTACATGATAGATATGGACGTGAGGAGATGTAGAACTCATACGCGTAAGGGCCTATCATACCTCGGCTTGTCATCTTCGCATAAGAGGAAAAAGGCCGTCGAGCCCCCGGAGGCACGTACAGCCTTTGCCCGCACCCATACAGATTCTCTTCAGCCCACAGCATGCCTTCGTCCAAAAGTCGGCGCTCTCGACTACCGGCATAATTCATCATTTTCCGCTAACTCCCCTTGCACTCACTGGCGCGCTTTTCGTATCGTGTTCCCGAAGTATTGTCACTGAATGCTGGGGGAATATTTATGTCGTATTCCTCATTTTCATGTATTCCCATAAGACCCCATGCCAAGTCCGCTGTCCCTTCAAAACTCGGTTGAACGCCCTCAAAAAAATCGGGGGCAAGTCTTAGGTCTAGCCTTGCTTGTGGCCACAGTGGTTTTTGTCGTGGACCTCTTCCTCCCTATGGGAGTCGCCGAAGCGGTCCCTTATGTCGCTGGCGTGTTGATTGCCCTCCGGTCTCCGGATAAAAATGATCCGTTGCGTCTGGCCGGTCTCTGCACCCTTTTAACAATCATCGGGTTTTATTTTTCGCCTTCGGGAGCCGAACCATGGATTGGCATGACGAATCGATCGATTGCCTTATTTGCGATTTGGTCGACCGCCCTGTTAGCCATGCAGGTGAGAGAGTCTGACGAGGCGACTCGTGACCAGAGTTCCATGCTGACCGGCATCTTGTCGAATATGCCGGCTGTGGCATTTCGAATCGATCAGGAAGGGGTCATGCATGATTCCTTCGGGCGCGGCCTGGCTCGTTTCGGGTTAAAGGAACTGGCCGCCATTGGCCGTATTCCCTTGGAGCCACCTGATCGGATAAAAAACCAAGTCAAGCAAGGAACTCTTGCCAATTCAGTGTTTTACGAAAGCAATGGAATCCTGCAGGGTAAGCCCTGGTGGTTTTTAAATTGCCTGTGCAAATTGGAAGGCGACCAACCGGACCTCATTGGGTTCGGCATTGATATTACTGATCGTAAGCGTGCGGAGCGACGTCTGGCCTTGCACGATGCCATCGCAGACATCCTGACCACCGCATCTAACATTTCAGAGACATATCCCCAAATTCTCAAAGCCATTTGTCACACACTGGATTGGAAGGTGGGAATCCTCTGGCGAATGGACTATCACCGACAGGCTCTGGGAGCCGCCGTCATTTGGCCACCGGACTCTCCTCAAGCTCAAGCGATGTCATCATCAAACTCCAGTTGGTCGCTCACGCCTCCTGTAGGATTGGCTGGACAGGTGTGGGACATTCGAAACCCTCTCTGGATCAGAGACCTCGCCGACTACCACAAAGACCCTAGAAACCAGGTGGCCTTGGAAGTGGGACTTCACGCCGGATTCGCCATTCCCATTTGCCTAGCTGGGAATACGAGAGCGGTGCTCGAATTTTTCTCCCCATTCCCGGAGGAAGCGGATGATATGCTGCTTCAACGGCTTTCCAATATCGGTTTTCAAATTGGGCAGTGTATCGAACGGGAGCATAAGGAACGTCGACTGGCCACGCATCACAGTTTAACCAATGTTCTCGCCGAATCAGCTGGAATGACTCAGGCGGCCTCCCTTATCCTGGAAGCCATTGGTGACAATTTAGGATGGGATCTCGGAGCTATCTGGACACTGGACTCCTCGCAACAGGCCTTGCGTTGCCTCAATGTCTGGCATTCCCCTCACCTAAACCTGGATGCCTTTCGGCAGGCCTCCCAAGCGATCACGTTTGCACGGGGTGTGGGATTACCCGGTCGAGTTTGGAAAAGCGGCAAACCGTCATGGATCACCGATGTGGTATCCGACCCGAATTTCCCGCGCGCGGCCGCTGCCGCACAGGAAGGTCTCCATTCCGGATTCGCCTTCCCCATGAAATCGGGGACCGAAATTGTCGGCGTCATCGAATTTTTCCACAGAGATATTCAAAAGCCCGACGAAGAACTGCTGGCCATGTTTGACTCCATTGGTCTTCAAATTGGCCAATTCATCCAGCGGACCGCCAAGCAAAGTTTCAATGGATAATCGATGGTCGCGTGAATTAATTTACGGCCCGACTGATTGGTAACCACGACATGCACCGGGTCTATCATTTCCTAAGAGCATTTGTGACCTATCATCCGAATCTACCGCCTCCCTCCTAAAAAATGGCTGCTACTTTTCCAGTGCTTTCATGGGTTCATGGCCTTCATTTCAATAACATACGGGGAGACCTGTATGGTGGATTAGTGGCGGCGGTTGTAGCCTTACCGCTAGCCTTAGCCTTCGGAGTGACATCTGGACTCGGGGCCATTGCCGGTCTGTATGGAGCTATTTTTGTGGGGTTTTTCGCAGCCCTCTTCGGCGGGACTCCTGCACAAGCCTCAGGACCAACCGGTCCGATGACCGTCGTGATGGCCGGCATTATCTTGAACTTTGCCGATGAACCGGCATTGGCATTTACCGCTGTCATCCTCGGCGGGGTCTTCCAAGTCTTATTTGGACTGATGGGATTTGGTCGGTATATCACTTTGGTCCCCTATCCGGTCATTTCAGGATTCATGAGCGGCATCGGAGGAATTATTCTCATTCTTCAGGTTGCCCCCTTTCTCGGTTTGGAAGCAAAGTCCAAAGTCGTGGCCAACCTCATGGCCATGCCTGATTACCTCCAATCGTTTTCTCTCCCCGCCATGTTGGTGGGTTCTCTCACATTGGCCATTGTCTATTTCACTCCCCCCACTATCGGCAAACGCCTTCCCCCGGTGTTGTTGGCTCTCATCGTTGGAACGATGGTCGCTGAGATGTTCTTTCCAACCCTTCCGGTTATCGGAGACATTCCCACAGGATTTCCCACCCCGATTTGGCCGGCCATGCATATCAATGCTCTCGTCGTAATGGTTGAAGAAGCCCTCGTCCTGGCATTATTAGGAACGATTGATAGCCTACTGACTTCTCTCGTGTGTGACAATATGACACGGACCCAACATGACTCCAACCGAGAATTAATCGGCCAGGGCATTGGCAATATGGCTGCGGGGTTTTTCGGAGGCCTCCCTGGAGCCGGCGCCACTATGCGATCCGTGGCAAACATTCGAACTGGAGGCCGCACACCTCTTTCTGGCATGTTTATGGCGGTCGTCCTTCTCGGCACTCTTCTTGGCTTAGGCCCTCTGGCTGAAAAAATTCCACTTGCGGTTCTCGCCGGTCTGCTTATCAAGGTCGGAATCGATATTATTGATTGGCGATTTCTGAAACATATGGCGCAAGCTCCACGAACCGAAGTTTTGGTGATGATCGTAGTCTTATTGGTCACGGTGTTGGTCGACCTCATCACGGCGGTTGGCATTGGCGTGGTACTGGCCAGCGTGATGTTCGTGAAGCGAATGGCCGATCTGGAACTTGAAAACCTCAGTGTGATCACGGGTGCCTCGACAGAAACACCGCTGTCGAAAGAGGAGCAACGCATCCTGAACCGAAACCGCGAGCGCATTATCATGATTCATGTAAATGGGCCGATGAGCTTCGGATCAGCTAAAGACATGGTTCGTCGCTTAGAATCGGTGAAAAGTTTCAATACCTTTTCCAGCGTAATTCTCGATCTCACATCGGTACCTTCCATCGACGGAACCGCTGCGTTAGCCATCGAAGACATGGTGGCGATGGTGAAAACTCATCAGCAGGATGTCTTTTTTGTGGGTATGCGTCCGGGAGTCGCTCGAGTTCTCAAAGGACTCGGGGTGCTCCATAAGGTCCCACCTGAACATCGATACCCTCTTCGGTTGGATGCATTACGCCACGCTGCTTATATAGGCGGATCCACCCATCCGTACGATGTCCCTCCCACAGAAATTCAATCTAATCATTCAATACCTTCATGAGGTAGTTTTTGATAATGTAGCCTTCTCTGTTTCTGAAAAAGCATTAATAGTGTAGCTGAGAAACTCTGCCCTGCACCCACCCCTTTTAAGGCCGGGATGCGAGAAAGGTCACCAATCAGTGCATTGACCCTAAAAGTATTGGTTTAATCAGTCAGACTCTATCTGGGACCGCCGGTCCGAAAGGTTACCTAACTGAAATGAAGACAACAGTCCCTCAAGCGCTCATACAGAATTTCCTGAACCACACTCCAACGTGGTACAAGCTGACCATTCTAGGATTTTTAATCCTCAATCCCATCTTGTTGATGAGCATTGGACCGTTTTACACCGGATGGGTCCTCATCCTGGAGTTTATTTTTACGCTGGCCCTGGCTCTCAAAAGTTATCCACTGCAACCCGGTGGTTTGCTCGCACTTGAAGCGGTCCTATTGGGAATGACTACACCCGCTACGGTCTATCATGAAGCACTCAATAATTTTCAGGTGATCCTGTTATTGATTTTCATGGTGGCCGGGATTTACTTCATGAAAGATTTGCTTTTGTTTCTGTTTACGAAAATTTTATTAGGCGTCCGTTCAAAAATTTTGTTGGGACTCTTGTTTTCCATTATGGGTGCCTTCCTTTCGGCATTTCTCGATGCCTTGACGGTCACGGCGGTCATCATTGCCGTCGCCTTGGGTTTTTATAACATTTACCACCGGGTGGCCTCTGGTAAATCGTCTCAAACCTCTCATGATTCGACAAGCGATCAGGAAATCGGCTCGCTTCACCGCGAAAATTTAGACAGCTTCCGAGGCTTTCTTAGAAATTTATTAATGCATGGAGCGGTGGGAACAGCCTTGGGCGGAGTCTGTACTCTCGTGGGGGAACCTCAAAATTTATTGATCGCGGACAAGGCGGGCTGGGAATTTATGGAGTTCTTTTTGCGCATGGCACCTGTGACAATTCCAGTTTTAGCCACGGGATTGTTAACCTGTATGTTTGTTGAAAAAATACGATGGTTTGATTATGGCTTTCAACTCCCGGATCCCGTTCGCCTCATTTTGGTGGAATTCGAAACTGAACAACAGAAACGACGGGATTCCGGGGACACGGCCAAGCTTATTATTCAAGCGATTGCCGGCATTTGGCTGATTGTTGCCTTGGCCTTTCACCTGGCGGAGGTGGGAATTATCGGACTCACGGTGATCGTATTTATTACCGCCTTTAACGGGATTATCGAAGAGCATCAGCTTGGAGAAGCGTTTAAGGAAGCGCTCCCTTTCACGGCTCTCCTCGTCGTCTTTTTCGCCATTGTGGCGGTCATCCAGGATCAGAATCTGTTTTCCGGCATCATCGGGTATGGATTAAGTTTGCAAGGATCTCATCAAATCGGCATGTTTTATCTGGCCAACGGTGTTCTTTCGGCTATCAGCGACAATGTCTTTGTTGCAACGGTTTACATTCAGGAAGTGCTCCGTGCCTTCCAGGCGGGCACCATTACCCGGGACCAATTTGACCTTTTGGCCGTTGCCATAAATACCGGCACGAATATCCCCAGTGTGGCAACCCCCAACGGACAAGCCGCATTTTTATTTTTATTAACCTCCTCACTGGCTCCGGTTATCCGCTTATCCTATGGGAAAATGGTATGGATGGCACTTCCCTATACGTTGACCATGGCCAGTGTCGGCCTGTTTTCCGTGTATTTTTTGTTGGATCCGGCGACAGCATATTTATACGAGACCGGACTCATCCAACACCATAGCTTGGATAGCTCGGGCCATCCCACAGAACCGCTGGCACATTAATGATTGAAGAGGTCAGATAATAAGATCGGGAAAAGAAACGGCATCTCTGCATCAAGGTTGACACATGGCTCGATGCAAGAGAGGAATGAAATGGTGAACCACTTCTGAAGCCCAATCGTTTGTTGTGGCCCTCGCCTCTTATTACGGGGCGAGTGTCGCCACAGTTTCATTGCCCTGAATCACTCGTTCCGGATAGAGGACAATTTCCACACGACGATTTTGAGCTCTTCCCTCTTCTGTCTCATTCGTCATCACCGGTCGCATATCGGCATAGCCCGTCGCTGAAAATTGTTTGGGATCCATTCCGGTTTGTTCAATCAGATACCGTAACACTGTCGTGGCGCGTGCCGTTGAAAGTTCCCAATTAGTGGGGTACTGTTTTTGTAGTTGTCCATATATGCGGTGATTGTCCGTGTGGCCTTCCACTTGAATATTTTTCCCTGGCACGGTCGCTAACACCTGACCCACCTGCTTCATAATCCTGAGACCCAGAGGGGTCAAATCTGCTTCACCCGATTCAAACAGGACTTGTCCCAGCATGGTCAGGACCAATCGATCATGGTGTTGAGTCACCACCAGACTGTTGCCAAATTTGTCCTCAAGGGCCTTGGTAATGCGATCAATCTCCTCCCCGACTGTGAGTACTTCATATTTGACCTTCTCCAATTGCGCTTCCTGAGCCTCCCGAGCTTTTCGGACCAATTCCAATTCATGTTTTAAACGCTCCACCTCTTTGAGCCTGGCCTCCAGCGCCGAAAGCTCTTTTTCCAACTGACCATTCTGTTCACGAAGGTGGGACATCTGACTGATTTGCCGGTCCAAACCCGACCTGACCTTTGTGAGCGCAGCCGCCAAATCATGAAAATCCACCGGTTCTCCTCCAAAAAGAGGATCAGTCAAAGACCCGGCTCCTTCCGAGTTTACGAGTTTTCGGATTTGCGTATACACCGCTTCGACTTCTTGTTGGACCGCGGCTAATTGTTCTTCCTTGATTTGATCTTGCACTTCAACGGTATGCTCAAGGGCCGTCTTAGTTTCTTGAAGCTGCAGGACTTCTGCTTGCTTCTCTTCAACAGCCTGCTGCAAGCGCTCAAGTTCCGCTATCGTGGACTCTTGACTTTTTTCGAATTCTTGGAGAGCACGTTCATGTGATTGTTGACTCACACAACCGACTACAACCGCACATGCCACTGCCACAAGTAAAGTGTTCCACAGTTTCATAGTGCCTGCTCCTTCACGTTTCCCGCCTCTCCTCACCCCAGGTTCTCTACTATTAATGACACCTGAGCATTCAAGACTGGTTGGTAACTTTTGGCCTATATGGTTTCAATCTACTCTTCTGGGTGCGATGGCCAACCTGAGTGACCGGAAGGTTCATTCGCCACCAGAGAGAGCAGTGAAGATTATTCTCGGCATTCTGGATCGGTCACTTGAGAAAACCTGCAGAAACAAGGAGGAAGTTGCTCCAAGAGGTCAGAATGACCTGTCAATATTTCCCAATGAGCACCACCGACAGTGTTTCAATTCGCAGGGGATCAATGCGGAAAGAGAAAGGGAGAAAATGTTGGCGCGGAGGGGTATTGAGGATAGAAGAAATCATGATCTCTCGTTCTCACCAACCGAGAGACGGCCAACCCATGGTTTATCGGAAACTATCGTTTTTATCGCGATTGCCGGCCTCGTCCCTCACCGAAGAGACACCTCGTGGATCATCCCCACCTGGTACTGTGCCATATGCTGAGCCAAGTGCGTGACGCTCGAATCCATCATCTCCATGAGTGGTGACGGGTACAAGCCGATCCCCAAGATTAAAACGGCAAGAGGCATCACCGTGACCAACTCTCGCATGTTCAGATCCGGTAGTTGTGCAATGGTCGAATTTTTTGGTTGACCCAACACCACTCGTTGGAGCATCCAGAGCATATACGCCGCCGCAAGGACAATGCCCCCCATGGACAACAAGACCATGACATAGCTTTCAAAAGACGTTCCGACCAAGACCAAAAATTCTCCAATAAAATTGCATGTACCAGGCAGTCCGAAGGATGCCACTGAAAACAGACAAAAAAGAGCCACAAACCGGGGCATCGATTTTTGCAATCCTCCGTAATCCTGAATCGACCGGCTATGGGTTCGATCATACAATTGACCGACCGCCAAAAAGAGGGCTCCTGTGGTTATTCCATGGTTCACCATCTGCAAGATGGCTCCTTGAATACCATAATTATTGAACACGAAAATTCCCAATGTCACGAATCCCATATGCGAAATGGACGAATACGCCACCAGTTTTTTCAGGTCCGATTGGGCCAAGGCCATATACCCCCCATACACAATAGCCGCCACGGATAACCACAAGATAAAGGGGGCAAAGGTCACTGAGGCCTCAGGAAACATGGGGAGACAAAATCGTAAAAATCCATATCCACCCATTTTCAAGAGGACCCCGGCCAGCAGGACGCTCCCGGCGGTGGGGGCTTCGGAATGGGCATCCGGTAACCATGTGTGAAACGGCAGCATGGGTAATTTAATGGCAAAGGCTAGGAAAAACGCCAAAAATATCCAAAACTGGGCGTCGGGGGAATAGGTGTTCTCTGCCAAGGCCAAAATATCAAATGTCCGCCCCCCTTCCACGTACAATCCGAGTATCGCCAAGAGCAAGATCAGGCTTCCGGACAAACTGTACAGAACGAATTTGATGCCGGCCGCTATGCGTTGGGGGCCACCCCACAGAATGATCATGAAATACATGGGAATCATCGTGACTTCCCACAACATGAAAAACAAAAACAGGTCCAGGGCCGTAAAGACCACAATCATGGCCCCTTCGACCAACAGAATCATGGCCATAAAGGAGCGTACACGAGTGGTAATTGACTTCCAGGAGCATAGGACGCAAAAGGGACAGAGCAGAGTGGTGAGTAAAACCAGAAGAAGACTGATACCATCCACTCCGACAGCATATTGAATATTAAAGGTGGGCATCCATGCCATGCGTTCCACAAATTGCATCCCTTGAAAGGAAAAATCGAACTCTTTCAATAGAACCAATGAGAGAGCACCATCCCCCAGCGTACACCCGAAAGCCACACGCCGAATCCATTCCTGATCCTGAATGAAGGCAATGATCGCAATGCCCAAAAACGGAATAGCAATCATGATACTCAAAAGATGTTCGGTGAAGATTGTGTTCATAGTCTCCCCTTCATGACATGCCGGTCATGGCACCTCCAGGACATGAAAGACGCCCTCTCGTTTTTCACACTTCGCGGGCTTGAATTTCAGTGTCGTGTTCGTTATCCCTCAATCACTGACAAGCTATCTGCGGAATCACACGACAAACCAAAACAACAACCCAATCCCCACAATGAGCCAGAAAATCATGACCAGTAAATGGTGCTGTAACGTGCGAGGCTCTAGTTCCTGTATCATATTCCCTGTGCTCGCAGCCTGATTCCCGGCACGGACCACATTCTTGTCGAGAACTTTGATCTCGATTCTTTTCCATAACCAGTTGGCGATACCAAGGCTGCGTTGGCCGACACCCACAACGACCCGATCGACACCACGAAGGTCCACCACCCGCCAAAGCCAACCGGCCATTCCTACGCTGTTCCGTCCCAAACCTACTACCAGCCCGTCAATTCCCCGAAGGTCCACCACCCGCCACATCCACTTCGCCGCCAACACCGACACATTTGCGATTCCCATGATCAGGGCGTCAAACACATTCCGGTCGACAACCCGCCATAGCCATCGGGCTAACCGGAGAGTGGGCACCACAACATACGCCTCATATATTTCATCGAAATACAATTTATTCAGAAAGTGGACATACCATCGCTTGCTCATATCCGATTGCTGGAACCAGGAACCAGAAAATTTTGTCAAAGAAAAATACCCGACCGCGGTACCGCCTATAGCCACGGCACATGCAAAAAGAAGTTGCAAGCCGGCCTCATTCGAAGTTTCCTTTGGAATCTGAGCCATCCGATGTCCCACGACAGGGGACAGAAATTCCGAAAACCAACTCCACAAGACCAGCAACAGGCTTCCAAAAATTCCAACGACAGCCAAAATTCCCAGAAAGTGGATGGGGGAAAAGAAACGAGGCTGGATGCCCTGCCTCCCCATTCCACTTCCATGACCTATCACATGCGGTTGACCAAACAAGATTAGGACACCCCGCATGACATACACGGCAGAAAAAAATACCGTCAGAAATCCCAACATCCAAAAAGTCCATTGGGCGGAGGATCCCGGTTGAATCATCCACAATCGCTCATACGGGCCGAAAAAAATGAGGAACGGCGGAAGACAGGCCAACAGCAAAGCGCCTAACACTAAGGGCCCCGTAAAACGCATTGATGCCCCATGAGGAAAATGCGACGAAGACACATGTTCATGGGAGCCAACGGAACGAAGTGCATTTCCAGTCGACAGAAATAAGAATCCTTTCAAACATCCGTGGGCTAACATATGAAAAATAGAGATGACAAAGGCTCCGACTCCGCAAGTCAGGATCATGAAGCCGATTTGACCAATGGTGGAAAACGCCAGCATACGCTTAATATCCACCTGAGTCAGGGAGACAAGGGTTGCAAACAGTGCGGTCACGCCTCCAACCAATGCAATAACGGCCATGGCGTCGGGCGAAAGGATCACGAGAGGACTCATGCGAACCAACAAGAAGGGTCCGGCATTCACCATGGTCGCGGCGTGAATCAACGCGGAAACGGGTGTGGGCGCTTCCATGGCAAAGGGGAGCCAGACATGGAATGGCACTTGTGCGGACTTTCCCATGGCTCCCAGGAAAAGAAAAAGTGTAATGAGCGTGAGGATATGAATGGGTACGTCTCCCCCTAGCCAGCCGAACAGGTTGATGGTGTTTCCCTGTATGGATGAGGCTTCCCCTACAATCGTCTGAATATCCAGTGTTCCAAAAGTGGAATAGGTCAGAATGACCCCAAAACCTAAGCCCACATCCGCGACCGAATTCACGAGAAAGGCCTTGGTCGCGGCCTGAGCAGATGATTGCCGCTCCCCCCAATGAGAAATTAACAAATATGAACAAATCCCCATGATCTCCCAGAACATAAACAGCATGAGCAGATTATTGCTCATAACCAGCATGATCATCGAAAACGTAAACAGCGCGATGACCGCAAAGAAACGGTTATACCGGGGATCGCCGATCATATAACGTGACGCATACACATGCACCACACTGCTCACACCGGTCACCAAGAGCAGAAGCAACACCGTAAGCTGGTCGACATAGAGACCCAAATCTACAACCAGGTCTCCCGATTTAAATAGTCGGTAGAGTGGAATGGAGAAGGCCCCGTCTGATGCGACTCGAGCAAACGCGATGGCGGAAAACGCGAAGGAGAGAGCCATCGCAGGAATGCCGATCTTGTGGCCTTGCTCTCCAAGCCAGGGTTTCCCCAACACGAGAATCAGGACGGCCATCAGAGGAAGGAGGGGAATAAGGATGAGGAATGTCATAATCAGGATGTCACCAATGCCCGATCCTGCTAAAGCCCGGGTGGAACCGCGTTTTTGAGGAGAAAGCTGACAATGTGATCGCTCATCAGTCCCAAAACAATGACCGCCACCGACGTGGCGCCGAGACTAATTTTCACCGCCAATGGAATCTCACGTATGAGAGCAGGTTGCTGGGCGGAGCGGTCGCGAAATACCCGTTCAAATAATTTCACGAAGTAGGCCAGAGTTAACAGAGTCGCAATCAGCACCGCGACAATGGCAAGGTAATTTTGCGCTTCCACCGCGCCAAGAATGATATACCATTTTCCAAAAAATCCCCCGGTTGGAGGAATCCCGATCATCGACAGGGCTATGACGACCAGAGCCACCGACATCCATCCCGTGCCTCCCTGCAGTCGCCCAAGATCCTCAATCGTGCGAACCCCGTAGAGATGAATAATCGCCCCCGCCCAAAAAAACAATCCCGCTTGCATCACGGCATCATTCAAGAGGTAAAACACTCCTCCGACAAAACCGGTTTGATTTCCGAGACTAATCCCCACCAGAATCAATCCGATATGCGAAAGCCCTCCATACGCAAACATGCGTTTGATTTCTACTTGGGACAGAGCCAGGAATGCGCCAACCAGGGCTGCAAGAGCCCCAAGAATCCCCACTAACACCAAAAGGCGGATCTGATAGACCACCGCCTGGGCCCCAAGAACCCAAAACATAATGCGAATCCATCCATACAGCGCGACCTTCGTCACTAAAGATGCCAGCATCGGTGACACTCTATCTGGCGCATACGTATACGCATCCGGCAACCACCCGTGGAGGGGTACTAATGCCATCTTGATACCCAGTCCGATGAACATGAATAACACACCAACGGCAAGGGCCTTGGATGTCACCAGAGGGGGCACCCGTTGAGCCAGATCTGCCATATTGAGCGTACCCGTCTCGGCGTACAAATACCCTACTCCCAGGAGATATAAGGAGGCTCCGAAGGTGCCTAAAATTAGATACCGGAACCCGGCAACAAGCGCTTTCCCACCGGCCAACCCGACCAAGGCATACGCACACAGTGCGGATACTTCTAAAAACACGAAAAGATTGAACAGATCCCCGGCAAACACCATGCCGGTCAGGCTGGCGATCAATAATAAGACCAGGGTATAAAATGGGACAATCCGACTTCCAAGGTAAGGAAACAAGACTGAACTGAGGAAAGTGATACACACCAATCCAACGAGACTCAAAGCCACGGTCATGACGCTGGCCAAGCCGTCCGCCACCCACTCAATCCCGACCGGAGCGGCCCATCCCCCAAAGTCATAATGAATGGTCCCGTTTTGAAGAACTCCTAGCAAATTAGCGAAGGAAACCGGGACCATCGCAGCCAGCACACCAATTGATAATGGCCGACACCACTCACGATGCTTGATCCCGATTAATGGTAAACAAATGGCCAAACCGAGAGGTAAGAGGAAAAGAATTGCGGGCAGGTGTCGCGTCATTCCAGCCTTTTTAGAATTTCTTCTTCGTCCAGGCTGCCGTATTTTTTATAAATGGCATCGGCCAGCGCCAAAGATACTCCCAGGGTGGCAACACCCACCACAATCGCCGTCAATGTCAGCACATGAGGGAGAGGATTCGCATAGACTTCCGGTCGAACGATCTCGGTAGTGGAGAGCAAAATAGGCACCGTGGCGCCTTGCTTGGCACTTGTGGTGACAAGGAAAAAGATCACGCTCGTTTGCATGAGATACATACCAATGAGTTTTTTCACCAGATTGTACCGGGTCACCATAATATAGATGCCCCACAGAAACAGCAGGACAAAGGCAATGTAGTTGGGGCGCTGAAGCCACCCTCCGATCATCTCAAACATCATATTCCTGCTCGGTATCGTGGTAAGCCAAGCTGAGAACGATAGAAATCCCTGTCACCGCCACATCCACGGCCACGCCGATTTGTGCCAGCAAAATCCCTGTATACCGACGAGCGGGAGCATCCAAACCCGGAATCTCCAAATTGGCATAGTTCAGAAATTCCCCACCTCCGATGAGGCATAAGCCACCTACTCCTACAAAAATAATCAATCCGATCCCATCGCCATGCAAGACCTTTTCCACCAAACGTCCCTGGGGTGACTTCAGCCCGAACACCAAAAAAGTCAGGATCATACTGGTGGTCCAAATGACGCCGGCTACAAATCCTCCTCCAGGACCGTACTGGCCGAAGAACAAGACGTACAACGCAAACAACTGGGCCAGAGGGATAAGTAAGCGACTCATGGTCTGAACAATGATGCTATCGTGGATCTGTTTCATGAACCTGGCTCGCGTAATAACAAGGCACAGGCAATGCCGGCCGTAAATATCACCACGGTTTCTATCAACGTATCAAATGCCCGATAGTCCATCAGCACCGAGGTGACCACATTCGGCGTGAGCGTGTCGGCATAGCTATTCTGTAAGTAGACGGGAGAAATGTGCACGTTGGGCGGAGAGGTAGGGTCGCCAAACTGAGGAAGATCATTCGCCGCTAATAACAACAGCAGGCCCAGCAAGGGCAGTCCGAGGACTCCCGCTAGAGGAGGAGGGGGACGACGAAGGCGGCTATCCTTCGGAGCGGTATCAAACAACGTGATAAGGAACAACACGGTACCCAACCCGGCGCCGATAACGGCTTCGACAAATGCCACATCCACCGCGCCTAACCAAGCCCAAACCAGGGACAGAAAGAAACTATACGACCCGAGGATAAACACTGAACTCATTAATTCCTTGACCAAAAATGTGGCGCTGGCCGCGGTCAGGACCAGAAGTAACAGCAAGGCAATATTCACGGAATACATCATTGGTCTTCCTCCGTCTGAGGTTTGAGGCCAGACCGATAGGCCGCTCGAATCGTGGCATGAGCAATGACCGGATTCAACAGGATGAGCAAAACCAGGACGACCAGAATCTTCAACATATTGATCCCGAAACCCTGGTACAAAGCAAGGCCCGCCAGAACACAAATTGCGCCTAAGGAATCAGTCAGGGAGACTGCATGGGATCGCGAAAACACATCAGGGAGGCGTATTGTGCCAATTGCGGCCACCACCAGGAAAAATACCCCCGCCAGAATTAACCCGATGGCAATAACGACCATTTAGGGCGCTCCTCGTTGCTCAAGAAACTTGGCAATGGCAAACGCTCCCACCAGGTTCAGAAGCGCATACCCCGTGGAAATGTCCACAAACATTTCCACACGGTCATAAACTGTTCCCATGACGACGCCCAAAATGATGGCTTTGGTCGATATACCCGCCAATCCTAAAACCCGATCAAACACCGTGGGCCCCTGGATCACCCGGTATAAATACACGAGGATCAGAAATGACAACGTAATTAATAAAACCAGAAAAAAATCAATCATCACAAATTCGTATCTTCCTGAAAGACCCGGGCAATTTTGCGCTCCATCCGGCCGGTGGTGAGATCATTGCCTGCTGCCTGATCTATGGCATGCACGAGGAAAGTATTGCCGTTAATTTCCACGGTAATGGTGCCTGGCGTTAGGGTCACAGAATTCCCAAGCACAACGATCGCGCCCCGATGTTTTAATTGAGATCGATAGGTGATAAGTCTGGGCTTAATGGGTAACGAGGGATTCAGAATGAGTTTCGTCAAATGCAGACTACTCTCCACAATCCGTAAAAAAAGCCAGGGGCCGTACAGCACCATACGGCCCCATGGGAATTGCTGAAAGGGAGAATGAGGGAACCCCGTATTTAACCAGGCAACTCCACAAGAAGCCGTGAATCCGAGAACGAGGTGAAAATTGTCGTACTTCCCTGATAACACAAGCCAGCCACAAAATAAGGCCAAGGTGTTAGCGATAAACTGTTTGGGGAAGGAAGATTTCATCTACATTATCTTCAGATCAAAACCGGAACGGCTCGAATCACAACCCGATAAAGTATAAAAAAAGCCAACCAAACGTTTTTCGAATGAGGTGTTCAAAAAACCTGGTTGGCTTGTACTGTCTCCAGCCAATCGGAATTAACCAAATGCTGGGAACCCTACTGCCATGCTGAACGATATTTCGGCAAACCGGATGCTCCCACTCTCCCGATTCAGCCTGCGCCAAATTAAAAAAGGTGGCCTCATCCTTTTGAACAATCTGAAAGCCTCCGACCTTATACCAGGCACCCTCTTCCATCCACAACTCCGAATCAAAGAGATAGGTTCGACCGGAGTCGATTAACCAACCTGCTGAAGACTGCTTGATCCTATAGATGAAACCGAAAGCCTTAAGGCATACTTAATCCCCCGTGGGAGATGATAGGAGATTCGATCAGGAATCAAAAGCACGGCAGCAGTCAAAAAGTCATTCCTTCTGATCGGGAAATTATATGTTCATCGTGACTGGTTCCCAGGTTAAGTCAGAGAGATACCGTGAAAAGTTTTTAGGGCCCGGATCAAACGCGATGAGGTTCATCCATTGGTTATGGAATACATGCTGAAGCAAAGCGTGCTTTTGAATGATAGACCGTATTCGATCCGGCGGCGCCTCAATGATGGCCAGTAAGCGCATGGGCTCATGATAGTGTCGCGCCCCATCGTTAACCGATTGAAGAGGAAGACCTTTTTGCAGGTCACTTTGACTCCCTAACATCACGCCAACTCCGGCAACCATATTGTGAATGACCTTGCTCCCACCCCCGTAGGCCCAAGGATCCACCGACGAAAAGTAATACGTTAAATTAATCAATTCGCCCACGATGAGGGGTGCGGTCATGATTTTTTCAAGTAGACTCCCATCAGAATCCGGCGTAGGGTCGTAAGAATGCAAAAAGACTCTCCCATCTAAATCCAGACCTTTGGTAAGTGCCCGCCTTCCAATCAAAAATGCGGCATTCCCTGACAATCCCCATTCAGGACGCGAATTAGCCCAATCCATGCTCCGCTGCTTGACATGCTTGAACGCGTCACTGGGAGAAACTGTGGTGGGAGCACCTGGAATGCGCTGGCATCGTTCCAATGCCTGATGTGTGCCAGCCTGCTCCAAGTCTCTTACCAACTGTGCTAAATCCTCTATATGGGTAGCAGGAACATCGACCAGGTCATACATCGTCACTCGATCTGTGGTCGTGTTGTGTTTGGCGGGAAGAAACCAGGTGTCTTCTGGGATGACCAGACCCCGATCGCTCAGAATTTTCCGAACCTCAGGATTATTGGCCATGGCGGCAAAGACACGAGCATTCGGGTCACCATGACTGCCTCCACATGCGCCACAATCCAGCGCCGCATAATAAGGGTTGTTTTCGGACTGGCTCCCATGACCGCAGATCATCACAAATCGGCCAAAGTTTTTCGTGAGCCCGATCACTCGCAATCCCCCTTCCACAAAGGCCACTTGCTCCAATAGGGTGAAACCTAGTGCCAGTGTTTCCAATCGTGCATGTCCCTGCTCGTTTCCACGTGAAGCCTCAACGGGAATTTGCGTGGCAACGGTGCCCCCCAACCATTGGTGCAACCACTGCTTGACGGCATCGAAGGATCCTCGAAACAGGGTTTTTCCTACCAACCCGACGCTAAAAAACATCCCTAGCACATCAATTAACATACAAGACGCAAATGGATTGTGTTTCAAATCATGAAAGAGATGATGACTGAGTTGATGCCACCTAGTTCCCGAGAGATAGTCCTCCACCCGATCATTCTGCCCGACTCGCGGAACTTCGGTCACTTCCGCATTTGGTGTCAACAAAATCGGACACAAAGCCAAGTGGTCGTGGCTATCAAATGCCATATGACTCATGGGCACCCCAAAAAATCCCGCATATCCCAATGTTTCATACGACCCTTGAGCTTCAAGATGACGACGAAACGACTCCGAGCGAGCATCGATACAAAAAATCCCTTGTGCCCGCGGCCGCTCATGGTTAACGGGTGCCACTCCTTGATGTCCGCTGATGTTTCGCAGCAAATACTCCCGATAGATATCCTCATACGCCTCAAGCCATACCGGTCCATGTGCAGATTGGGGGAAGAGGTCCAGCCACTCCAGTAAGGTTGACATGTCGCTGTACGACAAGTCATGGACCTCAATTGGGGTCAATTCCAAAAACTGAGCCAAGTGAAAAAGTCGCCAAGCTTGATGACACACTGCATGATTATTCGGGTCGATGACATGATAAGGAGGAAGGCTCAACGCCTGTTCACGCTGACGTTGTTCGTTCCAATAACCGAGGAGTGCAGGTAACGTCCCTTCGATGTCCCATTCCCGTTGGCAAAGTCCCTCTACCATTCCAGATTCATAAAAAAGGCGAACGGCCAGATATTGCAGTGGATCAATGGGATAGTGTTGTTGAGCAGGATACCCGGTGTGGTCACTACGCCATCGGATAAATCCTGCCCAACCTGGCAATTGAGCCAGATGCCGTGAGAGATAGCTTTGCCAACGTTCCTTTGGAATTTTGAGATCTTCCAGATGTTTGCACAACATTTCCTCCGGTGCTTCAGACAGTTCACCAAATTTTTGTTGAAGATCTGGAATCCCGAGGAATCTACCTGAGAGATCCCCTTCGGCTAATTCTTTCCATGCAGCATAAAACCCCTTGTTTCTTGAAGGCATACTCCATCCCGCAACACCTTCGTCGACAAATGCCCCAATCCATTTGATCATGTGGGTATTGATGGTCTCAACCAGCACGCTACCCGTCTCACTATCCAGCCAATCACCCAGCGTCCTGTCTATAGGTAAATCAACCGGGACGAATGCAGTCTTACGTTCTGATGTATGAGCGCTCCGACTGGGATCAGGTGCATGAAAAGAAGGCAGACCCGACACTGGGTCAGACAACTGGCACGCCGCCAACGAACTTTTCCAAAGGTTATGCAGGTAGGCGGACTCCGGATCATGGCGGCACTTCTCGCACTCCCGAATCGTTCGGTCAATAATGGAGGAACGAGAATCCTCAGGAAGATCGGATCGAAATCGTGTGGTCAGACCCTCTAATTCCAGGTTCCACGTCAGCAGCACAGCAGGTAAGATTTCAATCCCATATGCCGCATGAATGCGCCAGACATCTTGGACATGTATGGTGCGTGCTCCAACTCGAATGGTAGCCCGTGAAGGTAATGGGGGCCCTACCCGGCCAAGTGCCCGCTCAAGAGCCGGCAGAGTAATCCGACCTTGATAAAAGAATTGGCGATACTCTTCAACAGGCAGAAATCCCTTGGCGCCCAGCAACTGATTCGCTTCCTCAATCGCACGGGCAAAGGGTAAATGCTCGAGGTCCCGAATGGGATTGTAATAGGCAAAGGTTTTCATCGGCCAATACGGACCGATGGGCTGACACGCCTCCTCAACGATTTCTCGCAGCCATTTCCAATTCGTCACCGTTGAACGATCTTGCTCAAGCCTGTTCATTGCTCCATTTCCCCATTTTAAGAGCACGGACATCCCATAGCGTCAAATCAAGGTTTAAAGAAATCATTTGTGCTCTTACTGGTTAAAATAACGGGAATCAGGCTGAAATGGCAGAGGGGAAAGCCTGACAAGATCATGCATCCATTTCCCTAGATTTAAGTGAATTGAGCCGCGTGCAAAAAACTCTATTTTCAATAAAAAAGCCAACCGATGGGCGTCTCCTTTTTTTAGCTTCAGGAGATCACTCGGTTGGCTTTTTCCATCGCGTACCTCAATCCCACGCTGAATGATGCAAGCGATCCGACAAACCCGTTCTACGATCAAGGTCAAAATCAGCACAATTACCACCCTCCTCAGGCATTCGAGGAGAAGCCCTAACTCTTCTTGACCTCACATGAACAATACGCTTATATCAGGGGGATAGGTTGCTCCTCAAGTTCCTGAGATTCTTTCATAGGGAATTGTGAAAGATCGATAGTGAATGGGCCAAGCTTAGTCTTGCCGGAAAGCATTACTCTATGAAACCCCTCTTCACACGAGGTGAAATGGAATCGGCGATCCGAAATGCCATCATTAAATTCGAACAGGAATTCATGGGCCGTGGACCCACCGATGTTCGAGCCAGCATTCTTCGCGACACCATCCTCATTCGTCTCAAAGGTGTTCTTACGCCAGCCGAACGCCAATTGGCTAAGAGTGAAGAAGGCATTGGAATGGTCAAACAGATGCGCCAAAATCTCATCTCCCAGGGAAGAGAGCAACTGTGTCGTGAAATCCTGGAGATCACCGGTGCGGAAACCACTGCCCTGTTTACGGATATCGATACTCGGATCGAAGAACGCATCATCGTCCTGACGTTAGATCGTGATTTGGAAGCGACATTCCGGTAAACAGCCTCTTTTCGAGATATCAACCACTTCACAGATACCCTGTAAATAACCGGGGTGGTCAGACCGTCTGCGATTTCTCATGTACCGGCTTTCTACTTCCTTTGTTCTCCATTTCCCGGATTTTTGGTGGACAGAAAAATTTGAGTCTTGACTTCCCGTGGATTTGCCTTATCTTTGAGAGTATGAAAGCCCAACGTGTTTTAACCCATGATGAGAAAAAAGCTTCTGAGGCGGCCTTTCGGGGATTGCCGATGGATGATGCGTGGACGGATTCTGCCAAAGCCGTTTATGAAGGTCTTCTTCAAGCATTAGGGAAGACCCCTTTGGACAATCTAATTCCCTCAAAAAGTGAACACACCCAGTCTCCAGAAAGTTCCGATCTTGTGCATTCAGATTTCTCTGAACCGTCCCAATCGCCTCTTTCACTCAGTTCAGGGGATATTCCTCCTGATTTTGAATCACTCCCGATCCGATCCAGGAAAGAGGCTATTGAATCCGGAATACTCAAGGATGTCACACCAATCGCACAAAGCGTGGGGCTGGATTTCTCCGTGGGCATGACCAACCCCCTCTGGGATCAATACATCACTCCCTCCCGGGATTACACCGAAGAACTCATTCAAACCCGTCTACGCGATACACTCGTGGCTGTCCGCCTCAGGTTGGCCACCTTGAAAACACCTACGCCGCTGGTGGATGTTCCTATCTTGTTACAATTTCCTCCTGAACCCACCCCTCAGCTCTGCCTCACTTTTGCACTATTTCACAAGGATCCGGTTGATGGCGATTGTCTGCTTCTGATTCATCCAGGCGAGGTCTTCGCTACCCGTCAAGCATTTGAGAACAATTAACCCGCTCATCTGCCATACCTCAGGACATTGCTGTCGGCAAGCAAACTCTCCTCCCGATTCCACCCCATACCGATTGTGATTGCTGCCGGCCAATATGGCTCAAAATAGACCCTCAACACTGTTTTGGGGCCTCTACCAATTAGTGATGAGTCGAAAAGCCAGGGAATGATAAGGAAAAATTTGAAAACCAGGTGGCTTGTTCCTCCTGCTTGTACCACCGCACAACAATAAAAACGGCAATGGCGGGACATCTCTCATTGCAGGAAAGGGTTCAAACCCGTGAGCTTTTAACCCACGGGTTTGATGCCAAGAGGCAGGGAAGAACGAGGAAAAATCCCTTTATTCCAAATCGCTTGGATCGTTAAATAATGAAGGCAACGCAATATTGCCATGTTCATACTGAGGGAAATTATGTGATTGAGAATCACCCGGGTTCAAATTGGAGGCCGTATCGTCAGGTGGAAACAACACTAACGTCTGGAGAAAATCAATTATCTGCCCCTGCTTCACTTCCGGTAATCGGGCAAAGCGATCGCGAGCATTTTGCGCTTCACCACCGTGCCGCATGATAACCGACCACAGATCAATACTCCTCCCGTCATGCCCATAAGGGGCAGTCGTCCCCACTCCCCATAGCGGTTCGGTCATCAACTCCTTGGTCAAGGTACCATCCCAATTGCGTTCCCAGAATTTTGGGCCAAGATTATGCCGTTTGAAATCTGCATAAATATTCTTCACAACAAACCGCTGACCCTTGGGTTTTTTCACCGATGGAGTACCTGAACCAGGAACTTCTTGGAACAAAGGAGTCGCCACGGCAAACAGGTCATTGAAAATCCCTCGGCGGCGGTCAAATGAAGTTTCCACATCAGCCACCCGTCGATCTTTTTCAATGACTAAATTTTGGATATGGCAACCGGTGCATTGAATGTCCTGAAAGAGTTTCTGCCCTTGTTCAGCATCTCTGGTCTGGCGGCCTATGGCGGGCTTAAAATAATTCAACAAATAGAATTCCAGGTGGTCCACCAGACTCACGGGAATTTCATTGGCCACCCCATCCCGATCCAGATCATCACTTTCACTCAGAGCCGGAGGTGCTTCAATGGTATCAATCTTTCCATTCAACACCATTCCCGATGGCGTTACCACTTCTCCACCCTTAGCCGCCTTGGCCAAATCCGGATCAAAAGCCTCCATACCCATTTCTCCATTCAATGCCCCGACAACAAATTCCCTGATGGAAATGGTGCCGCCATGATGAAAAAATGGCCGTACCCGAAGATCCTCATCAACCCCTTCTAATCGGGATGGATCCACCGAACCGTCAGGATTCACTCTAATGGTTCCATAGGAAATCCCCTTACTCTTTAACGACACCTCCACCGATTGTCGTCCCCCCTTGGCTTTGGCAATGGCCTGATCCCGGGTTTGCCGGAGGTCTTGAGAAATTTCATCCGCAAGCATTTCGATAATTCCTAACCCGAACAAATGTGGGGCATCCCGGCTATCCGGACGGGTAAACACAACTCCACCAAATCCTGCCGATCCTCGTGGACGTCCGTGGCAGGCCGCACAACTATCGGCTAACCCTGCGCCCAGCGAAGCATCGGCGCTAATATCTCCGAATCCGTCACCATTGCGTGGGCCCATTCCTTGAGATATGGTGAATTTTCGTTGAAAGAGATTTCGACCACGACGAATGGAGCGAAACGGATCCCGGCTAATGATGTACAGCGAGGAATCGGGAGTGTTAATATCTCCCCTGCCAGCCCCAATTTGCTGCTCCAAAGATTTCTTAATCCCTGCCTGTTCAGTATTAGGATGTTGAAAAATATCCGTTTCCTGTGCCTGGGCTCCAGGTAAACCTGTTATAAACGATATCGTGCTCAGCACTATGAACACAAAGAACATGGACATACCATTCTTCTCATACCGTCGCATAAGGAAGCTCGCTTTCCTGGGGGAAAACAGTTGAAATTATTGAGGGGGAGTCAGAATTCTCTGACAAAAGCAGTTGAAATTACTGATGGCGAAACAGACTTCTCTTTTAATGCAGAAAAAATAATGCAGAAAATTTCTTGGATCATTAAAAAATAAATTTAGACAAAAAAGACTTTAGAATTTATTTTTTGTACAAGAAGAAAGTCTCAGCAATTTCAATACCAAAAATAGCAAATGTCAAAATTACAGGATTTTTCCCCTTATATCGGGCATTGGATCTTGAATAATTAAATGTCAATTTAAGGAAATTCTGTATGGTTTACCCTTCGGTTTGAATTCATCTGCTTGAGGACATTCAATTCATTTTTGGTCACCATAGATTTCATGGCCCACGTTTGACAGAACTATTTTGCAATAGGAGATGGCCTTGTCCGCTGAACACTCACCTCTTTACGAACCACCACCCAATCCTTTCGGGGGAAAAACGTTAATTGTAGATGCGGAGCACCCAGATTGCTTCACCCTACCCAGCGAAGCTCTCGCTCACGCACAACAAGATGATCAAATATTCATTCGACCGGGGGTCTATGAAGATCGGTTGGTAATGACTGAACGAAGCATCCATCTTGTCGGCGCCGGTCGGGATCAGGTCACAATATTCAATCGGCGGAGCGGTCCTTGTTATCTTCAACGAGTTTCCGGCGGACAGATCAGTGGTATCACGTTTCGGTATGTGGGCAGCGACCAACATTCTGCCCTGAATATTTTAGATTCGGTGTGCACCATATCTCACTGCAGGGCCACAGAAGGGCTTTTATCCGGAGTTGTTATTTATGGACCGGATTGCCGCCCGACCTTGTTCGACAACGAGATCTCTCATAATCGGGAGTCCGGTATTTTTTCGTTTGCCGGCGCTCAACCGTATCTCCGGGAAAATACATGTTTTGGCAATCATCATTTTGGAATGGCCGCACGGGACGAGGGCACTCGACCCGATATGATTAAAAACATCTGTCGGGAAAATATGCTAAGCGGCATTCTGCTCTTTCACCTCGCTAAGGCGCTTATCCTCGAGAATA
The DNA here is from genome assembly GCF_032050975.1 of Candidatus Nitrospira allomarina. Lineage (NCBI taxonomy): Bacteria > Pseudomonadati > Nitrospirota > Nitrospiria > Nitrospirales > Nitrospiraceae > Nitrospira > Candidatus Nitrospira allomarina. Next base: position 1,309,734 of record NZ_CP116967.1, on the reverse strand, counting down.
CTTGTGAAGAAAATGCGCATTGGGGAATCGTGCTCACTCCGGATTGTGAAAGCACCCCAAAATCTGATGACCTCCCTCAGTCAAACCATTTGGTCCATAACCCTCGCGGAGCCTATACCCTCACCACCGAACCTTTGGCTGATATTGGTCGCTAGATCGAATCGCCGCACGGCTGGTCATTCACCAAAACCATACAGGATGCTGGGGAACGAGGGTCTATGATATGGTGGCCGACGTTGACAGGACTTTTCAGGACAATTTGAGATGAATGATCATTTGTGGCATCAACTGAACGCTGTGTTGGGAAGCCTCACCGTGACGGTGGGTCTCTGGTTATTGGTGGGAGCCCTATCGGTACCTTTGGGGGTGGCTCTGGCCATCGGATTGGCTATCCTATTGGCCTGGAAAAGTCCGTCTATTGGATCTATCTGGGCGATTTCCACACTTCTCTTAGGAGTGGAAAGTCTGGCGTGGCCCATCATGCAAATGGCCGATCTTCAAAAGCTGGGACCAGAACCTCCATTAGAAGAATTGGAACGGATTTTCACCGCCGTGTTGTTTGGCTTGTTTTCCGGCGTGTTCTGGATGACCTTTGCCTATGGCATCTTCAAACGCACTCGAGAGAAGAACACCCCGACCTCCCCTTCAACAACCCTTCCCAAAACAAAAAACCAGAAGAAACAGTCAAGAAGGCGATCAGGGTAATCCCGTGATAAGACCAAACCCCTGCTATTGAATGTCCATGGGGTCCACATTAAATTCAACGATTACCGGATCTTTGGGAAATTCTGCTTCATACGCCCGCTGAAGGCTGCGAAGACCTCGCTGTGCTTCCGATAAATCAACCGTTTTTATCAAAAAGATTACACGATTTTTCTTAATCCGTCCTGGTTTCTTGGATGCCATCGGCCCCAGGACCATTGGGGTTCCCATGCCCCCTTTTCCCGCTGCACCTGAAGGTCTTCTCCCTTCAAACTCTTTCAATCGTTGTTGGAGAAAGCCCACGATTTTTTGCACCCGTGTCGCCTGCTCCCCCGTCACAACCAACAAAATTACGTGGGTAGTCGGGGGATACCCTAAGAGGTCACGCAACTCCAGTTCCTGGTCATAAAACATTCGGGGCCACTGGTGCCCAATGGCTGTAAGTACATGATGATCAGGTATTCGGGTTTGGAGAATCACCTCCCCGGGCTCCTGTCCATTCCGGGCCAATCTGAGAGCCCTCGACAACATCTGAAACGTTCGTTCGGCTGATCGGAATTCAGGAATATGGAGCCCAAGATCAGCTTGAGGTAACCCAATGACAGGAGCCGTAGGTGGCTCTGATTGATGAACTAAAAATTCCGTCCCGATCATTACCCCAATATCCCTCTGCCGGAATTGGCGTAACATCGTATCAGCCGCTTCGGGGGTTTTTACATTTTCCCGATCGAACCGAGCAACCGGGACTGCGGGAAAAAGACGCCTCACCTCTTCTTCCAGTCGCTGCGTTCCCATGCCGGAGAATCGAAACACCCTGCCCTGACATGTGGGGCAGGTTTCAGGGGTTGGTTGAATTCCCTCACAGTAGGTGCACACCAAACGGGAAGGTCGCTGATAGAGTTTCAAGGCAACCCCGCAGGTGGGGCAGCTCGGAGCCTTTCCACAATCCCGGCACACCAGCGCACCGGAAAACCCTTTACGATTGAGAAGTAAAATTACTTGCTTCCCCTCGTCCAAGGACTGCGTGATCCTGGTGATTAAAACCGGGGACATGATGGTCTCATACGAAAAGGTTCGCAAATCAACCATATTCACATGGGGAATCTGCTGTGATGAGCGTTCCAATGCCTCACCGACCTGCTCTGTAAATCGTCCGTAGAGTTCCAAGGAAGGCGACGTCGAACTATATACTACGAGAGCCTGGTCACATTCTCCCCGCATTCGCGCGACTTCCCGGGCGTGAAAATACGGAAGATGCTCATCTTTGTAGGACGGATCTTCCTCCTGATTGATCCAAACGAGCCCCAAATTTGGGACTGGCAGAAATAGTGCTGATCGAGTCCCCACCACGACCTGCACGTCGCCCTGTCGAATTCGTTCCCATCGAGCAGCACGAACCATTGTCGAAAGATGGCCATGGTAGACCTCAACCTGAATATTGCCAACAAGTCGTACCTGTTCGCCAAGGATTTCGGCTTGCTGAACTTCTGGAGCAAGGATGAGGACGCGGCGGCCTTTATTCAGAATGGTCTCAATCATCGTGAACAGCAGATCCTGTCGAATTGATTCCAATCCCACAACAGGCACCTCCTGAAAACCGCCGGTTTGGACGGCAGTGAATAAAAGGTTCCATGTCCGGTTGTCTTTAAAGCCGGACGCCGAACGTTGAAGAGATTCCGGGATTTCCCTTGATTCTTCTGGAGAATCAAATAACCCTCGGGAAGCTGAATGCATGGGGTTTCGTCCAACTCTGCTTCCACGAACCGGACTTTGACCCTTGGATCCTGAAGGCAGGGTCGTCTGTTCGATAATCCATCCCTTCCTTTTCGCACGAGCCAGAATATCTGACCCATTGTTCATCGTTCGCATAAGAGAGGATCGGAGCAATCCCCTGGGAGCCTGTTCTAACTTGCGAAGCACCAACTGGACGTCAGATGCCAGCGAGCGGTCCGATAAGGCCTGTCGACCGTCGTCCGTTAAGGATATTCGCCTTATTACCGGTATCGAATGTGGAGGGACAATCAACCGCAAGCATGCGGAGAAAGGAGCCAGATAATAATCTGAAATTTTTTCAACCAGCCGAAGAAGGTTGTGTTCCAACGGACGGTTCCCGGCATCGGCCTCCAACGAAAGAATGGCACGTAACGGTTTTTGACGGAACTGCGTTTGCAGGGAAGAAGAGTTTTGTGTTTCAAAAAGCGACACGACCACTCCAGAGACAACAGTAGAGCCTAAAGGCACCATTACGGGACTTCCTACCTGCAACAGGGAAAGGAGATGGAGGGGGACTTGATAGGTAAAGACCTGGAACCGTCTGGCCGGCAGGACAACGTCAGCAAGCATGAGTGATTACGGTTTTCATGAGCACACAATTCTATCAGCGAGTTATTCTGCCTACAACGCTATTCCACCTCAGCCCTCAGATCAAGAAACATCTTGGGGGCCACAAGCAGATAAGCACTGAGCCTATAAAGCTTCCAACCGACTTGCCTGCTCATCCTCATAATCAATGCCTGAAAAGCAGGTTATCATCTTTCATCACTAAAGCTTGCAGAGATCCTGTTTGATACGGCACCTTGACGATTTCGATAAAAACAGGAAAGATAGAAACAACCGGATGAAATCCTATCCAGCCGGTTAAGCAAGAATCGGTCGGTTCACAGGCTTTTGACCATACAACATACCGCAAGAGAGATTCACAACGAAGCCACGCAATCGGAGGAGGATAGCAAGATGGGAGGCTTGGAAACACTTGGAATCTTGGCTCTGTTGATTGGAATCATTGGCATCGTTGTTCTTGTAAAAAGTCGAAAAAATTCCCAATAAGTGCCGGTTCATTCTCCCTGGCCACCTCAAGGTATCAACTTGTTCTCTTGTTCTGAGAGACGAACATATAAACACCTTCATAAAAACAGCGTAGGATACCCCTCAGCCTGCTGAGGGGAGGAATGCGCAATTGCAATCAGACAACACAATTAAAAGATGCCCCCAGTTTGCTGGGGGGAGCTTCACTTGGCGGTTATTTCAGGCACCAACAGATAGGATCAAGACTCGGGGATTTTTTTGAGACGGCGGTCCAAAGCAAAACGGGTAATGCCAAGATATTTGGCAGCGAGACTTTTATTATAATCAGATAACCGCATGACTTCTTCAATCAAATCGCTTTCAATCGCCGCAAGGGATTGCTCTCCGAGAATCATTTCCATGCGCACCACCTTTTGATCTCCTCGAGTGACCGCATTTACTGAGGAACGAGCCTCTTCATGGACTTCACGAGGCAGATCCCCTTCCGTCAAACTTTTCCCACGACAAAAAATAGCCGCACGCTCCATAATATTTTCCAGTTCACGAATATTTCCCGGATAGGGATAGCGCTCCAACAGTCGTTGGGCCTCCGGCTCAATAGCCGAAACCTCTTTGCCAAGGTCGCTACTTTGTCGAATCAACGTCGCAAGAGCCAGAGGGATAATATCTTCTATCCGATTCCGTAATGGTGGGAGATTTAATGACACCACATTCAGCCGAAAAAACAAGTCCTCCCGGAATCTGCCTTGCGCCACATCTTTGCGCAGATCCCGATTGGTGGCCGCAATCAGACGAAAATCCACCTCAATATCCTCTTGTCCACCCAACCGTTTAAACGAACGCTCCTGTAACACTCGAAGCAATTTCGCCTGCATGGAAGGATTGAGGTCTCCAATCTCATCTAAAAAGAGCGTCCCGCCTTCCGCCTGCTCACAGAGGCCGGGTTTGCGCTGGTTCGCACCCGTGAAGGCCCCACGCTCATAGCCAAATAACTCACTTTCAAATAATTCCTGGGGAATGGCTGTGCAATTCACCCCCACAAAAGGACCTTTGTCCCGAGGCCCGTTATGATGAAGTACTCGAGCGACAAATTCTTTTCCCGTTCCCGTTTCTCCAAACAGGAGAACCGTCGTCTTCAGATTCTTTGCCATTTCCTGAATTTGCCCAACCAATTCCTTCATACTGGGACTATTGGCAATCAAACTGTTGAAGGCATATCGACCAGGCCTATCCTGCGTTTCAAAATCGATACGGCGCCGTAGGGACAGATAGTCAAGCGCACGATCGATCACAGGTTCCACGCTGGAGAAATCGACGCTTTTAATCAGGAAATCATAGGCCCCGAGTTTGATGGCCTCCACTGCATCTTCCACCGTGCCATAGGCTGTGAGGAGAATGACAAGGGACTGTTGAGATTTCGCACGAATATGTTTGAGAGTCTCCAGTCCGCTTAACCCGGCCATTTTCAAATCTAACAGAATGAGATCTGGCGCATCATGATCAAGGGCTTCCAATAAGGCCTCTCCCGAAGCAAAGCTTCGCACATGATGGTGTCGTTTTGCGATCCGTCGGCTGATGGCTTGCCGAACCACATCATCATCATCCGTCACAAAAATGTTCGCGCGCATGGGTTACACCGTGGGAAGTTGGGGTTGGCAAACGCAAGGCAGCCACCATGTCATGGTGGTCCCAATACCTGACTGACTTTCCGCATGGATCTCTCCTCCATGGGCTTCAATAATATTTCGACAAATAGGCAGTCCCAGTCCAGTTCCACGATGCTTGCCGGTGGTAAAAAACGGCTCGAAAATTCGAGGAAGAGCACTTGGACTGATTCCCTTTCCATTATCTTGGACTTTAATTCGCAGCCCCGGTATTCGTTCAATGGTTTCCTCTTCAACGGACAGACGAAGACATCCGCCCTCCGACATCGCCTCAACGGCATTTTGGATCACATTTAGCAACACTTGCTTCAGTTGATCTCGATCAGCCTGGATGGAATTCAGTTTGGCAGGCGGATGAAAATCGATCTGAATGGCCTTTTGTTTGATGGGTTCATTGAGGACCTGCAAAGACTCCTGTATCAGATCTTGCAATTGAAAGGTTACCGGAAGCAAGTCTCTTGGCCGCGCAAAGTCAACAATTTGGTTCACAATGCGATCCAGTCTTCGGGTTTCCTTGAGAATGGTTACGAGGTCTTCATGCCGGGAATCACCATCAGGAAAATCCTCCATCAGCAACGTCGTGGTTGACCCAATACCCACCAGCGGGTTTCGAATCTCATGGGCAATACCTGCAGCCATTTGTCCCAATGTGGCCAAGCGGTCAGACCGGTTCAATTGGGCACGCATATACTCTAAAGCCGTGATATCCACATTGAATCCCTGGTACACCATGGTCTGCCCACCGTGATCTTGAATGGGAACCGCGCGACATAAGACCTTGCGCACAGCTCCGTCTGGATGCAAGAAGCGAAGGACCCGCTCAAAGGGCTCACTTTGAAGGCAGGCATCTTGAAATGTTTCGCGCACCCCCTCCCGATCGTCCGGGTGAATCGCTTCCCACATATGTTCAGGATCCAACACCTCATCGGGATTTCTCCCGGCCAGGATCCAATTCTGCCGGTTGCTAAAAATCAGATGATCTTTTTTTGCCGTGAATATTCCGATGGGCGCATAATCCACAATCCCTCGATATTTGGCCTCAGAAGAAGTTAAATCCTGGTTCAGTGTTCGGAGTTCCTGTTCGGATTGTTCAATACGCCGGATATGATTCCGGATTTGGGTGCCCATTGTCTGCATGACTTTCGTCAGTTCGCCAATTTCATCGTCCCGTTGGAAAACGGGAATATTCGGAATATTCCCTCCGGAAACATTTTCCACCGCCTTGACCAAGGTCGTTAATGGTCCTGTAATGGACCGCGCAATGAGATGAAGAGGCACCAGCAACAAAATCAACGCCAACGACCCTCCCCACACGACCACCCCCATCAGGGCCGCCCGGTCTGCGGCACTACTCCCAAGGGCGTGTTGCAATTGCGTGACTTCTCGCCGGTCAAATCGAGCCATTTCTTCACGAATGGCAAGCATGAGGATACGCCCTTTTTCACTCTCGACATAATCCGTGGCCTCCTGCGGAAAACCCGCCTTGACCCGTTCAATCAGCCGATCTTTGTCATTCATCAATTGCTCGACCATTCCTTGAACAGTTTCGATTACCTGTCGCTGATCCTCAACAGACTTGACCATCTGTCTCAATGAATTCCCGAGTAACAACACTCGTTGCCTGGCTGCCAAATAGGGCTGTAAAAAGGGAGCCTTTTGAGTCAGAATAAATCCGCGAAATCCGGTTTCGAGATCCACAACTAAGCGCATATATTCAGCCGAGGCACTTTGCACCAGATACACATCATTCAGGCGATCTTCATCCAAAGAAAAAGTCTGAACGCTTCTATAGGTCACCAGGCTCAAAATCAAGACGGCCAAAACCGGGACTCCGGAGACTAAAAGCAGCTTTCTGGCAATCGGAAGATTTAAAAATAATTTATTGAGAGACATAGGGAATTCTCCGAAATTCTCTTACAATCTCATCAAACCCTTCGCTGACAGGCCTGACACAGCCCGATCCTCACGCCACTATACCCCAATAGCTGGTCTAATCTCATTATAGGAAGTCCCTAACTTAGGATCATTCCTCTACATAGAGTCAATTGCTTGAACAGGTTGACCCGGTGGTCCGCCCCCAACTCACGGTGAAAGATTCCATGTTCAGATCAGGGGAATCTGTGATCACAGGCAGAAATACATGGCTGGCAAAACCGCATAGTGAAATTCGGGGAGCCTGCAAGCATGAGGAAGAGGTAAGAAGTAGACGCACCCAAGACTTAATTATAAAAGGTTTGAACCAACCATGAATGCGGGAATTCCTTGAGCTGAATGGGGTGCTGCGACAGCGGCCACTTGATGCGTCAAGACCCCTTGTCCATAATAGGTTCCGTTACTGATTGCAACACCACATACACAGCCAGGAGTCCCCAGAGGGTCATGGTGACTGTATAGGAATGAGCCATCCACACCATCCGGCCATACGAAAGGCGAATAAGTGTGGCGAGAGCGGACGTCAACAGAAAAAGAAAGGCCGCCTGCCCATCTGAAGTGGCCACATTAGGAATATGAGGCCCCCTGTAATAGCGACCGCCAAAAGATTCAATTGATCACGGGAATCCTCCCTGCTGAAATGCCCGCAGGACCGTTTTATATAGATCGTGGCGACAAAGACGTTGTCGCTGATCAAAGTAGTTGCTCCTGGATCACTACCACAAAAAACACTACAAGGACCGTAAACGGGAGAGCCTCTTAAAATGCCTCCCCCAACTGACGCTCCTCAATAATTTCATTCAAGGCCGTCACTCCCATGACTCGTAAGCAAGCAAAACGACCACGCTAACCTCCCGTCAAAACCGGTTCTATGTGGGCTTGTAGCCTAACCTCCACAGCCTTTTTTTCCACGATCTGCATAGCGGTATCCAAAGCTTCATTAAAATGTGTGCAGATATAGTCTTCCTTCAGTCTGGAAAGCTCATTCAAATCGGCAAGAATTTGTCGGGTTCGAGGGGACATGCCGGCGGTTAACACCGCCACCCCGCGACTGTTGGCCGCTTCAATTAAATCGCCTAACGCATAAGCACCGGACAAATCCAATTCATCCAACCATTTGCAACGAATGATGAGCACATCTTTACTGTCAAGATGTTCCACCGTCTCGTTCAGCCAATCGATCGCACCGAAGAATAAAGGACCGTGAGGACGGACGATGGTAATCCGGTCTCGAACGATATGTTCAAAACGACCGCTCAGCTCTCCCATATTGGCCCCATTCCGGCTGATTTTTCTGGCATAATCCCTGGCGAAGGAAAAAATGAGGTCCTCTTCTTCCTGTTTCACATCTTCATCGCGTTGGCTGAGATCCGCCTTATAGCGATCGGACTGATCCTTCACAAAACGGAAAAAGGCCACTGCGAGTCCCATCGCCATGGCGGACAACAGGTTCCAAAACACGGTCATTAAGACCACCAGACCGAATACCATCAAATCAGACGTCGGCAATCTTCGGACGACAGGCAGCACCCGCATATCCAGAATGTCATACCCCGCCTTGAGAAGAATCCCCGCCAATGCGGAAAGAGGAATGGATGCGGCAAGGGAACCCAGACCGAGAATGAAGGAAAGCAGGACCAGTCCCATCGTTACCGAAGCCAACCGGGTTCGGGCTCCGCTCTGGATATTCACGACACACGGCATCGTATTGGTGGCTCCACCCAACCCTCCAACCAACCCCGAAAAGAGATTAGCTGATCCTTGGGCCACCAATTCCCGGTCGCTGTTGTGGTGAGTGCCGGTCATATTATCAACGATGAGACAGGTCAGGAGACTATCGAATACACATAATCCGGCCAAAGCCGCAGCCGGGACAAAGGCTTTTTCCAGAAGGGAAAGATCGGGAAGGTACAGGTCAGGTAAGCCCGTGGGAATATCTCCTATTTTCGGAATGTCTAACCCGAGAGCAACCGTAGTTCCCGTGCCGGCCAATAATCCGATTAGTGGACCTGGCAGCCAGGTCACGGGAGAAATTTTCGGCCAATATACGACGATGAGTAAAGTCAACAGCCCGACTCCCACTGCCACAGGCGACGCATGAGCTAAACTGGAGGGTAATTCCGTGATGGCGGAAGTGATACTTTTGACGCCGGGAAGTCCCAAAAATGGGTTGAGTTGCAACAGCATGTACAACACACCCAAACCCGTCATAAATCCCGAAATAACTGAATAGGGAGTAAACTTGATAAACTGCCCGAGCTTCAACAGGCCCATCACAATTAAAAGAAAGCCAGCTAAGGCGATGGTCGTAAATACGAAAACCAGATCGGGACTCCCATCGGCCAATTGATTGGTTTGAGTCATGGAGAGGATTTGGATCGTCAGCGGCCCCGTGGGCCCGCCCACCGACCACGCTGAGCCACTTAATGGACCCGCGATAAGGCCGGCGGCCACTGCCGACCACATTCCCGCAATCGCTCCCAGCCCGGAAGCCACGCCAAAAGCCAGTGCCATGGGGAGCACCACCATGGCTACCGTAATCCCCGCCAACACATCCCCTCTCACATTGCTGGCAATCCCTTTAAAATTATCTTTAAAATTGAAATCTTTAAGATATACACGAATACCCGCAATCAGGTGCTCCATTCCTAATTTCCTCCGACTCATTCGCCTAATTCGTTATCGCCTAAACAAAAAGACAAAAATTTTCCTTTAAAATTTACAACAAGCTTCACGCGCAACTTACATGCCAATAATCGAACCATGAGGGTTCAAAGAAATTCCGTTGATTTTTTCTTTATATTTTCAATAATATCTGTAACCAAATCCCTTCCAAATTAAAGACAAATTTTTTTCGCTAAGGCCTCCTGTGCGAATTCGTACGGTGTGACCTGTGCGAAATAACTCCCGATACGACATGAACAAGAGAAGAGGACGCTTCCCTTATAGGAAGGATGAAGGGAGGGGCCGGTGAAACCCTATCAGGATTAACCGAGGAATTAGAATGTCAATGTCGCCATGGTATAGACATAATCGACATCGGCCGTCCCAGGGCTTTGTGGCACTCGGTTAAAATAGGAGCCTTTGAAAAAACGCGTATATCCCACCTCAAAAGTTGTATGTCGGAAATAACCGTTCTGAGGGGCCCACGTTATGGAGCTATCCAACATATTGCCAAGGAAGGTGCCCGCTTGACCGGTCGGATCCTGCAGACCGCTACCCACAAAAGGGCCGCGGCCATCTGCCAGCCAGAAGGCTCGATAAGATGCCATCAATCTGACCGTGGAGATCGGTTGGAGAGTCGAGCGAAACCCAAGAGGTGAAAAAATATTGGATGGAAAGATAATTCCCAAAATTCCGCTTGGTCCATATTCTGCGCGGCGTTTTGCGAACAAGAAATCAAAATTCTTTTCCGGATTCCGATTTCCGGACGAGTAGTCGAACAGATAGACAAATCGTAAGGGCCATTCAGTCGCAAAACTATAGCCCACCTCACCGTGATGTCGATGTGCAAAGTGTTTCGGATGATCGACCTCTCCAACCTGGTACATCGATTCTATTTCGTAATCAAATTGTTCTTTTGCAGGTTTGGAAAATACCCGAAATCCCATAGTGGAAAGATTACGTTTTTGAAGATTACTCCCCTCATTCAACTGAAAAATATATAACTCCCCATTAGCCCAGGGGACATGACGGCTGGAAATCGCCGCACCGGAAAAGTAGCTAATGGGGCTAGTCCAATCCGGGCTAACCGTATGACGTTGGACCGGTTGTGTGACAAAGGCACGGAGACCCCAATCAGAGCGTTTATCTCCCCCGAGGGTTAATTGCACACCATCAAATGATGGAGTAAAGCTTCCAAAACGATGCCCTGCGATGAGACGCCCTTCTCCGAAATCCATGACTAAACGACCGACTTCCAGCTTACCTGAGGTCCCTGTTCCTAAAAAATTCTGCGACACCAGATCAAGATGGAGTTGAAAAATATCCAGATGATCGACAAAATTGGGATTGTGATCCTGCCCCCGATCAGCCACAGGGGCCCGAAAATCTGCGAGTTCTAGTGTGAATCGGATAGGGTCCCAAATATCCTTAATTCCCAACAGAATTCTCGTCCGCTGCGCAACCATCTGATCACTTCCTGCTGTGCCTTTCGTAAAACTTTGATTAAACGTTTCATAGCGTGTTCGATGTTCAACTCCCAAATCCAGCCATTCCGGCGTCAGAGCAGAAAGAGTATTCGGCTGTTGCAAAACAGTTTTTAAGCGATCAAAATCACTCGGAAATTCTTTGGTATGAGTGCCATTTTCAGCCCCATGTGCAGGATTTTCCTCTAACAGACCTCCAAGCAAGAAAAGGAGGCCTAAACAAACCACCCCAATATTTTTCATCGAATCTCCATACAAGACAGAAGCCGATCATAATAATTTTCATTTTCAAAATTTTCCTATTTTTCTTTTGCTACGCAAAACTAGTACCAATTTCTAGACATCGAGGAATCTGGGAACGGTAGTTGAGAATCACAAACAATATAGGATGCATTCCTGCCGCCTTAACCGTCAGGTTAAGGGTGAGGCAGTGGATTCCGATTAATTTTCAAAATTTGCCTTATGTTCCTATCCATTTTCCCTGGCTTCTGCCTTCATGCACAGTGACCAAAATCTGAACAATGGTGCCATTTCACACATAACCCCCTGTGCATCATCGCACGCCAGCTGATCGTGTTTGGCAATAGGGCGCAAACTTTATTGATAAGGCATGACTGATAATTGTGGGGAACCAACGAATACCATTGGTGGGGCTCAACTGTTGAGCCCCAAAATTCCAGAGGTCCCCTAGGGTATAGACTTTGCGTAATAGCGTTTAAAATGAGGACGCGACAAATACATTAACGAAAGCATGGCTGTTTATTGTCATTCTGGGATTGGCGATCGGCATCTACCTGGCCGAAACGTACAACTACTTTGAAATGGTTGAACCTCTGCGCTATGCGTGGGAGCCATGGTGAGTGCGGCAAAAAAAGATGATATACGACATTCAAACGCATTGCCCAAACGCAATGCCTCTACTCCCAATCATGCTTCATTGAGGTCGAGTTCTTCCGAAAGTCAGTCATGACAATTCCATTACCCATGAATTCAGGACGATGGCTGAGGCTCTCTTTTCAATTATCACAAAAGACCCATACCGAAAAAAATCACTGCTTCCGCAACTCCTCTGCGGTTGATATCGATGACCAAAGATGGGAAAGTACAAAAAATGCCGGTACAACTTCTTTAAAGATCTCCTAAACAAGGACTGCTATGCGTGCAACAATTTATGTGACCGACGATGATCAAAACGTATGTTCTGCGTTAAGTCGCCGGTTGGTGAGAAAAGGGCACCTCGTAAGAAGTTTCCATTCAGGACCCTCGCTCATTGAGGCTTTGGAACATGAACTGCCTGATTTGCTGTTCCTGGATCTTAAAATGCCGGAAATGGATGGACTCGAAACCTTACGCCAAATTCGACAAAAGATCCCGAAAACCCTGGTTGTCATGTTGACTGCTTATGGAAGCGTGGAAGATGCGGTGGAGGCGATGCGGCTCGGAGCTTATGATTTTTTGATAAAATCCATTGATTTCTCAACGGTTGAACCAGCCTTACATCGAGCCATCACCTTCCTGGAGCTACGGCGTCGAATTGAGTTTTCTGCTTCTGAGAAACAACGGCAATATTCATGGGAACATGTGATCGCCAGGAGTCCAGCCATGACCAAGGTCATTGAACAACTCAAATTTTTCGACGCCCAAGACGTCCCCTTAGTGTTTCTTCAAGGGGAGGTTGGGACGGGGAAAGAATTCTTGGCACGCATTCTTCATTATAATAGCCACAAACAGCTCGGCCCGTTTGTCACCGTCAGTTGCAACGAACAGAGGGGATCACTCCTTGAACCTCAAATATTTGGATATGAACGCGGGGCATTCAGTGGTGCCAGCCAAAGCATGCCGGGAGCATTTGAACATTCCGATGGGGGAACCCTATTTGTTGATGAGATTGAACATCTGCCAATTCCCATTCAGGGATCATTGGCCGAGGCCATTCGAACACGTGCATTTTGTCGAATGGGAGGATTTGACAGACTCCCCATCAACAATCGAATTGTAGTGACCAGTTCGATTCCGCTGGATCAACCGGGCTACCAGGAAATATTTCATCCAGAATTACGTTCGCTACTCGAAAAACAGCAACTCTTCATTCCTCCCCTGCGGGAACGAAAAGAAGATATCATCCCTTTGGTGATCAAAACCATTCACGCCTATGGTGAAGAGATCGGCCGTCCAAAACTCGATATTGATTCTTCGGTACCTCCGCTATTGGATACCTACCAATTCCCGGGGAATATTCGAGAATTAGAGGCTATGATTCGCAGAGCGGTGTTGTGCTCGCAAGGACCTGTCCTTACTTCTCTGGATTTTTATTCTCAACATCCTGGCAGCGGAGAAGGTCTTCCTCCAAATACTGGTCGGGTGCTCTTTGAAATCGGCCAACACAGTCTACAAAATATTCAAGTCATGGTGATTAATGAAGTCTTGAGATTCACCAAGCAGGACAAAGAACAGGCAGCTGGCTATCTTCACATTTCCACACGGGCACTGGATGAACATATTCAATTATGGAAAAACTTCTCCCACGAGACAGAGGGATCCTGAGAGAATAGGCGGTAGTCCCTCCATTCATTCGCCTTTCTCTTTTTTCATTCCTCTCCTATTTAATACGGGGTAGAATTCCTACATATTCCCTGAGCTCGAAGGCAGGCCTTTAAGACTTTATGGGGCAGTTGTCATGGTCCCACCGATTATTTAAAAACATTCGCCATAACTTTCCTCCCAATATCATCCTCGAAGCTGTCCATTGAATAGGGCGTAAATTTTTTGAACAAAGAAGCTTCCTTTCCAGAGACCCAAAATTTCCGCCTGGGAAAGATTTTTTTATCAGTTCAATAGAGCTATGCATTGCAACCATTTTTTGTCCTTTCCTGAATCCGAACAATTATTATTCAAGAAATTTTTAGCACAGTTCACATGGTGCAATCCCGCACCCATTCTCTACCGTTGCGTTGTCTAAGGAAAAGCAAATACCGATATACCCAAGTAAATTCTAGTATTTGTCAGGTAAAAGCAGAGTCCAGGGCTGGCACTCCTTTTGCTTCGATCAATTCGTTATTGAGAATCTATCCACATTCCGAAAACTCATCGAAAAAGGAAAATGCACCCATGCCGACTCTGTCAGCTCCCATTTCTCCTTCAAAGATAAATCATCCAGAATCTTTCGATTTCATGAAAAACTTGGAAGGGAATTTCCCAGGTGCCTACCCCTCCGATGCCTTCGTGGAATATTCCCAATTCCGGTTACATCCTTTTGGCATAAATCAGAAGAACTCAATCGCTTGCGTGAGCGTGTGTCGAGACGAGATAGCCACCCCATTAATGAACAGACTCCATAATGCCTGAAATGGAGCATTTAACTTTTCAAGTCTGGCCGGAATGCTGTATCTGGGAGTCACGGGATTTCAAGCGGCCCATCATCATGCACCCAATACTGATGGCAGAGAAAGATACGTATGTTTTGCCTTTCCCCATATTGCCATCGATGAAAATGGCGCTTTCGGAAATTGTCGCCGCACAGGGCGCCAGGCCTTGTCTCAAGCTTGTGGCGCATTGATTAAGATTCTCCAAGACCGTTCTCGAGGAGAAGCCAGCCTTGACCTGAATCCGGACGACGTGGAGCAGAGCCTCCTAACCCATCGCCTGTTTAGAAAATTTGGATTCGGAGAAATTCCCGATTTGGTCACTTTGACCAAAGCCACCCAACATATCATCCGAGAAGATCTGGAACGGATGATCCAACTAACCGTCGATCCCAGCAAAACCGACTATGCGGTATTTATCGGTGCGCAGATTCACGGTCCAACCCATAAAGACTGGATTTGGATCGAGACTTCTTATGTTTTCGTTGATGGGAAAAGAAACCCATTACTGTAAAAATTTTAATTCTTTTTTACTAATTAAAATAATTGTTTGACCATGCAAATTCTCATTTATTAAATGAGTGACGCCGGAAACGTCTCATAAAACTTCAACGAACAAAAAAAAGATCTCCCGATTTCAGGCAATTACCCTGAATGGGCCACCCCTTTTGGCGATTTCATCAAGGCATAACCGGCAAATTCCTAATATGAATGAAATCCTATAGGCAATGGTGAAATTTATAGGTTTAGGGAACTAGCTCTAGGACATCCGAGCCCCCATCTTCACACCTGACATATCCTGTTTCTGGCTACTCCGAAATATGGTGAAAATTTGAAAGTCCTTGGCTGATTTCTCAAAGGTTTCATGTTCTTAACCAGAGCGGCATTCCATCCGGGCCCCACCCTCCTTTTATAGCCACGGTGATTGTATTTCTTATTGTCTTATATCCTTTCCCTTCAAAATTAGAGCGATATCGCACAGGCCTTACTTAATAAATCCGCTCATTTTCATGGGTAGAAATGAATGCACTTTTCTTTTGGATATATAAGATAATGAAATATTTAATGAATTTCTCAATCATCCCACTTCACCAATTTGGCATTTACCTTGCTCTTTTAGTGGTCACACAAGATTAAAAAGTATTAGGAGGATGATAAAAATGGAAGGCTTTACCCTTATTTTACTTATCACCTGGGCGGTACTTTCGAGGTTCTAACATGGAACATGTCCCTCTCATCGCAATTTTGACAATCATAGTCATTGCATTGATGAATCGATTGGGTTTGGATTAATTTCCGAACCTCCCTTCGGTTTTCCTAATTCTGTTTTTTGCTGCTCTTCGTCTGCTCTTCGCCCAACGTCCGATTGCCCTATACACAATTTAATGTTTTAAAAGGTATGAGGTCTTATTGATCTCCTGCTATAGTTTTGTATAACTCCCACTCAGGCAAAGAGTGAACTGTTTGCAAGAAAAATGGTATGTAGACTCACAAGTTAGATTAATTTATGACTCGTCAGTTCTTTTTTATACTCCTTTTCTCCATTCTCATTTCCTTGGGAATTGGTGTGGGTATCGGAGGACGACTTGCACCACAGGAAGGCATGCCTATTCGTGTGGTTGCAAACTATTTACATGCCGTTCTTCAAGCAGACCGGACCTTTTACACCCAACATGTCGTGGAACGGATGGAAGACATGCTTATTGTGACTGCAACAGAAAATTGGCGGGAAGAACGGACATTGCCCTTGCCCGCACAATTTTTTAAAGAAGCCTCCCGTGGATTACAGGTTGCCGGCAAACCGTTTCGATACCGGCTGATGGGTCTTTGGCCTTTGAATCCAGAAAATGCACCTCACAATGACCGTGAGCGTAAAGCCCTGGAACAAGTTGTGGAATACGGAGAAGTGACCGAACAAGAAATCCAGATAGACAACCAGTCTTATTATCAAGCTATCTTTCCTGATCGAGCAGTGAGCCGAGCCTGTGTCAACTGCCATAATGCCCACAAGGAAAGTCCTAAACGGGACTTTAAATTAAATGATGTCATGGGAGGACTGGAAATTTTAATTCCCCTTAACTAACCTTCACCGTATTAAATTTATAGCCCTTTTCGGTCACCTCCTTTTCTCTAATCTTATTCTTTTTCTCCTCGTTACACTTGTGAAAACCTTTTTCGCTTCCCACTTGACGAAGAACGGTGTGATAGAGTGAAATCCTCGCCCAGTTTGTCTTCATTTTTATCCTAGGATATGCCCTATGGGGCTTGTTCACGGGTTACATTTCAACAACCTTCGCGGTGATATCTACGGAGGGATGGTTGCCGCTGTGGTGGCCCTACCGTTGGCGCTCGCTTTTGGCGTCGCTTCTGGCCTAGGAGCCATTGCGGGTTTATACGGGGCGATATTCGTCGGATTTTTTGCTGCGCTTTTCGGAGGTACCCCCGCTCAGGTTTCCGGCCCCACGGGCCCCATGACTGTGGTGATGGCTGGAATCGTCACAATCTTCGCAGGCAATCCTGGTTTAGCCCTGATGGCCGTGATTCTTGGCGGTGTCTTTCAAATCCTGTTGGGACTTTCCAGGGTGGGACAGTACATCGCGTTGGTCCCGTATCCAGTGGTCTCCGGGTTCATGAGCGGCATCGGCTGCATCATTCTCATTTTGCAATTAGGCCCCCTAGTTGGCCATGCTTCCAGCCCCGAGGGTGTAGTCACGACACTCAAGTCAATTCCGGGATTTTATGGAAACCCGGTGTGGGATGCCGCCCTCGCCGGAGTCCTTGTTTTGGTCATTATGTATTTGACTCCCGGCAGGATTGCGAAGGTGGCTCCTCCTTCTTTATTGGCCTTACTCGTGGTTACCCCACTCGCCTATAATTTTCTTCCTGATGCTCCTACCATCGGAGAGGTTCCGCGGGGATTCCCCACCCCTCTCATGCCGACATTTACCTGGGACACCCTGCAAATCGTACTAGAATCAGCCGCCATCCTGGCTGTTTTGGGAGCGATCGACAGCCTGTTAACCAGCCTGGTCTGCGATAACATGACCCGGGCCCAACATGACCCGGACCGTGAGCTTATCGGCCAGGGCATAGGGAACATGGTCGCCGGTGTATTTGGAGGTCTCCCAGGTGCCGGAGCCACCATGCGGTCAGTAGCCAATATCCGAACCGGAGGACGGACACCGATCTCCGGCGTACTTCACTCCATAATTTTATTGGCAGTTCTTTTGGGACTTGGCCCTTTGGCCGAGAAAATTCCCTTGGCCGTTCTCGGGGGGATTTTGTTCAAGGTTGGCATTGATATTATTGACTGGCGGTTCTTACGACACATCCTGCAAGCCCCCCGTATTGATGTCGTCATCATGACAGTGGTGTTACTGACCACCGTGCTCGTGGATCTCATAACCGCCGTGGCGGTGGGAATGGTCTTTGCCAGTCTGTTCTTTGTCAAACGCATGGCGGATTTGGAACTGGCTAATCTCCACATCGTGACGAATCCGACTCCCAGCACCCCTCTTTTACCGGAAGAAGCTACAATTCTGGAACAAGCCAACGGGAAAATTCTCCTGATTCATGTGGATGGCCCTATGAGCTTTGGATCGGCCAAAACCATGGTCCGCCGCTTGGAAACCGTCCCGGGCTTTAATACGTTTTCTAGCGTTGTTTTGGATTTATCCAAGGTCCCGGCCATAGACGGGACAGCGGCATTGGCGGTGGAAGATATGTTGAATATCGTCAAGGCCCACCACCAACATCTCTTCTTTGTTGGCATGCAGCCTCACGTGACCGAGGCATTGGATGGCTTGGGAGTACTGGTGCAGATTCGGCCCGGCCATCGCTTTGCCAGCCGTTTGGAGGCCCTACAGAAAGCCTCCTTGGTAGAAAAAGCCCACTCTAAGGAACCACCACGACCTTCGGCACCAAACACGAATCTTCCTGCAACTCCCTCTGAATAGGCCTGATTTTTGGACCCTAAGAATTAGGTTATTGGAATATGCACGAAACACCCATCCAGACCATCTTTGGTCTCTCCCCACTTTGGATAGCTACATCAATTTTAATTTTGACCTATGCCGTTATTATCGCTGAACGGTTTAATCGGGCGATTGTAGCGCTTCTTGGAGCCTCTGCCGTTATTGGAACAGGAGTCCTCACACAGGACCAAGCGATTCAAGGCATTGATTTCAATACTATCGGCCTACTCACCGGCATGATGATCCTGGTCGGAATTACCAAAGAATGCGGCATCTTTCAATTTCTCGCGATCAAAGCCGCGAAGGCCGCCAAGGGTAGTCCGTGGGGCATCCTGGTTATGCTCTCAATGGTCACCGCAGTGCTCTCGGCATTTTTAGATAATGTCACAACGGTGCTGTTGGTCGCACCAGTGACCCTGCTCATCGCCGACGAGCTGAAAATCAATCCGTATCCTCTGCTCTTTGCAGAGATTAATGCCTCGAATACAGGGGGCACGGCTACGCTGATTGGTGACCCCCCCAACATTATGATTGGCTCTGCCACCAGTTTGACATTTAATGATTTTGTGATTCACCTGGCTCCCGTCGCCATTGTGGCCTTCAGTGCCACACTCATTCCTCTTTGGTTTATATTTGGAAAAACCATGTTCGCATCACCAGAAGCCCGAGCCCGCATTATGGCTTTCAACGAATATGAAGCCATTCGGGATGTTGGTTTATTGAAACACTGTCTCCTGGTCTTTAGCCTGGTTATTCTCGGATTTATCTTAGCCCATTCGATAGGCATGGAACCCGCCACCATTGCTCTGGGTGGCGCCGCCCTGCTCCTGTTACTCGTTACATTCTCCTTAGACAACGAACAGGCAGGGCATAAAGTTCATGCATTATTCGGGCAGGTGGAATGGATTACCATTTTCTTTTTCTGCGGCTTGTTCATTATCGTCACCGGTGTTGAACATACCGGCCTTTTACAGTTCATTGCAGATTGGACCTTAAGTCTCACCGCAGGAAATTTCACCGTGACAACCCTGGCCATTCTTTGGGTTTCGGCTATTCTTTCCGCTATTGTGGATAATATACCGTTTGTGGCCACCATGATCCCTATGATCAAAAGCATGCTCCCGGTCTTTCAGCAGGCTGGCATTCCACTTGAACAGGCCGAAACCCTCTGGTGGGCATTATCGTTAGGCGCATGTTTAGGAGGGAATGGGACGTTGGTGGGAGCTTCCGCCAATTTGATTGTGGCGGGAATTGCGGAACGGAATGGCGTGCCATTTCGATTTTTGCCATTTTTGAAAGTCGCCTTTCCCCTGATGATCCTACAAGTCTTGATCAGCACCGGTTACATTTGGATGAGGTATTTATGAAGGCCCAGGACATCATGATCCGTCAGGCACACACCATCCCGCCCCAATGCACGATCGGGGAAGCCCTTCGCCAAATGACAGATCTCCGCCTCCAAGACTTTCCGGTCGTGGGTGAGAAGAAGATGTTACTGGGAACACTGAATTTCTGGCAGATTCTTGAACGGGCCATGCCTCCCTACATTTCTCAAGGGGATCTTCCCGATGTTCGTTTTGCTCCGAACCTTGTAAGGTTTCATGAACGCCTCGGAGAACTTAAACCAAACCCGGTCACTCAGGTCATGAATCCCCACCCTCCATGTGCCCGACCGGATGACTCCGTACTGGCCTGCGCCGCTTTGATCATGAAAACTCCAAAAACGGTCTATTTACTGCCCGTGGTGGAAGGAGATCATCAATTGGTGGGAATTATCTCTGCCTGGGACATCATTAAAGAAATCGCGGGGTAGAAGATAAGCCGGGACATG
Source organism: Candidatus Nitrospira allomarina (assembly GCF_032050975.1). Classification (NCBI taxonomy): domain Bacteria; kingdom Pseudomonadati; phylum Nitrospirota; class Nitrospiria; order Nitrospirales; family Nitrospiraceae; genus Nitrospira; species Candidatus Nitrospira allomarina. The sequence goes on along the minus strand of NZ_CP116967.1, from coordinate 1,289,316 downwards.
GCTGCATCATCCTCTGCAGCTCCCGACTCCTTCCGATTCAAGGACCCGTATTAAACGATTCCGTATATACTTCCACCTGATCGATTACCCACCTGCCCTCAGGATTCTTCAGCAGGACATACAACTCATCCTGCGGCTGATCACCCATCAGCGTGACAATGTGAGCATGGACAATCACATGGGCTTCTTCTCCCACCATCTTCTCATGGGCTATCTTGGCACGCACATATTTCAACTGGAGGTCCCGAAGATACGGGCCTCGGATTGCAATCCATTCTTCTTTGGATACCCCTTCCCTAAAGGCCGTTGTCGTCAGCTCAGCGGCCCGTTCCATATTTCCCGGGTAAACTGCAAACCACTGTTCCACCACCTGGCGAGGTGTGGAAAAAGATAACTCTTGAGACCCCGCTATCCCGCCACCGGCCATGCACACGGCAATCGCTAGGCAGATCCCTGCCCCCCACCAGACAACCCCTCGCCCTTTGCCTTTTGACTTCATGGTAGAGTCCCCCTTATCTGGCAAATTCCGGATATCGTGAAAGCGTCCTTGGCCATATCAATGGACTAAACGGGTAGGGTCCAGAAGAAAACATGAAATGCTGTTCCAACTTTGCACGGTCATTACTTGTCCCCTCCCCTCACAGATATTTTTGTTGGCATCGAGAGTGCCACGAAAATTGGTAATGTAAAGAAAATTTTAAGAATTAACTCGACATGGCACCATTGACAAACAAACCTGGAATCCATCAGGGGGAAAAAGCTCACCCCCAGGAACATCTCACCCGTCTCCTAGCCATCCTCTTTACCGGAATTGTGGGTTTCCTCATCTTCGTCATTCTTTGGCCAAATCAACCGTCTCTACTCGACATCGTCATTCGGCTTTTGGGCATCACGCTGGGCGGCGCCTGGTTGTACCGCTTCCTGACTCGTCATATTCGGCACCGGGCGAGGATTCGTCAAGCCCCGTTTCCTACCGAATGGGAAAAAATTCTGGCACAGAATGTCCCATTCTATCAGGCGCTTTCTCTCCGCGACCAAAACCGTTTTCGAGAAGAAGTTCATATTTTTCTTCGTGAAAAGCGAATCACCGGCATCAATACGTCGGTTGATGACACCGTCCGGGTATTGGTTGCAGCAAGTGCCATCATTCCCATATTTGGATTTCCAGGCTGGGAATGGGAACATATCAGGGAAATCCTGATTTATCCGACCTCCTTCGATGAGGGGTATCAAATGGGATCAGCTCAAGAGCACCCTATCTCAGGCATGGTTGGAACAGGGGCGATGAACCGCATGATGATTTTGTCCAAACCGGATTTATTGCAAGGATTTCTCCAACCCTCACATGGACATAATGTGGGTATCCATGAGTTTACCCATTTATTGGATAAATCTGATGGCACCGTAGACGGGGTTCCTGAGGTTGCCTTGCCCGGCCAGGCCATTAGACCCTGGCTTAACCTGGTTCAGAATGAAATGAACCAAATCCGAAAGGGGCATTCAGACATCAATCCCTATGGGCTCACAAACGAGGCGGAATTTTTCGCGGTGGTCTCAGAATATTTTTTTGAAAAACCCGCGAAGATGAAACAGAAACACCCTGCACTCTATGCAATGTTGAAACAGATCTTTCGCCAGGATCCCCAATCACGAATTACCGGTGCTCTCAAGGCCATGCTCCGCCCAAAACAGGCTTCTCTGAAAGATCCTGCTCCCTGCCCATGTGAAAGCGGAAAGCCTCTTTGAACAGTGCAGTCTCACCAATGATGCAAATTCCATCTTCGACAAATGACGCCGCTTGAGAAAACAGGAATAATGCCAAACGATGGAAGCTCAACAATTCTTTGATCCTTTTGGGGACATCTCGACTTGAGTGCCTGAGTCAAGATAAAAAACATACAGGGCTGACCGACGACCCAAACCCCAGTCACAGAGCGTCTAAGAAGGCAGGACCATGCAAGATCACCATGAAAAGATGAAAGAGGAGAAATGACCAATGCGAGTACTACTGGCCACTGATGGATCGGAACAATCCTCCCACGCCACAAAGGCTGTCATGAGCTTAACCTCAGTCAGGACCCTGACCATTCTGCATGTTATAGATCTCCCTCGGTTAACCTTTTCTATGCTCGGGCCTGAAATTGCCTTTGACCTGTCGAAAGTCGCAGAGGAAGCACTCCGCAAAGACGGGGAGCAGGCTTTAACACGCAGCAAGACTCTCCTCTCAGACAAGGTGAAGTCGCTGGAAACCCGATTGGAAGAAGGCTCACCGGCCGAGCTCATTTTATCGGTGGCCCAGGAGGAACATCCTGATCTCATTCTGATGGGCGCTCGTGGAAGGGGGCAGGTAGAGGAGCTTTTTCTGGGGAGTGTTTCGCAACGGGTTCTGACCCACGCAGTATGTCCAGTCCTGATCACCAACGGGCCATTAACGGAAATCAGGAAAATTCTGATTGCCATCCAAAGCTCCACTGATGTTGAAAAGGTGCGCCAGTTTTTAACCAAACACCCCTTTCAACCACAGACAGAGATCACCCTCTTGTCGGTGGTACCGCTTCCACGGTCCCTCTTTCGGGGAGGCGTCTCTGCACCGGAGGACAAAATCGAACAGGCCTTAAAGAGCACCGAAGCCTTCCTTGAGCAGGCCGTCAGTCAACTCAAGGGTTGTTACGATTCAGTCAAGGGATATGTGGGATTAGGAGCCCCGGCGAATACGATATTGGAACAGGCCTCAATCACAGAACCAGATCTCCTGGTGATGGGAATACACCATCCTTCAACGATCACTCGGTTTGTGTTGGGCACCGTGTCCCATACCGTGCTCCACCAGACAACGCGATCCATTCTCGTGATTCGGTAAACAGGACGGGCTGCGCTCGGCGTTAGCGTTCTTTGGCTTTTACTCCTGGATGATAGGTGGAATAGACATACACGGAAATGGGTAAATCTCCGAGATGCTTTTCAATTAATGGTTTCACATCCTTCCAATCCAATCCCCCCACTCCGGTCGCAAGCCGTGGTAACGCCACACTGCTGAACTTTTCGGATTCAATCATTTTCCGAAGCGCTTTCAAACAATGATTGATATTTTCAACCGATGCTTTTCCCGGATTGGCCCCGTGACTCGGTGGAGCTTCCTGTGTCAAGAGATTGATAATCCGCACGTTTCCGGCCCCGGCCCAACTCCATAATTCACCGGACTTCGGATTGGAAACCTGGCAATAATGACGAAAGTCTTTGTACATCGCGGGCCACCGCTCCCGTAACGCGAGCGCCAATCCATTTGCGAAATTGTCATGTGGGGCTACACCATGGGCAACAGCCACGGCCTCACTTAATAGAATGTCACCTTCCACTTCATCAATCATGCGCTTCTCTCCTTGTCAGATATCCCCCTTTGTCTGGTAAAAGAGAAATAACCATAGCACAAGGCGCTCAGACGATTCATGCCGGCCTTTCTCGCATGATCATTTAAGACGACTCTCGCCCCTACCGAAATACATAAAAGAGCGATCGAGATATCCGTCCCTCTTCAACAGGTCCTTCTAGAAATGAGAAATCCAGTACCAGCCTCCGGCTGGCTCAAGGGCCAACGCTCAAAAGGGATATCCCTGGCCGACCGGCTCCGATCGGGCTATCATCGATTCTGGTATGAAGCCTCGCAAGCTCTGCGATGGTCTCGTGGACCATTCCGCGAAGGTCTCAAAGGGCCATTGACCAATCTGACATCGATCCAAGAACATAGAATCGACCAGCTGGCGAAGTCATATCGTTCGCGCTTCGAAATATCGCTTACTCCCGAAACTGCTCTTCTGAATTATTCATATTTGGACATTTTGGATCGTGCCAGACATGCTCTTGGTTGGCCTGTTCCCCTCAATCAACGGGTCTGTGATCTCGGGAGTGCCAATTTCGCTTATGCTGCGGCCCTACACACATTCTTCCATCCCAACCGCCTGACCGGCGTCGAGATAGATGGGCATCGTCTGTATTGTAACGGGCGAAGCCGCATCGATTATGCCAGGGGCCACATTCAAGATTTGTCGCAAACCCAGTATGTGGTTGCAGACTTTCGCCAGTTCACCGGACAGGCCGATATTATTACGGCCTGGTATCCCTTCGTCACCCCCCAACCCCTACTGGCCTGGCGATTACCGCTTAGCTTATTCAATCCGAGCGCTATATTCGCCCGAGTGGCCAATAATCTCGTTTTTGGCGGAACCTTCGTCATGATCAATCATAGTACCGCCGAAGCAGAGGTGGCGGGAGGCATCGCGGAAGACATCGGCCTCGTTTGTGTCGGCCACTATCTTCACCAAGCTCCCCTCCGTCCGCGAACGGCAGACCCGGTGTTAACCATCTGGCATCATGGGTAATGGGAATTAACTGGTTGGTGCTTGTTTGTCACAGGGAACGATCTCCGACTCCATCTCACGATTTTCAATCTCTCGTGACCCCTACAAGACCAAATTGCCAAAGGCTCTACTAAGACTCCCCACTAATAGAAACTATCATACCGTCCTCCACTCAACTATAATGCCGCAAAATTTGTTTGGCGCTTAAGGCCGGATCCCGGAAGGGCACTTCGATTCTCACGTTCGTCCACTTGGAGAAAATCCTTGCAGAACGTAAAGAGAAGAGACCGCAGCCTCCAACATCCACAATCGAGGATGTGGGCCCTGTCCCTTCTCCTAATTGTCGCGACGTTCTATGTAGACCTTCACATACCCTTAGGAGTTGCCTGTGCCATACCGTATATCTTAGCCGTCTTGATCGGGTCTTTTCTGCATCCCGCATGGGCTATGCCCGCAATAGTCCTTGTGTGTTCTATCTTGACCATTGTCGGGATTTTTCACTCACCCGAACCATTGGTTGTCCCAATTTGGAAAGTTTTTACGAATCGTGGATTAGCGCTTTTTGCAATGTGGATCATTGCCATACTGTTGTATCATCGCAATGCGCTCATCGCCCGAAGAGAAGAGACCCTCACACGAATCCAATTGCTGGAAGGACTTTTACCTATCTGCGCGGATTGCAAAAAAATTCGTGATGAGAGGGAGACCTGGCACCAACTGGAAACCTATTTTACCGCTCACTCCAATATGACCTTTACCCATGGCATTTGCCCGGAATGTGAGAAACAAGCCGTGGCAAATTTTAAACGTGAACAAATAGTTCAATAATGTTTCATATTTTGTTGAGAAAGAAGATGAGAACAGGACAGGACAATAAGGAGTACCTGCGCGCGGCGGTCCAGGGAAAATTCCTCACACTCCCCGCATAAAATCCTTTACGGGTTAGCTAAAGTCGGGAGAGCAAGCCCACGCAGAACCGGGACAGGAGGACGGTTGAATATGTTCTCAGGCCATTTGAAAATTTTTCGATCCAATCAAGCCAATTGTTGATGTGAGAAGATGCCGATTGACACAACCTTTATAATCGATGGCTAAAAAGGGGGCCAATCAAGGAATGACTCAAAACCGAAAACCCAGGAACGGAGTGAAATCTTCAAAAATGGGTTCCATTACTTGCGAAATACACTTAGTCTTTTGATTGAATCAAAACTCCCTTTCGTGCTGTTCCACCACCTGTCTCAATATTTAAAAATGTGACGCCGGATCGTAACCCTTCCGGTACGACCACTTCCACGCGTTCATCATCCACAAACGAAAATGCCTTGGCCGGGACAGAACCAAAAGTCACACCGTGCAAACACTCCTTTTTCTTTCCGAAATACTTTCCCTCTACCACAACGCTATCACCGGTTTTCATTTCGTCCGGTTTTACATGATCAATTTGAGGACGGACGCTGGAATCACAGATGGGATCATTTTTGACCTTTTGCTCATCAAACCCCTTAATCGATTCCGGAATCACAAAACCACCTGATTCTTCCACAGATTGACCAGGTACCCCTTGTCCCCAGGAACCATCCACCCCGATCAGGCCAAACGCTAAAAAGACAAGGGGTCCAAATAGGTAGGAAATCCTCACCAACATGAGAAACCTCACAAGTTTAAGTGTTAGGAAAGTGTCTCTTATCCCAATTCCTGAATCAGAGCACGCATTTCCGGAACGAGATCCCCACCCCCGCTGGACCGGCCTGACAAAGCCGCATCGATACCAGCCACCAGCACAGTCTTGGCCTCCTCATGACGCTTCAGTCCAGCCAATGCCCGCCCTAAAGCCAAATGGGAGGCGACATGAATGGGATCCAATGTGACAGCAACACGCAAGTGCTCCACCGCTTCTTCAAGATGCTCCCCTTCCTTCAGTAGCTTGTCTCCAAGCCCATATCGTCCTAAAAACCCATCGGGTTTTTTCGCCACCATTTGGCGAAATATGTCAATATCCATACTTTGACCACCCTCTCCAAGAGAATTAATGTAGGATCCCATCATACCATCTCCCTCAAGGGATCAGCCAGACACAAGCCACATGCAATGCACACCCTCACATTTTTGTGAAAAGACGAGAGGAAAAGATTGGCCACACGAACCGTAACCCATCCCCACTTAGACAAATTCACGAACTGAAAAAGCAATAATCCATTCCTGTCATCTGAATTCATCAAAGCCCTTTTCATAATTTGGTGCCTATTGATCTGTATATTCCTATACAGCCGGAAAAGATTAGAAGGATAGACTCTTTTCCCAAGCTACTAGGAGCTGGCGTTCGCTTTGGTGAGGGTATGGACAGCGAAGGGGTGGCGATGGAGGTGGGTTAACCTTTTCAGAATGCCTGCCAAACCGTTCATGACATCTGCATTTTAATTGACCAGAACGACCCACATAAACCCCTGAGTGAAATGGACGATGCATGGGGAACGAACAGAAGACACCACAACGAACCCGGAGATGGCTGGTGATTATCAAAACCTGCCAAATGTAATTTTTTTTGTAAATCCTGCAGTTTCACGCCCTGGCAAACACATATGGTTAGCTTAAGGGAAAATTTCCTCCCCATTTCCTTCATCCCGGTTCACATATCCTGAAGATTTCCCTGAAAACCCATAGATTTTTGCAAGACTTTTCCTACGAGAGAACTCAGCTCAGGAAGATCATGCGGCTTTTTCAGCACTGCCTCGAATCCGGACTCTAACGCCTGCCTACGAATCTCCTGATTGGGACTGCCTGTCACCAAGACAAATGGGGGGCAACACCCATTACCCACATATTCAAGGTTTCTCCGTAACTGAATGCCATTCATCGCAGGCATTTGGAAATCCGTCAGGACGAGGTCATAGTGACTCATTTGAATATGGGTAAATGCCCAAGCCACATCTGAAACTTGACTGCATAGATACCCTTCGAGTTCCAAGTATGATTGATAAAGGTCCAAAAGTTGGCGGTCATCATCAATAAGCAGAATTCTTTTAGTGTGGCCTCCTGACCCAGTGCTGAGAAAATTCTTCTGCCGATTCTCACCTGGCAACATTTCCAGGGAGTAGGCTTCAAGCATAATGGCTCTCATCAGGTGAAGGAAATTTTCCCAAGCATCATATGTTTTTCCATCCATGCTTTCCCCACCCAATTCCATCAGCACATGTAAGAGCGCATATACGACAGGAGGATAGTGCTTGCTTTTAATACCATATTTCCTATGCCGTTCCCCCAATTGAACGAGGGATGAACGTAATTCCTCAGAGTTTTCCATGTGCATGACCAGGGTGCGGAATCCGCTTAGAAACGCCGCATATTGTTGGGCTAACTGGGCCTGAGAGAAAAAGGTCTGAAACTCCGGAAATTTATCAAACAACACATGATAAAATCGGAAAACGATCTGCTCTCCGTGAGAGGCCACGACCTCAAAACTTTCCTGAATTCGTGATATATCAGGAGTGGGAATTCCCCGAGAAATATTCAATTTACCATTCTTCATGGCTTCCTTTCTGAGGATAAAAATCCTTCCTGGGTTGACAGATTTCTAATAAAAGAGTCGGAGACATTTATCGGTCAATATGTCTGGAGCGATCGGCTTGATGAGATAGTCCATCGCTCCCTTAATAATGGCAAGCTGCATTTCCGATCGGTGTTCAGAGGGTGACATCACGATCACCGGCGGAAGCGTTGAGGACTGCGCTAATTGTTCCAGCATAAGCAGGCCTCCCATGACCGGCATGCATAAATCGAGAAGTACCCCATTGACCGTGTGATGTTGAAGAGCCTCAACCCCTTCCTTCCCATTGGCAGCAGTAAGAACCTCAAAGCCCAGGGCATTCAGACGATCTCTCAAAAACAGGAGGACGTCCGCATCATCGTCGACAATGAGAATGCGCTTTTGACTTTTCATCGGTCGTCAACCGTCATCTTATGGAGAGGTCCTCCCATCCATGACGATCCATAGAATGGATGAACGAATGAATATGGAATACCTACCCACCCCCATCTCACTCCCTAGACTCCCTGACATCGACATCAGTGACCGTGAAGTGTTCGTGTATCGTACCTTGGCTTATAACCGTGTGATGGGGAAGAACAATAATTTCACCCCTCATGATGGGATGAAGCACGCAATAATAAGGATACCGACCGGGAGGCAGTGAAGGGATCGTGAATTCCTGCCCGGGTTGAACGCCACCCGTATCAAATGCGCAAGGCCCACCTGTTCGACAACCATCGTGTGTGACGCTATGCGGTGATGAAGTCGGATTCACAACATGAATCGAGACTCCATCGGGGACAATTGCCAAAGCCGGTCTATAATAGGGTGCCCAATAATCCATTGAGACCCTCACATCCGAAGACTGGGTGGAGGCCAAGGAAGGGCCACAGATTGATAGAAATAAAAGGAAAATTCCTAACCCAGTCAGAGCGGGAGAGGCCGTTGTCCAATTCAAATTTTTCATCTGTTCACCTCCCGATTCCTTCTTCTTCCAAGCGGTTGTAGTGGTTTATCTAGATGGTAATTATCAAACCCATAAAGAATCTATTTGATTTGTGTCCCGTTCAAATAAAGATTTCATAAAGATTCCTGATAGCGCCATTTCCTGATTCCTGTTTAGATCAACACGGTGTTGGGCAGGGACGAATGCCATGGAATGAAGAAGAACGGATTGAGCCACTCACCAGCCCACGAGCGAGTAAAGAGGCCATACACTCTATCCGGATGAGCATGGCAGGGCCTGCCGACGCGGTTTTGGAAGGACGTTGCGCTGGAAGAAATTTAATCCAAGGGGGCCTAAGAAATTACACGAGAGACCACAAGGAGAGGGAAGGATTACAGCAACTGGGAAGGCAACAGGCAATGATTGATAAGGAACACCTCACATGCAAACGGTCAATCAGGAAAGGCTTTCATTTTCCTCAAAATCGGTGGCAAATCGATAGCCGACTCCAGGATCGGTGAGAATATACTGAGGTCTTGCCGTGTTTTTTTCCAATTTTTTCCTTAAATTTCCAATAAAGACACGTAAATATTGAGCCTGCTCGCTATATCCCGCACCCCAAATGGCCCGGAGAATGGTTCCATGCGTCAAAACTTTTCCGGAATTCTGAATGAGGTATTTCAACAGATCATATTCCGTCGGGGTTAATTTCACCGCCTGGTTCCGAATGCAGACATTTCGACTCTCGAAGTCAACCTGTAAATTTCCAAATGTGAACACGGGATCGGTGCCGTAAATTGAGGAGGTCCTCCGCAGGACTGAGCGGATTCTCGCCGTCAGTTCTTCCATGCTAAACGGTTTGGTAACATAGTCATCTGCCCCGATTTCGAGAGCTTCAATTTTTTTCGCTTCCTCTCCAATTGCGGAAAGGATAATGATTGGAATCTGGTAGGTTTCACGAATTTGACGGGTCAGGTCAATGCCATCCATTCCGGGAAGCAGTAAATCCACGAGGGCCAGGTCCGGAAGGCGGTGGCTCATAATTTGGAGGGCCTCTTCTCCGGTGTCAGCCGTCAGGACTTCATATCCTTTTGCCTCAAGATTGATCTGTAGGGAACGACGTATTTGCCGCTCATCATCAACAGCTAATATTCGAGATCCATGCGCCATGGGTAAACCGTTTACTCCTCTTCCCGGTCAAAATCTATCATAGGGGGTGTATCAGGAGTCGGCAACGTAAAGCTAATCGTCACGATTCGATTCTGTGATTCGGCCCAAATTCGACCACCATGGGCTTCGACCATACCTTTACAGATCGCCAATCCGAGACCGGTACCACGAATGAGTCGTGTCCGCGGACCCTTTAACCGGTAGAATCGGTTGAAAATACTTACCAACTCTTCCTGAGGGATTCCTTCTCCATCGCTGGAGACTCTTACCTCCACCTGGTTAGGCGTCATGCGGCCAACAATGCTGACCAAGGAGCCTGGGGGAGAATATTTAATGGCATTATCCAACAGGTTGATCAGAACTTGCTGAATTTCCATCCCATCCACAAAAATAGGGGAAATTTTCTCCCCCAGGTTCACTTGCAAAGATCGGCCTTTTAAAGACATTTCCAACCGTCTGATTGCGCCTTCGACCAGATCTTCCAATAAATGCCATTCACGATGAGGAACCAGGGTTCCCGCTTCAACCTTTGACATGTCCAGAAGATTATCAACCAATCCATTTAAAAAATCGATTTCCTGATTGATACCCTGGAGAAATTCCTGCTGCACCTTGGACGCATCCTGTCTGGAAAGTTCAATCAACCCGGCTATGGAGGCCTTGATGGCAGTAAGTGGAGTCCGTAGTTCGTGGGAAACCAAAGACAGCAGAGCGGTTTTCAGGGCATCGCTTTGGCGAAAGGCCTCAACTTTTGCGGCTTCACTTTTTCGTAAATTTTCCTCTACCCGTTGCCGTTCGAACCCATTCACGAATATTTCTCCGGCCATTTGGAGGAGCCTGATGTCTTCTTCAGACCAGGTCTTTTCTTGCATCACTGAATCAAATCCGAGAAACCCGAACAACTTGCCGCGCAAGGTCATGGGCACAATCACCAGCGATTGGATTTGCTGCATTTGAAATAGCTGCTTTTCGGCATTCGCCTCGAGCGGAAGATTTGCCACGCTTGAGATTTGATAAAACGGGCAGGAGATAAGACGTTCTGCAAACCAGGGTATGTCCTGCATTCGAAGGCCCTGAAGTCTTGATAGCTGGGCCTCAATACCGGTCTGACACCATTCATGGGTATTATTCATGGTCGTACCGTCATCCTCAAATATAAACACATAACTTCGATCCACCCCACCAAACGTTCCGATGGCTTCCAGCGCCCGATTTATCTCCGCATCCAAATCTTTTGCTTCAAGACTGATGAATTGGGTTGAAAGATTTGTCATGAGATTTTCAATTTCGATTCGATAGCGTAGAGCCGTTTCTATCCTGGAACGTTCCTGGATTTCATGTTCAAGTTCCTGATTGGCCAGTTTGACCTGTCTCGTTATCAGAATTCCGAAAATTATCACTACGGTACCGATCAACGATTCCCAAACGATCATGTTCGAGATCTTTTCCCGGGAATTTCTGCTGTATAACTTGACCGCCTTGTTGGCAAGTTCGATTAACCGGGCATTTGAAGCCAGGAGCCCGTCTAACCCCAAAGAATATCCGGGATGATCGGATGGCGTTTTCAAAAAGGTGTCGGCCCGCTGCATAAATTCGGTCATGAGTGTTTGTTGCGCACCTAATGCCAATTGTATGTCCCGGGTTGGAGGGGGAAGAAGGACCGCCGTATCCCCACTTTCCTGATTTATCACAACCTGTCCACCGAGGAGTAAGGCATCCAGATTTTGATTCAGGATCTTTTTGGTGAACCCGTAATCAGCAGGAATCCCTTGCGAAATCAATAAAATTTCATTCATGAGTCGTTGAGACAACATCCGCTGTTGTCCCGCCAGATCTACCATCACACTGTCGAGCTTTTGATTCTGAATTGTGGTGATTGTATAGAGCAGGATGCCGAACAAGGCTAAAATAAACACGGTGGAGAGAATCAATAACGCTCGCCCGATTGATCCTGTTCCTAGCCATGCACGTTTGGGTGGCTTCACGACTTTCCATCCTTTAATGTAGACCCTGGTCGCTCAGTCCCTACAATAAAGGAATTTCCTGACTTTCTCATCCTACCCTAAATTCTTCGATATTTTTCCAAACTCATGGCTTACGGATATGTGAGGTGCCAGTAACCTCAGGAGGCTTACGAAAAAGTTTCGCTCCGACTCGATATTTTTGATCACACGATCTATACTGTGCCCCAGTAACGAATCATTCAAGTCCCTACCCTCTTCATTCTTCATTTCGCTTAATGTCAGTCCAAGACCTCATACGATTCCAGCTATTGCTCTATATCGCTGAAATTCCACAGGCCTTTCCCTTCACGGTTGTCTTCTTTCTTGGAGAAATTCATGAATAAACAATCTCAAATGCACTTAGACAGACAGAAGGTAAGCGACGCTCTCATTGTCCTTGAAGGCTCTGCGTCCCGGTCCGGGAAATCGCCTCTCCCATCTGATTTAAGAAAAACGGGTCTTCACCCGGACAATTGGTATCCGCTCGCACGCTCCAGAGATCTGAAAAAAGGGAAAATGCTTGGGGTGTCCTTTGCCGGCAATCCCATCGTGTTAGTCAGAACCGAAAACGGCATCGTCTATGCGCTCGAAGACCGATGCGCCCATCGGCAGGTACCGCTCCATTGCGGGGTGGTGCATGGGGAATATGTCCAGTGTGGGTATCATTCCTGGACATTTGACCAGACAGGGCGATGCATGGGTGTACCATATTTAGAAAAAAACCAACCACGACCAGCAGGAGTCAGGAGCTTTCCCTGTCGTGAAGCCTATGGGCTGGTGTTTGTGTTTCCGGGAACAGTAAGCCGGGTGAATGAGGTCGGGTTCCCGGATGTATCCTTAGCAGATGATCCACAATATAAAACTCGATACCTTGACCGTCAGGTAGGCTGCCATTACTCATTCATGCATGAAAACCTTATGGATATGAACCATCAATTTTTGCATCGTCGACTCATGGGCGGGATCCGAACGGTCTTTCTGGAACTTCGGGAGCGGCCGCATGCCGTGGAAGTCGATTACACCTTCTCTCGAATCAAAGGCGCACAACCACTCGGGGAGAAACTCATTCTAGGGAGAACCAAGGCATCAGCAGATGGGCCAAAGCATGATCTGATGACCATCTGTACCAACTACCCCTATCAAACGCTCCAGTTTTGGACAGCCGGAAGTATTCACCCTGCGTTAAATCTCTGGAATGTGTACGTTCCCGTTGATCCTGCACAACGAATCAATCACACTTTTGGATTGATGATGGTCCGGAAACCTTCAATTCCCGGTCTCATCCACCTCTTGTGGCCGTTTATTGTATGGTTTACCAATGGAATTTTTGCACAAGATCGGTGGATTGTAGAGGAAGAACAGAAAGCCTATGATCGCCAGGGTGCCGACTGGAACCAGGAGGTTTTTCCGGTAATTCAGAGCTTAAGAAGTTTGTTAGGTCGCGAGGGCATTGCCATGTGAGAACTTTCCCCCGTCATGCTGAAAAGGGTTTACAAGCCGGCAGCCGGATTGCCCCTGTGTGCCCTCGGTTTTGGTACCTTGATCAGACCATATGGTACCGAAAAGAGGACGGAGCCTCATTCTTTTGCAGGATCCTGCGACAGGCTTCCTTGAGAGATTTCAGATGAACCGGTTTCAAAAAAAACCCTTGAGCCCCCTCCTGTAGCAGTTGCCGGAGGGCTCGTTCGTCCGACGCGCCAGACATCATCATCACAGGCATTTGATGTCCCAACCATCGTAATTCATCCAACATGGTCCTCCCATCCATAATGGGCATATCCATATCCAATAGAATGCCATTCACTGTTTGACGGCTTGCCACAGCCAGACCTTCCCATCCATTTCTCGCAACGAGGACCTTATATCCCCATTCCTTGAGCGTCTGACTTAACAGCCTGCCCACAGAAGGATCATCATCGACCACCAACAGACATGGACGGACTTCCTGGGTCTCGGTTTCATCAGAAGGCACACTCCCGGATGCTGTGTTGAGTGCCTGAAGGGTTTGCAAACAAGAGGGACAATAGGTATGCACAAGATCGATCTCAGAGAATTTGAGATGGTCCATCGACAAGAAGGACGCTAATGTCTGCCTTCCTTTCGCACCAGCCGGTACGACAAAGGGACCCGGCAGGCGTTCACACCATGCGCACGAAGAAACGAATCGGGAGGGAGTCGAAGTTGGGAGACAATGCCGTAACACATTGGCCTTGGAGATGACTCCGACAAGAATCTGATCACACACCACAGGCATTCTCTGGATGTGTCTTTGGGTCATCAGATTCAACACGGTATCAAGCGTTTCACTCTCATGCACATAAACGGGCGAAGTTATGGTGTCTTCGACTCTAAGCTCATCCAGCGAATCCAAGCGTGAAACGGCCTCGAACAGCCGGAGATCCGACACGACTCCAAGAATTTTGCGGGTGGAATCAACTACCGGCCATCCACAATATTGACCGGAGAGGAATTGTAAGGCCAGATCGTTCTCGAATTTCCCACTTCTAAGTGGTAAGGCTTTTGGGTCCATTAAGTCTTTTGCCAATGGAGGCGATGAAGGCAGGTGGTTCATGAGAGGGCCTCTCTTTCAAACCGGTTTTAAACAGAAAACCATTGGGTGAAGGGGGGTGGGGGATGAACCGATCAATGATGATCGGACTAACTATAAAGAACTAGACGAAAGCAAAATAGAACTATAATTAAATTACAGCAATATACAGGCCAAAAAATATTAGAAGAGCCATCTATCAAAAAACGCTTTTATTTCATATGGTTTAGGAGAGCCTGGATACCTGCCAATAGATTCCATAAAGGTTGGACGTATCAACATAAACAATATCATTAGGGTAAATCATACAATCTGAGGGTGGAACAATTCCATGGACTGAACGTTAAAACCTCATCAAACATCCAGGACAGGTAACGGTTTGAGCCATAAGACCTTACCTTTGGCACCCACTTAACCCCCATGGGTGCCAACTCTCAGAGTGTATGCAAGTTACGTCTCCCCACATTAAAGGCAGCAATGGAATGGGTAGCCCGCGCTACCGAGACTCTTTTATTTATCATTCGAGCCAGGGGGAAGATAAGAAGCGGTATAGGCCTCAACTCTTAAATACTTGTCTGCAAGTTTGTTGGAGAGATTGAAGATGAGGCGGTTTCAAAAAGAAGCCTTGGGCTCCTTCCATCAACAGTTGACGGTGAACCTTTTCGTCCGACTCGTTTGACATCATCAGCACAGGAATCTGATATCCCAACCATCGCAATTCACGAAGCATGGTCCGCCCGTCCATGATAGGCATATCCATATCCACAAGCATTCCATCCACCGGTCGGCGACCCACCAGAACCAAGGCTTCCCATCCATTTCTTGCCGCTACGACTTGGTATCCCCATTCCCCTAGTGGTTCTTTTAACATTCCCGTCGCAGAATCATTACTCACAATCATTAAACATGGACAATTCTCATTGGTATTCCATTGAGATTTAAACTTCCTGGAAGACGCGATCTCCGATGTATTCAGAGGAGAGGCCAGTGTAGGACAAAAGGAGAATTGTTCCATGAGTAGCCCGCCTTTCCAAACGGTTTCGAAATTAAAACCGGCACATATTAATGTATTAATAAGGGTAATATTCAGAAATGGGTACTCTATAAAACCCTAGTTTTATCCAAATTATCTTCAATGCCATCAATTCTTTTAAAAAACCTTAAGGGCAGCGTTGTAGATCTAGTCAATTTGAGGGGTAATATTATCCTGGTGAGCAAAGCAAAAACCTATTTTTTACAATTTAAGTCTTTTAACCGTGGACATCCACCATCTCTGCTTCGGCTCCATTTGAAGGGTCTCTGGACTGCCAAAACTGTCTGCCGGTTTTGGACTGAAAACTGGATTGGGAATTAGCATGGTTTTTTAATTTTGGTTGCGTCAGCCTGCTCTTGTTCCTCGGATTCGCTGAATCGGGTTGGAGTGCGACGATTGTCGGAGGGGATGTGTTGTTCACTGGTCGGGCAAAGGCAATATGTTCGAAATGGAAGACTACCGGAAATTTTTCCATGGAGAGGTAAACGGCATACTTGAAGAGCGCCCTCCTTTGCGGAAATCGCCAGGGCTCTTTAATCGGGCACAGATCCGTTGCCAGGTTTGCCATAAACTCTAGCCTTCTCTCATCAAATTGCATGTTTTTCAAATTTTAAATCGTGCAAATTCCTGTTGAGTCGATTCTGCCAGGTCCTAGATCCGCTCTCGATAAGATGAACGCCAGTGCTACCCATGATAGAGTGAGGAGAAATTTTGTACACCGAAGTTATTGCTTCCGGGAAGCCATCAAGAAGAGAACACCATGCCCGCTGAGGCATCTTAAGAATCATGATGAAGTCGTTGAGGACGCGATGAGCAAAAAACCACAATTTCCTGACGAACAATCCAGTGACGGCGCTTTTACACGGCAAGGCGATGCGTTTCGGGAATGGGTGACTGATGATGGGAGTTCAAAATTTCCTGCGGCGCGTGGACGGTATCATCTGTATGCCTCTTGGGCATGTCCGTGGGCACATCGCACAATTATTGTGCGAAAGCTCAAGCGATTGGAAGACGTGATTGACATGACGGTGGTTGATCCTATCCGGGATGAGCGAGGTTGGGCCTTTCGAGACGGCCCTGGACATTCGACCGATCCTATCAATGGGTTTCAGTTTCTGAGTGAGGCGTATCGTTTGACCGATCCGGCCTATCGCGGACGCGTGACGGTGCCCGTATTATGGGATTCTGAAACCAAACGTATCGTGAGTAATTCCGATGACGACATCCTGCGGATGTTGAATTCGGCATTCAATCAGTTTACCACCAGTACGTTAGACCTTTATCCGGTTGATCTCCGGCAGGAGATTGACCAACTGAATAACGATATTTATGAACAGGTGAATGATGGGGTCTACCGCGCAGGATTTGCGACGTCTCAATCAGCCTATGAACAGGCTGTCCGGCGTCTTTTTGAGGCGTTGGATGGATTAGAATCGCGATTAAACATACAACGATTTCTCTTTGGCATGAAACCGGTGGAAACAGATTGGCGTCTGTTCGTGACGCTCATCAGATTTGACGCGGTGTACCACGGACATTTCAAATGTAATATCCGGCGCATTGTGGATTATCCCAATTTGTTTGGCTACCTCAAAGATCTCTATCAGTGGGACGACGTGGCGGAAACCGTCAATATGGATCACATCAAACGGCATTACTACATCACTCACGATGACATTAACCCCACGGGTATCGTTCCCCTCGGTCCAGAACAGGATCTTCGTTCTCCCCATGGCCGGGAACGTCTGTAAAATGCCAACCGTCAACCATGGCAAGTGATAGTGCGTCTCCTGGGAAATTCGCTGCCCAGGCAGTCCATGACCCCATTCCTGACTGGGGGCAAATTCAACAGCCCTTTCCATTTCTCCAAAAATACCGTCTGAATACCTGAAAAATACAAGTGAAGTCGCTAGAATAGGTCCCACATTTCCATCTTTCCACTAAAGAAATTGGACAGGAAGAAGGCAAAACGGGTAGGTCGTTGAATCTGGAGGAATCGTTATGACATTGATCGCACATAATAATGTCCCCCTTCCCTCGTTGATGTATGGCACGGCGTGGAAAGAAGGTGCTACGACCCATCTGGTGCAATTAGCGGTGGCGTCGGGATTCACGGCCATTGATACGGCCAACCAACTCATTCATTACCGGGAAGACCTGGTGGGGGAAGCTCTGCTGGTCCTCGACAAGCAAGGAGTGAAGCGGGAGGCCCTGTTTTTGCAAACGAAATTTACGCCGGTGAACGGACAGGACCATCGAACCCCCTATGATGCCTCAGCCGATCTCACCACTCAGGTGCAGCAATCATTTGCCAGTTCGCTGGCACACCTCCACACCGACTATGTGGACTCATATGTCTTGCACGGGCCGTATTCACGATTCGGTTTGGGAGAATCGGACCGGGAAGTGTGGGCGGCCATGGAGGAGCTCTATCAATCCGGGAAGACGAAAATGATTGGCATCAGCAATGTCACAGCCGGACAACTCACCCAACTGTGTTCGGAAGCGAAGATCAAACCCATGGTCGTACAGAACCGGTGTTATGCCTCCCAAGGATGGGATAGAGAAGTGAGGGGGATTTGTCAGACTCATGGCATCATTTACCAGGGCTTTTCACTCCTTACGGCCAACAGGGACGTGATGGGCGATCCCGACATACGGGCCATCGCCAAACGGTTAGGGACAAGTCCGGCGCAAGTGGTCTTTCGCTTTGCCATGCAGATCGGGATGCTCCCGTTGACCGGAACGACCAGCGACCAACATATGAAAGATGATCTCCAGGCCGGACAATTGGCGTTATTGCCTGAAGAAATCGAACTTCTTGACACCATTGCCGATTGACCAGACCACTCCTTCCCGAGGGGGAGATGTGGACCACCCTTTTCCTGGATTATCCCGGCCACATTTGACGCCTGATCGTATCGACCTGTCGGATTCGGGCCGCAGGCTTCAGAACTGCCTGCTTCCGGTTATTCTCCTCATCATTCTTCTTCCCTTCTCTGCCGGAGAAGGCAGCGCGATCCCCGAGCTGATGTTGGCTGACGTCTATCGGCAGGGTCTTGATCTCAGCCAATACCGGGTCAGCGAAAAACTTGACGGCGTCCGCGCTCGTTGGGATGGGACACATTTGATTTCGCGAGGAGGCAAGGTGTTTGCGGCACCGGAATGGTTTATCACAGGATTGCCAGCCATGCCCTTGGACGGAGAGTTGTGGGTGGGGCGAGGTCGATATGAAGAGGTATCGTCGATTGTCCGGACACAACACCCCCATGATGGGTGGGGACATGTGCGTTACATGATCTTTGATCTCCCGACACACGGCGGAACCTTTGCCCAACGGGTGATCGCGATGAATGGCTTGCAGACGGAAAGCGCCTCTCCCTATTTAGGGATCATTGAACAACAGCGGGTCGGGAGCGAAGAGGACTTGTTGAAATGGTTGCACAGAGTGATCGATGAAGGCGGTGAGGGGTTGATGCTGCACAGGGACACCGCGTTATATGCCAGTGGCCGTAGTCAGGATTTGCTGAAGTTAAAATTATTTACTGATGCCGAGGCCACAGTCATCGGGTATCGACCAGGCAAAGGTCAGTTTGTCGGTCTGATTGGTTCACTCGAGGTGCGCTCGGATAATGGGATTATCTTCTTTATCGGAAGCGGGCTCAGTCATGAGCAGCGGCGTCGCCCGCCACCGTTACAAAGCCGGATCACGTTTCGGCATCAGGGATTGACCGGAAACGGCATCCCTCGCTTTCCGGTTTTTGTACGAATCCGCGATGAGGAACCCCGTTAACCAGAGGTTGTGCCCACGGGGGTAAAAGATATCCATGGCCTGGCTCCGTTCGGCAAGGCTGTCTTCTTACCCGCCAAACCCCGGCACGCCAAGACGTGCC
Source organism: Candidatus Nitrospira allomarina (assembly GCF_032050975.1). Classification (NCBI taxonomy): domain Bacteria; kingdom Pseudomonadati; phylum Nitrospirota; class Nitrospiria; order Nitrospirales; family Nitrospiraceae; genus Nitrospira; species Candidatus Nitrospira allomarina. The sequence continues at coordinate 1,269,842 of NZ_CP116967.1, read as the reverse complement.
TCTCCGCGGGCAAAGCCGCAAGCGGCGAAGAGGGCGAGGCGCAAAGGGGAGGGTACGTTGAGCCCCTCGAGTAACGAGAAGGCCGCTGGTGGACTTTTTCAACCGTTCAATTCAGTAACCTTCCCGCTTCACACAGCCATACCTTAACTTCACATTGGCCCGCCGACACGTCCTTCCCAGCAGCTGATGATGCCCAGGCGAATCGGTGACGGCAACAAGACTCAGGTGTCGGCAGAGCTGAATACTATAGTTCAGAGCTGCAGATGTTTTTATCAATCCAAATCCATACTCAAATGTCAGTTTCTCCTGTTCAGACAACCGCCTTCGGCTCATGACTTGAAGGTTTTCGACGGTATAAGACGCGAACTCTCTTTCCGGCTGTTGGAATGCCGCCAAAAGCGCAACGTCTGTCGGAACGGAACTTCGCCCTTGGCTATCCTGGGAGAACGCCACTAACCCTCTCTGAAACCGTCGATTATCCTTCAAGGCCTCATGAAAGATCGAGCGCCAAAGAGGATCGGCGAGATCATGATTGACCGCCGTAACCATCGTCGGACTCAGTGCCCCACTGACACCATGCCCTTGGATGATTCTACCTGTCTCTAATAGTTCCGGATAATAATCTCCCATCCGGTCTGGAAACCCTGTTGCCCCCATGAATGGGGTTAATTGCAAGGCCATAAAATCCAGAAAATGGACATGTGAATAGTTCTCCACAAGCTGATGGAGAGTCTTTTCGTGACACAAATGAAAGGGGTAATACAATGCATCCATCGGGGGAGAGCCTGGCAAAATTGTTTCAAGGAGCGTGGAGTAAGGTGAAACCGGCTCTCGTAACGAGTGTGGTATTAGGAAAAACAATCTCGTTGCGACCCGAGTTTTGAGAAAAGCTCCTGGCAGGCGGTTGAAAAATCAATAATTTTCTGAGGCATATCAGGATAAAAATTCTTAAATTTTCCATGAGCAAAGCAGGATGTTCAAACAGGCCCATCCAGTCCTGCCCTGAGGCCTCTCGAAGGGAACGCCGCAGCCGCTTGGACGGGCGGAGCGTACAAAAATAACCTGAGCACGGACAAGGGTCGACTGCCTGCATGAAGCCGCACCGGCGAAGCAGGAACGTCGCTGGCAGGCTTTTTCAACACCCTGCCAGCACTCAAGACATACCTTAACTTCCACCGGTGAAACAGATCTTACCGGAATTCGGCGCAACGTTGGACTCAACGGGAGGAATAAGAATGCCCGTAAAAGTCCTGTGACAATCCTTCTGACGGGTTAGACCAATATCAACGTGAGCATTTACCCGCCCACATGGGCCTGAAGAATTTTAGAACCGGCAATCATCGGATCAGCCGGAGCCAGCTCCAAGGCCTTTTTGAAATGGTTCGTCGCGTCGGCGTGGTTTCCCAACTTATCCAAGGCGAGCGCAAGATTGTAATGCGCTTCCGGAAGGTCAGCATTGGCGGCTATGGCTTTCGTAAAATGTTCTTGGGCCACGTCCCAATGCCCCTGTTGAAAATGGTTGACCCCTTCCTCATTTTCTGCTGCACCGGCAACTCCGGCAGTTACCATCAGGGCACCTTCAACCTGTGAAGTTTCCGCCATGCCCGGAGCCTCGGCCGGCGACATTGGCGTACTTTCCGCTTTGGGTTCCGGTTTCGTTTCTTTTCCGTATTCGCCGGAATCACATCCACTCAAAACCAACATCATGAGGAACAGTAATCCGAGACCGAAAGATCGCTGATTCATCGTATCCTCCTTATGAAATGGTGAGCGGCCCTCCAGCAGACCGCGAAACACTCCTGGGAAAGTAATACATTCACGATTTGGATTGAACAATGTCAATAGCGGCCAGATTGTTCACCCTCATGGTCGTCATGGCCCGAACGCCCATACACCAACACAAATACGGTTTACACAAAGACGTTTTCAAAAAACTTTCCCCAATGTCGGCGAACAATTCCCATCCTACGATCAGGATAAGTCTTGTCTGTTTTTCCGACAAACAGGCACGCCATTACAAGGTTTTGGCATTCCTTATCGGATTCTCTAAAAGGCCTTACGGTTGAAGCGAGAGGGTTGTGGTCATGGCTTTCTTCAGGTCAATTACGCTGATTGGGCTCCCTCTGTTTCTCATTATTTCCGCTTCCATTCTCGTTCCTACCTCGATCTGGTGTCCCAAACAATCTCCCACTCCTTTTACGCATTTCCCCCGAAAATGATCGTCCTACTTGACTCCCGGAATTTTGAAATTATTTTATAAGTAACATCGATGAATGTGTGACCTTCGAAGGTATCCCGACAAATTACCTAGCATTTGGAAGAATGAAGTAGGAGAAGTTCAAAGAGGAGGGGTAAACTATGGTCATTCGAAGATTTGAAAATTGGCCGTTTGATGGTTTTTCGGGCGGAGTTTCAGAGCTAGACCGGCTTCGACGAGATCTTGGTCACTTGTTCAATGGACTATCCAGGGTAAATGGTTGGGATTCTCCAGCGGGCGTCTATCCGCTTATGAATGTGTCACAGGATAGCGATAATGTATATGTTCGCTCGGAGGTTCCAGGCATGACGCTCGATAAATTGGAGGTGTCGGTCACAGGCCGGAATCTTACTGTCACAGGTGAGCGGGCGATTCCGGATGAGCAATCTAATGTGCGATATCATCGCCGAGAACGGGAATCTGGAAAAATCCGGCGACAGTTAACATTGCCCACTGATGTGGACAGTGAGCGAGTGCAAGCAAAATATCAACACGGTATTTTAATGGTGGTCTTGCCTAAAGCCGAAAAGGCTAAACCAAAAAAAATCGCCATTACAGGATAAAGATTGAAATTGAGGCGAGTAATGGGGAAGACCCCATTCAATACAAAGGAGGATGAACTTATGACAACACAAACGCAGGATATACAAGTGCGGGATAAGCGGGAAGTCAAATCGGATGCGGAACAAACAATCCCTGGTCGAGTGTTTTCACCCAATGTTGACATATTTGAAGACGATCAGGCCCTGACAATTGTGGCGGATATGCCCGGGGTGCCATCCGAAAATGTCTCAATTGATCTGCGTAACGATGTGCTTTCTTTGAGCGGTGTGCCGTCAGTTTCTGTTCCTGAGAAAGAGGAGCATGTTTTACGCGAGTACGAGACCGGGAAATATTTCCGCCAATTTACTCTTTCTGAAGTAATTGATCAGGAACACATTGAAGCCAAACTGAATAATGGAGTATTGCGAGTAACCCTGCCAAAGGTGGGGCCTGCAAAACCTCGCAAAATTCAAATCACTGAAGGGTAATCAGATCTCAACATTCGAGGGGGAGCCGTTCAAGTACGGCGGCTCCCCTTTTTTTGCGTGGGTGATCGCTCACCGGGGATGGACGATTTTGAGCCCTTTGATACGCTGCCAGGAGGTCCGCCTCAGGTCAGAAGTCTCTGCCAGAAGACTGAAGCCCATGGGTGAACCACTGGAGACCCCCGTTGGCCCAAGCCCGTCAACATGGTCATCTTAAATTAGTAATGGGAGAGCGTAAGTCCGCTTTGTCCCATTCCATCGTGAGCGACAATATAGACGGCATCTCCATCGTAGACTTTAGTCTCTTCACTGGCAATTCGTTTATTCACGGTTACCATGACTTTTTTTTCTTTTAACAACTGAAAGATTTCCCGAAGCGGTTTACCTTGTTTTCTGATCAGTTGCTTCACGGTGACGGAGTCAGCAATCTCGCATCCAAGGGCTCGCTCCCCATCAACAGTTTGCAAATCACCCATTAACGTAATCGTAACCATAATTTCCTTTTGTTCATTATCAATATTTCTCCAAGGATCTTCATGAGAGCCCGGAAACCTTTCATTCGGTGGTTGATCTGATGAGCCCCTAAGGCACGGTTGCAATAATTCGAGCCGGTCCTCCTGTGCCTCCATGAATCTTCATCGGGAGGGCCGTCATTCGAGCTCCTCTGGGTGGCAACAGTTCGAGGTGCGCCACATTCTCCAACGCATAGCGATTTGCTCGACCCAGAATTTGATGAACTGGAAAATCTCGTGACTGCCCGGCATCAATGCTGGCTGTATCTATTCCAATTCCTAAAATTTCTCTTTTCGTAAGCAGAAATGTGATGGCTTTGGCGGAAAACCCGGGGAAATGGAGCGTAGCGGGATCTTCCGGAGTGGAGCTACCAAGATATCGGACCTTGTCCGGCCAATACCGTCCAAACCCGGTCAAGAGTAACACGATGGCTTTGGGAGGGATTGGACCGTAAGAGATTTCCCATTGGGCAATATCGTCAACCTGTAAAGTATAATCCGGATTGGACTCCACCTGTGCTCGAATATCCAGCACGATCGCGTCACCTGTTAACTGGTCGACGGGGATTTCGTCCACACTCCATCCGGACTCTGCAAAATGAATTGGGGCATCGAGATGAGTGCCACCATGCTCTGAAGCGGAGTAGACTGCCGATGCATACCAATGCCCCTGCTTGCTGGGACCCCAATTCGTTTTCTTCCAGTGAAAGGACTCATTCGTTGGCCAATACACGGTATGCTCATCAAAGGGATAGGTCAGATCGACGATTGTTCCCGTAAGGGGTTGGCTCATGGTGCATCCCCCGAATGCGAGAACCATTAGCAAGACCCGGATCAACATGGGCTGAGACCTACGAGATTCAGAATAATGACCAACGGCAGCATAGGGAAAATCCTAACAAGTTGAGAAAGGGCACAGCAATGAAAGAAAGTCCCTGTGAATCAACAAACATCTTTGGGAAATGCCGTTGACGGCATATGTGGAATCAAAACTGAAAACATGGTACAAAATGCTATCTATCTCAAAAGGCCCATCACACATCATGTATAAAATAATTACAATTCTCATTCTTTTAGTGATCTTATTCTTTATGGTTCGTCGAGCTTTCCGTGAATGGAGTCAGCCCAAACTTGACCCCGCCACCCCAGGAAAAGATGTGATGATTCAAGACCCCGTCTGTAAGGTATACGTAGCTGCGGGCACAGCGATTGTACAGGAGCTCAAGGGAAAGAATTATTATTTCTGTAGCCAGGATTGCGCCAGGCATTTCAAGCTTGAGGACGTCACCTAAAGAAAGACCGGATTCGAAAACTGATGATAGACGATGGAAGGCAGGCGAATTAGGTCAGGGCTCCACCACACGATGAACCGGAACCTGCCGTACATCCCAGGCAATGGGGTCCGACCGCAATTGGTCGGTGTTTCAGTTCCGTCAAATTGAACCGGTCGATCCAGGCTTGAGATTCCGGCTGGATCGGCAGATCCAACATTTGATTAAAATCACAGTCATAGAGCCGCCCGTCCCATCCCACACTCAGCAGAGACCGACACATGAGCCCATTGATAGCCATTGGATTAAAATGATTCAACAAGAGCGTGTAGTAATGTTCAAGTTGTCCGGCCTCGTGTAATTCATCCCAGAAACGACTGATCGGCATATTGGTAATGGTATAGAGCCGGTTAAACCGAATCCCAAATCGCTGGCCCAATTCTCCTTTAAAGTCCTGTTCGAGTTCGATTTGAGGCGGCGGAAGGACCGGACCTAATGGGTTGTAGACCAGATCCAGCATGAGGCCGGTGCCGTCTGTTCCATATCCCAAGCCATTGAGAGTCTGCAGCGCGGTAATGCTCCGATTAAACACGCCTTTTCCCCGTTGCTGATCGACATTGTCGGCTTCATAACAGGGGAGGGAGGCGACAATGTCCACGTGATGGTCTGCAAGAAATTGAGGAAGATGCGCTTTCCCCTTGACATAGAACACCGTCAAATTACAGCGGTCGATCACCTTCCGGTTTCGGACCCGACATTGCTCAACCAGATACTCAAAATGGGGGTTCATTTCCGGCGCCCCACCGGTGATATCCACCGTCATAATCTGAGGGGTGCGATCGAGCACGTCCAGGATTTGATCGATAGTGGCTTTGCTCATGCTTTCCGTCCGGTGAGGCCCGGCATCGACATGGCAATGGTGACAGGTTTGGTTACAAACCTTCCCGACATTAACCTGAAGCGTGGAAATAGATTGGGCCTTGAGGGGCAGGGAATAATGGGGGGCCAGCGCTTTCTCAAACGACGGAACCATCCCAGAAGATTGATTCGGGGCAACCATGGGGAGAGCTGAAGTTTTCATCGTCTTGATGGCCGTAATTCTTCACACACCGAGAGGGTGATTTTCCGGATATTCCTAACAACACCCGGTGGATGGTCCACAAATGACGGGTTCGGAGTCCACGCCCTCTCTGGATCGATTAATGATCGCAAAATAGGGTTGATACGAAGTGGTCTGGAGGACGTTGTGTGTTTTAGAGCAAATTTCCACCGGCTCACCGCATCGATACGTATGGTCGTCATCATCACAGACCTCTAAGAACGGTCCGGTCAACACGGCAAATTGTCCTTCCCAAAGACACGGCGCATCTTCGGGATAGACCGCCAGCATTCGAGAATCTTGAACCGTCAGAGCCACCGGTTTCTCGTCAATAATGAATCGCTCATGATAAGGAGCTAATGCCAATAATTCGGCCGTTCGTTCATCGATTTGCTGAGGATTGCCTCGAGTAAATGTCGTACCCAGCTCATCCAGCACCTGGGAAAATGGCCCGGTAAGGGTTGCAAAGACGGACGACGGAGCGGTCGATGTGGAGGCCAGTTTATACCCCGTGAGTGTCACCGAGAGGAACTGGATGCCGTCAATCACTCTCCATGGAATACTATTGACCTGATGAAGCCCTTTAAATCCGGCGTCTCGAAGCCCGCCCCAATAGTCTTTGATCGTAAGGGCGCCGGACAAACAATCGCCCCATTTGGCCTTGTCATAGATTAAGTAATTCGGAATGGGTTGGTCGGCAACAATATCGGAAATGGTGAACCGTCCACCAGGTCGAAGCACGCGCAACATTTCCTGGAAGACCTTCCTCTTATCCGGAGCGAGATTAATGACACAATTCGAAATAATGAGATCCACCTGATCGTCTTCAACAGGCATGGCGTCGGCAAATCCCTTTCGAAAGTCCACATTCGGCTCCGGATAACCCAGATTGCTGGCAACGGTTGGGGCGTGCGTACGCGACAACGCCAACATTTCATCGGTCATATCAATGCCAATGACACGACCTCGGGGCCCGACTTTCCGGGACGCTTCAAAACAGTCGATCCCGCCTCCAGAACCAATGTCCAGGACGACTTCACCAGGTTGGACAGTTGATAGGCCAACCGGAGTTCCGCAGCCATACGACACATTTAAGACCGGTTCTGGTATAAATTGTCCCAAATCTTCATGGTTATACCCGGTCGGGCAACACAACTGTTCACCGTTGGTTACCGCTTTAGCGTATCGCTGGCTGACCGCCTGGGTGATAGAATGATTTTCCTCTTTTGTTTCATTGGTCATAGTACCCTCATGGAAATTTGAGAAACCCTGTTAGTTCCTTGCATCCTGTCATACTAAGACATAGGACAAGGAATCAATCCAAGATAACACTGTCTGGACATGCCTGGAAATGTTACACATTTTACCCCTAAAAGAGAACAGAGAGATGAAGTCAAGAAACCCAATTGTGAAAAAACCCGCCCTCCCTTGAGAAGAGCAAATCAGATGAGAGAGAATAGCGGAAGGCTAGCCTCTTCCCTTCATCTCTGATTCGGTTCAAGAAGGAGGAAGACACTCCTGCATTTACACATCATTCAAACAAATCTTCCAGGTATCGACGTTGCCTTCCTGAAAGATCAGGAAGAAATATGCTCGAAAAATCTGTGAAATAGCGAAAACGGAAATTTACTCCATGGCCCTTGTTCCCTGCCCTGAATGTCACAAAGAGGTCTCGACCGAAGCTCGAGCCTGTCCTCAATGCGCCTTCCCTTCTCCCGGGAAGCATGCGTTAGAAGAGGAACGGGCATCCGGACTACACACCTGCCCACAATGTCACGGTCTGGTCTCGCCGGATGCCCGCACATGCCCATATTGCCGGGTGTCGTTAGCCGGAGGACACCCACAGCAGGAGGATAACAGCGAATCAATCCAGGAAACGCTGGTGTGTCCCCATTGTCGAGCATCCTATATCCATACCAGGAAAGTTCCCCAACCTGTAAAGCCAGAGACAACGTCACCAGGGAAGATACCCTCAGTCGCCCCAGTGAAAAGGGGAGCCACAAAAGCCTCACGAGTCAGTCAAGTGGAACCTCTCCGGAAAACCACAGCACTTCTGGGGCCACGACGACCCTCCGCATTGTGGCAAGACCCGTCGGGGTCCCAAAAAGTTCCTCTCCCCCGTTATCCCCGTAGCAAAAAAAATTCGATCCTCATCGGTCTGATTCTCTTAGTGATTGTGACCATATCCGTGGTGTTCGGAGCGATGTGGCAACTTAATGGGCTCAATCCCCTAGAAACCATCTTCTCGTGGCGGATGTAAGTCCACCAAATTTCCCTTTTTCCTAATACCCCATCAAGCTGTGCTCATCCTTAGCGCACATTTCCTCCCTTCAAGGAGGTCATGTGGAACTGCGGAAAAAGAAATTGTGCCTGTCAATCCGGAGAAGGAGGGTGGAACGCCCCAATATCCGGCCAGGCGATTATCCGCCAGGAAGTAGGGACGCGGCGGCGGTGGGTCCTGCGATATTGGAGAACATAAGGGAGGCACTAACGGCCCAGTCGATAAACGGTCCTGGGTACACACCCAACAACACGGTTCCGACAATCCCGACGTACACCGCAACTTTGATCGGCATGGATGCAAGAATTGGCGAAGAATCGGTGGGTTCGTTGATGTACATCTTTTTAACGACAATTAAATAGTAGTACATGGAGATGACGATATTGATGAGTCCGACAATCAGAAGGGTGTATAGCTCCTCTTTCATGGCAGCAATAAATAAATAGATTTTCCCGATAAATCCCGCAAGCGGAGGGACTCCAGCCAGCGACAACAGGAAGAGCAACATGGACGCCGCCAAAAACGGGGAACGTCGATTCAGACCATTATAATCTTCAATTTCGTCGCTTTTCATGACCCGGCTCACGGCAATGATGACGGCGAAAGCTCCCAAATTCGCAAAAAGATATGTCAGGAGAAAAAACATAATCGCATCGCTGCCTTGTTTCGTTCCTGCGGCTAATCCGATCATGATATTTCCAATTTGCGCAATACCGGAATAGGCCAACAGCCGTTTAATATTCTTTTGGGCAATGGCCACGATATTGCCGTAGGTCATCGAGAAGATGGATGCGACGACAAATAACAACACCCACATCGGCTTGAATGAAGCAAGAGACACGTAAAACATTCTGATAAGGATAGCCAATGCTGCGGCCTTCGGTGCAATGGAGAGGAAGGCCGTCACAGGTGTCGGCGCGCCTTGGTAGGTATCAGGAATCCAGGCGTGAAAAGGGACGGCCCCGATCTTGAATCCCAGGGCGGCAAAAATCAAAATGTAGCCAATCGCCAATCCATAACTTCCTGGGGTGCCGGTCATTTCAGAGAATATTAAGGTCCCGGTTTCGCCATAGACCAAACTGATGCCATAGGCTAAAAGGCCAGCCGCAAATACTCCTAAAATAAAAAACTTGAGGCCGGCTTCCGATGAGCGCTGGTCATCTCTGAGATAGGCGACCAGGACATAAAATCCAAATGTTGAAAACTCCAGGGTGACAAAGACGGAGAGAAGGTCATTCGACGAGGCCATGAACATCATACCGAGGGCCGACATGACGACCATGACATAATATTCGCCACGAAAGAACCGGAAGTCCTGCACATAATCAATCGACATAAACAGAACAAGGGCGGTGGCGCCCACAATAACGAGCTTAAAGAAGATGCCCATCCGGTCCAGCACGAACATGTTTTTAAACAAGGCCCCTGTGGTCCCGGTTTGGTCAAATCCCAATAGGATCAGACCGGTGACCGCCAACCCCGCAATACTCAGGTAGGCCAATTGCTGGTGGGTCATTCGCTTCAGCGAAAAGTCCAGTGACAGAAGGAGACACAGCCAGAGTGTGAGAAAAATCTCAGGCAGAAGCAGGAGCAGATCAGCGACGGAAAGGTCAAGTTGAAAGATCATTGCAAAATAATCAGACAGTCCTCAGAAGGTTCAATGTTGAATCGTTTACGGTAAAAGGCCCTGAGTGTTTTGGGTAATGAGTGGGGCCACCTGGTTAATCCGGTCTACCATAGGCTCCACAGTCGACCGTACCACTTCGTAAAAATGCCCGGGGAAAATCCCAAGAGTAATACTACAGACTATTAAAAGAAGTAATGGCATGCGATCCACCCATTGTCTGGCATCGGTGGCATGAGCGTATTCCGGATCTAATCTTCCGTAAAACAGCCCCCGCATCATTTTGAACATATACGCAAGGGTCAGAACGATGCCGAGCACCGCCACGACGACTTGAAAGGGATATGCCTCCCAACTCCCCACAATAATCATCACTTCAGCAATGAAATTGATCGTCCCCGGCATGCCGATTGATGCCATACAGGCGACGATAAAGGCCCCGGCAATAAACGGCATCTTTTCCACGAGTCCTCCCAAGGATGGAATGTCTCGTGAATGGGTTTGGTCATACACCCAGCCAGCCATGGCAAACAACATGCTGGTTGCCAGAGCATGGGCAAACATATAAATAACGGCGCCGGAGAGACTGATATAGCTCAATGCGGCCATGCCCAGGAAGATATAGCCCATATGGCTGGAGCTGGAATAACCAATGACATATTTGGTGTCTTTGGCAAAATAAGAAACCAGTCCCCCATAGACGATCGAAAAAACGCAGAGAACAGCCGCCACCCACATCCACTCCCGCGTCGCATCAGGCAGGATTTCAAAGGCCACACGAATAATGGAAAAATGTCCAAGCTTCATTAACACACCGGCATGCAACATGCTGGTAGCTGCCGGGGCAGCGGCATGACCGACGGGTGACCAGGAATGCAAAGGCCATATCGGGGCGATAGAGGCAAAACCAAAAAAGATCAGAAACCAGATTAACGTCGCGACCGTATCCGAAAAATGAGCCTGTTCACGCAACACCACAATGTCAAAGGTGTGGAGACCGGAAAGGTGGTAAATCAAGAGGATCCCCATCAAAGCCACCACCGCCCCTGCAGACAGAAATAGGGTCAGCTTCATGGCTGCGTATTCTTTGCTGTTGGATCCAAAGTTGAAAATAAATCCGATAGAATCCCGAAGCTTTCGCTCTTCGGGATCGGTCATGGCGAGATACCCTTTGGTATGACTTCCCCACACGCCCAGTAATAAGTACATGGGCAACACCGACATTTCATAAAAGAAATAGAGGAAAAAGAGATCCAGCGACATGAAGACCCCAATGGTCGCGGCCGCAAGGATTAGGAGGAACATATAGAACTCTTTGGTCCGATCCTTGATGTGCCACGAAACAAAGATGCCCGCAAATAACAAGATTGCGGAGGCAAAGACCAACGGGCCACCGATGCCATCCACCCCGAGGTAAAAGGCAATGCCTAATTCTTCAGACCAGACATACCGCTGGACAAATTGAAATCCGCCTTTCGCCGTATCATAAGCATAAAAAATGTAGAAGGAGGCCAGGAGGGAAATACCCGCAGAAATAGCCGCAGTCATTCGCACCAGGAGCGCTTCCTCCCTGGGGACGAACATTAAAGCGATCGCGCCAAAAAATGGCGCAAACAGAATAATGAGTAGGGAATATTCACCCATAATCGTTAATTCCTGATGACCTCAGTGGAAAGCAGGAAGTCATCATGCTGTTGAGCTGTCGCCATTCCTGGGTGCAACCGATCTACGACCTCCTGCACGGATCCATTAACCATCCGCAAGAACGGGGAAGGATAAATGCCGATCCAAAAAATCATGACCGACAATGCCACCCCGATTGCCCATTCACGACTATTTAAATCCTTAATGGCTGCCGGCACACTGTCTTTTAATGGTCCAAAGATGGACCGCTCATAAAACCACAAAAAGTATGCTGCAGCAAAAATGATCCCGGTGACCGCGATTGCTCCATAGAGCCACCAGACTTGAAATACGCCCAATAAAATGAGGAATTCCCCTATAAAACCGTTGGTTCCCGGCAAACCAATGGAGGCCATCCCAATGATTAGCATGAACGTGGCAAGAAGCGGCATTTTCTTTGCCAACCCACTGTATCGTCGTACGTCATTATGGCCCAGACGTTCATAAATGAACCCGGCCAGGAAGAATAATCCCGCGGTACTGAATCCCAAATTAATCATGGTGATCAGGCTGCCTTGTATTCCTTGAAAATTCAGCGCAAACATGCCCACGACCACAAAACCCAAATGGCTAATACTGCTAAACACGAGCAAACGCCGGAAGTCAGGCTGGATGATTGCGACAATCGCTCCATACACAATAGCGGTCAGACCCAGGGTCATGAGAATGGCGACCACCGTGGCGTGCTGAGAGGCGTCGGGGAGCAAAGGGAATGAAAAACGAAGGAAACCATAGGTACCCAATTTAATCCCCGCCAGCATGACAGACATCGGGATCGGCCCTTGAACCAAGGCATCGGGCAACCAGGAATGAAATGGAAATATGGGCGCTTTAAAGGCCAGCCCCAAAAATACCAACCAAAAAATCAGCAGTTGCTGACTAAGAGGAATCTGAACAGCAAGCAAATCGAGTAAGTCAAAGCTATACACCTGCTTCGCTTCAAAATAGTTCAAGCTCAGAAGGCAAAAGCCCACAAGCATGAACACACTCCCCAGGAGAGTATAGAGGACGTACTTCAACGCGGCATATTGGCGTTGTTCTCCAGGGCCCCAGAGTTTAATCAGGAAATAACTGGGTATGAGCATGAGTTCCCAAAAGACAAAAAAGAGAATCAAATCAATAGAGACGAAAATCCCCATCATCGTCGCTTCCATGCCCAGCAGGCACATATAAAACGCTTTTGGACGAGCATGAACCGTATCCCAAGCGTAGAGAACCAGAAGCAGGATGAGGAAAGCGTTCAGGCCCACGAACAGAACACTGATTCCGTCCACCGCCAGGTGATAACTAATCCCTAGGAAAGGAATCCATTCATGACGTTCAGCGAACTGCATGGCCGCTGTCTCCGGGACGAATCGCCATAACATCAGCGACGCCACGACCATTTCCAGGCTCGCAATCCCCAGCACACTTTTCCGGATCAGGTCTTGATCCTTCAAAGCCCAAATAACCATCGCCCCGAGAAACGGAAAGAACGTCAGAAAGGTCAGAATGGGGAACCCAAATTGTAATTCTTCTTGCATGATAGTCAGTTACCGAATGGACATGCCGGCGGCGGAAGATCCAATAAACCAAACCAGGGCCAGATGAATGAGCAGCGCCAGCCCAATAACAATAATGGCGGCATAATGATGGACCATGCCACTTTGTATTTTTCGCCACGACCACGAGAGAAGATGATTGGAATAACCCACCACATTCAATCCTGCGTAGATCACGTGCTTTTCAGTCCAGGTAATGGCTGCTGCGCTGATATCGGTTCCTTTGCCAATTCCTATAACAAAGCGGTCCAGAATCTGGCGATCAAACCAGTCCAATAACATCCCAACCTTCTTAAAGAATTCCACAATCAAGAAGTCATAGATCTCATCGACGTAATATTTATTCAGAATCGTGGTGTAGGCCCGCGGAGATTTTGCAGCCCATTCGTCGGCCATCTGAGGACGCATGGCATACATATAATGCGCTAACCCCCATCCACCCAAAGCGATAGCTATGGCCACACTCATGAGACCCAACAACATTCCCCATCCCACTTCATGGGCCTCAGCACCCAATGGAGTCGCCACATCATGTAAAAATCCATGAAACCAGCCATGCTCAGGGGGTACGCCAAGGAATCCTCCGAAAAGGGCCAACCCCGCCAAAATCACGAGCGGAACGGTCATCACCGAAGGTGATTCATGAATATGGTGGGCCACATGCGGATCGACTCGAGATGATCCATAGAACGTAAGATACGTGAGCCTGAACATATAAAAACTGGTCAAGAACGCTCCAACAGCGGCTAGAAGATACAAGTGATAATAGCCATGGACGAAGGCATGGGCCATAATTTCATCTTTACTCCAAAAGCCTGCCAAGGGAGGTATACCCGCAATGGCCAGAGTTCCGATCAGAAACACCCGATAGGTCGTCGGGATCTTGTCATGGAGTCCGCCCATCTTCCGGATATCTTGCTCCCCACCCAATGCATGAATGACGGAACCGGCCGACAAAAATAGAAGAGCTTTGAAAAATGCATGGGTCATCAGGTGAAAGATGGCGGCAGTATAGGCGCCAACCCCACAGGCCAGGAACATATAGCCCAACTGGCTGACGGTTGAATAGGCCAACACTCGTTTAATATCGTTTTGAACGAGTCCAATTGTGGCGGCAAACAGTGCCGTGACGCCTCCAACAATGCCCACGGTAGCCAAAGCCATCGGCGCCATATCAAATATCACATGGTTTCTCACCACCATATAGACCCCTGCGGTGACCATGGTGGCCGCATGGATAAGCGCACTCACCGGAGTTGGGCCTTCCATCGCATCGGGCAACCAGGTGTACAGGGGTAATTGCGCCGACTTGCCGATCGCGCCAACTAACAAACAGAGCGAGATGGCGGTGGCCATTTCAGTTGAAAGGGTCGAGGCTTGGGCCATCACGGCCGTGTAATCGAGTGTGCCGAAATGGGAAAAGATCAGGAATATCGCCAACAAAAATCCGGCGTCGCCAATCCGGTTCACGACAAAAGCTTTGGTCGCCGCCTTCCCCGCCGAGATTTTTTCATAGTAGTACCCGATCAACAGGTAGGAACAGAGACCCACGCCCTCCCACCCAATGAACAACACGACATAATTGTTTCCCATGACGAGCAGCAGCATGGAAACCATAAAAAGGTTCATATAGGTGAAGAAGCGGGTAAACCCTTCTTCACCATGCATATAGCCTACGGAATAGACATGGATGAGGAACCCCACACCGGTCACCACTAACAGCATGATGACACTCAGCGGGTCGATGAGGAAGGCAAGATTTATGGAGAGATCGCCGCCGAAAATCCAGGAGTAGGCGATGACTTCACGCGGTGTAGGATCTCCGAGAATCGAAACGAACACACCGAGCACACATAGAAATGACAATCCGACGGAGCCAAAAGCCAGGCGCCCTGCCATATCGTGGGAATAGCGAGAGCCCAACAGCCCGTTGACCAACACGGCCAGCAGAGGAAAAAGAGGAATCAGAAGAACGAGCAGATCGAACACGTTACCACTTTAAAATATTAATTTGATCGACGTTCGTGGCCATTTTCCCGCGAAACACCACAATGATTATCGCTAATCCGACAGCGGCTTCCGCTGCGGCCACCGCAATGATAAAGAGTGCCGCCATTTGCCCGGACATGGAATGAAGGTAATGAGAAAAAGCCACCAGATTGATATTGGCCGCATTCAACATAATCTCCACGGACATCAGGACGACAATAAAATTCCGGCGGATCAAGACCCCGACGAGTCCGGTCATAAACAAAATAGCGCTAAGGGCCACATAGGCTGAAAGAGGAATCATGAGTTATGGGGCTTTAGGGCATGGAAGAAATGCCTGGCTCTTCTTGTGGGTCAGTCTTGGCTGGTGTTTTAGCAAGAACGATGGCACCAATTACAGCCCCTAACAGGAAAATCCCAATCACTTCAAAGAGCAATAAATAATCGCTAAACATCGTGATCCCAATAGCATGGCTGGGTCCCGTTTGCAGGATGAGGTCAGGCGTGGCCGCTCCAATCACACCGCCATAAGGGGACTGAATGAGGAGAATCAGAAGTTCTCCAAATATTGCGGTTCCGGCAAATACTAAAAAGGCATACTTTTTATGGAGATGCTGCTCCTCTGTTTTCAAATTCATCAACATCAACACAAAAAGATACAAAATAAGAATGGCTCCGGCATACACGATGATTTGCACCGCGAAAAGGAATTCCGCATTCAGCAGGACAAACAAACCGGCCACATGGAGCAGGAGCGTCAGCAAGGCCAAGGCACAGTGCACGGCATTTCGCAATGCCACAGTCAAAACCCCTGCCACGACACTCACCGTGGCAAAATATCCGAAAAGAAGCCACATCATGATGAAACTACGGTTCCTGGGTGCTTTTTATTGAAACAGGAAAATGGTAGCGGTAGGCGCGGCCTTCCTCCCCTTCCTTCTCTTGGTTATGAGCATAGAGATACTTTTTGGCATCATCTATATGACGCTCTCCAATCTGGTAGAGCCGCGCCTTGTCAAAGAGGAGGGTCCGCTTATCATGAGTCGAAAATTCATAGACCTTCGTCATCGCCAGGGCATTTACCGGACAGGCTTCGACGCAGTATCCACAAAACACGCACTTCGTAATGTCGATGTAAAATTCGGAGGCATACCGTTGGAGCGGGAGAGTTTTGTCTTCTTCGCTGATAACCTTAATGCAGCGTGAAGGGCAAGCCGCTTCACACAAATCACAGCCCACACAGCGTTCGGTCCCATCTTCATACCGTAACAGGCAAAGTGCGCCACGATGGGCATCAGGAATCGTTCGTTTCTCCCGTGGGTATTGAAACGTAATGGGGCGATGCAGCAAATGCTTAAGCGTTACCTTCATCGCATCCCAGATTTCTCGGAAGAGCACGGCGTCAAAAAACTTTTTTGTCGTTGGAGAATTATTCATGGTCTGACGACTGGCCTTTCTGATCAGGCCTTTTCAATAGAAACATAGGTTAACTTGAAATAAGGAACCCCTGTGACAGGATCGACCTGAACCGACATCAGGTCTTTTACGGGTGGATCATTGAAATGTTCAGGAACTGTACAGGTCCCTGGCAATAACGACGTATCCTCTTCTACTCCCATCTCCACTGTGCCCTGATCTGAAGTGACCCGCACCCGGTCATGAACTCCGAGCCCAAGATTGTTGAAGTCCTGGGTGCTCATGCAAAGACGGGACGTATTGGGTGAAATTTCCATCAGGCCGGAAGCCCGGGTGGAAAGTTTCCCTGAATGATAAATTAATTGAATCATGCGTAAGGCAAAAGGCCGTTGAGTAGGACTCTT
Source organism: Candidatus Nitrospira allomarina (assembly GCF_032050975.1). Taxonomy (NCBI): domain Bacteria; kingdom Pseudomonadati; phylum Nitrospirota; class Nitrospiria; order Nitrospirales; family Nitrospiraceae; genus Nitrospira; species Candidatus Nitrospira allomarina. The sequence continues at coordinate 1,252,737 of NZ_CP116967.1, read as the reverse complement.
CATCCCTACGGGATACCGCAACGCCACTTCCTCGGAAAAAGCCTTTGAGAAATACTCCGAAGGGGCAGGAGCCACATGAGAGACCTTCCCCAGATTATAATAACCCGGAAGGACCTTTCGGATTTCATTTTGAATATCCTGGGTCGTTTCGTATTCCATGGGCGAGCCTAACCCGTTTGCCATGCCGACCATGATGTGCCAATCCAAGGTGCTTTCGCCGAGAGAATCCAGGGCCGGACGGAGAAATTGAACCTTTCCTTCCTGATTGGTCACTGTGCCGTCTTTTTCCGCAAAGGTGGAAGCTGGAAAAACCACGTGGGCCATTTTGGCGATTTCCGTTAAGAAGGGGTCCTGGCAAATGAGAACTTCTAACTTCGCTAATGCACTGGTGACATCATAGGAAACGGGAAGCGTTTCTAATGGATTTTCGCCAACCAGATAAAGGGCCTTAATTTCCCCCTTTTGACAACGATCCAGAATTTCCGTGAGATTGGCTCCGCGGTCAACGTCCGGAAGGTTGTTGCCCCAGACACGAGCAAATGTTTCCCGGGCTTGGGAATCAGTGAAGGAAACCGGACCGGGCAGATATTCCGGTGCGACACCCATATCGACTGCCCCTTGTTCGTTCGCTTCCTCGGTATAGGTGTTAATGCCGCATCCCTTTCGACCAAGCTTTCCTGTTATCCAGGCTAGGTCGATAAGATTCAACATATGCTGATAGCCACCGGCATGCCGGAGAATACCCTCCCCGCAAATGATGATCGACCGGGACGCTTCAGCAAAAATTCGGGCTGCCTCATGAATTTGCTCCAGACCCACCCCAGTCCGGCTGGCCATGTCCTCAAGAGAAAGTAGCCCAACTGCCTGCCTTAACGCATGCAAGGCTTCGGGAAATGCCGACGTGGCTTCTTCGTCAATCAAATCCTGATCCAGGACCGACTTCACCAGACCTTGAACAAAGAGGCCCTCGGTCCCTGGCTTCACCATCATGGGATGAGAAGCCAATTTCGCGATATTAGTTTGCATGGAATCCACAACAATGGTTTGAGCCTTATACAACCCCATAGCCGATTTCACTCGCAAACTGGCAACCGGATTGGTCTCGGTAATGTTGGCTCCAATGATGAGGACTGCCTTCGCTTTATTGATCTCTTCCGAGGTATTCATCATGCGATGAAGGCCCAAGGCATGCTTCATGGCCCTGACAAAATTCAGATGCCCGTATCTGGCACTGCTGTCCAGATGATTGGTGCCAATAACCGAACGCATAAATTTTTGAAACACATACAGATCTTCGTTGGTACACCGGGCTGTAATAAGCCCCGCGATGGCTTGCGCACCATATTGCGCTTTGACATTGGCTAAACGACCTGCAGCCAAATCTAACGCATCAAGCCAGGGGGAAGGTTGCAATCCGGATTCGGTACGAACCAATGGAGTTTTCAGACGGGTGTCACTATCAATGAACTGAAATCCAAAGCGGCCACGCACACAGATACCGTCATGCCCATTTACCGTATCTGTGCGATCTCCCCATTTGTTTTTCCAGGAAAGGGGGGAGGTCACCCGAACCACTTCCGTATCTTTGGTTTCCACATAAATTTGGCAACCGTCACCGCAATAATTGCACGTCGTGGTCGTTTTTTTGAGCTGCCAGGGTTTATAGGCATATTTTGAAAATTTATTGGTGATGGCTCCAACCGGACACACCGCCAGGCAATCCCCGCAGAATTCACAATCCAGCGCTTGATCGCCTTTCGCCACTACCTGGGTAAACCCGCCCTTTTTCATAAATTGCAGGGCATCGATGCGTAGCACGTCTTTGCAAATATTGATGCATTCTCCGCAAGCGATGCAGCGGTTCATGTTGAAATCAAGAACCAGGCTGCGCGTATCTTCCGGAATGTTTTTTTGTTTCGCGTTGGCTAAGTTGGTCACGCCATGTTCAAAGGCCATGTCTTGCAATTCACAGTGGCCATCGGCGTCACACACCGGACAATCCAGCGGATGGACGGACAGATGCTTCTCCACGGCTTTTTTCCTGGCCAGAAACAGATCTTCGCCCTCGGTCTGGATGACCATTCCGGCTGCGGCCTTCGCGGTACAAGACCGGACAGGCGCTTTTTTCCCTTCTTGAAAAACAAGACACATCCCACAGGATCCGAAGGGGTCGAATGTATAGTGGTAACACATCGCAGGCACAATTTTGCCCGTGCTGGATATGACGTCGTAAAGAGAGACCCCTTCCTTGGCCTGGACCACTTCACCATCCAGGGTCAGTTCAATCGTCGCTGCTTCAACATCAGGCGTCGTGACAGGCTTTAATCCCATTGAGGTCCTTTTCTAACCGTAGCCGATACCATAATTCAAGCCGTAGTCCGGTAGGGCATCCCTACCGATCACACTCCCCCATGACAATATCGTACGTGCCAAAAATGGTGACCGCATCGGCGATCATATAGCCTTTGGCCATATAATCGAATGCGCCCATATGAATAAAGGAGGGAGCACGAATTTTCAGACGGTAAGGCCGACCGCCACCAGTACTGACGATATAAAATCCCAGTTCGCCTTTATGGGCTTCCGTTCCGCAATAGATTTCCCCGGCTGGTGCATCAAATCCCTGCGAAAAAAGTTTGAATTGTTGAATCATCGACTCCAGATTCGTAAACACCCGATCCTTCGGAGGCAAAGTCACACTCGGCACATCCGCCAAAATCGGCCCTGGCTCCATTTGCTGCAAGCATTGTTGAATAATTTTGAGGCTTTCACGCATTTCCTCAATCCGAATCCAGTACCGGTCGTAGGTGTCTCCATTTTTTCCCACCGGCACACTAAATTCACATTTAGGATACGCGCTATAGGGTTCATATTTCCGCAGATCGTAATCAACTCCGGATCCTCTCAAGGTCGGACCGCTCAATCCAAAACTCAGCGCATCTTCGGCAGAGATCACCGCCACACCCCGTGTTCGGGCCAACCAGATGCGGTTTTTTTCCAAAAATACCACATATTCCTCAATTTTGGGAGGAAAGTAGTCCAGGAATTTTTGGACTTTTTCCGTCAACGAAGGGGTGAAATCGCGTTCGACCCCTCCAATGCGATACCAGCTTGTTGTCAGTCTGGCACCACACAGTTCGTCGAACCAATCCAACAATATCTCCCGGTCACGAAACGTATAAAAGAACACGGTCATCGCCCCGATATCCAAGGCCTGGGTGCCCAACCAGAACAAATGGCCGATAATACGCTGCACTTCAGCCACAAGAGTCCGGAGATATTCCGCCCGGTCGGGAAGAGTGATGTCCATGAGTTTTTCCACAGCCCGACAGTACGCGAAGTTGTTATACATCGCGCAAACATAATCCAGCCTATCGGTATGGGGTATAAACTGGTGATACGTTCCACCCTCAGCCAGTTTTTCAACTCCTCGGTGAAGAAAGCCAAGTACCGGGGTCGATTTTACAATCCGCTCACCCTCAAGCTCTAAAATTACCTTCAACACCCCATGGGTGCTCGGGTGTTGTGGCCCCATATTTAAAAGCAGTTCTTCCGTCCGGAGCGTGGGCAACGACTCCGTTTCCGGGTGGTTCGGATCGACTTTATAGACGGTCGTACGTTGATCTTCCAGTTTCATGATATCGGCCTAGAGCCTGCCGGATCACCTTGCCCCGATAAGGGGGGACTCGGCAATCACGTCGGGTCGTTTAAAAAATCAAAGGTATCACGCCAGCCTTTTCCCTGAACGGGGAAATCTTTGCGAAGCGGATATCCTTCGGTGTAATCATCCGGCATCAAAATGCGGCGAAGGTCCGGATGGCGATTAAACCGGATCCCCATCATGTCAAACACTTCACGTTCCATAAAATCCGCTCCCATCCAAAGATCCGTCATGGAATCCACCAGACAATCGTGTTCGGGAACTCGGGTTTTGATTCGGATGCGATGGCGTTTCCGAATCGAGTAGACTTCATAGACCACTTCAAATCGTTCTTCATCATCAGGCCAATCCACTGAACTGACATGTACCATGTAATCGCAGTCCAGGTCAGGATCCTTCCGGATATATGAACAGACATCATGCAGGGCTTCCCGCTTGACAGTAATCGCCAAGTCCCCCCGCCATTCATTGGCCCCCACAAACCCTCCAGGAAATCGGTTCTGGATCATTTCTGCGATCGGATGCATGAATTGTTCGTGACTTTCCTTAGACTTTGACCTGCTCCGGTTGTTTGGTGAACACCCGTTTTTGCATGATCCGATCCTGTAATTTCAAAATCCCATCAAACAATGCTTCCGGGGTCGGGGGACAACCCGGCACATAAATATCAACAGGAACGAACCGATCGACACCCTGAACAACGCTATAACTATCATAAATATTTCCGGATGTGGCACATGACCCCATGGAAATCACATATTTTGGTTCAGGCATCTGGTCATAAATTTTTCGAATAACCGGAGCCATTCGGCGACAGACGGTTCCGGCCACAATCATCAAATCAGATTGACGGGGCGAGGCACGGAACACTCCTGCGCCATACCGGTCAATATCATAACGGGATGACACGGCGGCGATCATTTCAATGGCGCAACAGGCCAAACCGAATGTCATGGGCCAGAGAGAGCCTTTTCGGGCCCAGTTTACGGCTTTTTCGAGGGAAAGAGTCATAATCCCCAGATCGCCGTCTTTTTGTGGCTTCCCGATTTGAATTAATCCCATTCCAAGGCCCCTTTACGCCAAGCGTACACATACGCCACGACAAATAATCCAATGAATATCATCATTTCAATAAACCCGATCATGCCCAATTGATTAAAGGTAATTGCCCAAGGATAAAGGAAGATCACCTCGATATCAAAAATCACAAACAGCATCGCAATGACATAATAGCGAATGGGGAACGGCATACGTGAATCCGAAAAGGGTTCAGATCCACATTCGTAGGTCGAAAGCTTTTCGGGTTCGGGATATTTAGGTTGGACCAGATAGGACAGAGCAAGAGTGACCAGCCCAAACCCCATGGCAAGACCAATGAAGATCAGGATAGGAAGGAATTTGGTCAGATACTCAAGGAGAAGGTCTGAGCCAGACATCCGGGGACTCCCCTAAAATAGTTTACAATTCAAAGCCTTCTACCGAGGCCGGCATCGTAGCACTCTATTTTTTTGTGAATCAATGGAACGAAAGACCTAACAGACTAAGGACCATTCAGACCAACACCACTCGAAATGAAGATTAACGTAAAGTTTTCATAAGATTTCATCGCATACTGTGCCTGGAAACGTAGACAGGTAATAGTCTTGTAAAAAATTTTCCACCAGCTTGAGTATATGAATATCCCGAAGTGGAAGAGAATAAATTCCCCACCCATCAGACTGGACGGCTTGGGCCTCCTGGCATTTCAATCAAGGTTCGGCACATGCCTGCTGTTCCTCTGTTCAAGACAGAAAGGCAAAGGTAATCCCGACACTCAATTGACATTTAAAGCTTTAATGGTTGTGGGAAATATCGCACAACTAGGTATAAAAGCTTAAATACATTCTAGAAAAATGTCATCTTTCTTGCTATATAACTCTTTTAATTCAACGTCTGCCTCCGATTTTCACCATAAAAATGGAGGAAGAGGGAAATGGTACCTAACCAAAAGAATCTGAAATTTTTGTGCCCGATGTCCTTATTATATTTTTAAGGGGAGAAAGGTCCCTGAAGAAAGCAATATACACCGCCAAATCTGAAGCCATGAAGGAAATGACGTACAAAGGAGAGGGTTGAGGCGGATATTCCCCAAAATCCTGAATGGTCTTAAAAGCCTTTCCTGCTTGAAGATGCACCCCCCACAACAAAACAACTTAGTGTTTTTTCATCTCCGAGGATGGAGTGCGAAGATGAGGCGGGGTATCTGATTGGTCATTCCACTCGTCTTCCAGAGGAGAAACCGCTTTTGCTTTCTGACGACGGTGAATTTGAGTTTGGATCCTTTTTTGGGGTTGAAGCGAGGGTGCTCCTTCTGGATCACTTGCGGGTTTTTGTGAACGTTCCGAGTGCATAGAAATAGGATAGCATCTCTAGACTCTAAAAAGCTGTATTTATCAGAACACGGATCCTTTGGATTTAGCGGCTTTTTTGGAAAAAAATACGGAATGGGGTCATTGCTTCGAGGTTTAAATGAGTGAGTGAAGAACACATGGGGAAAAATCCATTTATTTTCTCGGTTAAAAATAGGTGATGACACACGAAGTAGCCCGAGGCCGATATTGGTTTTTTGAAAAAATTTCCAATACCCACTTTTGAAGTGGCAATAATCTGCGAAAGAATTCCGCCTTTTTTGGTGATCTCCCGGAGTTGTTCCGGCCCGTATAAGGTAAATCTTGTTAGGTGATGACCGGTCCTGCCTAATCGATTGGCCTTTGATTTAGAATAAAAAAGAACGGTGACGGTATGGGAAAATTGGTATAATATAAAAAGATTACAAACATCAATCATCAGAAGGGAACCATACATGATCGTCCAAATTATGCAGAAAGAACTGAAAACCATTTCTGAAGGTTTTTCAATCACTCAAGCGGCCGAAAAGATGCAAAAAGAAGGAATTGGAAGCTTGTTGGTTGAACGGAAGGGTATTCCAGTTGGAATCATTACTGATACAGCTATTGTTCATAAGGCCGTTGGCCTCAAGAAAAACCTGGATGAGACCAAAGTAGAGAATCTCATGACCTCCCCACTCCCTACAATTCAGTTGGCCCAAACTTCGCACGATGCGTTGGATTTGATGGGTGACTTAGGCGTTCGCCATCTCGTTGTGTGTGATGGACCGAAAATTGTCGGTTTAATTTCAGCACGGGATCTTCTGGTGTATTTTGGAAGTGTCTCGGAACCCAGAATAGGGGTAGATTAATTCAGCGAATCAAGGTGGCAAAAAAAATTTGTAATATAGGGGGGAAATACTCGCGAGCCATCAATGTTGTGTAGGGTATTATTCCCACGTGATTGTTACGCCTGTAAGCAAAAGGGTTTCTTTAATCTTGCCTCATGTCATCCTCTCTAGTGAATAATCTTTCATGTCCGCTTCTTAAGAAAGTACGCCTAGATTCGATACGACTCAGTGCCTCTACTGACATAGGACTCGCAATCCTGAGGGGTCTTGTTCGTCCAAAACATTTCAGTTCACCCACACCTCCGTTGCATTTTTAAGCTTGAGCCATTTTTAAGCTGGCTTTGTAGAAAAATGCCCCATCTTTATAGGGTTGAAGTGGGGTCTCCTTATCTGTTACTAAAATTACAGGCCTTAAAGAATATTATGCTCCCACACAATGAAGCGTATTTCTCACCTATTTGTTGTCGTCCTGGTTTTTTGTTTACTGACCCTGAGTGGCATACTCGCCGCCCAGGCTGTTGAACACAGTCAACACCATTCCCAACACCATCAAGGGACTCATTCCACACTTCTCTGCACCTGGTTTTGTGCTGCAGGGCAAACACTAGAAACTAAACAGGTGCTGGTGGATGGGCCGGTTGAGTCTTTTCTTCAAATTGGAGATTGGCGTCCAATCACTCATCAAGTTATTTTTGTTATCCCTCCAGCTTCCCGTGCCCCCCCTTCCTCCCTTTAGCTTTTATCATTACGCATTTCATTGGTTATAAAAAAACATTCGATTTAGAGTGTTTCATTCGTAAGCTTTGGTTAGACAAGCTTGCGAGCGGAATTTTGCACTGCGGAAACACCCTTTACCCTAAACAGGTTTTATTCGGAAAGAATTCGCCATCATTCATTTATTGGACCTGTATTGACTGAAAATTTATTCAAGACAAGGATCGGCAAGAATATGACTAGGAGTATTCGATATCTATGTTTTGGGCTCATCGTTGGAAGTGTTGGCATCGTTTATGCCCTCCCGCCTGCTGAAGGGGCGTTATTGGATGGTCTCATGGGGGGAGTGGAGGAATCATTAGGGAAGAAGGCCGACGAAAAAGGGGAGCGGCTCATCATCGGCAATTTTTATCAGGCGGAGCGCCCCGATTCCCACGCTCCCATCGGGGTCATGCAGGATCATACGCATAACAAGGGTGAGTTCATGTTTACCTACCGGTATATGTACATGTATATGGACAAGATGCGGAATGGAACCGACAATCTTTCCAGCAATGACGTGTTAAAGGATTTCGCAGTGACTCCTAAAAACATGACGACGCAGATGCACATGTTCAGTGCGATGTATGGCTTGAATGATACAATTACCCTGATGGCCATGCTTCCCTACGTCATGAAAGAGATGGAACATCAGAACAGAGCCGGGGTTAATTTTACGACCAACTCCAGCGGATTCGGGGATACCAAGTTGGCGGCCCTTTGGCGACTGTATGCGTTTGAAACACCCAGTATCGGTTCCCATCGGTTTCATTTGAATACGGGCGTATCGCTGCCGACCGGCGATATCAATCCTACGGATAACACACCGTTAGGGAACAACTCATTGCTGCCCTATCCAATGCGATTGGGTTCAGGCACCGTCGACCTGTTACCCGGACTGACCTATACCGGGGTTCGGAACAATGTGTCGTGGGGGTTTCAGGCACTTGGAACGGTTCGTCTCGGATACAATCAGCAGGGTTATAAGGAGGGCAATCAATATAAGGTGAACTCCTGGGGGGCCTACCGTTGGGCTGATTGGATCAGCACGTCTGCGCGCTTGAACTGGCAACAATGGTACAACATCAAGAGAGAAGACGGCCAACTCCAAACGACAGTTGGACCCGCACAAATCCCTCTCGTCCCAACCGCCGACCCTGATCGACAAGGGGGACAGCGGTTGGACCTTATGGGAGGTGTGAATATTCTGTTTCCGGAGTTTATGGGCCTCGAGAATCACCTGAATGTTGAAGCCGGCGCGCCTATTTATCAATATCTTGACGGTCCGCAATTGAAGCAAGCCTGGTCTTTTTGGGTTGGATGGCAAATGGTTATGTAGAAAAAAGATTGTGTAGGGATGGCTCAAATTCCGGAGAGTCTAGGAAAACGCAAAATAAGGAGATGGATCATGAATATCAACAATGCTTTGTGGATATTACTGGCTAGTCTATCCCTGGTCATGGGTCCCGGTGCGTCCCATGCGTATGAAGTGGGACATGTTCAGACTGGTGGATCCATCCATGGGAGGGTTTCTTTCCTAGGCTCCCCGCCAGAGCCTTTACACTTTAAGGTAGAAAAAAATCCAGAGGTTTGTGGCCAAGAACGCAGGCTCATGAAAGTTGAATCTCGAGATGGATTCCTGACTGGTGCGGTGGTCGTGCTTGAGGGCATTGATACGGGAAAACCGTTCTTTCCAAAAACCTTCACGGGGAATTTACCTGGAACGGGTGAATTTCGATACCTGGGAGGGGAATCCCTCGGACTTCAGGTCGAGACCCAAGATTGCAATTTTGGTCCTTTCACGGGTGTGATCGCAGCCAATGAAGCGGTGCGCTTTGAGAACCAAGATTCGATCAAGCATGTCCTGCACTCCTTTGTATCCAAGGATACCAGGGGAAGAATTCTGCGCACGGTTCATAATCAGGATCTTCAACCTCATGATGAGATCGTCCAGGTATTTCCCTCAGACAAAATGGAAGACGGGGTCGTGGTGCGGATCATATGTAATCGGCATGACTTCATGCAGAACTGGTTGTACGTCGTGGACAACCCGTATTTTGCCATTTCTGATCAAGAAGGCCGGTTCACCATTGAACAAATTCCGCCGGGAACCTATACGTTGTTAGTCCGGCATCCGGTGTTGGGTGAACAGCGCCAGGAAGTCACCATTGAAGCACGGGGAGATTTGCAGGTGGGATTTGCCTTCGTGGATGAATGAAGGGCAACTGAAGAAATGAATGGTCCCGGGGTATCATCAACACCCGAACCGTGAATCGCAGGGCGGGAGCTTAAAACCTCCTTGTGGAGGAGGGTTCCATTCCGGTCCAGGACCCGCAGGCTCTTGAAGATCGCTATTATCATAAGGCTCTTCATTGCCGGTGACCCCATCCTCATAGGAATCCTTGAACATCTCACCCAGCTCCTGCTCAAACTTCCCGTTTCCATTTAAATCAATCCAAAAAAACACCGGATCGCCCACGGTCAAGACGACCGGGGTGCCGAACTCGTCGAGCCATACCTTATAGGTTCGACGTGCCGTCATAAAATTAACGGACCCGGAGCCGGTCAGGTCAAATTCCCTGAAGAACATATCGTTGCGCCAATCATAATAGGCGTTGATCTCCCGAGGATCGAACTCATCCGGTTCCACCGGAAGCTTTGGGCGTGTTTGAAGCGACGAAAACGGATTGGTATTCATGGCCACAGGCTGAACCCGGATTGAAGGTTGGTGATCAGCTTGATAAGGGAAGACAGCCTCCTCCCGGGAAGTGAGATGGAATGCCCCAAGCAAGGCAATACAGAGAAAGGGAAATGGCGTCATAAAAGTTGCTCTTATCCTCGTCATTCAGGGAGACTAGCAAAATTGTATTCTTTGCCAGAGCAAAGGTGCAAATTTTGGTGAAGGATGGAACCCGATTGAACCTTATCCGAATTACCCGCGGGCTAACAGGTTTGAGGAAATTATGTCAAATGGGATGACATCCCCTTCCAACCTCTTACCCTATTATATTCATCAGAAGATTTCTCCCGACTGGAAAAATTGAAAAGGATTGACCATACGATGAAAGCGGAACCACCCTGGATAACGGGATGGAGGCTTGCTCCGGCCCACATGAAAGAATGGGTATTGCTCATCTGCTTTTGTGGAGTGTTGGGAGGGTGCGCCTCCATAGAATTGCCGGATAGTGCAGAACAGAGGGGCAGCGAATTTAATTGCGCCGTGGGAGATGTGACGCCGCATGAAGCCATCGTGTGGTTGCAAAGCACTGGCCCCCAAACCCTGAAAATTCAATATTCCCCTGACCCAGAGTGGTCCACCTTTCAAGAAACCAAAATGGTGACAACCTCTCCGGAAACCGATTTCACCACCCACATTCCCCTGAGGGCTTTGACCCCGAAAACACGGTATTGGTATCGGAGCCTGGAGCCGGGAAAAGATCCCGGACGACCATGTCAATTCATCACGGCTCCACTTGAAGATGACGTGACGACCGTGACCTTTGTGGTTGGAGGAGATACGCGCCATAGTTTTCAACCTTTTTCAATTATGGAAACCATGCGCACGGTGAGTCCAGACTTTTTTGTGTTTTTGGGAGACACTATTTACGCGGACAAAGACACGCCTGCCCGAGAATTATCGGACTATTGGCACAAATATCGAGAAAACCGTGACGGATTGGCTCGACGGCTTTTGGCAGAAACAAGTGTCTATGCCATCTGGGACGATCACGAAGTGGACAGTGACTTCACTTCAACGAATCCACTCATGCCTATTGGTCGCGAGGCCTTTTTTACCTACTGGCCCATTCGCCAGTATACGCCGGATCCCACCCGTCTCTATCGGACATTTCGCTGGGGAAAAGCCGTGGAACTCTTTCTCCTGGATACCCGCCAATATCGAAATCCGGCAACCAACACGATGTTGGGAGCTGATCAAAAACAATGGCTTCTGGCCCAGCTCGAGGCCTCTTCCGCCAGATTTAAATTTATTATCTCCTCCGTCCCCTTTTCCGATCCTCGGGTCGATAAATGGGGAGAATATCCCGATGAGCGAGATGAGATCTTGCGGTTTTTAGACAAAATGGGCATTACGGGAGTGGTGTTCCTTGCCGGTGATGTGCATCTTGGAGCGGTGAGTCGCATGCCTGGTTTGACGGATCGCAAAGAATTTATTTTCGGTCCCCTGGCCGCTTCGATGAATTACAGAATTTCTGATCGAGAGCCACGATTTGAGTACTTTAACGACGCCTCACGAAATTTTGGGAAAATCACCGTTGATCCTAATGGCTTGAAGCCCTCGGTCCACATAGAGTGGTTTGATGCCAACAAGACTTTGCTTCACCAAGTCATCCTTGAAGAAAATTAAACCGATTTCCTGTTCTCTCAGTTGGTGAAGCATGCCTTGAAAGCCGTTGTCATGACTCGATCACTTCCCCTAACAGCCCCTGAATCCCTGGAAAATGTGCATCCTTCCAGCCCAGAGCTCCAAGAACGGGATCCGCTTGTGCAGGCAGAGCCCACTCCGTCAATCCCGTAGATTCCAAATATGGGGGATTGTGGACACCACGGAATGGTTAGATCTCAAGGCCCTCACAGGAAAAAGCGCCACGTTTTCTTTGAATTTCATGTTTCCCCGTTCTCTGTTTCAGACCCAGAACAGGATTGAACAACAAAGGAAATTGAAAACTGTTGTGGGGGCTCTCCATGCAGGGGTTTCCCGGGAACAGCCCTTTTGAGAATGTGGGGGGTGCAAGGGCACTCGAATAATCCGCTCTCACCATGCTAGGGTTTCATTGATGCTCAGCCGCGGTGGTTCATGATGCCCACTCCTTCCCATTCATCTTCGTTGAAGAACCCGCCGGCATGGCTGTGTGAACTGCCGAAAAAAGATCCCTGGTCCAGACCATTTGCCGAAAGCCTGTTGACCCACTTGGATCTCTCTGAAGGCGCAACCATACTGGATGTGGCCTGTGGAGATGGGATTCCTGCCTTTTATCTCGCTCATCATGTTGGACCAGGTGGCCATGTCATTGGAATTGATGCCAATCACGCCCAACTCATTCGTGCCCGCGCCGTTCAGGGACCATATTTCCCCTGGCTGGAGTTTCGCCTTGGGGATGTCCGAACCTTGCCCCCCGATCTCGGCCAATTCGATCGCATCACGGGCAACCTGTCCTTTATGTTTTTTCGGCCTCACCGTCTGGAGGCCCTTCAGCAATTGGCTCGATTTCTCAAGCCTGGAGGGCAATTGGTTCTCACATTTCCCTCCCTTGGAACGTTTGATTCCCTATGGAAACGCGTGGACCGGGAAATGACCCAACAAGGGCTCACGAAAGAACGAGAGGCATTTGCCGATTATCTTGCCGAACGGCCTTCGGCGGTGGATGCCCGAACATGGCTGGCAGCCTGCGGATTGGTCAACATTGACGTGACAGAATATCCCCTGGAAGTGCACACCGGTCCAGGTCAAGAGTTCCTGTATCATCCGTTGCTCCGTGGGGGATTCTTAGACGATGTCTATGAATGCTTCGCCGATCAAACATTGGCAGACCAATTCATGAATACGATTTCCCTCGACACCCGAAGCTTTGTGCCGCTTTTCGCGCAACGCTGTGTCATGGCTGGTTGGTTGCCAAAGCCATAAGCATCCTGGGGCTCTAACCGAATTCAACGAGCACGATTATTTTTCCACACGGCTCTTATAGAAGAGAAGGGAACTGGAAAATGGCAGAGGAAGTGACGCCGGATCGAATCATGCAATTGGGAATGGCCTTCTGGGGCTCCAAGACACTGTTGAGCGCCGTGGAACTCGGCGTCTTCTCCGAGTTGGCCAAACAGCCGCTTGATGCCCAGGTCCTGCAGGCACGTCTGGGGCTTCATCCTCGCAGCGCGAGGGATTTTTTTGATGCGCTTGTCGCACTGGGCATGTTGGATAGGCAGAATGGACACTATGCCAATACATCCGAGACCGACCTGTTTTTAGATAGAGCCAAACCCACCTACTTGGGAGGGTGGCTGGAAATGGTCAATTTCCGTCTTTACCGATTTTGGGGAAATCTGACCGAGGGATTACGGACCGGGCTACCGCAGAACGAAGTCAAAGAAGGCAAGAATTTCTTTGAAGAATTATACAGCGATCCTCAGCGCCTGAAAGAGTTTTTAAGTTCCATGACAGGGTTGAGCATGGGAGCCAGCAGGAAGATCGCCTCTCAATTTCCCTGGAAACAATACCACACCTTCATTGATGTCGGATCCGCCCAAGGCGGATTAGCGGTGCAGGTGGGATTGGCGCATGAACATATTACCGGCGGTGGGTTTGATTTACCCGACACGGGTCCAATTTTTAAGGAATACGTCCACTCCTTCGGACTGTCCTCCCGATTGCAATTTTATCCAGGAAATTTTTTCTCGGACCCCCTTCCAAAAGCCGAAGTGCTCTCGATGGGCCATATTCTCCACGACTGGAATTTGGAAGAAAAGAAAATGTTGATCGCCAAAGCTTATGACGCCTTGCCCCCAAGCGGCGCCCTGATTATCTTCGAGTCGTTGATCGATGATGAGCGACGCTCAAACGCCTTCGGTCTCTTGATGAGTTTGAATATGTTGATCGAGTTGCCAGGGGGGTTTGACTATACCGGCGCGGACTGCACCGGGTGGTTGCGGGAAGCCGGATTTCGCGAAACCCGCGTGGAGCATTTAATCGGAGCGGATTCCATGGTAGTAGGCATCAAATGAGACCGGTTTTGGGAGCTGATTCTCTGCCGGTTGAATGTAGAGATACCCTCACGGCTCACAAGCAACCGTGATGAAGTCGATTGTTGCCGCTCATATGAGTCATACAATTGGTGATTGATGCAATCCGATGGATGCCGCGACGGAACCTTCAAACATTGCTGAGTCTGATGCATCACCTCATAACCTTTTTAAGCTCATCCCAGGCGTATCCGGCCAGCCCCCTGGCACAAGCAATCCCAAAAATTCAAAGGTTAATAAAAATTGATGACGATCCAATTCCTGTTTCATCACATAATCCTATCGTAACAATCCTTCGGAATGCCAAATAACACCGCACCTCAGTCGGCAGATACACGGGCAGGAATGAATCGGCCCTGATTCTGAAAGGTCGAAGGAGAAAGGTGAACACTTCACGGTGGGTCGTCATGGCGGGAACCTTGATCGTTGTGTGTGCAGGAGGATGGTACGGAATGATTTGGATGCCGGGGAGCAGTTATCAAGGCGCCTTGCCATTAGCGACCGACGAAATACGTGACCTGGAGCAAAAACTTCACACCCATGTCCACACGCTGAGCACACAAATAGGAGAACGCAATCTCTTTCACTATGACAAACTCATGCTCGCGGCCGAATACATTCGCACTGAATTCAAAGCCGCCGGATATGATGTCCTCAGCCAAAAATTCGACGTTTCCGGAAACATCTGTGAAAACATCGAAGCCGAGGTACGCGGGACGGATCGCCGGGAAGACATCCTTCTTATTGGCGCACACTATGATTCCGTCAAAGGGAGTCCCGGCGCGAATGATAACGGGACCGGAATCGCGGCGATGTTGGCCCTGGCCCGGGTATTCGCCCAATCCCCTGTTTCTCGCACTCTCAGATTTGTGGCCTTCGCCAACGAAGAACCTCCATTTTTTCAAACCCCAAGCATGGGGAGCCGCGTGTATGCCCAGCGCAGTCGCCAGCAGAATGAACGCATTATCCTCATGCTTAGCCTTGAAACCATTGGCTACTATACAGAGGCACCGAACAGCCAAAGATACCCACCGCCGCTCAGCCTCATTTACCCGTCAAAGGGAAATTTCATCGGTTTTGTGAGTAACCTTGCGAACAGGGATTGGGTGCAGCAGGCGGTATGGTCCTTTCGACAGCACACCCAGTTTCCTTCAGAAGGGGCTGCGTTACCTGAGTGGTTGCCTGGAGTAGGCTGGTCGGATCATTGGGCATTCTGGCAGGAAGGATTCCCCGCCCTCATGGTCACGGATACCGCTCTGTTTCGGGATCCGAATTACCACACCTCGAACGATACACCTGATCACATTCACTTCGACCACCTCGCACGAGTGGTCACCGGACTGCAACATGTCATCAGGGACTTGGCCAACCAACCTTGAAGAACATCATGACGAAGGACCCGTCTTAGACCCGATAGCACCCCCCCTTGGGCTTTCCAATAAAAAATATAAAATATTGTCAACAAATGCGGGGTCCCTCGTCATCCCCAGGTGATCGGAGAAAATAAACAGCACCTGGCTCCAGTGGATAGGCGAGGTCAATCGGCTTCCCAGCATCTTCTCATTCCTCTCATCCATTAACGCGCTTCGCCGTAAGACGACTCCATCTCCTGGGGCATGCTTGGTAATCTTCAGACGCCCGTCCTCTTGAATTTGTGCCGCCGACATGGTCGGCATGGAATCCCCCGCAACCAGCAATAACCGTGTGGTTGGCGGAGGCGTCGCGGTGAGGTCCAACGCGGAGGTCAATTGCTTGGCCCGGTCTAAGGCCTTTCGTTGATGATCCAACGCCACTCTCCTCCGCTCCTGCGGGTCGGCGATGTCGGGTAACAATATCTCAAGAATCCAGTCCTGAGATGGATCGGCCAATCCCCATCCGTGCCGCTCCCACAAGGTTGGATCAAACACATTCGTAACCGGTTGATCATTGACATCTAATAAAGGCTGATGACGGCTTCGGGGAAGCAACTGATACACCGATGGCATCGTGCCCACGATGGCTGACGGATATGTCGAGAGTAGGGGAGCTGGCTTTAACCCATCCACGAGAATTGTCAGGGTTTCCACCGAACCCGCATTGGGTGGACCAATCACCACTAGATGATCCACGTGTCTGGCACCCTCCCAGGTCACGGGAGGCAGGCTGCCATCGGCGGGAAGATCGGCCGCCCCAAAACGTAGATAATACCGGGCCACCAGACTTCCCATGGAGTGCGCCACCAGATCAAATTTCACCGGGCTTCGTTTCATTCCGAACCGTCTGAAGATCTCCTCCTGGACTTCCGCTTCCTTGGCTTTGATAAACCGGTCCAAACCCTGAGCAGATTCCACCAGATCGCGCCGCCAGTCGTATGCATATTGAAAACAGGTAAAGTGCCGGTTGCCATATTGCACCGCATGACTCTCCGCCAGTTGCTGGTCACGATAGCCTCCCACACCGAGGGTGCGTAGGATGTTGTAATAGGCATTCAGTTCCAGGGGAATACCAAGAAACTTCAAGACCACCCGGTCTAAAGCTCCGGCCTGCCTCACGGTATCCCGCAGATCATTCAGGGCTACGCCAGGCGCCATAGGCAATGCCAATAAGCGCGCTCCTTCGGCCGTTGTCGGATCGACCGCTCCCGAACCGAATGCCCCCCAGACCACTTCTCCGGTATTTTCCTCTTCTAAGCGGGAACCCAGGATTCCGGGAATGACGATGACCGGATTACGAAGGGGGTCCTCCTGCTGCGCCAATTTGTTATACAGATTGCCCAGATCCGGAACAGTTTGGAAGGCCGAACAGCCGATTAGCGAAAACAGGCCACCCACGCAAAGGAGAAAAATTCGGATCATCAAAAAAATCCTCCAGCCGCGGTTCGCGGGACTAGAAGCCCCGGAACTATGGCTTTCGATAAATATCGTGGTCCTCTTGTAGTCTTTTAATCCCTGGCTAGGTTACATCCATCCGGTTGATCCCTTGGAGTGAGTATGGTGGGATAGGCGGCACTCGAAAAAAACGCGTGAAGCTGAAGGTGGGAAAAGATTCAATTCTCAAAAAAATCCAAAAGCTAAATCCCGAACGGGATCATGAACGTATTGTCTTTTTGTCCACCTGTTACGATTTTTCCTTCGACACGACCCGGGCTCTCGAGTTGGCCTTGTTTCGCACCTTCTGTGTGCCGAGTATTTCCGGGCTGCTGGATCGGACCGGAGAATTCGGGCAAAGAACTCAAAAACGCTATGACGACACCGACATTCTAGTCAGCGAATTGTTGGAATGGGGATACAGCAGTGAACGGGGACGGCGGGCCATCCAACGAATCAACCGGTTGCATGGACGTTTTTCGATTGCGAACGAAGACTTTCTGTATGTTCTTTCCACCTTCCTCTTCGAACCCATCCGGTGGAACCGGCATTATGGCTGGAGACCCATGTGTGAGCAGGAATGCCTCGGTCTCTTCTACTTCTGGCGAGCCGTCGGAAAAGGCATGCAAATCCAGGAAATTCCAGAGGATTACCAGACCTTTGAGCGTTTCAATGTCGAGTATGAACGTGAACGATTTCGTTTCACCCCATCCAACCACCGTGTCGGAACCGCCACGGTTGAGCTGTTTGTAGGCTGGTTTCCAAGAATACTGGCCCCGCTGGTTCGCTCGGCCATCTATGCCCTGTTGGAGCCTCCGCTCATTAGGGCATTCGGCTTTCCTGAACCGTCGCGATTGATGCGCTGGGCGGTGCCCTCATTCCTGAAGCTGCGAGCCGGTATATGGCGATACCTCCCACCCCGGCGGCATCCCCGGCTACGAACGGAGATGGTTCATCCTTCACAGCCGGACGGTTATGTGATCGAACATCTGGGTCCGCCGGAGGAGACGAAAGGGAAATGAGGATAGGAAAGCTGGGCTGCCTATCTCTCATCCTCTTGTAGCGTGGCCACGCAAATACCATAAATTAACAGTTCTTCTCATAGGCCTATTCATTCACAAATGGGAGATTCAATCATGAAAATAGAGTCCATTAATTCATTCACACGACATTCTCGCCTGGGGTTTTGCTGCCTCCTGCTGGCGTTTCTTCTTACCGGTCTGACTGCCGGCTGTTCACATCAACCGTGGGACATCGACACTTACATCCAGAATCTTGAACGGCCTGAACGGGACGACTACCAACAGCCGGAAAAGGTTGTCGAAGCGTTGAACATCATGCCCGGTATGGTGGTGGCTGATGTGGGAGCAGGATCAGGGTACTTTACACGCCGGTTTGCCAAAACAGTTGGAGAGACAGGACAGGTGCTGGCCGTGGATATCGAGCAGAAAATGCTGGACTACAACAAACAGGAATTGGAGAAACTCGGGATGGCCAACCGGGCCATATTCATTCTGGCTAAACCGGACGATCCGTTACTTTCCGAAAACAGCGTGGACCTGGTCTTTTTGTGCAATGCGTATCATCACGTCGAACATCATGTGGATTACTGGGCCAAAATCAAATCCGCGTTAAAACCCAATGGACGGCTCGTCATCATCGATTTCTACCACGATGAGCGGTCCGGCAAACTCAGCTTCTCCAAACACCATCTGGTTCCCAGAGAACGTGTCATTGAGAACATGGAGAAAGTGGGACTCACTTTGTCAAAGGAGCACACCTTCCTCTCACGGCAGTATTTCCTGGAATTTGAGAAAACCAAATAAAAAAATTTAAGAGAAATTAGAAGTTGTTCGCGTCATTATATGTTTTTATATGATGACTGGACGAACTTTTTAAAACAAACATAAATGAAATTAAAACATTTTTCTTGGTCTGCTAGACAAAGTAAAGGCATCCCTAAGTTACTTTCATCTCTCCCCCTCTTCGGAATGAACTTGCAGGCCACGGCCAAGGTGATGTTGTTGTAACTCTTCCACGGGCTTATTCCGCTTTAACATTGAATGTGGCAGATTCCTGAAACCAAACCGTTATTGAACAATGAACTAAAATGGATTCCATCCAAGAGTAGTTCGTGGTTGACCTCATCCCTTGTGTGTAAAATCACCCAGACTTTAGCCCCGTCCACCAACACAACTGGGCACGCTGGCTTATAAGGCAGCTTCCCTATATTCCGTCCTGATAAAGCCTACTTATTCCTTTTAGCGCATAAAATAAATTTATACGTTAATTAGGATATTGTTATTTTATACGTTTTGGCGCATAATAAGGGTAGAGGTGAAACATGTCCGACCTTGCACGCAATCCGAAACAGATCGGGAATCTGATCCGGCGGGCCCGAAAGCAACGCGGCTTGAGCCAGACGCAGCTCGGAGAAAAGACCGGATTGCGCCAGGCGACGATATCGCTCATCGAGACGGGGAATCCGGCCGCGACGCTGGAGACGATTCTGACGGTGCTCAGCGTCCTCGATCTGGAGTTCCGGATCGCGCCGCGATCGAAGGGGACGGCGGCTGATATCGAGGATATTTTCTGATGGCCCGCAACCGCCGGCATGCCCCGTTACGCGTGCTGCTGAACAACCACCCGGTCGGTCAACTCCACAAGGCCACAAGCGGAGCCATTGCCTTTCAGTACCACCCGGACTGGTTAGGATGGCCACACGCCCTACCGGTCTCACTCTCGCTCCCTTTGCGCGAAGACGCCTATAGAGGAGAACCGGTCGCTGCCGTGTTCGAGAATCTATTGCCGGATTCGGATGCGTTGCGCCGTCGGGTTGCGGAAAAAGTCGGAGCGGGCGGAACCGATGCCTATAGCTTGCTTGCTGCCATTGGCCGCGATTGTGTAGGGGCGTTGCAATTTGTGGGGGCGGACGATGGCGTAGAGGAGATCGACGATTCCGCCAAGATCACCGGGGAGCCCGTCAATGAAAGGGCCATTGAAATGCTCCTCAACGGATTGGCGCAAACCCCTTTGGGGCTGAGCAGTGATGATGCGTTTCGAATATCACTGGCCGGAGCGCAGGAAAAGACCGCACTGCTCCGGCATAAGGGCAAATGGCTTAAGCCCCGCGGCTCCACACCCACCTCCCATATTTTCAAAAAACAGATCGGCCGATTGCCGAATGGACTCGACCTCTCGAATAGCGTCGAGAATGAATTCTATTGCCTGAAACTGGCGGCTGCATTTGGCCTGCCGGTCAACCGGGCGGACATCTACACATTCGGAGAGACCAAATCGCTTGTGATCGAACGCTTCGACCGGCGCTGGACAAAAGACAAGCGGCTGTTGCGGCTACCGCAGGAGGATTGTTGCCAGGCGCTTTCGGTGCCGCCCACCCGGAAATATCAAAGTGAAGGCGGACCGGGAATGATCGAAGTGCTTGATCTGCTCAAGGGCAGCGATCACCCCCTTGAAGACCAGGAAACCGTATTAAAGGCCCAAATCTTCTTCTGGCTTATTGGCGCAACGGACGGGCACGCCAAAAATTTCAGCATTTTTCTCAATCCAGGAGGCAGTTATCATCTGACGCCCCTCTATGACGTCCTCACCGCTCAGCCGAGCTTCGAAATGCGTCAAATTGAAAGCAAACAGATGAAACTAGCCATGTCGGTGGGGACCAAGCGGCACTATCGAATCGGCGACATTCTCGGGCGGCATTTTATTCAGACCGTGGAAGGGGCGGGACTGCCGAAAAGATTCGCCCTTGAGACTATTGAGAAAGTGGCTGATACAGCCGGGCAGGCATTGGAAGCCACCGAACGCGTCCTACCGGTGGATTTCCCCGAGATCATTCACCGGGCGGTCAAAGCCGGCGTGACCAACCGTCTGTCCAAGTTGCAAATTGCGTAACTTGTAGGGGAGGGTACGTGTGATGGACTCATCCGGCTATTCGGCCCCGTTTATCATGGGCATGCCCCGCTGTTTCCAGCCTGACATGTGACCGTCCAGGTACACAATATTTTGATACCCCGCCGTCCAGAGAGCGAATTTACCGATCCACGCTCTCGGACCATGCTCGCAATATACGACAATCGAGTCCTTCGGTGTGGCGTTGATCTTTTTATGGCGGCTCCAAATGGCGTAAAAAGGCAGATGCACAGCGCCCGGTACATGCCCGGCATCGTATTCACTTTGCGAGCGGACATCCACAATCACCGGAGCCGTGTGTGTTTCAATTGAGGCTAACAGTTGCTCGGGAGTCATATCGTGAAGGCCTTTCTCCGAACATGAGACAAGGGTGGTAAACACGACCAAACCGACACACCAAAGCAAGACGGTATCCAAATAGGGAACAAAGGGCAAACCCGTCAGGAAATTGAGAGATGGTTTCCAAATTTTCGGAGTCAACAATTCACCGCAAGGCTGACCAAGATGGCTCCGCGTGATCCCCTCATCAATAAAAAAGCTTTGTGCCTTTCCGACATAGCAGGGAAAATCCTGTGAGCGGTCTTGCCACCTACGATGATCCGATTATTCACACATGAAGTGATCTATAGGTTGGGGTTCGCACTAATGCCCTCTGGTAAGCATTCATTGAAAAAAAGACTTCATTGGTCCTTTATTCTTGATGTCCTATTCTGGGCGGAGAAAGCGGGGCCCGCTTCAGGGTAATCCATTGAGAGGTTATGTCGTGGACGAATCCGACGCCACACTCGCAATGGTCGTCACCAAGGTGCCAAAATCGCAAATCGCGGCAAGAGCTAATAGAAAGCCTACCGAAATGCCCTCAGTTGCGTCCTTCAGCGGTAGAAGCCACGCACAGCTCGTGGGAATGGGCGCCATGATGTTACCAACCTCGGTCCATCCGTTTTGATAGCTTGGGTCCTTTGCTTGTTCGACCGAGGCCCAAATACCGGTTGCCAGGAGCCCCGTCCCTGCAACGCTCAGTGTAATAGGCCCTACCACAGGCGCGTATTTACAATTCGCCTTCACCGATGAATAGATTGTAAAGGCCAGATTGAGAGCGACTGGGACGAACCCGGCACCCCAGTATGTCACAGTGGCCGTGTCTGCCTTCGACCAATCGGATGGTGACTTCTCCAGCACCTGATAAGGCACAGTAAACCCTTGAAACATCAGTGTCAGGACAATACCTGACCACGATAGGAAGGTGGCGATTGGATCTTCCTCGCCGTCGGATAGAGCAGCGAGACCATCGTTGGCGAGATCATCGGCCGTGTAAAGAAAATATGAGATGCCGGCGAGGAGCAACATGACCTCCTGGAGCGACGAGAGTTCTGCTGTTGGACCCCCCCCCTTGGGCAGTGCCTCTGTGTCTCCCGTTTTGAAGGACGGCCAAGGTATAGGAGAAGATGTAATGGTGCTGACCTGAGTGCTGGTAAAAGGAGGACTGGGCTTGGCAGGGTCACTCTTGGACCCAAATAACAGCTTATAGAGGATGGTGGCCGGCACCGCAAGGATCAGGCTGAGTACATCCAAGATGGTCAGGTCGTCTCCCGGATTCTCAGGTGTGCCCGTAATGACGTACTTGTACAACCACGAGAGTATGGGAATGTCGATAGTCTTGTTCAGAGCTGCCTGAAGAGTGGAGATTGCCGTGCCAAGCAGATTCAGCAGCGCAATGAGGATATCTTCGACCATATCCAACACGAAGACCACAACATCCTCAGCGGCCTGAAGGAAGTCCAGCATGGCGACATCAAAGAACTTTTTCGGATTGCTTTTCTGAATCTGCAGAAAGTTCTGAAGCGATTGAGTCTTATCTTGGAAATCCTTGGCCTGGGCCTGAACCATGTTGTAGAGCGTATCGAACGGACTCGTGTCTGCCAGAGGAGGCAACGCCGCGGCCAGGCTTGAGGTATTCGCAAAGTGATGCTGCGCCTTGGAAGAGACGTAATTACAACGTGCGGCATGGGCATGAAAGGTGTGATGGTACGGTTGCCCCTGCAGCACGATTGACGAGCCGCCCTTTTGCTTGTTTGCGTACTGGTTGAAAGACAGGCCTGATTCAAAGACCTGTTCAGCATTCGTAAAGGCACTCTGAACCTCACTTTTGAGCGCAGCGAACTTTTCCTGTATGAGGCTCACCGCATCCTGATCGCTTGCCTGCAAGTTTGTCATGACGGAATTGATGTAATACTTGATAACGGCATGCGTATTCAGGATATCGGACCACTCAAACAGTTCCCGTAAAAAGATTATCACTTCCTTGATGACGTGAATGGCTTTCTTGATGTAGTTGACAAGGACCTCTAAAAAGTCGCCGATGTCGTCAACGGTCTGAAGAACAAATTTTTTAACGGCGTGGCCAACAGTAATGATCACATTCACCACATCGTTTTCGACGGTGTGAAGAATATGCACGATATCCTTGAACACGTGTTTAAAGAAATTCGCGACATCCCCCCAAAAATCGGAAAAAGAGAAGTCAGCCTCAAGATTCGCGTGAGACCGTATACGATCCTGTGCCTCCTCCAGGGAAAGGGGTCGAATTCTCGGCCCGCTCTCCGCGGTGAAGTCGAGTTCCCAGTGCGGCATATCAAGTTGGCTCAGATCGAAATGCGCCGACGGTGCGGTCCTCTTCTGCCACATCAACTGCCCTGCAGTTTTGATGGTCGAAGCAACTGTATCGGCCTCCGGGTAGCCAGACGGCAGAATCCCGGCACTTTCAAGAGAGGCTCCGGTGACGGGAAGACTGAGATCCTGACCTGCCAGACGGCTGAGGGTGCCTTGGTCAGCCGGACACGCTTTCCATTCGCCTGAGGACATATAGTCGGGCACATTGATGCTTAGCACCGGCGCGGTCAGCGTCATGGCCCGTATGGCGACGGTCAGCTTGCCCTGTGTGTTGGTGACGATCTGCGCCGATTCCTGCGGGCTGACATGATAAGCCAACTCGTTGGCGATAATCACGGTCGCACGGTCTGCCATGATGTTTATCACCACTGAGGGTACCGGACTACCATACTGATCCACGGCGACAATTTCTGTACTGTACGTGCTCACTGTCTGGGGTGCCTGGGCGGGCGGGGTGGGACCATCCAACTGCTGCACAAACCATGATCCATAGATCGAATGTTCTCCATTGGGCACTAACTTCTGGCTCAAGTGTTGGACGTCTTCAGTAAGGCTGACATTGAACACTTCCGGACCAAGCGCCATGACGGTGGGACATGCAATGACTTTTAACGCGTTACCGAGCGAAACCCAGTTCGGGTTAAAGACCGGATTTCCGGATGACTCGGTCTCCGTCTGCCGCAGCAACCAGAGCTGCCCCTGAAGGTCGAGCGCGAACACCATATAGCGGTTCTCGCCATCCACACCGAGGGCCATGGACTGGACGCCTGCCGGCGCCGTTCCCGTCGCAAGCAAATCCAAGGTCGTGGGGGCATCGGCGAAAAAATCTCCCACATAGAACAATTGATCGTTGTTGGTACGCACCAAAAAGGCGCTTTGCCCCACTGTCGCCGGCAACCCATGGAACCGGGTAATTGTTAACGGACCCGTCGCGAGAGGAAAATTCTTCCATTGGGAGTTGGCCGCCCACTGGAACACCCCACCCACAATTCCACCGCACCGGTAATTGACCGTAGTCCCCTCCGCAGATGTTACCGGCTGCAATATGGTCAATTGGGTCGATTGCAGTCCGATGACGACAAGATATGCGGGAGTTGTCGAGGCGGTTTCCATTTCGAAGTTTTGCGTCCACAAGTCAGTACTTTCATTTCGGGAGATCAGAAAGAACGTGGGCTGCGCTTCTGTGACGGAAATGCCATAGAGGAAATGATTGCCCTTGGGATCGCGATACACATCCGCTTGCGTCGTCTTAGCCAAAATACCCGGTGGAGATGGCATGGAATTCCAGTAACCCTCCGATGAGCGCTGCATCCAGATAACGGACTGCGTGCTGCTTCCTGATGTTGCCGGATAAAAGACAAGAACGTTTAGCACTCCCTGGTCGTAAAACCCGAGGAGTGTCGAGATAGGGTTCGGGACCATGATTGGAATGGGCACAAGATTTTGGTTCCAGCCGGAGTGGGAGGTCTGATCCCGCACAAAATGCAGCACACTTGTGTTGTCATTCCCCACGGTGAGCAACTCGTTTACCAAGGTGCCATTCACCTGATTTGTGACGACGATAAATTTACCGGTGAGTTCGCTGGCAACCGGCGGAGTCATCACGGACAAATAGTCTTCGATCAAGCTCGAACTTACGGTCATACCGGAAGCGGTACGTGTCATGTCTCCCTCCCTGGATTGGATGATGCGAACGCCATAAGGGCTGCGCGGCAGCACGATCGAAGTGCAAAGCCCGAAAGACGGACGTTTCGGTCCGGTCTCCTCCTCCCGTAGTACTTCAACAGTTAGCCCTTTTCACATTGAAGTATCTGCATATAAGGAAGTCCGGTCGATGCCGTGCCGGATTCTCCGGAATAGTTTTGAGCCCCCGAATGGCCGTAGCCCCATGCCTTCCACCATGGAGCTTGACTTAATGACTTACTGTCAGGTGTAAAACTATCCGAAAACGAATGCGCATGTGTGCGATCTTCATGTGGAGCTAACGGATCTCCCCCGAATATGGCAAGCGGGCTGCCCCCTGGAGGGAGACCGACCATGAACCGTCCCTGGGTTGCCGCCGGCTGGCTCCATCCGGAAGGGCAGTCAAGGCCCGCGGTAAATATGAGGACCCCGCTGGGAATGTCGCCCGAGTCGGGCCCCTCAGTCTTTATGCATACAAGAAGCTGCACGTATGGGACTTCAGAGCTAGAGGGCGCTGTCGTACCGCTGAACGTATAGTTTCCCTCCGACGTCTGGCTATTGTCGCAACAGCCGTCAACGCCGTTAATATACGTGGAAGAAAGTGTAATGCTCGAGCTGAAACTGTGAGTATGGGTCCGATTTTCGCCGCTGGCGAGCGCGGCTTCGACTGTATGTTGTGTGGTCCCGTTCGGCATCACCGGAACGAAAAAACGCCCTGCCATCCCGTCTAGAAGTTTTCCTGTGGGAGTCCATCCTCCGGGACATTCCTTGGCGTTAAAGAAGGCGATGGCCTGATTTGGATACGGGTCTTGAGCATATACCACCGAAGGAACACTGAATACCGCCGCAACAAGAATCATGATGACGAGTGGTGCTGGCGAGAGTTTGTCGAAGAATTGTGGCAGGCTCGATACGCGCATGAGTACCCCCTTACTATTCTTTTTGACACACCACAAGTTGAATAAACGGCAGGTCTGATGTCGCCTCTTGCATGTCTCCAGAGATAGTGTACTTCCCCGACTTGGCATACCTGTCATCACTGCCACCGGTGGCTAGTGCAGCATGCTTGGTCGGAAGCGTGATATCGGTCTTGTAACTATGGATATGCCCCGGTGCCGTCTTGTCCTGAAGCGGAGTACCGACCGTGACGCCAAGATCCGATGAATTTTGAACCGCGACCACGGCGCGTCCTTGTACGTTGGTGGCCACATTCCAGCCCGGGGGACATGATGTCGTGGTAAAGAACGCCACCATGCCGGAAGGTGTGCCATCAGTGCCCGGGGGATCGGTCGCCATAGCATTCGTTCCTGCTAGGAAACCGGCGACCACAGCTGTCAGGACAAATCCCTTGACGCACCGTTGAAGGCGTTTGTTCTGCATGTCCATACCTCCTTGCAAGATTTTCCGTTGGCGGCCGAGCCGAATGGTACACATCATATATTCATAATGTCTATAAATTTGTTTAGAGAGTTTGCATCGAGAACACCAATGGAATTTTTTCACAAAATGAAACATACCTTAATCCGCTATCCGGGAATACACACCAACACTGGCCATTCGTTGTAGCGGATTAAGAGAGCTGAAAAAGGCGATGCTGCTGCTGGCTTCTCACGCACACTTATGCGTTTCGTTCATTTTCATGAGCACAGCTTAAGGACTTCGGTTATTTTAAATGGCTCAGTTTCTTTGCCCAGTAAGTTGCCAAGAGCCGGCGAACCATTTGTTTGGCATCTTTTTTGGCATTTAATCCGAAATATGCCGAGTACCTTCGTAAACCGTGGGACAAACATAATATCCGAGGGATTTCCTTTTTTCGATCGAGGCTCGAAGATGGTTCAGGGTCATAGACCCCTTAGAGGGTTTCAGCCAAGCCGTCCTTCCGATACAATCCCCCTGAAATCAATGTTGCCTTCTACCCACTGGATTTGTCCCTCCTCTCCTGACATTTTTAGGAGCCTGTCGCCAGGCGTGGTCCATGTGTGGCGGGTTCATTTGGATATGTCACCCCGGCAGGCTGATCTCTACCGTGCCGACCTATCTGAGGAAGAACGGGCACGGGCAGAACGGTATCGGCTTCCTCACCACCAATACCAATTTATTTCAACCAGAGGCATTCTTCGAAATTTGATGGGTCACTATGTGGGCATTTCCCCTGGTACTCTCAGACTTGAGAACAACATACAAGGGAAACCCTTTCTGATCGAACCACCACATCTATTACAATTCAATGTCTCTCATACGAGTGGAATGGCATTGTTGGCCTTCACAATTGAACACGCTGTGGGGATCGATGTGGAACAGGTCAACCGGAATGTCAGCGATCAGGATATCGCCACAAGGTATTTTTCTCCACAAGAGGCGGCGTACCTTGCCACCCTTTCACCTGACAAGCGGACGCAAGATTTTTTGACCTACTGGACCTGCAAGGAAGCATATCTCAAAATGCAGGGGATTGGATTATCGGGTGGAATGGCTCAATGTGAGATCGCACTCGGCCAGGACGGATTGAAGGCTACTGTGCGGTCAACACATGAACCCGATCGAGAAAACGACTGTTCACTCTTTCGCATCAATGCAGGCCAGGCCTACATCGGAGCCCTATCCGTAGACTGTCCTTCGGTTGAAGTGGTGTTTTGGGATTGGAAGGATTAAGGGGGAGCTGAACAAGCCCACCAGCGGCGTGCTCGCCCCTTTGCCATGCTCACGTATTCCCTTGCAGGTTCCGCGTTAAAAAGAGTTAAGACTATCGAACGGAGCACGCCATACGGCCTTGCCGGAGAGAACCTTTTGCACCCCTCTCATTGCACTTGGTCGCTCTGCAATGAAAGAGTCGGGTGTGGAACTGTGGGAAATTGAATTGATCCACAGTCCTATTAATGCGCGGCCTCTCCCTTAAATCGAACGGGTTCATTGCCTTGTAAATGGTCCGGGGTAAGATAGTATGTGCCTTTGAGACTGGCGTCCCAAATTGATTGAGCCGCCGGTTCGTTCCCTCCGGTCAACAGATAAACAAATCCTCCAAATAACCCCCCCACGCCGGCATAGACCACTTTGAAGGGCGTATACAAAATCGATAAGGCTCCACTCGCGATTTGAAGTCCCAGAGACGAATCGTCTGAGTTCCCTGAATTTTCGGCAACCACCGGCGCCGCCACATCAGACGCGGGCGTGATTTCCTCAGCAACCGGTTCAGTTAAGAGGGTCACTTGCTCTTGTGCCATCTCGGTTGGCGGCCCCGGCGGTGCCTGGGTAGCAGCACCTGGATTAGGCGAATCCAATAGGACGGTCGCCGACTGAGTTGTGGTAGGTGAGCTGGAGGAATCACCCGCTACCGGCGCCACCTGAGGAGCGGGAGGATCGGTCGGACTCTCTGCATTCGCCTCCTGTTGCGCGGAGGGGGAGGACGCTGGTTTCTGCCAAGCCTGTTCAAGGGCCAGGATGGTCAGATCTTGTACCACCGGCTCGGACACCACCACTGGGTCAGAACTCCAAGCCTTGCCTTCAAAGGCCACCTCGCCTGCGCCGGTATTCATTCCAAGAATATCAACGACGACTTTGTTCATGGGTAAAGATCCCCCACTTACGGGCTCTATTTTGGAATTCAATGAAGATTCGTTTACATGCACAAATACCACCAATGTTGCCCCAACCTTACGAGCTCCCCCTAGAGCCTGAGCTTGTCCTTCCGTCCCATTTCGAAAAGCAGATTCAGGAACTCCCTCCCCTTGTACAACCTGTCGATTGACCACCAGTAATTGATGGTCATTCAACCAATCCAAAGCCTGGTTGACGGCGGCCACATGATTTCCACGCACCACCACCTTCGTTCCCGGGCTTGGTTGAGTAACCTGAAACCCTTCTTTTTTATAGGCTTCATTCCCGTTGGGACCGCCAGCGCATCCCAACGAAATACTAAAAGCTCCAAGCAGAACGATCAGGTTTCTGATGTGCCGACAACCTAGATCCGACATAGTGATGTTCCCTTCATAACCATTTCTATTGTAATGAAGCGCGTTTGTAGGCCCGATAAGAAGTTTTTCAGAAATCCAGCTCAACAATCACGTGGCCCGGGTTTCCTGTCCAAACATTCACATGAGAACGGGAGGATTTTGCGTGTATGGTCCGCTTTCACATGAAAAATTTACCATATGACGACTGTCTTGAAAAATAAAATACCACAAATCGAGCCTTTAACGGAGAGAGAACCGTTATTTCCTCTCTTTTCTGATAAAATGGAGAAAACTCCTATTTGAAGATCTTCCTATTCCGGGAACAGCCATGAACGAAAAAAAGAGAATCGGTTTTAACCTCTTGACCCATCTTTCACTAAACACTGTATCTTCCATCACGACTCTTGTCGTGACTGGAATTGCGTGAGCCCCAGGTTCCCTAGTATGCTAATGAATCGAATGATTCGGCC
Source organism: Candidatus Nitrospira allomarina (assembly GCF_032050975.1). Classification (NCBI taxonomy): domain Bacteria; kingdom Pseudomonadati; phylum Nitrospirota; class Nitrospiria; order Nitrospirales; family Nitrospiraceae; genus Nitrospira; species Candidatus Nitrospira allomarina. The sequence goes on along the minus strand of NZ_CP116967.1, from coordinate 1,222,804 downwards.
GATATACTTGCACAAACGATACACGCTCAAAAAATTTTCTTAAACTTGGCATGGCTTTACGAATTCTGTCATTCTTCATCGAAGGCGTCACCTGGCGAGTGGCGAAAACCCCTACGGGCTATTGCCACCGTGGGCTTTCAACCATGCCAGAGTGGATTCCGGGAATTCCCTCAGGCGTATCCAAGGATATTGTCGAAAGCACCTTTCAACAATTTCCCTCTGATGATGACTCCCTCCAGCCCCACAACATCACATTCAAATTGACCTATCGTGTCGGGTCTTCCAATATTGAGTGCTTTATCTTTTCCTCCCCTGACGACGATCTCTTTTCTGTCAAGATTCCTCCTGGTACTTTCATTGCACTTCAAGAAGCACTTCCATCCCAGACCATCCCACGCATGAGAGTCGCCCGTTTGGCTGTGCAGCATGCGATTGCATCCGGAATGCCAGGAATAGAACTTCTTCCAGGAAGTCCTATTTACGAATCAGTCAAATCGCAATTATCAGGGTCCTGTCTCCAAAAAGCCCAGGTATAAGCCCTTCGCTTTCTCTATCGAACTGACTTGTCCTCTCCATACCAGGCCGTTATCCAGGGATACCGGTTGAAGAAAATTTTTGATGAACCAGATGGCAATCTCTGAAAATTTTGATATCCGGCACAATCTACCTTCTGATTCTCCCAAGCCCCGAGGTGTCACCGGTTCTCTCCTCAATCATTGTGTTGTTGATAAAAAATAACACAAGATATACGGTGAGGGTATTCCCCAAGTCACATTACGTATGCAACAATAGGGTACATTTGCCCTAAAAGAACGAACAAACTGATCCTAGAAAAAAGTTGAATGTTCTTATGGTGTTTCCGAGGAACACATCGTGGTGAACAAACATTCTCCCTCTCTCAGAAAACTTGTACTGATTGTGGATGATGAGCCTGCCGTCCGCCGAACTGTACGGGGAGCATTAGAATCCTCCGGAATTGAATGCGCCGAGTCGGAAAACGGCGCCGAAGCACTTGCGTGGTTAGAAGACAACGAAGTCGATCTCGTCCTGGCTGACTATCACATGCCTATCATGAGTGGACTGACCTTATTGGAAAGAGTCAACGGAACCTTGAACGGCAGAACTCCTCGGGTCATCCTGCTCAGTGGAGTTATTGACGAAATACACAAGCACAAAGCCATGGGACTTGGCGCCTATGCCATTATTGACAAACCCTGTAATTTCCGTGAGCTTGTCGAAAAAGTACACGAGGCTCTCGATTTCTAAACTCCCCCCTCCCTGTTGATCGCATCAAAGGTCGTATCGACTTAGATAACTCAAGAGTAAGCCTGCTGTAGGGTCATCCCCCACATTTCAGGAAATGTTTTAAGGCATTGCCGTTTGCTGGGAATCAGCCAACTACCGCTCGGCAATATTGAACTTCCCATTTTTGGCTATGGCTTGCGGATTCTTTTCATCTCTAGGTATTTCCCTGATCCTGATCGCCTGCTTGAGTTGGTGGATTTTTCCACAACCGGCAAGGTCGGAAAGTTCCGCGCCAGGTATTCATTGGGGCGCGCTCGACTTTCCCGATCAAGAACCGGTGCTTACCACCGGACTTTCCATATTTCGCTTTACTGAATTTAATGGGGAAGGGGAGCGGTTTAATGGCATTCGGGAAACCATCGGATTAAACCTTATTACCACCAGTTGGACCCGCCACTGGTCAAATTCCCTCGAAGGATGGAGCACCAATCTGACATTCGGAATTGGCCCTACGAGAAATCAGCCTTCAGAATCCCTTCAAAACGATTTCGTCCATGACCAGCTGTTTGATATCCCTCAGGTTCCGGTTGGAACGAAACGAAAAGAGACCGATTTTACCATATCCGGTTCAATCACCCGATGGGGAGAACTCCCGGGACAGCGCCGGATACTGTTTCTTGGGGGCGGGGGACAGACGGGAAGCCTCTATCAGGAACTCTTTGCCCGTGGGGGTTTTCGCCGCTGGTCACCGTTAAAAACCATCGACTATCTGAGTGGAACACAGAACGGCTGGATTGCGGATCTGTTCAGACCTCTCCGATTGTCCGGAATGGTGAGGGCCGGGCGACTTTTCAACGGCGCCGCATTCCAGGACTTAGCCAACCATTCATTTGCCGCACAAGGCTCTCTCAGCTATGGCTGGTATGATGAGAAAACGTTACGTCCCTTGTTTGAAGTCGAAATCGGCGCCACCATTGATTCCGGAATGTTTAATGGAAACCAGGGAAATTCCTTGGAGGAGCGCTTTTGGACTGTTGCGATCCGTGCCCACCCGTTTACGTTTGAAACATGGAACGATCAATTAAACGGGCAAGACTTCGGCCCAACTTATGGGGGCAAACTTATGATGGACCTCTCGTTCCTGCTTCCTGATTCCTGGAAGGGGCAATAACTCTTGCTTATGTAGGCACCCATGAAACAGATATTGTAGGGAAAGATTCGAGGCTCCTATTCACCAGATGCCGGAGTAAGAGGTAACCGGCTCCAGGAGTCTCCGGCATCCGTGGTTCGGTACAACCCTCCTCCATTCGTGCCGACATACAAAGTGCGGGGATCCAGGGGGCTCATCTGAAGACTTCGAATACTGGCTGCCTCCAATCCCTGTATTTTCGGTTGCCAGGTTTCTCCTCCGTCCTCACTTTTTTGAACCCGATCACTTGTCGCCATATACAGGATTGACGGGTTAGTGGGATCCAGTTGAATGGCACTGATATAGGCATGTTGAACGCTACCTCCGATCTTTGTCCAGTGTTCGGCCTGGTCGGTTGATTTATATAATCCATCTGTGGTCCCTGCATACACCACGTTACTATTCGTTGGATCAACCACGATTCCATTGACTCCCAACACCATTGAAGCCATTTTGGCATCTGAAGCCACCATGCCCGTCGATGCTTTTTCCCAACTTTCTGTGGCATTGAACGTGCGATAGACGCCTCCCGTCGTCCCCGCGTATAAGACATTTGGACGCTGGGGATCAATTGCCAGGGTCACCACAAAACTCACCTCCGTCATGCCTTGCATCCGTTCAGTCCAATGTCGACCACCATCCAAACTTCGAAAAACTCCAACGGTTGTCGCCGCATAAACCATCTCCGTCCCTAAAGGATTAAACACAATCTGATTAACAATGGCCGAGATCGTGCCTTTCTGAATCCCGGAATTGTAGGGATGCCACGTTCGGCCCCCATCCGGGCTTTTATAGGTCCCATCGCCCATCGTTCCCGCAAACACGGTGGCAGACAGTTGGGGGTCAAGGGCAAGAGTAATCACTCGGGTCCGGGCTAATTCTCCCGCAAATCTGGTCCATGTGGCCCCCGTATCGGAAGACTTGTATACAGCTTCATCCGTGGCCACATAAATAATGTTGGGTTTGGTGGGATGTAAGGCAATGGACACAATGGTATCGCTTCGTTGACCGCAGGCCGTCAATCCGAGCACCAGGGACACAACAAAGGTCACAAGAATTCGGGACATCTTAAAAGGGATTGTCATTGCCAAATGTCAAGAAGTCCCACGTTATCGTGATGGGCGATACGGTTCGGCATATCCGGTCAGTTCGACATAGCCCTGGCCATGAATATTCTCTCCCTTCCAAAGCCCGGTGACATCCACGGCTCCTTCCCAGTATGTCACAGCGGTACTTCGCCCGGTTATGAGTTCTTGATTGGCCATTCTGGGAGAGATATTCAACTTCACCTTTTCCGACGGAATAGATAACGTCCATTGACTAGGGTAACGCGCACCACTGGCCGGACTGGTCCAATGGTCTTGAACGCTTACCTTGAGCGCATCAAGGGAAAAGGATGTCGAGGATCCGTTTGGCCTCACCAATGTTCCACTGGATGCAGGATCAAAGGTTCCATCCGAACGGCGAAGCCCATAGGCCATGATGTCATAATCATTCTCAAGTTGCAGGCTGAACCAATCCCATCCAACGAGACCTTCCGAGAGGTCCGCAGATCCAAATTCATGATCCATCCAACTAACGCCGTTGACCGCCAGCGGCACCCCCTGTACTACCACCGATCCAGTGGTCTGAAGTCGGGTCATTGAATAATAATGGGAGGTGGCCTCTGCCTCCCGGCCTTTCCGGCTCACTCCGTCTATGCCATGAATGACAGGGGATTTACCCGATTCGAGCATCAAATTAATGGAAAAATCTTCAGCCTGCGCCTGTAGATGAAATTGTCGATGATCGGGTGCCACCGCCTTCAGCAACCACCGATCGATCCACACATGGAGCCGATCCCCTTCAGCTCCGGCCTTGTTGATTCCGGCACGACTCAGCTTCTCTGCAAACCGGAATTGGTTATTTGCTTCGTCGGTTAATGCAAAATGGGCAAAGTACAGGTGTCGCATGGCCCATGCAGAAGGATTACTCCAGGCATCGGGTGAGTCAATTCCACGACGAAAAAAGGTCAATTCGTACCCAAACCGTCGGCCATTCGTGGTGGACAGATGTCCGGTAAAATACCACCACTCTGTCTGAAATTGCTCATGACTGCCATGATCCCGGGGGAACGCATAGACGTATCCGGGGCGGGCAGGAGTAAATTCATGAAATCCAACGCTGGGAGTCTCTGCAAAGACCTCCGAAATCCCAAGAATTGAAAACATGAACAGGAGCGAGATCTCTCGCCACAAGGATCTCGTGCTCACCTCAAGACCTGCAGAACCGTCGCGTGGGTGAAGGCGTTCGTCCACTTCATGTTTCCGTTTATACCACGACCTTACATAGCGTACAAATCCCTTGGCACACAAGGATTTTCTCAGTTTACCGAACTCCTTTGGGTCACGATCTTACGTTGACTTTCCCGAAAAATCTCCGCTATCGTACCCCATGCCTTCAGATTTTCCATCAGCCGAATTCGGCAAATTTCCGATACCGGACAGCGTGCCAATTTTTCCACTGCCCAACGTCGTATTTTTCCCTGAAACCTATTTGCCTTTACACATCTTTGAACCCCGATACCGGGAAATGGTTCACGACGCATCCGGTCAGGGAGATTGCATTGGCATGGTCTTGCTCAAGGACGGTTGGGAAGACGAGTATGAGGCGGATCCGCCGATTTATCCCATTGGATGTGTGGGGCGAATTATCAGCTCACACAAACTGGCTGACGGTCGGCTTAATATTGTGTTGCAAGGCCTTCAGCGATGTACCTTTGAAGAGCAAGAGGTCTCAACGCCCTACCGCCAAGCACGAATTATTCCGAATGCGCAAAAGGGCGAACCCTCCCTGGACACCGAAACCCGCATCAATCTGGAGCAAATTACCCAAGAATATTTGACCTGGAAAAAGGCTCATGAGTTGTGTCAGGTGATCGCTTCTGGCAAACTCACGGATTCCATTCTTGTTCATAACCTTTCAGCCGGTCTTGATTTGTCACCCGTGGAAAAACAATTTTTACTTGAATCCGGCCATCTCATCCAGCAAGCTCGCCGCCTGATTGATCTCATCCGCTTTAAACTTGCCGATCTTCGAACGGCACAAGGATAACACACCATGTCTGATGCCGTTGCCATTGAGGTTAAAGGGCTGGGGAAAACCTACGACACCGTGACCGCGGTGAAGAATCTCTCCCTCTCCGTCATGCAGGGAGAAATTTTTGGCCTTCTGGGACCCAACGGAGCAGGAAAGAGTACCACGCTTCGAATTTTAATTACGACCCTCAGTCCCTCCTCCGGGACCGCAACCATTTTCGGACATGATGTCGCCAAAGAAGCCGATACCATTCGACGGATGATCGGCTACGTTCCGCAGGAACGGGCTATCGACCGCTTTCTTACCGGTCGGGAGCATTTGCTGTTGCTTGCGGATCTCTATCATCTCCCAAAAAATGAAGCCCTCACCAGGATTGCATCGCTCCTGAGGCTGGTCGATCTGGAAGAGCATGCCGATCGCGTGGCCAAAGGATATTCCGGTGGGATGAAGCGCAAATTGGATATTGCCTGCGGTTTATTGCCCAATCCCAAGGTACTCTTTTTGGACGAACCCACACTCGGCCTTGACGTTCAAAGCCGCCTCAACATCTGGCAATACCTGCGGAAATTGCGCGAGCAGGGCATGACCATCGTCATGACCACCAATTACCTGGATGAAGCCGACCAGCTTTGTGATCGAATTGCTATCATTGACCGCGGTGAAATCCGCGCCATTGGCTCTCCAAAGGACTTAAAGGCCAGTTTAGGTGGCGATGGCGTCTGGCTCACTCTTGGAGACCCTCAGCCTCAGGCTCTCGAAACCCTCTCAACCGCCTTAAAAGCCTTGCCCTTCGTACGTGCCATTCGTCCCACTCCACAAGGGCTTGATATCCGCGTCGATGCTCCCGAGAAGGCATTGCCTGCTATTCTCGAGGCCACAAATCGAGTAGGATGTCTCCTTGATGGAATCGAATATCATCGGCCGAGGCTAGACGACGTGTTTGTGGCTCACACAGGCCGGTCCCTCAAAGACCAACCCCCTGAACCCACGACCTAAGATCTTATCCTATAGTTTTTCACTGTGCTGGAAAGGTTTCTCCATGAATGAGCAAATTCAAGAGGTACTTGCCCTGACCAATCGATGGGTCAAGCGATTGAGCCGGGAAAAGTTCAGTATGTTGTTTACGCTGATACAGCCCATGCTGTTTTGGCTCATCTTTTTCGGCAACCTGTTTCAGCGAGCAGCCGATATACAGGTCGTCCAAGCCCCGAATTACATGAGTTTTCTTGCAGCCGGTGTTGTCGTGATGACCGTTCTCAATAACGGGCTGGCCGGTGGCGTCGACCTACTGTTTGATAAAGAAAACGGGTTTCTGGAGCGACTGATGGCAACCCCCATCAGACGTTCGTCCGTGATCCTTAGTCGGTTTTTATTTGTGATGGCCATCACCGCCATGCAAATTCTGGTTATTCTGGGCGTGGCCTTTTTATTCGGCGTGAGTGCGGAAACCGGGATATTAGGAATCGCACTCATATTGGTGATCGGCATGCTGTTTGGTGTCGGGCTCACGGCCATTTCCATGGCCATGGCGTTTTCCGTGAAGAGTCATGGAGATTTCTTCTCGGTGTTGGGCTTCCTTTCGCTCCCGATGATCTTTCTCAGCTCCGCGCTCGTACCATTAGCGGCAATGCCGGGGTGGATGAAAACACTGGCATTTTTCAATCCGATGACCTGGGTCATTGATGCCATCCGGCCATTGATTCTTACCGGTTGGAGCGAGGCGCTCCCTCAGGTAGCTATCGCCCTTGGAGTCCTCGCCGCCTTTGACGCCTTGTGTCTCTATGGGGGAGCCCGCGCGTTCAGGCGCTCGGTCGGCTAACGCTTTTTACCACATTATAAACTCCTCGATGGGACGCTTCTTTATCCTTTGGGGAGGCGTTGTCGTATTTACCCGGGACGAACTTTCTTGCACTCACCTTCGGAGACAAAAATTCAGGCTCTGCTTCGTTTGTTATCCGACCCCAACGAACAGGTCGCCAAAACGATCCAGCACGAATTCGTCCGTATGGGGCCCTCAGCCTTACCATTTCTGGAAAAAGCCGGCACGGATGATACGACATTGGAATCCCGGGTCGCTTTTGTCAAAAATGAAATTCTTTTTGAGCAACTTAAAGAGGAATTCAGCACGTTTGTTACCCATTGCTCCCGGAAGATGGATTGGGAGCAGGGGGCCTTCCTCATCGCCAAGATGGCCTACCCGAATGTCGATATTCTCCATTATCAGCAATGCCTCGATCAGCTCACTGAAGAGTTTCGAAAGAAATGGTATTCCGAAGGTTCTGCGCCTGGTAAAGTCGCCAGACTCCTCAGCGCGTTCCTCTTTAAAGACAAGGGATTTTCCGGCAACCGCATCCATTACCACGACCCAGACAATAGCTATCTGCATCGGGTCATCGAATCGCGGCAGGGGATCCCCATTTCTCTCTCGGCCATCTATGTGTTTGTGGGAAACCGTTTAAATTTGCCCCTCTGCGGGGTCGGAATGCCTGGACATTTCCTGGTAAAGATTGAAGGAGAGCCGATTCCGCAATTTGTGGATTGCTTTAACGGTGGAGCACTCTTACGGGAACAAGACTGTGAACAATTTATTACGGCATCCGGCTTGGACTATTCTCCTGAGTTTTTGGAAAAGAGTCCGACACGGTTGATTCTTGCCCGCATGCTCCGAAATCTGTTGAGTATTTATGAGCGGGAAGAACAGAATCCCATGACGAAGCGGGTAGAGACTCTGCTTCAAATCCTGCAGGAATCTTCCGCCGATCAGGATCCCTTTCCCTAAAGACTTTCCCAAATAAGTGACCATCATTCGAGATGGCGCATGATGCGTCCAAGATTCCGTGTCCCAATAGCGCCATTATTTTTCCATTCCCAGTTCAGCCTATCTTTTTTTAAGTTTTGTGCTTTCTGATCTCTGGATCAGTCGTTTTTTTGCACTTTTTCACCTCACGGGCTAGTCTAAGCCACCTAATCAGAAATATTTTATACTTGGTATGGCTCAACAACGAAATCGTGTGGAGTGCAATAGAGGGACGTTAAAATCAAGTTGATCCGGCAGAAAGCAGGCTGGCTATTCCTGCCGTGAGGCTTTCACAACCAAGCCTTGGAGCCCTAGTGATGAAATACCTTCAACAAATCTGGGGATCGATCCCGGCCAAGAAAACAATGAACTCGGTGATTCTCACTTACCTGCTTGTTCTACTGGGGTTGATTACATTTGAGTTGGTCGAAGAATTCTTTTATCCCGATTTCGAACGATGGCAATCGCAGGTGACTACCATCATTTTCGGCAGTCTTTGCGCTGGTATAGTGGCTTTCATCGTTTCGCATCGGCACGATACTCTTCGACAACAGCTCATTGAGGAAATCGATGAACGGAAGAGAACACAAGAGGAACTGCAAAAGTATCAAGAGCAGCTAGAAGCGCTAGTCAAAGAGCGAACCCGTGATCTTGAGGCCAAAACTGGAGAGCTTGAACAGGCAAACATTTATCTTCAGCGTGCCAATCGTCACAAATCTGTCTTCCTTGCCAGCATGAGCCACGAGCTGAGGACACCATTGAATTCCATTATTGGCTTTACGGGTATCATGTTGAAGGGAATGGCTGGCGAGATTACCGAGGAGCAAAGGAAACAGCTTGGCATGGTGAAGAACAGCGCCAATCATCTTCTAACCCTTATCAACGACGTTTTGGATGTCTCTAAGATTGAGGCTGGGAAAATAGACTTTTCCCTTGAGGAATTTGGGATTGATGAACTGGTGACCGAGACGAAGGAGAGTGTCTCTCCTGCTGCTCAGACCAAGGGCTTGGAAATTCTCACGAACGTACCCGAAGACATCACGATTTTCAGTGATAAAAGACGCACAAAACAGGTTTTGTTGAATCTGTGCAGCAATGCTGTAAAATTCACTGACCATGGAACCATAGAGGTGGCAGCCAAGGCGTTAAACGATGAAAAAGTAGAGATCACGGTGAGGGATACCGGGATAGGGATCAAAGGAGAGGACATGCATGAGCTCTTTGAACCCTTTCAACAGGTTGGTGTGTCCATTACCAAACGGCAAGAGGGAACCGGACTTGGATTGTATCTCACCAAGAAGCTGGTCAATCTACTTCGGGGCGAGGTCTGGGCCAAGAGTCGTTATGGCGAGGGTAGTGAATTTACCGTTGTTCTACCCTTGAGGTATAAGGAGGAATCAAAGGAGTGAAGAAAATCCTGTTAGTCGATGACAACGAAACCAATATGTATTTGGCAAGATTCATCCTTCAGCAACATGGGCATGAGGTCATCGAGGCAAGAAATGGAGCGCAGGCAGTTGAACTGGCAATCAAAGAAAAGCTCGATATGATTATCATGGATATACAGCTTCCTGACCTCAATGGCCTTGAAGCCACAAAAAGGATACGAGCCTCTGAGGTAGGATCAAAGATTCCTATTATCGCTTTTACTTCTTATGCCATGCCTGGTGACAGGGAGAGATCCCTCGCTGCTGGCTGCACCGGTTATATCGAAAAGCCCCTTAATCCCGACACCTTTATGGCAGAGTTAGGAAAACACATGTAGATAATCGCTATGAAGTGAGAAGAACATGAGAATCCTAATCGTGGATGATAAAAAAGAGAATCTCTATCTCTTAGACTTTCTGTTGAAGGGAAATGGGTATGAGGTTGAGACAGCGAATAACGGAGCCGAGGCTTTGGAAAAACTTCATGTGAGAAACTTTGATCTCATAGTTTCTGACATTCTTATGCCTGTCATGGATGGTTTTCAGCTTTGTCGGAATGTCAAGAAAGAAGAACAATTGAAGGCGATCCCATTGGTTTTCTATACAGCGACGTATACGGACGAAAAAGATGAAGAGTTCGCTCTAGGATTAGGAGCTGACAAATTTATTCGGAAACCCAAAGAGCCGGATGAATTCATGAAGATTATAAAAGGAATAGTCAGCGATAGAAAGCAAGGCAAGGTCATCTCTAAACCGCCTGATTCACAAGAGGAGAAGGAAGTCTTCCGGTTATATAGCGAACGGCTGGTGATGAAGCTAGAGAAAAAGATGCTGGACCTTGAAAAAGAAATCACAGAGCGCAAACATGCGGAAGAGAGACAAGCAGAATTTGGACGGATCTTAGAGACCTCCTTGAACGAGCTCTATGTGTTTGATGGTGAAACCCTACGATGTATACTGGTGAATAAGGGTGCACGGGAAAATCTTGGGTATTCAATGGAGGAGCTTCGAGGCCTCTCGCTTCCCGATCTTTTGGAAGAGGTTTCTCCTGGGCCGCTTAGAGAACAGCTCGAAGCACTCCGGATTGGGAATCAACACCGTGTTCAGGTTATCTCTGCTCACCGACGAAAGGATGGGACGACGTATCCGGTCGAGATGCATCTCGAGTGCTCAACTTTTGAATCTTCACCAGTGTTCGTGGCGATCGTTCTTGATATTACTGAACGGCAGAAAGCCGAAGAGGCTCTTAGTCAAGCGGAGACTCAACTTCGCCAAGCGCAAAAGATGGAAGTCATGGGCATTCTCGCTGGTGGAATTGCTCATGATTTCAATAATATCCTGTCGGCGATCCTCGTATACGCTGATCTCAGTATGCATCTCGTTCAAAAGGAAAGCCGAATCTATAGCAACCTACAAGAAGTGCTCGCGGCTGGGAATCGAGCTAAAGATCTTGTCAGGCAGGTCCTCGCATTCAGCCGTCAAAGTGAACAGGGGCAGAGACCAATACAGCTTCGCCCAATCATTCAGGAAGCCCTGTCGCTACTTCGGGCATCCCTGCCTGCCACCATTGAGGTCCAGCAACACTACAACACGGAATCGGATGTCATTTTAGCAGATCCCACACAGATTCATCAGGTGATGATGAACCTCTGCACGAACGCTTACCATGCAATGGGGGAGAAGGGGGGCATCCTGAAAATACGGTTGGAGTCTATCGAAGTACCCTCCGAAGTCGCTGCTTCCCAACTACATCAGAACCCAGGAGCGTATGTTCGGATCACCGTAGCAGACACAGGCCTTGGTATGGCCGCCGAGGTACGTGAGCAGATATTCAAACCCTATTTCACCACAAAAGAGGAGTCGGGTGGAACCGGCTTAGGTCTAGCAATAGTACACAGCATTGTCACCAAATACGGAGGAGTTATCAGAGTGGAAAGTACACCAGAGCAGGGTACTGTCTTTGAAATCGATCTCCCTCATCTCGACGTGCCTGCTGCAGTTGAGACACCTTCTGAGGATTCCATCCCCGGAGGGAGTGGACATATTTTATTTGTGGATGATGAGGAGGTCCTGGTTTTTTTCTGGAAGCAGGCTTTAGAGGATCTCGGATATACGGTCGAGGTTCGAACGAGCAGCGTGGAAGCACTGGAGGTTTTCCGTAACGCTCCGGACGCTTTTCATGCGGTGATTACTGATATGACCATGCCTCACATGACCGGTGAAGTGTTGGCACGCGAGATTTTGCAGATCAGACCTAACCTCCCAATTATTCTTTGCACCAGTTTCGGCCAAAGCAGTGAATCTATGAAAGTCCAAGCGACAGGAATACAAACCTGTTTAAGGAAACCTCTCTTGATTCGAGATCTTGCCATTGCTCTTCATCAAGTCTTGGGGCAGAAACATGGAGGAAACGTGTGATAAGGAACGTCATTTGGGTTGGCTATGGCTCAGACAAGGTCCGCCCAGACATTAGAGCGTCAGCCCGATGGCAATTTGCAGGCGGCACACTATTGGAGGCTTGCATGTGCAGGTTCTGGCAATTGCCAAATTCCCAAAAAGAATAGGGGTCAGGTCCTAGGCCAGATTCGCTTCATTCTCCAACACTATTTTGACAATGCTCTCCCCACTTGAAAGGCTTGAAGGTCCTTGCCTTTGATGACGGGTCCTGAAAAAAATCGGCGGGCTTGGGCCACAACATTCGACCGATCGGCCGTCTCATAAAAATGCGAAAGAATAAGTTTTTTGATATTGGCTTCTTCTGCGACTTTTCCGCATTCTTCCGCATGCATATGCGATCCACCTGGTTGATGAGACGAAAAAGAGCAGTCCAAGACCGCCAGATCCGCATTCTGACATAGGCGAAACAGGTTCGGTGAGGCCATCGCATCTCCCGAAACAACCGCTGACCGGCCCTGATACTCAAGACGATAGCCAAGACAGATCTGTTGCTCAGAATGGATCATGGGCAAGGGCGTGATTTGTGTGTGGCCGATCACAAACGGCCGATCATGGACCTCTTTGAGGGTCACCCGGAAGGGTGAACCCGAAAAATTGGGAAATGTCCGGAAAATGGTTCGAAAGAGTCGTTGAGTGCCGGGTGGACCATAAATCGTGAGGTCGGGTCGAACCTGCGCGAATTTTGAATGGCACACGGCATCAAAGAAAAATGGAATAAAATCAGAAAAATGGTCCGCATGGTAATGGGTAAAGAGTAGGTGTTGAATCGTATGGCGATCTATGCCGGTTTGTAATAAATTTGAGAGCGTTCTCGGACCAAAATCCAGTAGAATAGGCCGGTCCGTCTCGAAGACATACCCGGCCGCAGCGCGGGTAGGATGAATATTGGTTCCTGAACCTAGTATGGTGAGCTTCATTGTTATACCCTGTCGGCAAATAAAGACTCTGTGGTAACCACACCTCGTATGGCAACACAACCCGAGACAACCCGTTCCATCAATCCGTTTATCGGCCTATTAGGTCTGGGCCTGATCGTAGCAGTCATATGGATATGGAATCATCTGACGTTTGACACTCAGGATTACATTACCGATGAGATCCTCCCCATACTCGGAGGCATTCTTGTCTTAGGGATAGGAATATGGGTCAGCACAAAAAAATGGCGCGCTCGCAAAGAACGTCTTCAGCTTCGTGATCGGCTCCTCCAACGCTTTCAAAAAGAACCTTCAGCCCAAAAACGGCGGGATTTGGCCTTTACACTGATTGAAGTGAACCAATTTGAAGCCGAAGGATTGGAGACCGTCACCGAACCCATGGCGGAACTCTTTATTTGGACATTGAAGACGGCACTTGGTGACAAACAACATCGCATACGGGGAATGTCAGCCAGTTACCTGGGGGTCTTGAAACATCAAGCCTCGATCCCGTTGTTGATTCGTGCGTTGGAAGATGACCATGCCCATGTGCGAGCTTGTGCCGCATTGGCCCTGGGCCGCATGCGGGCTCAAGATGCGAAGGCGATACTGGAAGAAAAGATGAAAGAAGACTGGGACCAGACGGTCCGCAGCCGGTCCCGAGAAGCGTTGGAACGAATACGATAAGTGCTTCATCCGACACGCTATCAATTAAGCTCCTGATTCAATGCCCGTTGATCCGCTTCGGAAAAGCGATACCCCTTGTTCATCAACACCTGCATGCCCTCCATCAGGTATTTGAATTGAACATCCCTGCGAATACTATCGAATAAGCCCGTCAGGGCGTTCATATACCCTCCCAAGGGTCGTCCCTCTTGAAACGGTAGTCTGAAGGCTTCCAGCAGATCGTGGATTTCGTGTGCACTATATTCCTGATTATCATCTCCATCCCCCACTAAAGCCATTTGATAAAACGTCAGGCTGAGGGAGAGAAGTTGTTGCGAATTCCCAAAGGCTTCCCGGGCCTGTTCCAACCCCTCGGGAAAGAGCCTCACACAATCAAGATCAAGCCCTGTCTTTAAGAGAGGGGAGAAATGAATGCGCTCAACCTCAGGCCGGGCTTTTTTGTTCCAAAGTTGATAAAAATAGACCGTACAGGAATCGGCAATTGCAAATTCCTGTTTATCTTTCCCGATTTGAGCACCGATGTGTTGAGTGAAGGCTTGGAAGACATCCGTGCCGGGGGAAGCCCATGCCGTCGCCTGCAAGGCCTGCCCCCCACAACCCCAGACGAGTCCAAGACTGAATAGGAAAGGAAAAAGATACTGGTTCAAATTTGGTTCCCCCAGGAAAATGATGGATGCTTCTAGTATAGCACCGTCGGGAAACCCATGAGAATGATTCTTCTCCCATTTCCTTTAAAAGGTCTAACAGGATGGGCCGGGGCATCATGAGCGAGAACTATTCCAAGTCCCTCTTCGCCATCGCGCGAAGGATTAACCCCCAAGCGATATTTTCATCAAGTCTTTACAGAATTTCATGGTAAAATAAAACTATGATCGTTCAAACCGTCACCATCCAAGGGCATATCATTGATTCACTGATCCTCGCGAAGGTTCTGGATGACATTGTCATGTTGGGAGGGACCTTTACCCTCTCGGAAGTCACGGTGGGAACCCGACGGGAAGACACTTCTCATGCCACCATCCTGATTGAAGCGCCCACGATGGAGTTACTACAGGAAATCCTGAAAATCATCCAACCCCATGGAGCTGTAGTTGAAACCGAGGAAGACTGCACAGTTGAGCCAGCCCCGGCTGATGGAATTTTACCGGAGGATTTTTACGCGACCTCTCATCTGGCCACTCAAATCCGGTGGCAAGGAAATTGGATCGATGTTCCGCAACCCGAAATGGATTTAGCCATCAGGCTGAAGACCTCCCCCCCTTCCGCGCAAATGGTTTCCATGGGCTCTGTAAGAAAAGGCGATCTGGTTGTCACGGGGCGGAAAGGGGTTCGGGTATTCCCGCTGGAACGTCCAAAGGAACGCGATGTCTTCGGGTTCATGGAAGCCCAGGTTTCTTCCGAACGCCCACACCGTCATATCATCGCCGATGTGGCCAAGCGAATGAAGGCGATCCACCAACAACGAAAAGAGGGCAAAGGGTCAGGGAAGGTGTTGTTTGCCGGTGGTCCGGCCATCATCCATGCGGGAGGACGGGAAGCCCTGGCATGGATTATCGAAGCGGGATACATCCATGTGCTCTTTTGCGGGAATGCCCTGGCCGCTCATGACATGGAAGCCAGCCTGTACGGAACGTCCCTGGGATATAACCTGGGGATCGGCCGTTCGGTGCCCCATGGACATGAACACCATCTTCGCACCATCAATCGAGTCCGGGCCCTAGGAAGCATTCAACAAGCCGTCAAAGGCGGTCTCATCAAAGAAGGGATCATGGCGGCCTGCGTGCGACGGGGGGTCCAGATGGTATTGGCCGGGACGATTCGCGACGACGGCCCTTTGCCGGACGTCATCACCGATTCCGTTAAAGCCCAGGAAGCCATGCGCGCGGCCATTCCCGGCGTGGGATTGGCCTTGTTGGTGGCCTCCACGCTGCATGCCGTGGCGACGGGAAATTTGCTACCGGCGTCGGCACCTACGGTCTGTGTTGACATCAATCCCGCCGTTCCCACAAAGCTGAGTGACCGTGGAAGCTTCCAAGCCGTCGGGCTGGTGATGGATTCTTCTTCTTTTTTATGGGAACTGGCGCGTGAACTGGGCTGGAAAGGATAGGAGGATACCAATATCATGAGCCGTTTATTGATGTGCCCGCCGGATTATTTCGGTATCGAATATGAAATAAATCCATGGATGAGAGTGTCCAATCAATCCAATGGAGAACGCGCCAGGACCCAATGGAAAACACTGACCCAGGTACTCGAGAGCGAGGTTGGAGCCAAACTTGAATTTATGGAACCGGTACCAAAACTTCCAGATCTGGTATTTACCGCCAATGCGGGTGTCCTACACGGCGGCAAGGCTGTACCCAGTCAATTCCGCCACCCGGAACGGCAGGGTGAGGAACGATATTTTATTGATTGGTTCACCAGGAAGGGCTATGAAGTCATCAACCTTGACCCCGACATAAACTTTGAAGGTGCGGGGGACTTATTGGGATTTCCGGATTTCTGGATCGGCGGCTACCGCCAACGAAGTGATATCCGCGCTTATGTCCAATTGTCGGAAATTTTCCAAAAAGAAATCATGCCTGTGGAACTGGTGGATCAACGGTTTTATCATCTGGATACCTGCTTTTGTCCCCTCAGTGGAGGAGAACTCCTTTATTTCCCCCCCTGTTTCGATTCGTACGCCCAAACCGTGCTGACCTCTCGCATAGAACAGAAAAAACGATTTGCCGTTCCATCCCGGGAAGGCGAGCGGTTTGCCTGCAATGCAGTGTGTATCGACCGCCATGTCGTGCTGCCGACCGGATGCCCGGAAACGATGGCGTGGCTACAGAAACAGGGCTACACCACCCATCCCGTGGAACTGGATGAATTTCTCAAAGCCGGTGGCTCCGCCAAATGCCTGACTCTGGCGCTGGACTAATCGCACAACCTTCAATCTCCTTCTATCTGAACTGCGGGACTGCAGTAGCTTTCACTGACTCATTGTCATCCCGAGGCGTTGCGAAGGATCGGTGCCCCAGTGGAAAACCCGATCATACAGGTTGTATGGCTCCTCGTTCTTTCATGTGAATCATTGAAATAATCAGTTTCCCATGGTCCGACGCCTGCCGTCTGGCCCAAGGAAGGACGCTCTCATTCGCTGGCGGGCCTTGTTTGAGCGGAGCGAGTTGGTCCGCCCTCCGCAGGCTGGCGTCCGTCCGCTCCAATGAGGCCAGACAGGGCGTCAATGGTTTGGGTCCTTTTCCCGAAAGTAAAAGACCTCCCCTGCCGAGGCGAAAACCGGCAATACAGAAAATTACGTGGGCAGCAGGATTGCTCCCAAGTGCGACTCGTTCACCTGCCTATTTTTTCCCTGGAAAACCCCAACTGGCATTAGATTCACATCGTAAAAGTATAAGGCCGGAATCATAATTTTTTTTTATGATCCGAAAATCACCCGTGTCTTTTAAAAGCGCCGACCCAAGCGCTACAATCTTTCAAAGCAGGTTAACCTGGCTCATGACTTCAATGGTCATCAACCCGCATAAAGTCTTGTAAACAGAGGCCACCTTTCTTTATGACCCAACCAGAACAGTTTTACTCACTCGGTGACGATGACGCGATCAGACGGCATATACGAATTGAGCGCGAAAACGGGAAAAAGTTACGGAAGACTCCCTGGTGGAAAGCCCAGATCCAAAAAGGGGAGTGTCACTTTTGTCATCAGCAGGTGGGAGCAGAAAACTTGACCATGGATCATGTGGTGCCATTGGCCAGGAAAGGAAAAAGTACCAGAGGCAATGTCGTCCCGGCCTGTCAGTCCTGCAACCGCAGCAAAAACCTCACTACCCCCGCTGAAACTCTCCTCGATCAGATAAAGCAGAAGGATATTAACTAACCCGATTTCTAAAATTTCGTCCTTTTAAAATCTCCTCGGCCTGTTAACACCCACTTTCCTTTTGCTTTCCAAACCATTTCTCGGGCCTCCTAACAAGAATTTTTCTGCCCTGACGACTCCCCCAAGAACCCAGGCGCCTCAAGTCAAAAATCAAGGGTTTTTATCAATTCTGCTTCGTCCCTCTTTGACGCATACTGACCCAGTCTATTGTCGAATGGCCTAGAGGCTGTGCCCAAAAACTTTCATTTCAAAAAGGAGAATTGTTATGACCACCACCTTCACAAACCAACTGAGAGTCAAAGCCATGTTAATGGTGGCAAGCGTAGTATGTGCATTGGCATTTTCAGCATGTGCGAGCGATCCCCATGGGCGGAGTGTGGGAACCACGGTTGACGATGCCGTGATTACGTCATCGGTCAAGTCATCATTGATTGCCGATGACCTGGTGGATGCGTTTGAGGTTGAGGTTGATACCCACCGAAGCACGGTCATGTTGAGTGGATTCGTTGAAACACAAAATCAGATCGATCGGGCCGTGGAAATCGCAAAAAAGACAGATGGAGTCCAGAAGGTCGTTAATAAATTAGCGATTAAGCCCAAAGCGATGTCCAAGAACAATTAACACGCAATCGGAATTTCAGAGCCATCCAACGACTTTGTGCCCCTGGCGTTCCGTCAGGGGCACAGGTGTGTGGAGGTCATTATATTTTTGTACCTTGTTTAATGTTTCATCGACTTCTTGCCGATCATCTGAGTCTGCCTCAGGGGCTCCGGAAATGGTTCGATCTTCCGGTTCATACGATAAAACCGCCAATATGGGAAAATGATCAGACCCGATGGGCGACAATCGCTTCATTTCAACCAGACGAAATGCGGGAGAGTGAAAAATATGATCAACGGGGAAGCGAAATATCGGATACTTGGCATGGTAGGTATTGAAAAACCCCCGGCCGATTCGAGGATCCACCATTCCGCTAATCTTCTGAAATAACGTTGTCGTATAGGACCAGGCCACATCATTTAAATCTCCGGTAACTACAACGGGTTTTTTGGCGCGTGCCACCTCCCGGCCAACAATTAAAAGTTCCGCATCCCGTTCATCCGTATCCTGGCCAAAACTCGGAGGACGTGGATGTAGTCCATAAAATTCAATAATTCTTCCGGACGGCAACTCAATTTCAGTAAAAAATGATGGAAGGTGGTCTTCAACCATGAAACGAATATCAGAGTTTCGCAATTTCAATCGTGAATAAAGCAACATCCCGTAAGTATTGCCCAAAGGTTGTTTGATGGTATGGGGATAGGAGGCTTCAAGTCCGCTGAGGTGTCGTTCCCACCACTGATCGGGTTCAATAACGAGCACGACGTCGGGAGAGGCAGACGATACGACGTTTAAAAATCCTGATGCGTTTCGATTATTCTTGTAGATGTTGGCTGTCAAAACACTCAAAAGATCTTCATGAGGGGATTTGAGAGAATCTAACGCTTGCTTGGGAGCCAACCGCGTGTAAGGAAACATCCGGAATGCCTGATAGACGAGACATGGGATAAGTGCAATGAGCACCCATTTCCCAAACGCATGCTCTGAATAGAAAATCGAGTAGACCAGCGCCACGGCGAGAGCCACCCCAATGGTAAATATCTGAAGTCGTGGGAAATCGAAGATACGCACCCACCACTCATCAACCCTAAGAAGCGGCAAAAGGGTTGCCGTCATAATCAGCAAAGCCAGAAAGATAAGAACGGGATAAATTATTCCCAGCATGGCATCTTATTTACACCGCCCCAATATTTCGATAAACATCGTGTCCAGCTTTCCTTTGTGTATTTAGGCTCTATAAACAGCAAAACGCCCAATCGGAGAATAAAATGATGAGATAATTTCATTTACCCCTTCTCAGTGTGAATAGGAAAAAATGGCACGGTGGATCTCTATAAATATTTCGACCTATTCAATCCTCTACCTGCCGGTTCTTTCGTCGCCAATAGACAAAAGTGGAATGTAGGGAACCCATTTATTCAACCACTAATTCCTACAGAGTGAATCATAGGATTCCGCTCAGCAGTAATAGCCCCACGTGGGCAGATCTTTCCCCCTTGGCTCAAGATGCCCGACTGAAGAAACCTCAAGAAGGCAGCAGACGAGTCTTCAATTTCTGCACTTGCTGGTTTTTTAAACTTTTACCATGTAGCAAGTGATCCTCCCCTTTTTCTCCAATCTCTAGAAATCTCTTCTCCGCCATCCCGAAACCAAACCAAAAACAAAAGTATTTCAAGTCAGGCGTCCAGGGTTTTTAACAATTATGTCAGGTTACTAATTAGATCATAATCGCAAAGTTCAAACATTCAATGATGAAAATTATGTTCATCAACTCTTTTTCTCGAAAAAAGAAATATGCTGTCCACCCGCAGGACCGGCACCGAATAAAAGGATAAAGGGAAAGAAATCTCACGCCTTGATGACATGAAAAAGTCGTGAGAAAAACCACAGGAGTAGCCGAAAAAAAGCTGTTTGGAGATTTGAATCTTTACCACCATCGGATCAAATCTCTTCTAATTAAATAGATGGTGAAGGTTAAAGGAAAGGAGTCCTTATGGAAGTGTCGGGAAAGTGTCTAAAAAAGTTCGCGTGGCTTGGTACAGTATCCGCCTTCGTCCTCGGGTTCAGCATGGTCCATAGTCCGGTAGGAGCAGCCGATAGCATTTTTTCCGAGAAAATCAGCAAAGGAGATTTTTCCATTGGTGGTCGGGCCATGTATTACGATCCCATTGGCGGAGATGACAGTTGGTATGGAGGAGCCCAGGCCCGATGGTACTTAAATGACGTCTTTGCTCTTGAAGGGTCGATGGATTATCGAAAAAATGATTATGGTTCTACCACGGCCAAGACTTTTCCACTTCAGTTATCCGGCCTCGTCTATCTACTGCCGGGAAAGCGGTTGAGTCCTTATCTGATCGGGGGCGGGGGCTGGTATTACACCGATGTGAAGGGACCCAATAATTATAGTGATGCACAACAACGCTTTGGTCTTCATGGCGGTGCCGGCCTGCAACTGATGGTGAACCAGAACTGGTCGGTCGATGGGTCTTATCGGTGGGTCTGGTTGGAGCGAATTCATTCAAAAGATCAAAGTGGAAATTCGGTATCTTTTCATGACGAGGGTCATATGGTCACAATTGGTCTCAACTATCATTTCTAAACTTCTATCCGGAGTTTCCTCCCTCTAAACCTGTGCCCCTGAACAATCAGGGACACAGGTGCCCGAGGGTCAGTACGTGCGTGGTCTTAAAAAAAAACGCTTATCTGCAGGGAAGGGTCATTCCAATCTGTAAAGTCCCTCGCCTAGCAAGTACTGAAAGCTCATATGTTCTAAGGGATCCATCTCACCAGGACATGATGTCTATTCACGTGGAAGATGTAAGGTATGAAGGGGACAAATAAGCGATATACCTGAGGCTGGCAAGTGTACGTGAGAAACTTCAGCCTTCCCTTAGAATAGTCGGAGAGTCGATTCCGAGGAGGCTTCAGAGGGGTAAGTGAGGCGACCTGCGTCAGGCTTGGCAAAGGGCGTGAGTGCGTGCGTTTTGAGAGAACTTGCCGAAATGATGTGGTGGACCGTCCAACCACGGATGACCAATGCATCTGCTATGAGCGTCCGGTGGCAGCGCCAGGGCACCGCTTCCGCGCACATCACGGCTGATGGTGACTGCTGTCCGATATTCACCAGTTCCTCCAGCCCACCCCAAAACTTTTGAGTTTGCATATAATCCGCGTAACCTCGGAAACCCGCATTCCGCCATCCCACATTTACCGAATCCTGGCGGGTTTTCCTCCGACCTCCCAACTCCGGCATGTGGCGATACTGCAACCCGGCTTCACGAAGACTCTGGGCCAGAGTCTTCTGGTGAAACTGCGGATTGCGCCGTGAAAACGGAATCGTTCTGACGTCCACCAACAATTGAATGCCATGCGATTGAAGAAGCCCGACCAATTCCTCAATAGGCCGTGTCGAATGACCGATGGTCCACAACACCGGAGACACGGGTGTCTCAGGCGAGTGAGTGTCGCCAGGCTTGCTGAGTCCAGAGGGCTGGTCAATCTCCATCGTTCAAAATTTCCACCAGCATTCGTAGGAATGCTTTGACCGTCTGTTTATTAGAACCAGGAAAGATAGAAGAGGCACGATATCATCTTATCCGCCATGGAAGAAGAAGGGCCAGCGCGTCACACTCCCCTGGCTCTCGTGTTTTTCCGGAGAACAACCGGCCATTCTGATGTAACTGCTTATCAAACGGATTGCATTGACACCTTTAATATCCGGCTGTAATCTTTGGCTCATTCTCCTTCCTTCCCAGGAGGTCCCCTATGCGGATACCCTTTTCCTCCTGCGTCTCTGTTTTTTCTTCTGTCCACGCGCACCAATTATTGCTGTCGTGGTTCGTGCTGGGCGGAATATTGTCCGGAAGTCCTCTCTTTGCCGCTGGCTCGTTTCAAGAAGACTGTCTTGGAAAATCACCGGCCGGCATCGCCTTGCAGAGCCATCTTGTCGCGGGGAAATCCGGCAAGGTGGACTCCATGTTCTGCGCCGGAGCGATTCACCTCTACGTGCAACATGATATCAATAAAGCGCTCCCCTGGTTGGAAAAAGCCGCCAACGGGGGCGACCAGCGGGCGCCGCTGGTCCTAGGCATCCTCTATGAAAAGGGAAACGGAATTCCAGAAAACCCCGCTACTGCCGCCAGGTGGTATCAAAAAGGCATGGACAATGGAAACCCTGCAGCCGTTCGGCGCCTGGCGGAATTATTCCGCCTCGGCTTAGGCGTACCGCACGACGAATCCAAGGTGAAGGAACTTTTGGAAAAGGCTGCGGCGATGGGAGACAAGGCCGCACCGAAATTTATTGAAAAGCACGAACAGGATCGCTTGCATCCCAAAGCCGGGCAGAGCATCAAAGAGGAAGCCTATCGGGCCTACAAACAGAAGCAATTCGAAAAGGCCGCCAAGCTGTATCGCCAATGCGCGGACATGGGCAACGACCAATGCCAGCTCGCGCTCGGTGTCCAATACGAATTTGGGGAAGGTGTCCCAAAAAACGAAAGCCAGGCTGTGGCGTGGTATCGAAAATCCGCAGATCAGGGGAATGCCATCGGTCAGAAAACGCTCGGCCTCATGTACGAATTGGGAAAGGGTGTGGGGGAGAATTGGGCTGAGGCGTTTCGCCTTTATTCCCTGAGCGCACCGAAGTATAAGGATGGAGCGTTCGCTTTGGGTCGCATGTATGAATTCGGCATGGGCGTGCCGCAAAACCGGGCACTAGCGATCGAAACGTTTAAGAAAGCCGCCAGCCTTGGACATCCGGATGGAAACTATTGGGCACGCTGGCTCAACAATTACACCAACTGCATCGGCTTCCGAAATGAGGAAGAGCAGAAGACGCTTGGATTTCTACGCTGCCCGGCCGATCCCGTCGGCGTCACTTTTCGCAACAACAACGAACGGTTGGCATACATGCGAGAAAAAGGAAAGGAATTTGACCAAATGGAAGCTGAAGCTCGTGCACGCCAGGCCGAAAGGGGAAAGGCCACAAACGAATCCTCATGTAACTTCGCCGGCGGAGTCTGGATGGGCCGCAATTCTTCAAGCGGCGGCTATTGCCAATAGGTAAGCATGAACGTCCCTCCTTATTGGCGGCCGGCTATCCTGCGACCAGGACATGAAGACAGCCCTGTTTCCCGAGACTCTGCGCAAGAGTCTTCTGATGGAACTGAGGATTTGCCACAGGAAAAACGGGATCGTCCGGGCATCGGCCATTATGTGAAGGTCGTGCGTCTGGAGAGGCCCGATGAAGTCTTCAATAGGCCGCGTCGAATGACCGTGGGTCCACAGCTCCGAAAGTGTTACAATCTAAGACGATTGAGATACGGGAGGCGTATTTTGTACATTGGAAACGTTGTTCGTCCTTACGAAATATCCATGGGGATCTCGTAATACGTTTTAAGTATCCTGACTACATAGGGATCGTCGCCTCAATGGGACGCTTCAACTTTTCGAACAGATCCTTCTCGTCCTTCCATACAATGTGATTATAGTGGCAGATATCGAAATGGGTATTTCCCAAATCGATATCTCGACATGTCCAAATCACTTCATCCTCTGTCCCTTCGCAAATCCAAACTCGAAGTAGACACCCCCACGATGACCGATGAAGTCCGCCCCGAGAAATCGGCTTTTCCGAATCTCAGCTATTATAGAATCACATATTTTTTCGTTGTGTTCTTGGAGATCAGTTCGCATGGCCTTATATCCCGTTTCATTAATCGTCATTTGTAACCCTTCTGCCAGGCAGTTTCCAAGGATCGGTCAAACCACATTGCACAAAAGCCTGTTTTGATTCCTTCCGCGTTTCACCCTTCTCCAGTTCAGCAATTCTGCCCCACCCAGCCTCGGTCAGAGTAACATCGACTGTATGCGTATAAAAAGAACAAGATATCACCCCCTTTTCTTCTAAAGTTTTTGCAAGAAATATTATCGCATGGGCTTTTTCCGCAAAAAACCGGATAGCCCTGTGTTTTGGTAAATCGGATTTTAGCTCCTGGGTACGTGGACCTCTTAAAAAGATTTTTCAATATTCGGACTAGCCGTTCACCTACTGGAGTTGGAAACCGTTTTCTAAGATTACCATCGACCTAGATCACAGGGGTATTGAACGACCCGTCGAAGGTATCTCAACCAGGCGGAACTCTCGCTACAAGTTCACCAGGTTGAAGAGTGAGGAGGCGACATTGGTGAGGGAGACGAGGGTGAAGATACGCTTCGCTTCGTGCAAATCCGTAGGGGCCAGGTAGCCGTCTTTATCCAGAATGAAAAGGACCCGACGAAACGTGGCATTTCATTCCACGGGTTTGAAATGGGAATGATCCTCCATTGGTGAGTTTGTTCGGCACCTTTTCACTCTTCATAGTCCTAACAGCACCAATAGCTCACTGCAACGTTTCGTTATTTCCTGGGTCCCTCCAAAAGTTCTTTTGCTAGGATGCGGCCTCTACTCATTAATTTTTTTAGGAATCTGGGTTCTAATCAAAGATTGGTAAATTCGGCCACGCTCTTGGCTGTTGATGAGGTCGTTTTACTGGCCGGAGGATCTAAGAAGAAAGGTAGGATTTCGTTTGGTTACAGGACCGAAGCGTATCCGGAAGACGTCCCTACTGAGAATTACCGCCTGACGAGGCGAATCCACCGCCACATATTCACCAGGCTGAAGAGTGAGGAAGCGACATAGGTGAGGGCGGCAGCAGTGAGGATACGTTTGGCGCCATGCAAATCCGGAGGTGCCAGGTAGCCGCCTTCTCTGAGGATCGGCAGGGCCCGTCGAAAACTGGCATTCCATTCCACGGGTAAGGTGATGAGATGCACCATTGCGGAGACGCTCATGGTCCCGATCGCCACGGCTAAGACGGCAAGACCTACTGCAGGAATCCGGGTCACTCCAGCCAGGACAGGAATGCCCAGCATCAGATAGGACCCGGCCTTTTCGGCTTTCTGCGCAAATTTGATCAAATGAGTTCGATCTTTCAAGAGGGTATAGCCCTCATGATCTTGCAAAGCATGGCCGACTTCATGCGCTGCGATAACGGCCGCTGTGAGGGATCTACCGTTGTAATGCTGTGGGTTCAAACCGACGACTTTGGTTTCGGGATTGTAATGGTCTCCCATCGGCGTGGGTTCCACGCGCACCTGTTGCAGACCAAACCGATTGAGCAAATGCCGCGCTAATTCCCCTCCCGTTCCTCCAAGATCCTCACGGTGTTGACGATATTGGCGGAAGACCCACCACACCCACAGTTGGGGTCCCAACACGATAATCATGAGCAGGAGAAAAAGAAGAATCATGCGCATAGAATTACTCTATCTCCTCAGCCCACTCCTTACCAAGAAAGGGATTGCAGCTTCTGTTGTATTCCTGATTACACCCAAGGATTTTTCGAAGAGGTCTTTTTGCTTATTGGCTTGTTCCATCAAAAGACCGTACGCACGAGGCCGCCTTCGGCCCGGATGCAAGACCCATTGATCACCGAGGCGCGGGCACTACAGACGAACGCCACAATCTCTCCTATTTCTTTTGGATCAATCAGCCGACCGATCAGGGAGGTCGGGCGATTCTCCAACATAAAACGGCGTCCGGCTTCCGCGGGCGTAAGATCAGGAAATATGTTCCGGATAAACCTCTCCACGCTTTCCGTGCGGGTGGGACCGGGGAGCACTGAATTGACCGTGACCTCCGTCCCTTTGGTGAGTTCGGCCAATGAGCGTGCGATGCTTAATTGCATGGTTTTGGTTGCGCTGTAGTGTGCCATTTCGGGAGCCGGAGAGACGCCCGATTCGCTTGATATGAAGACCACACGCCCGTGGCCACGTTCAAGCATGCCGTGGAGGTAATGGCGGGCGAGCCGCACGCCGCTCATGATATTGACTTCGAACATCTCCTGCCACGCCTGATCCGTTTCCTCGAAAAATCCGACAGCCTCGTAGATGCCGAGATTGTTGACCAGAATATCGACCTCGGGCACATGGGAGATGGTGAGATTGCACCCGGCGGCAGTTCCGTTGTCAGCCACAAGAGGAATCATTTCTCCATCGGGAAGATCGGCTCGGAGCTCCGCCATAGCTTGCTCCACGCCGGCCTGCGTTCGACCGTTAATCACGACTGTAGCGCCCTCGGCGGCGAGAGCACGCGCGATTTCCAGCCCGATGCCCCCTGATGAAGCTGTCACCAAGACCTTTTTACCGTTCAGTTCCAGATTCATGATGACACTCCCTTCCCATGACGGATGATTGGAAATCCCCGACCAGGTTTGACCTATATTGTTGTTGAATTGTTCACGAAGAGCACGAAACGATAATCGGTGGTTCGCCGGAAGGCGGAGGCACAGCATAGGATTCCATGCCGGGGCGGTTAGTAAACGGATCGCCCAGCAGATTCAATAATCGATCAATTTCAGAATAGTCCTTCTGCTGAACCGCCTGGCTAATGGCCTGTTGTGCGAGATGATTTCGAAGGATGTACTTGGGATTCACCTGATCCATTCTGGCTTGGCGCTCTTCATCATCGCTTTTTTCGGCCCGAAGCCGTTCCCGATATCGTGCGGTCCAATCGTCAAACGCTTCCCGATGAAGGAATTGGTCCCGTAGTGCGTCCGGCGCTGACGACCTCTCCTGGCGAACGGCTCCCAATCCCCGGAACAAGTTGGTGTAATCCACCCGGCTGGAGTCCATGAGGTTCAACAGATCGGTCACAAGTTTGTCGTCTCCCGCGTGCGCTTCGACAAACCCCAGCTTGGCCCGCATCAATTCGGCATACTTCGCCAGCATTGCTTTTTCATAGATTTCCGGAATGCCGTTGACTGCGTCTTGATCCACTAACGGTGACAGGGCTCTTGCCAGCGCCCGAATATTCCAAAAACCGATGTCGGGCTGGTTTTGGAAGGAATACCGGCCGTGATGGTCTGAATGATTACAGATGAACGTTGGATCGTAGCGTTCCATAAATCCGAACGGACCGTAATCCAGCGTCAACCCCAGGATCGACATGTTATCGGTATTCAGAACACCATGTGCCCACCCCACGGCCTGCCATTGGGCCACGAGCTGCCCGGTGCGAACCGCCACCTCATGTAGCAGTCTGGCGTAGGGATTCTCCGATCCGACCAAATGCGGATAATGATATTCGATGACATAGTTTGCCAGAGTTTTCAGATATTCATGTTGACGGCGGTAGTAAAACACCTCAAAACTGCCAAACCGCACATGTGTCGGCGCCATCCGGAGCAACATGGCTCCCGGTTCCGGCGTTTCCCGCCAGACAATTTCTTCTCCGACCACAATACATAAACTGCGGGTTGTGGGAATGCCCAACCCATGCATGGCTTCGCCACAGAGATATTCCCGAATGGTCGAACGCATCACCGCCCGGCCATCGCCGTCACGTGAGAATCGCGTGAGCCCTGCGCCTTTTAATTGCAACTCCCACCGCTCCCCGTTTTGGTTGCGCACCTCACCTAACATAATGGCCCGCCCATCGCCGAGCTGCGGCACGTAATGCCCGAATTGATGCCCCGAATACAACATGGCAATGGGATCGCTCCCAGGCAACAGCTTGGCCCCGCAGAAATATTCGGCAAACTCCCGACGGGTCCATTCCGTGGGGTCAATATCGAGTAATTGGGCAGCGGCCGGGTTCACGCTTACAAGGTGGGGATTTGGAAAAGGCGTTGGTTTCACCCGCTGATAAAACACATCAGGCAGGCCCGCATAGGTGTTCTGAAATTTGAGTTGTTCTAATTTGGCCATGAGTTCATTATCCGTGACCTAGCCGGGGTCGGGCAACCACAAACATTTTTGTATCACGTTGACCCATTTGAAAATTCAACGGTGATCGCAAAAGCCTTAAAAAACTCGGCAAAAAATGCTACATCTCAGTATTTGCTGCAAAACGCTTCACTCAGAACCGTATCTCTTTCGATTCAACTGTGTGTGGTATTTTCTCAACAACCATATCTTTTATTTCTTTAAAAATTGAAAAACATGAATAAATACAATATATTACGGTTAATATTTTTCTAGGTTCAATAATTGCTTTTGCCATAAGGCAGTAGACTATTGCTGGAAGCTGATGTTTATTGGGTGCGCCATTGTTTCGTGTGCCCTCGAAAAAAAAAGGAGATTGCATGATTCGGATTTGTGCATGGTGTCGACAGGAAGGCAAGGCCGGAATTCTTGGAAGGAACCCTGTGGAGTCTGGGGAAATTAATGAACCGGAATCCCATGGGATCTGCCACGATCATGGAATCCGCCTTCGCCAGGCATTCACGCGAAACCTTGGCCATCGCCCTCCTTCAACCGCCACACTCTCTCCCTCTTCAGCCTCCTACTAGACACCGTTCCTCCTTGTCTGATGCTGAAAATCCCGCTGCAGGATGATGGCGGACCGGAGAAGTGTGTGATTCTGGCCGGAAAACAAATATACGTCACAACTGCACACAGGGGATCGCAAAAGCTGGGTTTGTTGGTTGGAAGCCGGCAATCGAGGGGATTGGGGAAGGCTTACTGTCGGCGCGGAGCTGGGGTTTTACTGGTCGTCTTCAATCGGTTTTTAATCAGGACCATCCCGATATGAGGGAGGCGTGCGGTTCGACGGACCTCAAACCATCCATACGCCAGCACGCTCAGAACCAACACAAGGGCTATGACCATCGAAAGAGGGTCATGCCCGATAAATAATTCTAAGAGATGCACAGTGGACCAAGCTCCTGATGTATACTCATATTTTTCGGTCGTTTCGGCCCGATCTTAAGATTTCCGCTTTCCTCTACCAAAATCTGTTCCCATTTATACATATTTTCACTTACGGCTGGGCCATCTTTTTCATGAAATTGACGAACAATTCCTCCTGCTCGTTTCGCGCCAGAATCGCCAACCGGTATAATACGCCTAATTATGATGGTCCCCTTGTCCTCTTTCAAATTATTTCAGGCCTGTATTCTGATGCTGGGCCTCACGGTGTTGGCACCTCCAGGCTTGAGTACAGTTCGGGGAGCAACGCCGGTCAGTCTCGCTCCTGCCGCTGATCCCCAGGAAACAGTCGTGACCATCAATATTAAATCCCGGGAATTCAGCCCCAATACCCTTTCAATCACCGTGGGGCAAAAAACCCGGCTGGTCCTCAAAAACTTGGATTCGGAACTGCATGCATTTCTGCCAATCGGCCTACTGACAGACATCCACCTGAATGTCAGCGGAAGTGGTGCTCCACAGTTTTCCAAAGAAGGCCTCAGCCGTGTTTTGCTTCCCACCCGAGGCCAAACCGACATTGTTTTTATCCCATCGCGTCCAGGTACGTTTCCCTATTTTTGCGATTTACCGGGCCATGTGATGCAGGGTACCATCGTGGTGCATAAGAATGAGGGTGTGGTAGATTAGCCAGCTGGATTATGAGGGACATTCCCCTCTCTGCTACACAAAATCATTAACCAAGCATGTTTGAGGAGGAGTTTGGTTCCATGAGTATTGTTCGTCGTCAACCAATTATGACAAATACCCTGCAACCTGAGGCAGATCATCGTCTCGGGTCCCCTGTTCACCGGATGTGGCCTACGCTTAAACGGGTGGGCCTCCTGTGCGGTTCTGTGCTTTTGGCCTCCACTCATGTGTGGGCCGCAGAGCCAGCCTCCGTCAATGAGGAAGCCTTGCTCTCCACGGTTCGGGAATATGCCAATGCGGTCGGAAAGGGGGATCAAGTCGCGGCCGGCCAACGGGATTTTGTGTGCTTACATCAGATGGCTCAACAGCAGTTGTTTTCAAACGGGAACTTTCCCGACCCGTCAAACCCCATCTATGAATGGTGTGACCAGCGTCGGCAGGAGGCCCACCAACGAGCCATTCAACAAAATGACCGGGCATTAGATAATGTCTGGCCTGGACCGGGGAAACTGGTCGATTTTTCGGATTTCGAACGATTTTTTATTGCGGAGACGCTTAATCAGCAATTGGCTCCATCGTTTTTCGTCATGCAGGCCATTGCCGTCCAAGAACCAACAACCCCATTTATTATTGAGGCCGTGGAATCGGGAACCCTGCCCCATGCCTCATTTCCTTCTCCAGATGAATCCAGAGTGGTAGCCGCACCCACAGCCTTTCTCACCACCCAGGTATCCTATCCGAATGCCTTGACGGCACCCATCGCCAATGCTCCCGGTGCCGAGGATTGGGCCGTTCCCTACAAAAAAGCCCAGCGAGTCGTAAAATCCGTCAACGTGAAGTGGGTCGTGCTTTCAGATCTGAAACAATTGGGTTTTCCTACGGATCGTGCCGTGCTGGATCTGGTTCTCGATGGCCCCCGTGGCACCACCATTCCATTCGTCGTAGACCCGGGTGGCTATGTTCCGCGCTCAACAGAATGGTTTGGCCTACCGGAGAGCCTGGCGGCCATCCAAACAGGCATTCAACAGGCCCAAGCCGCACCGACCAGACTGGAATCCGTAATGAGACTGAACCGGGTTTTGCTGATTGGCCCGTCCCACAAACCCGCACTGGAAGTTTTTTCAGATCAACTGTACAAAGGGTTTCTGGATTATGGAGGTCGTTTGAACGGCCTTCAATTGGGTGATGAGCGTCTGGCCCAACGGTTCAACGAACTGTATTGGACGGTGCAATCCCAAACCGATCGATTTGATCTCTCTCTGGGAATGGAAATAGGCGGGAAGTCTGAGCCGATGCCAGCCGATTATCTCTATCGAATGATCCCGGTGATGGAGGCATTAGCATCTCTGGAGCCCGGTGATTTCAACAACCGGATTCGATTGTCCTCGACCTACCGGTGGACGAACGATCAAATGGCGGCCCTGTCCGCTCCACAGGAATTATTGACTGAGGTGCCAGCCGAACAGGAAGAGCTTCGCGCACAGGTGCTCTTAGAGTTGGCTTGGGCCCGCATCGGAAAAGTGGCCTGGAATCGGCACTTTGACGATCCCGATATTCAGAGAGGTTATGA
Organism: Candidatus Nitrospira allomarina; assembly: GCF_032050975.1. Classification (NCBI taxonomy): domain Bacteria; kingdom Pseudomonadati; phylum Nitrospirota; class Nitrospiria; order Nitrospirales; family Nitrospiraceae; genus Nitrospira; species Candidatus Nitrospira allomarina. The sequence goes on along the minus strand of NZ_CP116967.1, from coordinate 1,191,583 downwards.
GGCGGCCCAGAAAGCTTTTGAGCTCACAAAAGATCCGCTCAACAAATTTACGGCAGCCTATGCGATGGCCTATAGCCTGGCGTTTCACGTTCCCCGTGACAATCAGGCGATGCTGGGTCTCCTGCAACAGGCCCGTGACTGGTTTGAGAAAACTCCCGGCTCAAGCCCGCAAAGCTGGGCGTATATGTTGCACAACGATACACTGAAGGGGTTAGTCGAGAATGACCCTGCCTTCAAGTCCTTGCTGGCGGCACAGTTAGAACCTACAAAATAGGTGTGTGAGGCCTTATGAAATTACGGACAAACTAACGACTACGCAAGGCTGGAGAATGGTATTGTCTCAATGAACGTTCTCCAGCCTTCTTGGTTCACCTACCCTCTTTTTTTCAACCCGCTCAATCTCATCCTGTGAACTCCCTTTGAATCACAAACCATGGAGCTAGATTTCCGGAAAAATCCCGCCATCCTCAGCAACATGGTAGACGTCATGGCGGATGGCGTATTTACGGTCGATGCTAAAGGTCACATTGTAGCCTGGAGCACCGGGGCAGCTCGCATTACGGGATATTCCAGCCAGGATATCCTGGGAAAATCCTGTCATATCTTAGAAGGTCAAAATTGTAAGGGCTTTCGTATCCTGACAGAATTTTTGGACAACCCCACCCCGTATCCTTGGGGCATCTGCAACCAGGAATGCAAAGTGCTGGGGAAAGACGGCCGCGAACTCTACCTCTTCGGCAATGTCTCGATCATCCGGGATGAACAAGGCCAGGTGGGGGGCGCTGTCGGAACCTTTACCGACCTCACCTCATTTATTTTAAATAACCAAAAAATTGCCGTGCTGGAGGAACAGGCAAAATCCCGTGAGTCCTTTCAACAGCTCATCGGGAAAAGCCCGGCGATGCAAGAGGTGTTTCGCCGGCTCCGACTGGCTGCCCAAAGCGATGTCACGGTATTGCTCACCGGGGAATCCGGCACAGGAAAAGAACTCGCGGCCCGGGCCATTCACACCCTAAGTGATCGAAACGATAAACCGTTTTTCGCCATCAATTGCTCGGCGATTCCAGAAACCTTGCTGGAAAGTGAACTCTTCGGGCATGTGAAGGGGGCGTTCACCGGAGCCATACGCGATAAAATCGGGGTCTTTCAAGCCGCCGACGGTGGCACGTTATTTTTGGATGAAATCGGAGATACCAGCCCTCTCCTGCAATTAAAATTGCTCAGGGTCCTGCAGGAAAGCGAAATACGCCGGGTTGGAGATGACCGGGGCATGCGGGTCGATGTCCGTCTCATTACGGCCACCAATCGGGATTTGAAAGCCCTTATGGCAGAAGGCACGGTGCGGGAGGACTTTTATTATCGGATTCATGTGTTCGAGATTACCCTTCCACCCTTGAGGGCCAGACGAGAAGACATTCCTCTCCTGGTTCACCATTTCATGGCGGCCTACTCCAAGACATTTGGTCGCGAAATAGGAGACATTGCCCAGGATGCCCTGCAACGGTTAACTGACTATAAATGGCCCGGCAATGTCCGTGAATTAAAAAATGCGATCGAACACGCCTTCGTCACCGTTAATGGTGATTGCCTCACCCTGTGGGACCTCCCTTCAGAAGTTCAGAGTCTTCTAAGGTCCCGAAGCCCCAAGCCCCTCTCAGCCAACACGGAGCCCTCCCTTCCACCGGAGGAGGAAGCTCGTATTGCGGAAGCTCTCCAGCAGACCAGAGGCAACAAAACAGAAGCTGCCAAACTACTTGGAGTAAGTCGAGTCACCCTCTGGAAGAAAATCAAACAACTCCAGCCCCCTCCCAAGGCTTAAACAAACCGCTAATACGTTAACTTAACAGTTAGCGCATTCTGTTCAGTTTACGGCCACATCCAGGCTTCCCATATTTTCATTTCTCCATTAACACCTTGATTTTGTTGAAAGTTATTTCATACGCCCGCGAAACATAACCTGGCACAATCCCTGCTTAACTGTATTCAACGAAAGGGAAATTAAAGGAACTTTTCGAAAAGAGATCAGTCGATTTTGACCAATGCTCCTTTTCAAGAAGGAGAGGAGGGTATGCATCATGATTGTGAAACAATTTTATTTGAGTTGTTTGGCTCATGCCTCTTACATGATTGGCGATAACAAAACCTCAACCGCTGTGGTCGTGGATCCTCAACGGGACATCGAGCAATATCTTCAAGAGGCCCGACGCCACGATTGGAAGATCCGTTATGTGTTTCTCACCCACTTCCATGCAGACTTTTTAGCCGGGCACCTGGAACTCCAACGACAAACCGGCGCTGAAATCTGCCTGGGCGCCAAAGCCAAGACCGACTTCCCCATTCGAAACTTTCGGGACAAAGAGGCTCTTGAGTTCGGGTCTGTGCGCATTCAGGTGTTAGAAACCCCGGGGCATACCCCGGAAAGTATTTCGCTTGCCGTCTACGACCTGGACAAGAGCACGGACCATCCGCATTGCGTGCTGACGGGAGATACTTTGTTTATTGGCGATGTGGGCAGACCGGATCTTATGGCCTCCATTGGTGTCACCGCCGAAGAGTTAGGGGGGCAATTATTCGATTCGCTCCGAAATACACTCATGCGTCTTCCCGATGAAACCCTGGTCTATCCTGCCCACGGAGCGGGATCCATGTGCGGGAAAAATTTAAGCAACGACACGGTGTCCACATTGGGCAGGCAGCGATGGGAAAACTATGCACTTCAACCCATGTCGAAAGAAAAATTTATTGAATTGGTTACGGCTGATCAACCGGAAGCGCCTTCGTACTTTGGCTATGACGCAAGAATGAATAGGGAACAGCATCCTGTTCTGAATGATGTGGTGCGGAACAGCCTCGCTCCTCTTTCTCTCCAAGCGCTCTTAGATCATCAGAAGAATGGAGCTCAAGTCCTTGATGTCAGAAATGCCATTGAGTATGCGGGAGGGCACCTGAAGGGGAGTCTCAACATTGGATTAGGAGGAAAGTTTGCGACCTGGGCCGGAACACTTCTGACACCCAAATCCTCCATCGTCATCATTGCAGAGCCTGGATATGAAAAGGAGGCAATTCAACGATTAGGCCGCATCGGATTTGACCGCGTCCTGGGCTACCTGAAGGGTGGCATGCAATCCCTTGAGGTGAACCCGGATGTGGTCCAAAAAGTCCAACGCATCACCGCTCAGGGACTTGCGGAACGACTAACGGCCTCTCATCCCCCCATGGTCGTCGACGTGAGATCGCCCAGAGAGTGGGAGTCCGGGCATATTGACGGAAGCCTCAATATCCCTTTGCCTCACCTGGCCGAACAGGTTCAGAACATCCCTGCAGATATCCCGGTGGTGGTTCATTGCGCCAGTGGATATCGGTCATCTACCGCCATAGGGATATTGGAACAAGCCGGACGAACCCAAACCATGGATCTGGTCGGTGGGTATGACGCCTGGCTCACCACCTGGAGTCATCCACGCCAAAAGGTTCAATCCCAAGCCATATCCGCATGCGCGAAATAAACGGACAAGGAGGAGACCCAATGAACACCTTCGCAATAGATCAAGAAGCAAAATCGGGAATGAGTAAGAACAATCAGCTGCCCTCTTCTTCCTTGAAGGATCCCCTGTATATCGATGTCAGGACACCACAAGAGTTTGAAGGTATGCATATCCCAGATGCTCGAAATATTCCTCTACCGGATTTACATCGATATGTAAGCGAACTGAAAACCCTCTCCCGTGAGCACCGCATTCTGTTGATCTGCCGAACACAGAACCGGGTGAAGATTGCCTACGAATATTTAACTAACCAAGGGATAACGAATTGCGGCATTCTGGAAGGAGGAATCACTGCCTGGGTTAATCAGGGCAAACCTGTCGTCCGTGGACAACAACGAATTTCCCTTGAAGGACAAGTACGCGCCATCGCAGGAGGATTGATTCTCGTGGGGGTAGCATTGGGCCTGACAGTTCATTCAGGATTCCTTCTCCTCCCAACATTTGTAGGGGCTGGACTTCTCCATGCAGGACTCACGGACTCCTGTCTAATGGGAATGCTCTTGAGCAAGCTGCCCTAAAACCGGATCCGAAATTAAATGGTTCTACATGATATTTTGTCATCATTTCCATGTTAAAAAGTTTGGGCACATCATACCCAAAAAGATGTCAGGTGAGTCGGATAAAAAGTGATTTGACTGGGTATGCAATAAAGCTATGGCTAATAGCTATCGTTATTGGCTTAACCTCAACCGCCCAAGCCTCAGGAGAAACTTGGCGATATGAGACCTTCCAATGGCATGATTTTGACGGCAGCCACGTTGAGCGACATCAGGGAAGCCAACTGGACAAGCCGTTCGGCATTATGAGCCTTGGCGTCAAATAATGGTCGTTCATAGAACTCCATGGTAGTATGCGGCGAATTTACCCCGGTTCCCAAGACCTTTCACCTGGTTGAAGGGTTATTACTGATCAACATAAAGGAGGTTGCCATGCAGCGTTCAATCCGTTCCTTTTTACTGTTAGGGGTTTTTAGTCTATTGGCCATGGGGTGTATGACCACTCCAGCCATGAGCGAGGGGGGTGCGCCTGCCCCGGGCCCTGCCCAAGGATATGATATCCATGTGCAAGCTCCTCACTTGATGCCGGATGGGACGCCAGGTGGACCCTATCACCACTATTGCAAAGGGATTAATGACAAGATCTTGCAATGTCTCCTCTTTGAAACCACGGACGCCAATGCCCCTCTTGTGGCCATTGAATATTTCGTATCCAAGGATCTTTCCCGAACCTTGCCCTTGATCCAATGGCATCGGTTTTTCCATGACCATAAACAAGAAATTGCTACAGGCCGCGTACAAATTTTAGATATTGATGATCCGGAAAAGGTCAAAGCCATTGCCGAAGCCGCGTCAAAGACCGACGGAGTCATTTACCATCTATGGCAAAAGGGGAAAGATTTCCCGGACGGAACAGTAACCTACCCGCAATCTCTCGGGCATATCTTTAATCAACCGGAATAATACGAGATCGTCCCGGAGGTTCCCTTCTGGAATCTCCGGGACCTGTCATTAAATTGGAAGGGCATTGATCTTGAACCTGCTTAAGGATAATTTCCAGATTGTGTCGGCTGTTTTTGTTGCGGGGACACTCGGAATTGGTCTCGCGCATGCCGCCGATTTAGAAGTATTGAAACCCAGGGTTCCTCCTGAACAGATCCAAGAAGCCCGAGTGAGAATGAATTCTTTCCCTTCAACCCCAGAAAATATTGAGAAGGGCAAACGCATTTTTCACGGGAAAGCATTTTGCGTCACCTGTCATGGGCCAGAAGGCAAAGGCCTGGGTGACATTCCCGGCCTTCGAGGCAAGCTTCCACGAAACTTTACAGATAAGACCTGGCAGGCAGTTCGCACGGATGGGGAACTCTTTTGGATTTTGCAAAACGGCAGCCCGGGTACGGATATGGCTTCATTCATCCCACTGGTCTTGACAGAAGAAGAAGCTTGGCTTGTGATATTGTATGTGAGATCATTTGGAACTGGCACCGAATCAAACGGGAAATAGCATACGTTCCTGTCACTCACGCACAAAGGAGGCCACCATGATGAAGAAAAACTTTTTAAAGTTTGGAATCATTTTGGGCTTTGTTATGGGCTGGGGCATTCACTCCGTGGGAGCCTATGAAGTGTGGGTGGCCGACCAGTCCGACACGGCGAAAGAGAGTGGCGGCTTCCTGTATGTGTATGATGGTGCGCAACTTTCCGCTGACCCTGCCAAGACCAAACCAACCCTCACCCTAGACGTGGCCAAAGAGATCAATGATTTCTGCCAGAAGTCTACACAGAAAAATGTTCGACGACCTCATATGATCTTTGTCACCAAAGATCAGAAGCACGCCCTTATATCATTTCTAACCGGTCATGTGCTTGTTATGGACACGGCGTCCAAAAAACCCGTCGCATGCGTCTCGACGGGAAAGAACGTGCATGCAGCCTGGCCCACTCCGAATCAATCCATGGCGATCGCCGCCAACATTGCCGAGAAGAAACTGATCCGGATTTGGACCAACTATCAAGAGGGGACCTTTTCCTCTGACCCCGAAAAAGATGTCCTGGATTTGCAAGCACTAGAAAGTGGAGAACGGCCGGATAATGCCCCCATTTGCCCGATTACGGATGACACGAGCACCTATGCCTTTGTCACGTTGCGGGGAGGGGGACTATTGGTGGTCAACGTCAAGGAATCACCCATGAGCGTCACCACCACCTTGACGAATAATGAAATTCATCCCGCGGGCTGCGGCGGTTATCAAATCGGTAACACAATGTATTTAAATTCTGGTGGCGGATGGCCCATCGCGCCGCTTTCCTACGATGTCTATGCTGTCGGTCTTTCGGGCCTTCCAGACTCGGTCTCAGCCAAATTGATGTCTTCCCGCGACACATCATTTTCGGATTCACACGGACTTTGGGGCATTGGGCGCTATCTCTGGAATGTGGATCGCGCAGGGAACATGATTGAGATATTTGATTCGATCTCCAATTTCAGTGTGGGGACAATTCAGCTCGTCAGCACACAGAGCGATGATCCTGCCCCGGACCTCATTGATTTTTCTCCAGACGGCAATTATGCTTTTGTAAACTTGCGAGGACCGAATCCCTTGACCGGAAATCACAAGGATGTCAATAATGCGAAAGGGTCCACGCCTGGAGTGGCTGTGATAAAAGTCTTACATGCCGGGAAAGGTGGTGAATTGATAGGTATTACCCCTCTTACCAATATGGTGGAAGGGAAGGAAACAGCGGATCCGCATGGCCTTGCGGTTGTTCATCCCTAATTGTTCCGTTCGCGAGCATGGCCTCCTCCAGAGGCCATGCTCCGGACCACATCTAGGAAGGAGGACTTAGCGTTATGACGGTTATGCCTCTAGTCGCTCTTGCAACCTGGTTAGCGTTCACCTCAGTTGAATCCTCTGCCCCCCTACCTCCCTTCTCCCTCCCCCCGGAACCTGACGAAAGTACGCGTATCGATGAAATCTACGACCAGGAATCTCGCCTGCTGCTATCCCTGTATTCCTTGAAAGGGAATGGGAAAGCCGATTACGTCACTGGACGGACCGTCGAACAACATGTGCGAAGCACCTATGGCAATCCCGTGTACTACACGTTAGAGTTTCCCATTTTTTACTGGTGGAACCATACGATGTTTAATGACCCGTTTGTCGATGGTGTCAACGGCAACGAACAGGTCTATCAGGAAGAAACCGATTTTGACGTGAGCCGATACAAACCTTGTGTCTTTAACGGACAACCCTGTTAGAAAAGCGGCTTCACCAGCAGGGTCTCTTCCCTCAATTGTCCATCTGGTCCCTGACAGATCAAGGAAGGACTCCGCCTTCCCCAAATCCCTCATTTCGGATGAATGATCTGTACCATAGTCAACTGTATTGGATTATGAAAATGGGAACCCGGGAACGAACATGATGCTGTTTTGCGGAATGCCTGATGACCGGATACGGGAAGTGAGGCAGTCAATTCGTGCCTTCGCAACACGAACGATAAATGTGAAGGACTGATTTGTACGATGCGAGGCTTTATGGTTTATTTGGGAGAAACACGGTAGATTGACTTATGAATAAAAGAAAGCCGGGTATAGACCGTCGACAGTTATTGAAGGGGAGCCTGGCTCTGGGGTTGGCAAGCCTACTCACCCCTAGAGGCACCTGGGCCAACGATTCCCCGGCGGTTACTCTTCCTTTCGAACGGGGTCGCCGTCCATTGGTGGCTTTTCCACAGAAGCGGCCCCTGATGGTGATGACCACAAGACCTCCTCAATTGGAAACCCCCTTTCATATTTTTAATGAAGACATCTTCACGCCCAATGATGCATTTTTTGTTCGGTGGCATCTCGCCAATATCCCTCGGGAAATTGACGTGAACACCTTTCGGCTGACTATTCACGGTCAAGTCAATCAATCCCTATCATTGAGCCTTCATGAATTACACACTCAATTCGAGCAAGTCGAAATTGCCGCCGTCTGCCAATGTTCTGGCAATAGTCGCGGGTTTTTTCAACCACGCGTACCCGGGGGACAGTGGGGGAATGGGGCAATGGGAAATGCCAATTGGAAGGGAATCAGACTCCGTGATCTTCTGCACAGGGCGGGGATAGAAGCCGATGCGGTGCAGGTGAGGTTCGATGGCCTGGACCTACCCGTCGCACCAGCCACAGCGGACTTTCGAAAATCTCTGGCCCTTGATGATGCGCTCCAGGAAGAAGTGTTGGTCGCTCACTCCATGAACGGGGAGGCCCTCCCTATGCTGAACGGCTTTCCCCTTCGGCTCGTGGTGCCTGGCTGGTATGCCACTTATTGGGTGAAGATGCTGAATGATATTGAAGTGCTCAATCAGGCGGATCAAAATTTTTGGACGACCCATGCCTATCGCTTGCCGGCTAATCCTTGTCACTGCGTAAATCCAGGAGAGTCCTTAACGGATACCGTGCCCATGGGCAAAATGCCCGTTCGTTCCTTTATCACCAATCTGGAGGAGGGTCGAACCATACCCGGAGGGGCACCTTGTACCATTTCAGGTATAGCCTTTGATCAGGGCCATGGCATTGATCGCGTCCTGGTCTCCGTGGATGGAGGACAGCAATGGCAATCCGCCCGATTAGGAAAGGATTATGGCGATTTCAGCTTCCGCCCCTGGGAAGCCCAATTTATTCCGAAGCCCGGGCATGCGTATGCACTGCAATCACTGGCCATCAATCGGATTGGAGAATCACAGCGGTTCAGTGCCCGATGGAATCCAAACGGATATCTTCGCAATGTGGTCGAAACGGTGAATATTCAAGCTGGCTGAGGCTAACTCGTGATGCGTGTTTGCATGTTCTTTCTCGTGTTTCTGTGGGTTACAGGACTTGCGTGGGGGCTTGCGACCCCTGACCATGGAAGAGAACAGGAGTCCATTCTCAATCTTCCTCCTGATCCGATATCGTTTCAACCGGGCACTGGGAGTGCCATTGCAAGCCGGTACTGCCTCATGTGTCATTCGGCAGAGTACGTGTATACGCAACCACCTCATACCCCTGAGCATTGGATGGAAATCGTCAACAAAATGAAAGCATCCTTTGGCTGTCCAATCTCGAATGAGGACATGGCTCCATTGATCGACTACTTGGTGACGCAAAATTCACTTCAGCCTTCACCTTCTGTGGCTACCGCTCAGCATGACGACCAGAAGGAAACACCCTATCAATCCCCCACTCACGCTGGCGATTCCCAAAAAGGGAAAGCCATCTATGCACGATACTGTGTGACGTGTCATGGACCTGGCGGCAAAGGGGATGGCCCCATTGGACAGGCCCTGATTCCCCCAGCCGCCAACCTCACGTTACTCGGCAAGCAATCAGATACCACCATTCTTGCCACGCTTCGCAACGGCCGACCGGGAACAGCCATGCCTGCATGGAAGAACGATCTGAATGCATTAGAGTTGAATCATCTTCTTTCATTTCTTCGAACGTTAACTCCATAACCACAATGAACTCTGGGAGCCCGGCTATTAGGCCATTCCATCAGCGGGAGAATCTCTTTCTTGGGTTTCCCCAAATACACAAATATTTCCCATTCAATGCTCCATGAAACCTGAGAAAAAACCCCGGGAAATTTTTGGTAGTTGCGGTCACAAGGGGTCCTGCTTCCCCCACCAATATCTGCTAGAACACCTTTAACCGATCTTGAGACCATTCCCATGCGCCATGTCAAAATTGTAGCCACGATTGGCCCTGCGACTTCATCGCAAGATTGCTTGAAACAACTCCTCCATGCCGGAGTCAATGTCGCCAGGTTTAACATGTCCCATGGAACCGCTGACTGGCATAGGGCAACGATCCAACGCCTTCGAAGTCTTGCTATTGAAGAAAAAACTCCACTCGCCATCCTCGTAGACCTGGCAGGTCCAAAGATCCGTCTGGGGGACCTCCCAAACGAAGGAACCGTCCTGAAGAAAGGGCGGGATATTATTCTGATGGCGAAGTCAGATCAAAACTCAAGGCACAACCAATCGGGGGATACCCTGCCGGTTAATCTTTCCCATTTTCCGGATCGAATGAAACCAGGTCAAATCGTTTTAATTGATGACGGAAATATGTCCCTCACCGTGGAAAAACAAGAAATTGACCGACTGATCTGCAAAGTCCTGGTGGGAGGCCAGGTCACCTCACATAAAGGTGTCAATTTCCCTGGCCTCCGACTCGACATTCCGGGATTTACGGAGAAAGACGCCGACGATCTTCAAGTGGCCATCGACGTTCAAGCCGATTATGTTGCCCTTTCTTTTGTTCGAAGTCCCCAGGATATTCACACACTCCAAACGGCTTTGGCTGATCGATCAGCACTGATTCCTGTCATTGCTAAAATCGAAAGACCTGAAGCCCTGACCTGTCTCGATGAAATCCTTGATGCCGCAGATGGAGTGATGGTCGCCAGAGGTGACTTGGCGTTGGAAATAAGTCCGGAAGAAGTCCCCCTCCTGCAAAAGCAGATCATCGCCCAGGCCAATCGTATGGGAAAACCTGTAATAACAGCCACACAAATGCTGGAATCGATGACTCGAAATTCTTCGCCCACTCGCGCCGAAGCGTCGGATGTGGCGAACGCCGTGCTAGACGGGACGGATGCCGTCATGTTGTCGGCCGAAACGTCCACGGGAAATTTTCCACTCGAATCGGTCCAGGTCATGGATCGGATTATTCGACAAACGGAAAAGGAACTTTTTCGTCGAAGCCAAAACCTCCTTTCGCCTAAAGAAACCCTGCGTTCGACTCCGGAAGCGATTTGTGAGGCTGCCGTCTCTCTTGCAACATCTGTTGGCGCCCAAGCCATCGTGGTCTTCACCGATTCCGGCCATACAGCCATGCTATTGGCCCGCCATCGACCGACGATCCAGATTATCGCACTGACTCCCTCCCCAACCGTTACCCGTCAATTAATTTTGGTATGGGGCATTGTCTCGTGTGTCTTTCCTCAAATTGATGCCACTGATGAACGCATCACTTCCGCCCAGGATCACCTCAAAACCCTCGGCCTGCTTCATGAAGGCCGGCTCATTGTCATCGTCACCGGGGAACGCCTGGGACATTCCTTCGGAACCAATATCATCAAAGCCCATTTGGTCGTCTAAATTTTTGCCGGGAGAACGTTGCGAGCCATGTCCCTCAACATCATCATTGTCGGTGGAGTGGCCGGCGGGGCGAGCGCGGCCGCTAAGGCGCGCCGAACCAACGAAGCAGCACATATTGAGATGTATGAAAAGGGGCCCTATGTATCCTTTGCCAACTGTGGTCTCCCGTATTATGTGGGAAAGACCATTCCGGATCGTGATGACCTTCTGGTCCAAACCCCGGAGCGGTTTTGGAAACGATTCAGGGTCAAGGTCCACGTGTTACACGAAGTCCTTCACATAGACCGAACGGCGAAATGCGTACAGGTAAAAAACTTGGTGACTCTAGAAATCACTTCTCACTCCTATGACACACTCATTCTGGCACCCGGTGCCGGGGCAATCATGCCCGATATACCTGGGATTCACGCCAGGAATATCTTTACCGTTAAAACCGTTCCTGACTCTGATGCCATTAAAACCTTTCTCGCCAGCCAGCCTTCTCAGCAGGCCTTGGTTATTGGAGGAGGGTTTATTGGACTGGAAACGGCCGAAGCCCTGATGGGTCTTGGATTGGCCGTGACGATCATAGAAAAAGCCCCTCAAATTCTGCCTTCTTTTGATCAGGACATGGCCACTTTGGTCGCACATCACCTCCAAGAAAAAGAAGCGAAGATTATTGCGGGTGACGGGATCAACGGATTTCGGCAGGAGGGAGACCTCGCAAAAGAAGCCCAATTGGAAAGTGGAACACGGCTGCCGATGGACCTCGCCATTCTTTCGATCGGCATCAGACCAGAACTCAAGCTTGCCAGAGGGGCGGGCCTTAAAATCGGGTCAGCCGGAGGCATTGCCGTGAATACACGACAGCAAACCTCTGACCCTAATATTTATGCAGCGGGTGATGCGGTCGAAACGCTGCATCTGGTGACTGGCCAACACGCAAGAATTTCTTTAGCCGGCCCCGCCAATAAGCAGGGGAGGGTCGCTGGAGCCAATGCTGCCGGCGGTGACCTACAGTTTCATGGTGCACTGGGAACGGCGATTGTTGAAAGCATGGGCATCGCCGCTGCCAAAACGGGATTAAGCGCACACGAAGCCGAGGCCTATGGGTTGAATTATTTCGTTTCCCTCACCCACCCCTTGGATCACGCAGAGTATTATCCTGGAGCAGAAGCGCTGCACATGAAATTAGTCGTCGAGCAACAGACGGGGAAATTGTTAGGTGCTCAAATTGTGGGTGATCAGGGCGTCGATAAACGCATTGATGTGTTGGCCACCGCCATACATGCCAAATTGAACGTCCAGGATTTGGAACAATTGGATTTGGCCTATGCCCCTCAATTTAATTCGGCCAAAGGACCAGTCATTATGGCAGGTTTCGTCGCCGCCAATACGCTACGAGGTGAGGTCAACACGCTCACGGGCAAAGAATTACTGAAGAAATTAGAAACGAATCCTGCTCTCCAATTATTAGATGTCCGGACCACGGACGAATATCAAGAAGCTCACATTCCCCATGCCCGCATTCCCGTGGATGAACTGAGAGATCATCTTCAGCAACTGGATCCCTCTCAGGAAACCGTCGTCTATTGTCGTGTCGGATTACGCGGGTATCTCGCCGCACGCATTCTCCTCCAGCATGGCTTCACCCATGTATTCAACCTCACCGGTGGCTATTCAAGCTTCCCTCACTAACATTCGATTCCTCTCAATCCAAGTAAACCAGTAAAACTTTGAAAGCTGGACCGGTGAACGTGTTAACTCCAGACGTTAAATCAGGCTTAACGTCCCACCATATTTTCCGTTAGTACACATTGCCTCTTTCACTATAAGTAATTGAAATTATTCATATTTAATCCACTTGGTGTATTTGGCATTTGGTTTGCTGATGTTATTGACATAAAGAAGAAAAATCGAACGGCGTCTTAACAATATTTATCGAAGGAGGGTTCTCATGGAACAAACAGCCAGTCAATCTCGAACGGCGGCAATGTTTAGCGGTCAAGCCTCTTTGGGCCGGATCTTGGTAGTCGATGACGAACCGGATGTTCGCAAAGTTGTGAGGTTGTCATTGGAGAAAGCCGGATACAACGTGATTGAGGCCGAAGACGGTCAACAGGCTGTGCAAGAAATCAAACGTGAAGAAAACCCTCTTTTGCTGGACGTAATTCTCACCGACATCCGAATGCCCAAACTGAATGGAGTTGAGGCTATTCAGTTTTTTCAAAATGAATTCCCCCATGTATCGTTGATTGTGCTGACCGGATTCCCGGATTTAACGATGGCCACATCCTTGATGAAGAATGGGATTATTGATTATTTGGTCAAACCGGTTGAAAAAGAGAAACTTCTGACTGCGGTTGCGAAGGCCATGGAACAACGGGAGCTCAACCATCTATAAGAAGATTAAGAAGAAAGGGGTCTACTTCCCATCTTGTTGACGGAAAAGTCCTTTCGATGTCTGATCAACTATGAGGAAACTTTTAGTCTTTCATTTTGGTGTTGATTTTGCTCTTTCTATTAGGAAAGTGCTGAGCATGGGTTTTATGAGTCAAAATGCCCCAATTAAGGTACGCGTGGGATGGGGAATTTTTCCCCATAAAATATTCAAAAAAGATCTTTTAAATCACAAAACCCCGAACCTGATGAGAATGTCTTGTCTTTCTTAAACAATTATTTATGGAGGTTTTCCCGATGACTCACACGAGGAATGTCCACTTTAGAACTCAAGGCCATGTTCTCGTACTCACGGTGGGCGTCCTTCTTTATATTCTTTTTCCCGGTCCTCTTTTTGCCGCTGACGGAAAAGATGCAAAATCCCTGATCAGCCACACCTGTTCGACCTGTCATAAGTTTCAGGGCGAGGGGGAGAGCCGCTTTAACTTAAAGGCTCCGGATCTCATGTGGGGGGGCAGCAAGTTTCAGCGGGATTGGCTGATTAAATGGCTGACAGGAAAAGAACCGATGCTGTATGCCAAGAGTTACCGTTGGGATCAGGGTCAACAACCTGACCAGCACATGGCCGTCTCTCAACAGGAAGCTGAAGGCCTTGTCGACTATTTTGAGACACACCTACAGGACCCGCGAGTGAAACCGGGATCCATTGATATGTCGACCTTTAGTAAACAGGAGGCGAAGTTTGGAGAGGAAATCTTCATTCAACATTCCTGCATTGGGTGTCATCAGATTATGGTGGATGGGAAAAAGACGGGAGGCCCGCAAAGCGCCTCGTTCTTTAACTCGGGGAAAAGGCTGAAGGCTGATTGGATTTACCGCTTCAATTCCGATCCCCCTGACTTTGTGCCACACAGCGGAGAGTTTGTCGGGGATGTCAGTGCATTAGGGCTGCGATATGTCACGGGGTTTATTGCAACAAGAGGGAATGAGGACTTCCCCTATTATGAACCGTGGAAGAGCGCCGATTTCAACCACCCGAATATCGAAAACGGAGCCAAAATTTATCAAGAATATTGTGCTCAATGTCATGGGGCGGAGGGCAAAGGGGATGGTCCGGCGGCTTCAGGCTTGGAACCCAAACCGGCAGTGCATGCCAATATTCCCTTTGAAAAAATTCCTCTCGATTATCTGTATAACGTGATCTATTACGGGGGGAAAGCTGTTGGGAAGTCTTCCATGATGCCGTATTGGGGACTGACCATAGGCGGGACTGAAGGCGTATCCGATGTCATTGCGTATTTGAAGACCACGTTTAAGGGTGGCCCAGAGATGGCCGGCACGACTTCATCATCTGGTGGTCCTTTAGGAGTATGTCCACAACCACGCAACACGAAGCAGGCGCCTGGAAAATTTCGTCATATGACCAGTCCGTTACCCGCCTCGCAAGAGCACATCAAGGCGGGAGAAACGCTGTATCACGAAACCGCTCAACCCTTGGCCTGTAAGCAATGTCATGGCGATAAAGGGGACGGACAAGGACCAATGGGCGCGGCGTTGATTCCACATCCACGAAACTTTACCTGTGGAGAAACGATGAAAGATATTTCTGACGGGCAACTGTATTGGATTATCAAAAACGGATCTGCAGGAACCGGCATGATGGCCTTTTCCGGTATGCCAGACAACCAAATCTGGCAGGTGATTCAGTACATCAGAACATTGGCCAGATAACCTGGGATTTGGTTCAGACCCGTCGGGGGTGACAAGAAATCATTTCAGGGACTGGAGAAATCTTCTCCAGTCCCTAAACCTAACGAGTAGGAAGAGCATCATGTCCCCAGCACCAGAAAATGTACAGCAGGACAATACGGACACTTCACGTATGTTGAAACATCTTGAACAACACCACGCCCTCATTTTAAAAGCCGCGGGTGAAGGGATATTCGGGTTGGATCTGGAGGGTCGGCATACCTTTGTGAACCCTGCAGCCGCGAAAATGTTGGGTTACGAGCCCCAGGAATTGATCGGCCAACCCAGCCACTCTCTCTGGCATCACACCAAATCCGATGGCACTCCCTACCCGCAGGAACAATGCCCGAACTATGCATCGTACAAAGATGGCCAGGTGCATCGAGGCGACAACGAAGTGTTCTGGCGAAAGAATGGCACCAGTTTTCCCGTCGAATACTCCAGCACACCTATTCGAAATGATGAAGGGGCCCTGGTCGGCGCCGTTGTGGTTTTTCAAGATATTACCTATCGCCGGCAATGTGAAAAATCCCTTGAACAATTTCGTCGACACAACGATATGATTTTACAGGCTGCCGGTGAAGGCATTTTTGGATTAGACCTCGAAGGACATCACACCTTTGTCAATCCGGCTGCCAACAAGTTATTAGGCTATGAGGCCGGCGAGTTATTTGGAAAACCCAGTCACATTACCTGGCACCACACAAAATCTGATGGCTCTCCTTACCCGGCTAAAGAATGTCCAATCTATAAGGCCTATAAAGATGGGTTGGTTCATCATGGTGAGGAAGAGATTTTCTGGAAAAAAGATGGGACGAGCTTCCCTGCCCGGTATACAAGCACCCCGATCTGGGACGACCAAGGAAAATTAGCTGGAGCCGTGGTCACGTTTCAGGATATCACCGAAAAGAAACGTATGGCTGCTCAATTATTAGAAGAAGCTAAGCTTGCGGAAGTGACCAGAGTCCTTGGGGATATCGGGCACGATATCAAAAATATGTTGATGCCTGTGCTTTCCGGCGCAGATTTATTGAAGGATGAATTGGACGAACAGTTCCCCACCTTAATCCAGGAAAAGGCGAAAGGGGCAGAGACCAGTTATGCCAACAGCCTGGATCTGATAAGGATGATCGTTACGAATGCCAGACGCATTCAGGACCGTGTTAGGGAAATCGCGGATGCCGTTAAAGGTGTTACCAGTCCTCCACATTTCACACCCTGCCGCATACGAGACGTCGTGGATGGAGTGCTCGACACTCTTCGCACCTACGCCGCAGAAAAAGGCATTACCCTCCTGACCGATGGCCTTGATGCCCTGCCTGTCATTGATGCAGACGAACGTCGACTGTTTAATGCCTTTTACAATCTCATCAATAATGCCATCCCGGAAGTGCCCCGAGGAGGATCAGTCACGGTCGGCGGATCTCCAGGACCGCGTCCGGATACTGTCGAGTTGACGGTAGCCGATACGGGGAGAGGCATGCCGCCTGAAGTTCGAGACTGCCTCTTTACCGCTCAGGCTATCAGCACCAAAAAGGAAGGAACAGGGCTCGGGACCAAAATTGTCAAAGATGCCATCGACCTCCATCACGGTCTCATTACGGTCGAAAGTGAAGAGGGCCACGGAACAACGTTTCGTCTTGTTCTTCCCATCACTCAAATCACTTCATCTCCAGCCAGGTCTGGGAACTCATGACATGGTCATGCGATACGAGGAAGATTCATACTTTTTCCAACCCGAATATGGAGGAAATTTTCTCCAGACTTTTGAACCCGTTATTGCTGTAATCTTCTTAGGGCTCAAAACGTTCTTCCCAAACTAAAAATTCCCTATTTTCCCTGGACACAATTACAGGTCAAAACCCCTCAGCCTCTCTCAAACTATCTTGCTTTCAGGAAAGGCGGGGAGAGAAAATGAATCCTTTTAAAAAGATTTTTCTTCTTATCCTTCTTCTCTGGTTGATCCGTGTGACATTCGTGTGGACAAGGAAGCTCCGATGGCATGTCCGTCTTTTCTCTATAGTTCATTTTGGGATGAACTGGCTGTGGCAAATCGGGCTAGCTTGACTCCATTTATACACGCTTTGAGATGAGGACAAATCCAGGGTGACAACATCCAATACAGCATTGTGATCACTGAGATCTATGAAAAGATGGGGAAATGAAAACTGCGAGGACGCCCCCTCGAGACGTCCTTTCCCAATGATTGTAGCAATATTACCAGTGACATTCCCCAATACGTGGCCGTGACGGACCGGGTGGGGGGTACCGACAAACCGCCCTACAAATTCGAATTATTGGCCCGCTCCATGCAATGAACAAACCTTCTACCCAAAACCGAAACATCACCATTCGGCAGCTGTGGGTTGTCTCCAAAATTCTGCAGAGAATGATGTTTCTTCAGAGACACTCATTGATGGGGATCCTGACCAACCCATGCGTGCCAGAAATCCTTTCGGCCAATTCTAAATGCCTTGTACACAACCAGTACGGATTTTTTTGCCCGCTGGTCAATTTCTATTCAGGTGACGTGCAAACAACCTCATTTCTCCTCACACGCTGAAAAACGTTAATCTCTTCTCGGTACAACCAAGCATCGAAAACAAGAATAATGAGAACACCTTCGTCTGAACCGAGGACTCTTGTCTCATTCGATTTCTCCCCATACAATGAACTCATATTCCGCTTTAATATTTTTTCATTCATACTCGGGAGATTTCATGCAGTATGCTATATGATGTCTGAAAACTTATCCGCATGGCCTTGGGCAGGGTCATGGATTCGTTATCTTTTCATGCTATCCAAGGGAGACAAGGAGACATTTACCTCCCATTTTTTCCTTTCGTTCTTCCTGTAATATTTCATTGCCAATTATGCTGGTTTACATTACCCACGTTGCTAGTTAACGCATGTCGCACGCCTCTGACGCCTCAGGCATTATTCTTTCACTCGTCCCTCTTTCAACCTAATTTCTCATGGACTTCCACTATCTGTTGGCGCTTCTCTCTGGTGGGATCGTCGGCGTGCTGTTAGGGGCCACAGGAGGGGGCGGATCGTTGGTGGCCATCCCCTTATTAGTGTATGTCGTTGGCGTACCGGTACAAAATGCCACGACCATGTCACTCATCGTCGTTGGCTATTCGGCCCTTTTTGGAGCATGGCATGAGAGTCGACAACAACGGGTTCACTTTATCTCGGCCATTTTGTTCAGCCTGACCGGAATGTTCGGCGCTTGGATTGGGGCTCATGGCCACCAGCTCGTTCCGGACTCCCTGGTCCTCTTTGCATTTGGCAACCTGCTCCTGTTTATTAGCATGTGGACGTTTTGGAAAAATTATGAAGGAGAACACAACGACGTTCCGAGCGGATGCGCAAAGGAATTCTCCTGGCGCTGTGCATTGAAAGCCCTCACGTTCGGATGGGGAGTTGGACTATTGACCGGATTTTTTGGAGTCGGAGGAGGATTTCTCATTGTTCCCGCCTTGATGTTTCTCATGGGGTTTCCCATTCGCTTAGCTATAGGCACATCACTTTTGATCATTGCCCTAATTTCCATCGGCGGGGTAATCGGCCATTTTGAGGGGGCACACCTGGATGTGGTGCTTACAGGATTGGTGTTACTCGGCAGTCTTCTCGGGCTTCTGTTTGGTTCACAAGTCACTCAATCAATTCCTGCTCACCATTTGAGACGGGGCGTGGCCATATTAATCGGAGTCATCGGAATTTTATTGATCATGGCCAACGCGAGGCCACTCATCTTTTAGGTATGGAAGGGAATTTCTTTAAGCGGAAGGCGCATCCTCCGAAACCGGTTTAAACAATAACATGACGTCGCCCTGTTCGAGCCTATGACTTTTTTGAAATTCCCAGGGGGAAATAATCGTTCCTTGTCGATACACTCGGAGTAACACATCCGGCTGTAAATCCGAAGCCGTCTTCCCGACATCCTGCTTTTCCACTGTTCGCTCCTGGATATTGACCTTTCCCCCCGCGGTCAAAAAATCTTCTAAATAATCTGCCAAATATTGTTGGTCCACTGCAGCCGCCAACATATATCCGCCATATGTTGCCGGGGAAATAATGGTTTGCGCCCCTCCTTGCCGAAACAGTTTGACGTTTTCTTCTTCCTTCGCACTGACAATTACCCGACAACGGGAATTCAAATTACGGACAGTTAACAAAATGAGGGCATTGGTATCATCCCGCCCGGCGGCAATAATGACGGCTTTGGCTTCATTGAGGAACGCACCAAATTTCAGCAGCCCTTCCTGCGTCGCATCCCCTCTGAGTGCCACGACTCCCAATTCACCCGCGATGCGTACTCGTTCCTCACCGGGATCGATAACCAGAATATGGTCAGGGTTTGTACCTTTGGCGAGCAGTTCTTTGACGGTCGAATATCCGGTATGACCGAATCCGCAGATGACGACATGTTGATCGAGTGACCTCTGGAGTTTTGCCATGCGAAATACCTCGGTAAATTGCCTGAACGCCAATTGATAGGCGGTACCTAAAAAAATGACCCATAGAAATATGCGGACCGGCGTCACGACTAATGCATCAATCAGGCGGGCCCGTGTCGTGACCGGCACAATGTCCCCATAACCGACTGTGGTCACCGTGACCATCGTGAAATAAATCACATCTGAAAATGAGATCTCTCCATCTATTTGATCCTTGAGCCCGTTTCGATCCAACCACAGGATCCCCGTCAAAAAGCAAAACAGCATGACCACCAATATAATTCTGCTCAAGAGGGTGCGAAACGGATCAAGGTCGGTGGGCATGTAGACCACCCGCCTAAAAAAGAGACGGGAGGACTTTCGGGAAGAATGGGTTCGGAAGGAGAAAGCCACTTTTTCCTCTTAATTCTTACTCAGAAATCCGTTACCCTTGACCCGTTAAGGGCCACATGAAGACTAAGAGAGGGAGGGAGACCACAAGAATCAACAACTCTAAAGGCAATCCCATCCGCCAATAGTCCCCAAATCGATATCCTCCGGGCCCCATGACCAATAAATTATTTTGATGACCTATTGGAGTCAAAAAGGCACACGATGCCCCGATAGCCACCGCCATGAGAAAGGGATCTGTATTCACCCCAAGATTCAGGGCCACCGCGACACTTAATGGTGCCATGACGACGGCCGTTGCCGCATTATTCATGACATCCGACAAGGTCATCGTCATGACCATAATCAGGCCTAAGAGCATTACGGGGGGAAACTCCTCCATCATGCCAACCAGAAACTGAGCCAACAGGGTCGTTGCTCCACTTCGTTCCAGAGCTTGCCCAATTGGAATCATAGCCCCCAACAATACCAGGACCGGCCAATCCACGGCTTGATACACATCCCTCGGAGATACAATATTGAATAGGACCATCCCCAAGGCGGCACAAATCAATGCAATCGGAAGTGACGCCAATCCGGTCATGGCGCTGCCCAAGGCCAGGGCGAATACCCCCCCAGCCAGCCACGCCTGACCAGGCTTTCCCAACTGAATTCCTCGCTCGGCCAAGGGAAGACATCCGAGGAGTCCGATCACTTCCAGGACCCGGTCCTTTTCTCCCTGCAGCAGCAGCACATCGCCGGCTTTGAACCGAAATTCCCTCAGCCTGCCACGGTAAGGAGTGCCTTGACGAGATGCTCCTAACAGATTAATTCCAAACCGGCTTCGCAGCTTTAAAGAACCCGCCATTCGCCCGACCAACCAAGAACGATCAGGAGGGATGACAGCCTCCAACAGCATATCTCCATCCTTAGCTGCTGATGGCTTTTTTTCAGAATCCTGAACCTCCTCCTTTGGCTGAGTTCCCGTTAACTTCAAACCCAATGTGGACACAAATTTATTAATACCTTGTGGTCCTGCCTCAAGGACGAGGACATCGCCAGCTTGAATGTGTTCCCTCCAAGCCGCCCCCCGAATAGATTGGTCACCCCGCACCAACCCAATAATTAAGGCGTCGGAATCCTCAGTGGCCAATTCCAGTTCAGACAGGGATTTTCCTATTGCCTTTGAATTTTCAGGCACCTCAACCTCTGTCAAATATTCCTGTATTGAAAACAGGTCTTGCGGCGCATTCTGAGACCGTCGAGCAATGGGAATGAGACGCCAACCCACCAGCGCCACAAAGAGAATTCCCACCAGCGCCATGATTCCTCCTACAGGAGTGAAATCGAACATCCCGAATGGCTCGCCGGTAACTTCTGCGCGGTAATGGGCCACAATGATATTGGGAGGTGTCCCGATTAAAGTAACCATACCGCCCAAAATCGTTCCAAAAGCCAAGGGCATCAACACCACGGCCGGGGACCGCTTGGCCTCAACGGACGATTGAATTGCCACCGGCATCAGTAACGCCAAGGCTCCCACATTATTCATGACGGTTGAAATCAATCCACCGAGAGAAGATAAGACAGCCACATGAAGGGACGGGGAAAAAGACGTGGCACCCTTGACATAACGCGTAAGAATTTCCACGACCCCCGCGTTACTCAATCCACGACTGATAATTAACACAGCCGCCACGGTGACCACGGCAGGATGACCAAATCCTAAAAATGCTTCTTCGGAGGGAACGAACCCCAACACGGTTGAAAGGAGCAAAGCACTGAGGGCGACGAGATCATAGCGCCATCGTTCCCAGATAAAGAGCACCAACAGGATTCCCATTAGGCCCAGGAAAAAGAGGTGGTCACTGTTCACAAATGAGATGAATCCTCTATCTGGGCATCGATGATGGGGATGGAACGGGGAGGGAAGCGGCCAAAACTCTCCTAAAATCTATAACAATACGCCATTACATGGCATACTCAGATTAATTTGAAATTTCTTAAACAATATAGCGTATCAAGGTTGGGAATGAAATGTTCTACAATTCCCAACCAGCAGGGGAAAAATAATATTCAGGGACTGGTTGGGATTCTTCCGGAAAAGGTGAGCCCAAGCATGCAGAGCTAAATGCCGGATTGGAGATCGCCCATGTCCCCATGGAGGGCATGCCCAATAAATGACTAAAGCAAAAATTGTCAGTCAAACTCAAGCGGTCATGCCAGAATAGCCGCAGATGAAAAATTAGCAGAGTTTCGAGGAAAGGACTATACCAAGGCCATGTGAATAAGAAAGTTAAATTTAAACTCACCCGATTCAGAAACGCCGGAAGAACCGAGAACTTAATCTATTGGTGCCAGGTTCCGGCCACAGCGGAGCACGAGAACTTCATCATGAACCAGAAGTCAATCGGTACCTGAGAGAGTTATTCCTCCCAAGTCGCACCCGATCTCTCAAAATTTTCTGTCCGCCTTTTTAGGCCGTCAATCGAGCAACAGGAGTCCGTGGAGCTCTCCGTAGCCGCTTCCGAAATGGAATAACCTGCGCCTGAACCGGACCATCAGTGCGATGATGATTAATGACGGGGTCCATCAGGTTCCCGCACATAATACATCGATACGCTTTGATCCAAAGTTCTCCCATCGCCCCCTTGATGTCCAGACAGTCATCAACCACCATAAGCCCATCACATCGTACACACTTCATAACTCTCCCTCCTTTGAAAGCCTCCTGCTTCCCACTCTTCTCAACAGGTGAGTCAGTGCATCACGCGTGCCACGCACCACGTGAGATCTCGAAAAGCACCACTTAATTAGGTGTGTATGATTGCGGAAAATGAAAGGAGATCACTAGACAATCGAATGAATTTTTGGAGTCTACAATATTTTGTGATAAAAAAAAAGAGCCAACACACATTTTGTGTGTGCTGGAAACATTGACTAAAATTTAGGCATCATGCTCGTTTTTAAAAAAATTATTTTTTTGACTTATTTCTCACCACAATCCCCTTTCGCCTATGTCGGTTTAAAGAAAAATATGGTGAGATTTGGCAGGCTAGTGGATATTTTGACAGGTCATCTTATGAAATAGGCTGTAGACCTGGCCCATCAGGGAGACCCTTAGTTTTGAATACGAGAATGTCAAAAGTACTTCCCAAGCCGGCCGGCCTAGTTAGCACATCAATCTCTTCTTGATCAGACTCCCTAAGACCCGTTGGCCCTTTATAATCCAGAATTCCAAGATTTCTCAGCCATGTTCCTTGCGGGATAGGCCCTGCTACCTCAAAACCAACTTCCTCTGCGATAAAGCAAGCAGCCGTATAATCCACGTCTGCCGTCAAGTCTTGTTGGCCCACAGCGAAAAACGGGTCATACACTTGGTGCTGGTGATGGAAGGAACGTAGAGTCCCATTTCTATGCCGATGTGAATATAAATTTGAGGCATGATCACCATAATCGATAAAAATTACATACCCTGGATCCACAACTCTCCCTATGCTTTTGAGGAATTGTTTCAACTCCAAACAGATTTCTGCGACTTGCCCTCGCCCAAGCTGCACCCTATCGTCACTCAACCGCTCGGCTAGCTCCCTCGTTGAAAGTGTACATGATTGCTCAAAAAACTCGCCATCCTCATCCAGATCCACATACAATTCCAATACTTCTTCATGGCCCATTCCCATTACTCGATGAACGGGTAACGCATCAAGCACTTCGTTCCCGAACACAAATGTCGGTCCTGGAGTTAAACAGTCCAAATTGTTGATCGCGTGCAATCCTTTTTGTTTTTGCTGGTCCCGCAACCCAGGGCTTGGGTCTAGAACTAGGTATTCATGAGCGTTTTCAAGAAATGAAATAATATTGTTCCCCAACTGGCCTGTTCCTCCACCTAATTCCAAGACCCGCAGGTGAAATCCCAACGCCTTTTCGGCATACCTGATGGCTTGGGCAATGGCATATCCGAATGCCCGAAATCTTGCATTAGTGTCAAACGGCCCATCAGGACTCCCAATTTTGGGTGCCTTTGCATAAAACCCCATAGTTTCGTCATATAAGGCCGCCGCCATAAAGTCCCTGAAGGTCATTGGCCCTTGCGTTCGAATTTTGGCTTTTAAGGCCTTTCCAAGCTCCGTATCAATCCGGTTCAAGACAAGTCCAGGCTAAATTTGTTGGTTGTGTGAGTGAAAAATGGCATAAAACGAGGTTAGGAGCAGATCATGAAAAATGATGCGGAGAAAATATGTCACAAAAAAAGGGTGCCATTGCTGGCACCCTTCCCCTGAGTATTCACACTGCAAAAAGTAAATTACTTAATGACAGTCGATTTGGCCCCGGCCGGATTCGGGTTGGTTTTGTTGAGTGGGCCTTCGACTTCAGGCAACCGACCGGCACCAGCCGACTTTTGGATCCGGCCACGATTAGGATCACTAACATCATTCATAGCAGCTTTGCTGCCAAATTCTTGAGAAGACAACAGACTCTTTTCTCCTCCAGCGTTCGTTTGACCAGGATCATTAGCCGTAGCCTGACCGGTCACTGGAGACTTTCCAGCAGCCGGATACCCCGGATGAGCTGGTAATAACCCCGGATTGGCAAAGGCCATTGATAGGGCGAAGGTGCTAGCACCCACCGTTCCAAGAAAAATTCCAATCCCTTTCATAAGACCGCTCCTTTGTTGGTTATGACTGGTTAACAATAGAAAATGGTCTGGATATGTACATAGCCCAATTTATTCAAATAGAAAAGGCGATCTTATTCAGATTGGCCGGTAGTGTCAAGCTTACCCAACCAAAATGGCAAAAATTTTGAAATGGCACCGCTTCAGGTACTGTTTTTGGTTCAATCAAGCTGGACGGCGTGGCCGATATGGAGTTCGTGGTCGTGGGGCTGGCATAAGAATAGTGACGGTCGTTCCCTTTTCTGGCTCACTAGCGATACTGATCTGACCCTGGTGCTCCTCAACGACTTTTTTCACGGTCGCCAAACCCAATCCAGTCCCTGATCGTTTTGTGGTGAAATAGGGTTCAAACACCTTATCCACAAATTCGGCCGGTATGGGCACTCCATCATTGGCGATA
The DNA here is from genome assembly GCF_032050975.1 of Candidatus Nitrospira allomarina. Classification (NCBI taxonomy): domain Bacteria; kingdom Pseudomonadati; phylum Nitrospirota; class Nitrospiria; order Nitrospirales; family Nitrospiraceae; genus Nitrospira; species Candidatus Nitrospira allomarina. The sequence continues at coordinate 1,166,378 of NZ_CP116967.1, read as the reverse complement.
ATTATCTGAAGTTCCGGTTTTCGAGCTCTAGTGAGCATGACTTCCACACGCAAATGCCCTCCTGGAGACATGGCTTCAATGGCATTTTTGAAAATACACAGGAATACATGCTGCATTTTCACTTCATCCCAACGGACTTGGGCCAACCGAGCCGGCACCTTTTTGAGGACCTCAATCCGATTGACGCGAATGTCCGTCGACACCAACGAAAAAGCCTTATCCAATAAATCCTGAACCCGGCACATTTTTCGATCAAGTTCCAACGGTTTGGCAAAATCCAGAATTTCATTTAAGACCGTTTCAATACGAATCATATCCCGCATGGCATTTTCCACCCGGGTTTGCGAATCGAAATCAAGGTCGGCATCGGTCGTAATTTCTTCTAACTGAGCCCTGATAAACCCAATAGGTTCACGGATTTCTGTAGCCAGAAACGAGCTCACTTCATGCAGTGCGGCACGTCGCTCTTCCTTACGAACATCCCCTCCCTCCGGTTGAGCAGTAATCACCTGCCCTTTGAGAGCAGGTTGTTCGGGTTGAATCGGGGCAACCTCCATGACGGAGAGATGACACGACGGGTCTTCAAACAATTCCACCAATTTGGTCGAAATGGCCTCGAGGCTTTTCGATTCGGTCCCAATTTGATCGAAATTATTGGGATTTTTTGACGCTAACGTAACAGTCCCCGCCACCCGTCCCCTGACGTAAAAAGGAACGACAATGGTCGACGCGAACCGATCACGATAGAGCTGTTTATAGTCGTGAAAACGGCCTTGGGTCGAAGCCAAATTATTGTCACAGCGAGGCTTTCGATGACGAACAGACCATCCGGAAGCCGAATCATCTAGAGAGAGAAGCTGCCCTGGGCTCACATCTTTTTTCTGAGTTCCGAATACACCCAACACTTCCAGCGTCGCGGCAAGAGGGTCATAGATGCTGACCCAGCCGCGATCAAAGGACAGCCCCCCATTGACTTCTTCCGTCAAAATGCTCCCTATCCGCTCTTGGACTTCCGCATTCGAATACGTTCGAGCCACGGGCGCAGGCCCCTCTTCTCCAGCCACACCCATCGCTAAAGGCTCATTACCCACTACTGGCTTGCTCAATATCAGTGAGGAACCAAATAGCCCCGCTTTCTTTAATTCTGTGGAAATATGCGAGACATTGGTGGAGAGAGTCGTCTTTTCTCTTTTGGTCAGCGCGGAATTTTCTCTTCGGGCCAATACCAGTGTGCCATACACCCGGCCGCCAAACTTTAAGGGAAGGACCAAAGCAACCTTGCTCCCAGGAGTCACCATGCGAATTCTGAGTACGCTCTCCAACTCTCCGCCCCCACCATTCCGAACGGCCAAACTTTTCAAATCCTCCATTGAAAGCGCACGAAGAATCGCGCGGACTTCTCTAGGGGAAAACCCACGGGAAACCTGCTCGACCAATGGTCCACCATCATGAGTCATAATCGCGACCAAGACCGCTTCCATCCCGACCTCATTGACCACGGAAGTCAGAATCTTTTGAAGGGTACTTTGTTGCTTGGTTGCTAGTGTGGATTCAAGACGATTGGACATGCATGCGTTTCCTCTCAGAATTTTTGCGCACAATGAATTGTCGGATATACCGATGGTTAAGGGGCGAAGGGCTTTTCCCCAGCCCTCTAAAAATTCCCGAACCTCTCCTTAACGCTAGGATGAAATATCCAAGGAGTTGTCCCGTTAATTTATATGGCGAATTTTTCGACCCGATGAAGAATGCGTGACAATTTCTATTTGGCCTTGTTCGGAAATCCAGAGATTTAATACCCCACTAACCAGACTAATAATGATCGCGCCGCCCACCGCTGGCCAAAATCCAGAAACAATAAATCCTTTCACCAGAATCGATACCAGATAGAGGAGGAATCCATTAATGAGAACCATGAATAGCCCTAAGGTTACGAAAATAAATGGGGCTGAAAGTAAATAAAGCACGGGGCGGATGATGGAATTGAGAAATGCAAGAATGACCACTGCGGCAATCCCCGACGCAACCCCTGTGATTTCAATGCCGGGGATTATCTGGCTTGCCAACAATACCGCAAACCCCGTGATCCCGCATCGAATTAGAAATCCCTTCATGGTAGCATCATACCGGCCCTGCGGTAGTGGCCTCAAGCGACACGACCCGCAATGTGGTCAAAAATTCTTGAGGATGCCCCTTCATCCCGTCTCAAGACTCGGCAATCATGGAATTGAACCACCCTCGCCACAATGAAGAGAGTAGGACTGTGGTGAACAGGAGATAAATAAAGCAACTTTCTACGCCCATCCGCATTTCCCCAATGCAGAAGCCCCCCAAATTAAATTAAAAGCCCGGACATCACGCTAGAGACAAATACCTAATAGCAGCTTCCATTCACCACCTCACAAGAAATGGGGTCTGTTGCGTTTCGCCCCCCCTCCATACAAGAATACCCAAGATTAAGAGAGTAATCCGACGACCGCTCATCCCGGCATTGGGATTCCGTCCGAGCCGAGGCCTATTCACCCATAAAAACAATTCCCTGCGTGAGGCCGAAAAACCTGCCTGTCAGACGGTATCCGAAGATTTTTTCCCACACAGAGAATGGCACTAAAAAGACAAAAGCATCGGGCATGAGATACCAATGTGGGAAAGCAGAAAAATAATAGATTCCACAATATGGCTTTGTTGATGAGCAAAGCTTGCGGGGGAGAGATCAGCCGTATCCGTGCTGGCGAAACCACTGCACGGCTTTTTTGAGTGCTGTTTCCACCGGGATTTGGGGAAGCGACAGTTCCTGGCGCGCCTTCGTGCAATCATAATGCATATGATACTTGGCCATCCGCACTCCTTCCAAAGGAATTCTGGGTGGACGATGGGTGACCAGATTGGCAATCCATTGATTCACATGCGCCATGGGAAGGACAAGCCGCCAAGGCAATTGAAGCCGCGGGGCAGGCACTCCCGTTATTCGGCTGAGCATCTGACATACTTCTTTCAGTGTAAGATTTTGATTTCCCAGAATATACCGCTCACCCACCCGACCGCGCTCCATCGCCCGGATATGCCCTATGGCCACATCTTCAACATCCACCAAATTCATCCCGGTCTCAATATACGCCAACATTCGGCCACGCATAAAATCTACAATTATTTGGCCAGTTGGAGTGGGCTTGACGTCACGCTCTCCCACTGGAGCCGTTGGATTGACAATAACCACCGGCAACCCCTCTTGAGCCATGCGAAGGACTTCCTGCTCAGCCAAAAATTTAGATCGCTTATAATCCCCTGCCAGTTGGGCCAAGGAAGGAAAGAGGGTTTCATTTCCAAGGCCTCCTTTATCAGGCAACCCGATCGCACCAATTGTGCTAGTGTAGACTATTCGTTGAACGCCTGATTCCCTTGCTGCACGGAATAAATTTTTGGTCCCCTCGACATTGATGGAATAAAAGATAGAAGGGTCTCGATCCCACAACGCATAATGCGCCGCCACGTGATAAAGCCCTTCGCAGCCGGCAATAGCTTTCTTGAGGGACAAGGGATCCTGCAAATCTCCCTGAACAGTTTCGACGTGTAACCCTTCAAGATTTTTCCGATTACTTGTGGGCCGAATTAGTACACGGACCTCATCGCCTTTCGCAACGACTGCTCGTGTCACCGCAGCCCCAATGAAACCCGAAGACCCTGTAATGAGTACTTTCATAAAAATCTGAGGTTGCCAATGTCCCAATAACAATACAGCATGCCTTGCACAACCAACCTGTTGTCAATGAGAAGGAGTAAAAACGGTGTAATGTCGCTTCAAGACCGTCGGGCCATTATATACGTGGCAATGTGTCGTAAGGGGTCAGCCTGTTTATCAAAAGTATTCAATCGGGCTATCGCCCGCTGGACACATTCCTCTCCCAGTTGCCTCGCGCCATCAATCCCAAAAAATGAAGGATAGGTCCGCTTTCCTCTTCTTTCATCCGTCCCTGCATCCTTTCCCAATTCTTCCCGTGTCCCAACCATGTCCAACACATCATCGGCAATCTGAAAGGCCAGCCCAATATCCTCGGAATAGTTGGTTAAACATTGCATTTGCTGGGTCGTGGCCTCTCCGATAATGCTGCCAATCCGGACTGCGGCACGGATCAGACGCCCAGTCTTAAAGGTGTGGATTCGTTGGAGGTGAGCTAAATCAATCTCCTGATTTTCCGCCTGAATATCCATTACCTGTCCGCCCACCATTCCCTGGTGGCCAGAACCCTTTGCCAGTTCCCGCACAATGGCTAACTGCTGAGCGGTCGAGAAACCCTTTGTGCCATCAACTTGACTACATAATTCAAACGCCATCGTCAACAACGCATCACCTGCCAAAATCGCCATGCCATCGCCAAATACTTTGTGATTGGTTAACCGGCCTCGCCGATAGTCATCGTCATCCATCGCCGGAAGATCATCATGAATAAGAGAATACGTATGGACAAACTCCAAAGAAGCGGCGAACGGTAACATGGCGTCCCGGTCATACCCCAGCGCCTGGGCAGCGGCAATCGTTAAAATCGGACGAATGCGTTTTCCTCCACCCAGAAGGCTATACCGCATGGACTCATACAATCGTTGAGGATTGGCCGAGAGCAGAGGTATGCTCTTCTCCAAAAACTGGTCAACCCGTTGGCGCTGTTGGTCTAAATAGGCTTGAATGTTCACAAAGGAGCGAATAGACGACGTGGAAGGATGGATGGAATCGTTGGTGACCCTATCAAATGGTTTTTTGGAGTGTCAAACTGTGATCCTAAAACCCAGGGACATCGACTCAGTAAACGGGTCCAGAAAGTTTTCTTCATTGTTTTCATCTGAATTACTCAGTATACTTTTCTACTATGAGCATTCGAAATCGAGCCGGAGATTGGGAGCCCCTGTTATTGGGTATCGAACCCGAATTGTGCGGAGTATGTCATGAAGGCCTGTACCGGAACCTTACCATGCTCCGTGGAGGATGGTCTCGTTGCAGCATCTGTGAACATTTCGTTCATTATAGTTGTTTGGCTAGTGGAAAGGTCTCCTATCTGAAAAGACGCCCGCGTGTGTGCAAAACATGTGCAGACCAGCAGACTTTCCCCCAACCTGCCATGCCCATCCCTTCGGTGCCTGCCGAAGTCAAATAATGGAACATCCAGGGATTTCAACCCCACAAGCTATGGTTTCTCCTCGACTTTCAGCATCGTTTCTCCATTTTTTTCTGGCTCCCATCCTTTGTGCATTTAGTGGTTTTCATACAGCCAGCTATCTGTTCGTTGGTCTCTACACGTGGCCTCGAACCAGTCGGGTGCTTGTCCTGACCATTGGTATGCTTATTTTCTCATATGAATTCATTTATAAGAACCATTTGTCACGCCCTACTTCCACATGGAAATATTCTTCTTTTGAATCGGTATTCTATACCTGCGTTCTTCCCTATATCATCGGGGCAGGAGCACTCTTGGTCCTCGCGGGCCTGTCAGAGTAGGGCAGCAATTCTGCCAGCACCCTTCAACCTGTATTGATCTGCACTTCCAGAGAGGATACAACCATGAAAAATGTGGAATTGAATGTGAACGGAACGATGCTAACAATAACAGTAGATCTGTCGAAGGATTTTGGGCCTTCTTCATCGGGCAAAACGACGATCATTGCCTCAACTGAAGGCAATGTCTCGATACCCGATCGAGAAGAAAAAATCGGGCTAAATATTTACAAGAAAAAAACCTAGACTTCCTCAGGAAGACCGGTTTTTAAAATCTTCTAGCAGCACCTGCCCTGTCCAGGATGCTTTGACCTTCATCACCGATTGGGGTGTGCCCTCCGCCACCACACATCCTCCTTGATCTCCACCTTCCGGCCCCAAATCAATGACCCAGTCCGCGTTCTGAATCACATCCACATTATGCTCAATCACAAGGACCGTATTTCCGGCTTCCACTAACCGGTCCAGTACATCCAACAACCGCTGAATATCCACAAAATGCAGTCCCGTCGTCGGTTCGTCCAGAATATAAAGCGTACGGCCAGTGGATCGTTTCGAGAGCTCCTTGGAAAGCTTGACACGCTGGGCTTCGCCCCCTGACAAGGTAGTCGCCGATTGCCCGAGTTTAATGTAATGGAGGCCCACATCTGATAAGGTTTGCAGTCGGGTTCGAAGTGGCGGAATGTTCATGAAAAACTCCAGGGCCTCAGCCACGGTCATGTTTAAGACTTCTGCAATCGTTCGGCCCCTGTAGGTCACATCTAAGGTTTCGCGATTGTACCGTTGACCATTGCAGGCCTCACAGGTCACATAAATATCCGGGAGAAAATGCATTTCAATTTTTATGAGGCCATCACCCTGACAAGCTTCACAGCGTCCACCCTTGACATTGAAACTGTAGCGGCCTGGCTTGTAGCCTCGCACTCGAGACTCAGGTAATTGTGCGAAAAGATCACGAATGAAACTAAAGAGGCCGGTATAAGTGGCGGGATTCGAACGAGGAGTCCGTCCAATTGGGGACTGATCAATATCAATCAGTTTATCCAGCTGCTCAAGTCCACGTATGTCTCGACACCCCTCAAACACCGGTTTCTTCTGTGAAAAACCCTGTCCCAGGGATCGGAACAACACATCTACGACCAGAGTACTTTTCCCTGACCCTGACACACCGGTAACACAGGTCAACAGGCCCAATGGAAAGTTTACAGTCACGTGCTGAAGATTGTGCTTTTTCGCACCCACGACGGTCAAAAATCCTTTGACCTGCCGTGCACGTTGGATCAAGGACACGCGGCGGCTCCCTTTGAGATATTGACCGGTCAGCGAGCCTGGATGAGCCATCACCGCCGAGGGAGGACCATGAGCAACTAATTGTCCACCTTCCACACCGGCTCCCGGCCCTAAATCCAATATATAGTCCGCGGCGCGCATGGTCTCGGCATCGTGCTCAACCACCACCACGGAATTCCCCATATCACGCAATCGTAACAATGTTTGGAGTAACCGTCGGTGATCCCGCTGATGCAATCCGATACTGGGTTCATCCAGGATATATAGCACGCCCACCAATCCCGATCCGATTTGTGTGGCTAATCGAATCCGTTGCCCTTCCCCTCCGGACAAAGTGGCAGAAGGGCGATCCAGGGTGAGGTAGCCCAATCCGACGTTGAGCAAAAACTCCAGCCTCTCCCGAATCTCTTTCAGCACCCGCTGCCCAATCATCTGTTCGCGATCGGTGAGAATTAACGCATCCATAAATGCCAGGATATTCCCCACAGACAGATGGGTCACCTCAGCAATAGACTGCCCCCCAATTTTTATGGCAAGGCTTTCCTTTCTCAGGCGACCCCCGCCACACATCGCACAGGGGGTATCGAAGGTCCATTCCTCCCATTCAGAATGACTGGAAGCTTCATACCCAATACCATCACATCCCTCACACGCACCGTGAGGGCTGTTAAATGAAAAAATTCTTGGGGAAACTTCGGAATAGCTGACACCACACTGAATACACGCCAGGTGTTCACTATAGACCCGGACTTGATCATCTTCTGTCAGCACTCCAACGAGTCCTTGCGCCATCTTGAGGGCCGTTTCTACCGAATCAGCCAAACGCCGAGTCACCCCGATCTCTGGCTTGACGATGAGTCGATCAACCACAATCTCAATGGAATGCTTACGTTGTTTATGTAAATTAATTGACTCCCCGAGATCCCGAATGTTTCCATCAATACGAGCCCGAACAAATCCAGCTTTGCGAGCTGCCAGTAGTTCTTTGCGATATTCGCCTTTACGTCCTCGCACAATGGGAGCCAATATGTGGATTTTGGTGCCAAGAGGAAGCCCGATTATGGCATCCACCATTTGTTGTACCGTTTGCGCCGCAATGGCATTTCCACAAAGATAGCAAAAGGGTTGTCCGATTCTGGCAAATAGTAGACGAAAATAATCGTAGATCTCCGTGACCGTCCCCACCGTGGATCGAGGGTTGTGACTCGTCGTCTTTTGTTCGATGGAAATGGCAGGCGAAAGCCCTTCAATGGAATCCACATCCGGTTTCGTCATTTGGTCAAGGAATTGCCGGGCATAGGCGGAGAGTGATTCGACATATCGACGCTGGCCTTCGGCATAAATCGTGTCAAAGGCCAAAGATGACTTACCTGATCCGCTTAACCCCGTAATGACCACCAACTGATCCCGAGGTATCTCCAGGTCGAGATTCTTGAGATTATGCTGGCGAGCGCCCCTAATCACGATAGAGTTGTTCATGGAAGCCGAGTATATCATACGAATCCCCTTTACTGTGGCTTCTCTTTGACCAATAGAATTGACCCTTACACAAAAGGTCGGATACAATCTTGCAGGCTTCATGTATCTCTTTTGTATAGACGGAATCGTATCCTTTTTTCCCAACCTTATTTTCATTTCCCTTATTGATGAGGAATTTCATGAAGAATTTGAAAGCAGCATGTATCCTGACTGCCACTATTATTCTGACGAGTCTTTTGACAATTTCTTCACAAGGATGGGCCGCCAAATACGAACTCACTCGCAACAGCATTGAAGAGGCGAAGGAAATAAATGCTGCAGAAATTTCACTCTATCGAGTGAAATTAGGGGACCCAGAAGCCACTGCGGTGGAGGCCCTCGTCGAAGCAAGAATTTCCGGTGTTCGGGCAGAACAAGAAGGCACCTTCATTCTGTTATGGGACAAAGAAAATCCAACTGGGGCAATGGCAGGGGTCCGTATCACTGATGGGAAAGTGGATCTCATATTTATAAATAATCGATTTGCCCATAAAGTCCGTGGCATCTTCCGACACATTCTCGGGGCCAAATCCACGAAAGAAATTCGCGATCTGCTGGGACCAGAGGATTTCCCCAATGAAACACTGATGGGTGCCAAATTATTGTATGAAAAGCAAGGCTTTCTCGTGAATTTCCTTGAACGGCAAGTAAATGTGGAATTCTGCCTTGGCTGCCAGGATCTATTTTCAGGTTTCTAGATGGCCTGGTTGGAGCCTTAGTTTTATCTCACTTCGCAGTCTGCTTTCAGTTATTGAGTCATTTCCCGAAAGAGGGAGCTCTCCTCCCTCTTCTATTTTCCCAACACCGTCAAGAATGCATTTCTTACAATAGTTCGGTTTAGACTGATTCCATATATGGACGACCGGATTCTTACCACTCATCTCATAGAAGAAGAACAAAGCCTTGAGGGGACCTTGAGACCTCAACGCTTAACGGAGTATATCGGCCAGGAGCGGATGAAAGAATCGCTTCGGGTTTGTATTGACGCGGCAACGGGTAGAGGAGAAGCCTTGGACCATGCCATTTTTTATGGACCTCCTGGGTTAGGAAAAACCACCATCGCTCATATTATCGCCAAAGAAATGGGGGGCACGATTCGCTCCACCTCAGGGCTGGTACTCACCCACGCGGGCGACCTAGCCGCCATTTTGGCAAATCTCCAGCCACGGGATGTTCTATTTATCGATGAAATTCACCGGTTGCCTCCAGCGGCCGAAGAGGTATTGTATCCCGCCATGGAGGATTACCAAATAGATTTGGTGATTGGACAGGGCCCCTCCCTGCGCACCATGAAATTAGATCTCCCACCTTTTACGCTCATTGGAGCCACGACACGCGCGGGCTCCCTCACTTCTCCTCTGCGAGAGCGCTTCGGGCTTGTTTATCGATTGGATTATTATCTGCCTGAAGACTTGCAGGTCATCATTGCCCGCTCCGCTAAACTACTCGGAATCCACATTGAGGATGAAGGGGCGGGAGAAATTGCCAGCCGGGCTCGTGGGACTCCCCGTATTGCTAATCGATTAGTCAAACGTGTGCGTGACTTTGCCGAGGTTAAAGCCCAAGGACGGATCACGAGATCTGTTGCACAGGAAGCCTTACAATGGTTAGGAGTCGATCAGGCAGGATTTGATGAAATGGACCGCAAAATACTCTTGACCATAATCAGAAAATTTAAGGGAGGACCAGTTGGCATCGACGCATTGGCCGCAGCGGTCCAAGAAGAAAAATCCACATTAGAAGATGTATACGAACCTTTTCTGCTTCAATCTGGATATCTGGATCGAACGGCCCGAGGGCGACAAATCACCTCAAAAGCTTTGCAACATTTTGGAGAAAATCCGAATTTCTTTTCGATTGGGATCTGATCCGATCTTCCCTCCTCCATTACCTATCATTAAATCTATCCACCATTCCTTTTTCTCTCTCACTTTTTTTAAAAAATGCTTCCGCCCCTTCCCCTCGTTTGCTGTATTGACGGTATCTGAAAAATAATCGGTATAGTAGAGCAAACTGACAACCGTTTCATGTGTCAGTTGAATAGAATATGTTTGTCTAATCCATTAATACAACAGTGAGGTCTTCACCATATGAATTTACGCGTCTTATCCTCCTTTCCCTTTTTTTACAGGAAAACCTCAGCATCCTTGAAATGTTTGGCCCTGAGTTGCGGTGTTTTTTTAGCCTTTCTCTATTCCTTGAGTCTGATAACCTCAGCCTCGGCTGATGAACTGCCTATCGAGTTTGGGGATTCCTGGGTGGAAGACGGCTACATTTTCCATGTTGATATTCAATTACCACCCTACAATAATTATTGCACAACATCTGGGAGGGGTTTCATTGGCTTTAACGTGTACTATGAAGACACGAGAAGCCTGGATGGAGAGTGGGCCTTTGGTATTGCCCCGTGGCCCGAGGGGTTTGCGTCTGAATCCAAAGTGGGGTCCCACATGACTGCTGTCGCTCCTCAAATATATTGCACCAGTTTTTCCCCCTGCACAATTCAAAATGTTCAAATTGTAAAGGCTTGGTGCCCACCGCTAGAAGGAGAAAGTTTTTATGCACAATAAATCCGCATTCTCCTGTGCGTTCTCAGAACCACCAACCTCATTCTTAGAGTTCATAAAAATTTTGAATAGATGTAGAATAGAAGAAATTTTCTATTCCTCCCGGGGAGCTGGGATAATAGATATCTCCATCCATAAAAAACGCAGTGCCAGGCAAGACTATTTTTCAGGGGTTACAGGCGGAACCCCAGGATCCAGGATGGCTTTCACGTCCTGAATTCCCCTTTTCGCACGGTCGACATAAAATTGGTTGGCCAAGCCTTGGTAGGTTTCAATAACCCGTCGATAGGTGCCCAGGGACTTGTTGTACTGTTGGTTTTCAGAAAAATAACGGGCCAATGCTAACCAATTTTCCGCAGCTGTTTCTTTGGCCGTTTTAATAATTTTCCATTCCTGCGTTTTCTCACCCTGCCTCATCTGCCCTACACGACGAAGCAGGCGTTCTTCACTTCTTAGCGCAAGTACCTCAATCTGTTCATTTTCAAACATAGCTTGCTCAACCTGATGTGATTGCAAATAACCATAGAACATTTCCACATGGCCTTTAATGATATCCGCCTGCTGCTGATACTTATCTCCGATGCACGCAGCTAGAGTGCCTACCATGAGTAGACCACAGAACATTTTCAAGCAGACACACTCCTCCATGCGAAAAGCAGAATTGATAATAGGGTTATTCATGTTCCCCTCGCAAATACCCTAATGGTTAGCCTATTGTTTAAACACTCCACAAACATCCTCGCCAAGAACTCATCCGTGACAATCAGTAAATTCTCATTTTGGACCTAGCCCACAAGCCTTTCATTGTTTTGCAGGATACAACCTTTGCCCGATGGATTGTCATGATTATTTGATGACTAGAACTCTGGACCGATCGGCCAATTGTTCCTGGACAACCTCATGACAGGTGCAACTCCCGCTCCTGCCCTTGAAAAGAAACCACACACAACACATTCTCTAACGGCTGAAGGATACTCAGGTGATGTCTTTAATACGGCTCAAATAACACGGACCTCATCGTCAAGATTTATACGGACCAGGCAGGGACATTTCAACGCAGCAACACCACCATTCACAGAAATTTCCTTTTTGTATCAGCCTTGTTATACATTTTTGTTACCAACCTTGAGACCAGTGCCTGCTCGCAAGATTGCCAAGCCATAAAAACGCGTACTGCTGTTGAATCCGGCATCTGTGGGTGTTTTTCTACTCGCCCGCCTTACAATTTCTGACATAGCCAGATACCACATGCCCTGCGCCAAGCTGTTTCACTTCGCACGAGTCCATGCTGTGTCCATAGCCAGATTTTCAGACTATCCTAATCCTCTTACCCGGTGACTTTCGAACCTATACATCGACTAACCATATTGTCATGTTGCATCTCCAGCTATATCCGGCTTGCTCACAAAGTGCCCTTCACGTAGACTGCCCTCATTTGATTTTCAATCCACGACTAGAAACATGCTCCACACATTCTTCCTAGCGTTCACGGCAGTTCGACTCTTACATTATCGTTTGTTGACGGCCTTCCTTTCCATAGGGCTACTCTGGGGATCTTCCTGCTTGGCAATCGGAGAGACCCACCTACCTCCTGACGAAGTTGATGAGCATATCGCCCATATCGCCAGCTTGGCCAAACCCTCCCCACAGGTTACCATTCCCGAAGGAGTATTTTTGATGGGGACCAATCGTCGAGACGATCTTCGGCATAGTCTTGAAATGCATTATGACGACACGGAATTCCCTCAACGTCACATTTGGGTGGATAGATTTCTCATGGATCGGCATGAAGGCACCTTAAGCGAATATCTGGCATTTTTGCTAACAACCAACAGGCCGGTCTCTCATGAGTTACGAGGACTCATTTGGCATCTCATTAGTGTGCATTTCATTCCTGACCAGGCACTCGCTTCCTGGCCGGCACTCTACATTACATGGGAGGAAGCCAAAGCATTTTGCGAACATCATTACAAGAGACTGCCGTCAGAAGCTGAATGGGAGAAAGCGGCAAGAGGGGAATCTGCCCGCATCTTTCCGTGGGGGGAAATGGACCCGACAGCGGACTTAGCCGTATTCGGACAATATCACGTCCATGAAATTCCTCTGGTTGCAACGGTGGATAGCTTCGAAGATGGCCAAAGTATTTATAAAATATTGCATTTGGCGGGCAATATCGCGGAATGGGTTAATGATTGGCTGGGACCAGATTATTACCCCATCATGCCAGCAAGAAATCCGCCTGGTCCCAAATCGGGGCGATATAAAGTTGTACGGGGCGGATCATGGAAAAGTCGACCAGTCATGTTGCGGTCAGCGACTCGTGGAGGAGCCATTCCAGAAGAACGGTCAGCGAACATCGGCTTCCGCTGTGCTCAATCCTTCCCCTAATACGGCTAATTTTTCTCAACTTCTCGGAAACCTGTCATTAGGCCAGCGTATCAACGGGATCAGGGCAGGTAGGCCATAAAGCCTCTCTGCCCTGTATTCACAAGTGCTGAGCTATTAATGTGTAGGAGTATGAGTCACGGTAAGATTGAAATGCGCGTCTGAATATCCCCGAACTTTTACATGGACCGCGGTCCCGTTGGTGGGCACATCAAGGACGCACTTTTCTTCCGCACCCGAGAGATAAGGACGACAATCATAGGCAGTCGTTGTCGGATTCTGGTTGAACCGAACATAGAGATCGGGATCACCGGGACTAGCTTCTCCATGCATAACCACTTCCACTAATGTTCCGGGAACCACCATAAAGGGGCCATAGGTTTGCTCTGCATTCTTGGCCACACTTTGTCCGACAAACGTTTCCGTTTTTGGTCCGCAGGCTATGGGTCCCGGCGGTTCGTCGGGTCCCTGACAAATTGCGGTATCAATGGTGAATCCCTGCGCAGGGCCATACAAACACGCTGCCCCATTTTTATCGATGTTGGTCAGGGTCAAGGTCCAATCCCCTTTACCGTTACATTGCGGATAATGCATGACCGAGAAGGCATCGTAACTGGTTAGCGGTCGCCAATTACTATCTTCGAAACAGGTACCCGAATCCGGGCGGGTATGCTCATGCCGGAATCCAATCGTATGACCTAATTCATGTCGCAATATCCCCTGTAACGATAGCTTGCCATTTGGATCCAGTTGAAAAGAACTGTTATCCACCAAGACATTTCGCGAGGACCGTTGCTCATTCGGGAAAAAGGCTCGAGCCAGATATTGGCCATTCACGTTGACCGGGCGTACATCAAAAACCACATTCGGGTTAGACGCCGTGCAAGAATCATCCTCTCCTCCCACATAAATGAAATCAACGGCAGCCACCGCCTCCCATGCATTTCCGGCCGCCTCCATGTCGGACTTCATTTTTTCATAATTCGCGCCAAAGGTTTTACTAACGCAGTAGGTCAGTTGCCGTTTTTCTATAGAATTCCACACTGCGTCCTGACCATTGACTTGATGAACGGTTAATTTCGTTCGAACCCCCTCGCGAGAGTTGATCGACTCCTTTATTCGAGTTTCAAAAAATTCCTGTAGAAGTTTTTCATTGAGAATGGGGGTATCACCGTTCACAATATATTTCCCACCTTCAAATGGTTCCTTATACGTTTGGGCTTTAAACTCCTCAAAGGTTTTATTTTTCCACTCGTCTCGTTTCTGTTCTGCGTTATCCGACAAAATTTGCTTGCCCTGGTCCGGAGAATTTTTGTGCCCACTGTCAACAGCTGGTCGTGGAGTCGTATGGAGTTGGGAACAGGCAGTCAATCCGATGACCATTCCTATCACCGTCAATGTCTGATTGAGAAAAATTCGACAATTTTTCATAATTCCACTCCTTTGAAAGTAATGATGAACCTCCCTGCTGATCAACAGGAGAACCCCGGGAACCACTAGATGCCGTCTAACCCAAAAAATATTCGTGGAGAATAAAAGTTGATCATGGAGGACAGGGCTCAACCTTTACGTTGATCAAATCCACTCCCTCGCCGAGTTGTTGAATCTGCTCAATTATTGAATGAGCCGAAACCACATCAGCAAATTCCGCGCAGAGCCTCGTCTCCCCTTCTATTCCAATACGTTGCTCAACCAATCGCCGGACCTCCCCGCGTTCCTGGGCGGACTTGAGAAGTGTGCGAGAGTCGGCCAACACCTCGATGGCCTGATCAGGTACGCCTTTCCCACGCGAAAGAGCATAGACCGCAATACTTTGAGGAGCAGGAGCTAGGGTTTCAGGAGGCTTGGCCTCTGCACACCCCTTGCTGGCCCCCATCATCATGACCCCAATGGCCAACAAGGTCAGGCCCAGTCGAAGAGACCCAATTAACCCGGTTTGCCTAAAAGGAAACAGCCGAGGATCTCCCAATGGTGTGTATGTCATAAGGTATTCCTTTCATAAAGCAAGACCTATTCCCATGATAATGTAGTATGACATACATGGGGGGGTTAAGAAAAAACCTAGGGAATAGCCACCTCGTATTCTTCTTTGCCGTTCTGTCACCTTATCTTTGCCTATTCATACATTCTCTTTTTCGATACACTTTGTATCTAAATAGATAAAATCCTCAGTAAAAAATTCATTCGGGGACGATATCCCTTTGGACCATTGGCTCTCAAAATTTCCGTAAGCCTCATGACCAATTAAATAAATATCTCCCTAAGCCATTTTATTTGGACGGGCATGGACCACTACCAGGAAGTAGGCAATCCCGTCGGAATGAAATGGTTTTGAAGAAAATTCCTATTTCTAAGAACTTAAAGGAGGGGCAGGAGCACGAGTCACCAAATAGTGCAAAATCACCTGATGACTATCACAGGGCTCAAAGCCCACATCGGACTCCTGAGTAACAACAACCGCTGCAGGGAGCAGTTCCCAATGACGTAAATCCGGACGTACGGTATTCTGAAACACTGTGGGAGCAACTTGCATTAACTGCGTGCCACCCAGAATGGACAAGGCACACAAATCATCACTGCCTCTTCCTCCAAGTGACGCTGCCCCCGCACATCCACCAACAGCCACACCGACCCCAAGAGAAAAAGGCACTAATCCATAAACCACGCCGACAGGTAAACGAATCCAACTCTGAATGTTCAAAAGAGGGTGGTAAGCATGATCATGCCTGTGCGCGATTTTTGCAAACCAACTTTCCGTTGAAAGACGTAGGCCCGTTTCAGAAACACACAACTCCTGAAAAGGGGGCTTGGGATGAATCACAAAGTATCCATTGGGGGCACCAAACAATTTGAAATCCCACTCGACCTCAGGAAAGCGACCAATTCCATAGACCTCCCACCGGGGGGTAGGACGAGCACCCTGATCCAGCCTGATCACCTGTTTTTGGGCAAACGATTGAAGAGCATGAGGCACATGCAGAAGAAAAGAACTGGTGGGCTCCGCCAGCCTGAACCAGTCGGTTCTGGCATCTCCTGGTTCACCAAGGACTTCCCATAGCACGGCGGAAAGCACAAGATTGACAGGGTCTTCACCAAAATTATACAACGGGGCGAACAGTTCATGGTCCAACCGCCGTAATTCCACTTTTGCATCCTCGACATGTCCGGTCCTCAGATAACTCGCGGCAAGCAAAACGCTTAAATATGCCCGCTCATACGATTCCAACACATAATCCGTAAGCACCCCATCAGATAAAAAGACCCCGGCCATTTCACGAGAGAAAGAAAATGTTTTATCGCGAAATCCAAATTGGGCTTCTTCCGTATACTCAATGACTGCGGCATCGCATTTTTGGGAAAAGGCCAGGCTTAATAGATTCAACACCTTAATCCGATTTGACCAATCAACGTCGGAACGAAGAATCCCACATTCATCCTTAAATGTTGGTTGTACCTCTCGCATCTGGCAACCCAATATGGAAAGAAGGAGGATCACCCCCGCCCATCTCCACATACACAACCCCCGACCGAAATGCGAAGGGAAAATTACCTTTTTCGGTTCTGGGCTACTGCGAGAGTCTTTCATACTTCCGGCGTTAAGGCAGGATTCATTCAATCTGGCTTTCATCCAAAGGAAGGAATATATCAGACTACAATTGAAGATGTCGGTTAAGATGCGGTCATTTGTTAGTAGCACGGATGGAAGAATCGCGATCCAAGATCCAAACGTAGGGGGAGGGAATAATGCGGTCTTAAGGCATTGCTCATTCTGATGGGCAATCCCATAACTGAAGAGACGGTGAATTCATAAGCATTACGATTGTCATGTTCCCGGACAGTGAAAAATTTGTCCAAGATTTCCGGAAACTTTTCTCACACCTCACGAGCGTAGATACTATGAATAGACTGCCTTCTAGATTTTGATGTAGTGCCTCGCCATAGGATTCAACTTTAGAACCATCAAAAAAAGCAACATTGGCTGCCTGTGAACTGGCGGAAGAAAAAAGAAGTCGGGCGACGCCAGCAACGCGGATCATACCCAACAAGCTCACACGGTATGTGCCGGCTATTAAAGGTCAAGAGAACAAGAAGAAGCCTACCACCTTTACAAATCCAAGACCATAAATTAAATGCCAGAAAAGGGTGGGGGGTAAGTCCTTTTGATGTGATTATGGCCTTCCCCACAACTCTTCCAAACGCTGCGAACGTCCACAATTCCATTTATAAAACTTGTACCGGACGGGATTTTTTTTATAAAAATCCTGATGATAGTCTTCGGCAGAGAAGAAGACCGAAAACGGAACAATCTCGGTCACGATTGGTTGCGGAAATGATTTGGAACTCTCCACTGCCAGCTTGGATTCGTCGATTGCCATTTTTTGGTTTTCGTCATGGTAGAAGATTGCGGTTCGATATTGATCGCCATGATCACAGAACTGGGCATTCGGCGTGGTAGGGTCAACATTATGCCAAAACACCTCCAACAGACGTTGATACGTGACCTTGGTAGGATCGTAGGTCACTTCAACGGCTTCAGCATGCCCAGTTCCTCCGGCCGACACTTGCTCATAAGTTGGATGGGATAGGTGTCCTCCCGTATATCCAGAGACTACAGATACCACCCCATCAACTTTTTCATACACCTCTTCCATGCACCAGAAGCAGCCTCCGGCAAATGTGGCTTTAGCATATTGAGTCTTTTCTGTCGCAAGACTCACTTGAGAGAAGGCCGCCACTCCCCCTATCAACAGTGCCGCCAATCCAATGCTGAATGAAAAGTACCGGATTCGTTTCATCAAGGCCTCCATTTTTTCACCCATTCATTTAAGAACTGAGGGGCTTTGAGGAGTTAAAAATATACATCTTCCCGTCAAATGTGCGTACTCGTTAGTCTCAAGAAACTGAATATCATTACGGGGCCTGATTCTTTCGACATTACGAGGCTTTTCATAATCCCAAACTTCTCGCCAAACTCCCATACTTGGTGAGATGAAAAGTAGTAAAAATATGTATTCACTATTTCCCACATCCATTTTTGGGATCATACCGTTTTGAACATGCAGCCGTCGTTCGCGCCTTACAATACCTTTAGGGTAACACCATGTCATTATATCGTTTTAGGCATCCTTTGTGACTTTTGGATACAGATTTTCGATTATTTCAGGATTTCAAAAGCGAGATAGACACCTGATTCACCGAATTTCCGGGGTGGCCGCTATCTGCCTCCACTTTCTATCGTTTCTTTATCGCCACAATTCCTTTGTGGTTATAAAAGCACAGGGAACCTGTGTCTGGAATCCCCCAGATTCACTCAGGTTTCTCGCACATGGGAAAAACTTTCCAACTCCAAAATTGTTGCAATTTGAAATATTAGCAATGAGATCAACTCTCTTATTTTTCTTCTAACAAATATTTGCAATTTTGGAGGAAATTTCTGCCCATTTTGCCCTACGGCATCTGAGTTGCTAACCGATAAAGATGAGAGAAAAAACATAACGAAGGGGGCAGGTGATGGTGCGGACTGTTCTCTGGTTGGTTATGGGATGTCTACTTCTCCCATTTGCAAGCGATTCAGCCTTTTCTGCGGATACGATCCCGCACGTTGATCGATTAGGTCTGCGAACCGATTCACATTCCAATGCATGTGGCTCTCCAAACTATTCCTCTTTAGGACGTTCTTCGCCGTTCTTCTCCCCAAGCACGCCCTGTACTGTATCGAAGAATGAATATGCTCTCACTCGTTTCAACTTTAACCAAAAACGTGAACCGTTCAACCTTCAGAACGCTCGCGATATGCCCTCGCTGGTGAGCCAAGGTGGTAGCAGTTTGTATGAAGCATCAAATGATATTCCTCTTTTTCATGATGCCCTGTCCGCTGGAGTCCAGATGATGTATAGGGATCCCTTTGTAACGGACAACTCCGCAACGCCGTTAACCAACCGCATGGGAGCTCAAATCGTTCTTAAGGGGACCACAGCCAGTATGAAGTATCAAGCTCAGTATGGCTTCTCCGGGCAAGAAACCGGGAACACTTCACTGACGACGCCCAATGATCGGGTAGGAGGAAAACTGGCATGGGAATGGAATCTTCCGTTCGTCACTCCCCAAATTGAACTCAGCCGATTCACTAGTAATGTGGAGGGAGATCTCTCTCGTTCTCAAACCGTCGCTAACCAACAAAAATTTTCTTTGCTCTTGTCCGCTCCCAATTGGCCCAGCCTATCCCTTGGGTATGCCAGGCAGCAAAAAGACATTTTCACTCGTCCTGAGGGGCCTCTCTCCAATGTGATTAACACAGAAACCGTTTCCGCGAACATGTCGTTTCTCCACGGGGCGGGCAAGGGGGATTGGTCCTCTTATTATAAAACGTCTCAAAGTGAATATGGAGAGAATGGGTCAGAGGAGGAATTTGGATCAAAATTGGGTGGCACCCTGAATCTGTTAGAACCGGTAGATCTCACGCCCCAGTGGGGGTTTATCCGGCGAGTCAATTCCCGTGGCACGATGGCCAACGATCGGTTCTTTGCCAAGCTTGGTTCGAATTTTCGAGTTTCCCCAACTTCGACTCTCAAACCGGGAATTGAATTCGCCCGGGACCTGAATCGTTTTGATGCACTTCGTACTGACACGCTGGCGGCAAAACTTGGCTACGCCTACCTTGCTGTGGATGATTCCCTGCATGTTTCGATTCTTGGACAATATATCCTCAACCAACGCTCTAATATCCCCGCCAATCCTCAAATATACGACGTCTCCCTGTTATTCAAAAAAGACGTTCGGGACTACTTACATCTGAACCATCGCCAACAAACCCTCAGCCTCAAAATCGCACACAACCAGCAAATGAATAACTCTTCTTTTCAAACCCAATACGGCCAAACTTCTGCCATGTTGCTCGTGAGCATCATTCCCTGAGTACGTAGAGTCTCCCCTTACCTCACAAACCAATATTCCCATGACTTTCGAGAGGCATAGGCACAACGTATTTTCCATTCAACCCAGAATCGAAAAATGGAGTGTTCAGAATGGTCCATCCAGCAGGGCTACTCCTGATTGGACAAGCTAAGAATACTAAGAAGGAGGTGAACAGCCCTTTTTCCGAATTATTAAGACCTTTCTTAAAAATGACTTCTTTCAAGAAGGGGAGAGCAGGCAAAGGGAAAATGAGGTATACCCAGAGCAACACGACCCCATACGCAAAGCCAGAATGTCGAAATGGCATGAGCAGAAAGCAGGCCTTGCTGTTAGCCCTACAAATTTTCCAATAGGAGAGGCCCGCTTTAATTAGTATGAATAGTTCCCTGAAATTAAGAACTCTCTGCGAAATACGATTACGTAATTGTTCTGTCTTTTCTCCTTATAAATATAGAGGAGCCTATCCTGCCAATAACAGGCAAGACGGTGGAGAGAGCTTTTGGTTCGACTTTATGGGTTCAGGGGAAGAAGCATTTCTTGTTGAATATTTTTCGGTACGGGTTGAATTTTCATAGGAGGAAATCCGGTCGGAGGAATGATTTTCATCGCGGGCTCACTATTTCCCGCCGGAGTTATCGGCATGTCTCTAGTATTGGCTGGGGAAATTTGCATGGATGCTCCGGGCGCAGGTGGACGAATCTCCATAGGAACATTCCTGATGGCGAACACCTGTCCACCGAACCTTCGCTTCCCATGAGATTGCCGTTCAGATCTGGGCACATTCTTATTCATCTGACTTTCACTCTCCCTATCTAACCCATGGCTTCCTAACCCGCTTTTTGGGACTGCACTGGCCTTTTGCCCCGAAGGTTCCCGTTCCCAGTCTTTAACCTTCTTATCCGATAGGGATACTTCCGGTGAGACCTTAGCCATCACATGGAGTGTGGTGATTTGTCCAGCCGCATTCAATGTAAAGGCATAGTCCCACTGACCCAAAATTTTCGAGAGTGCCCTGTGCAAGGGTTCATTCTGTAACCTCACCGAAATGACTTTCTCCAATTCTGCATCCGGTGCCACATAGTCAAGGCCCAATTGTTTTTGCAACTGACCAAGGACTGTGCGCAGAGATACCTGGTGCAACTGACCAGTCAATCCTCCGGAATCGACATGAAGCGGAACCTGTCGATCAGTGGCCAACACCATATCCGGCAAGCCGCATAGACTGATGCCCAGAAGTACTCCGCCACACACCATGAAGAAGTGGCGTCCGCTCCCTAGCTGTCGTTGAGCTTGATATGTCATCGTTCACCCCTACATGTTACCCAGACCAATCACTTTTTGAAATTTGAGGCAACTGGTGATGTTATTCCCACCCATCTTATTTTTGTATTTCCCAGTTCACCGGGGTACTGCCCGGAAACCCCACCGAACCAATTTTCAACCCATCCATCAGCCACACTGCCACTTTGCCATTCGTTCGATTTTGCAAGATCACATCTCCCTTACCATCTCCATCCGCATCACTCACCTGCCTAATGTCCCATTCAAGAGGTATGCCTCCTATAAAACCTGCCAAGGGTGTCGTCACCCCGTTCATCAGCCACACCGACACCATTCCACTTTTCTTATTGCGCCAGATCACATCCCCTTTACCGTCCCCATTGACATCTCCAAGTAGTTGAATCTCCCAATCCAGTGAAGTGCTTGAGGGAAAGCCCACCGCGGTAATGGTCAACCCGTTCAGTAACCAGACCGCCACTGTGCCATTCGTCCGATTCTGCCAAACCAGGTCGGCCCTCCCATCGCCATTGATGTCGCCCACTTGCTCTATTTCCCACACGGTTGGAGTGCCTCCAAGAAAGCCGACAGAGCGAATCGACAGCCCATCCATAAACCATACAGTCACCATTCCACTTTTCTTATTGCGCCAGATCACATCCCCTTTGCCATCCCCATTGATATCACCGATCCCCTTAACTACCCATTCGGCTGACACACCACCGGGAAAGCCGAACGATTGTATTGTCCCCTCCTTCATTAGCCAAATACCCACCACTCCACTTATGGTGTTCTGCCAAAGGATGTCGCCTTCACCATCACCATTAATATCTCCCACCTGCTTAATCTTCCATTCTGTAGAAGTACTTCCCGGGAAACCGACTGACGTAATGGTTAGCCCATTCATCCGCCAGACAGCGACTTCACCGCTACTCGCATTGCGCCAAAGCACATGAGTAGTCGGAGGCGTGATATCGGGAGCGGGGCCCTCCGCTGGTTGAACGATGACGGAATACATACTGCCACTCCCCCCGCTGGCATTGCCCCCGAGAGTGATCGTCCCGGCCGGAAAGGCCCGAGCATAGAGGTGGAGAGTCGTATCCGAGGTCACCAGATTCTTGCCCGTATCGGTAAAGCTGCTCAACCATGACGGTTTTGGCGTGAGCCGCACGTCATAGGCCACCGTGACGGACACCGGCTGATTCACCGTAAAGCGGAGGAAGGCGGCCGTCGTGGCCGCTTTATCATTATTGGCCGTTTGAATATAGGCCGCGCCCTGCACACTCGTGGGGACCGAGGTAAATGTATAGGCGCGGTCGCGATACACCGTCCCCCCGGCTTGGAGGCCGACGGCGGACACGCTATACGCTGACCCACTAGCGACGGTCAGATTTGAAATACTGAGCGAAGAGGGCGGCGGCGGACTCGAGGAACCGGAAGAGTTGGAGGACGGTGCAATATATTTTTTCACCTCGGGGGAGGGAAGACTTTCATTGCCCGAGGCATCGAAAGCCGTAACCGTAAAATAGTGCGTTTTGTCCGTGAGTAAGTTGGTATATTGATGGGTCGTGATCTTCCCGACCGTCGTGGGAACCCCATAGACCCCGGGGTTGGTTCCTCGATAGATCCGATACCCCGCTAAATTGGCCTCTTGATTGGCGGTCCATTGGAGGGTAGCCGAATCACTGGTGGCGGCTTGTGCCCCTTGCGGGAGAAAAAGGAGACAACTGCCAAGTATACACCACGCTAGACACTTTTTTAGACGACTCGCCGCACGAACATCGGACATGGGATACCTCCTTCGCACACATACAGAGGCCCCATTCCCGCACGTCTCCCTTTCTTCGGTAACCCGGCTATCAGAAATTCTGACCCGTGGCTTTGCGTCCCCACTTCACAATGGGTTTGCCTTTATCGGAAAGAGGCCACTCGTTTATGCTGTGTTATGCCATCTTCGTTCGAATGATTCAAGCTCGCTCTTGAATGGGAGAAGACACAGGCTCTTGTTACTTCACGGGCTTTTATCGGTGGATCTCCAAAAGCCTTTAAGGCATGAACCAGGCGGGGGAAGTTGGCGAATTCTTCTGGCACTTGCCGTCCAATCATGATCGTTCTTGAACGGCACGTTTGCCAGGTCTTCTTCCTTCTCCTTGAGACGTGCGCAAGGCGTGAAGGCTCAAAGCTTACTTGACGAGGCCCTCTGGTTTGGAATACGAAAAGATCCATTCGCGAAGCTTTCCTTCACCGAAAGCCCAGACGACATCGCATCCCCTTCCAGGACCCACCTGGGATGCAGGGTTTTGATCATGGCCTTCGGCGTCGGATAGATGCGGACAACCAAACAAAAAGCTCAATAGATGGATCGAATTCTTCCAACACAACATCATTGGACCACAGGTTGGACGATGACGGAATACATGCTACCGCCCTCCCCACCGGCATTGCCCCCGAGAGTGATCGTCCCGGCCGGAAAGGCCCGAGCATAGAGGTGGAGGGTCGTATCCGAGGTCACCAGGTTCTTGCCCGTATCGGTAAAGCTGCTCAACCACGACGGTTTTGGCGTGAGCCGCACGTCATAGGCCACCGTGACGGACACCGGTTGATTCACCGTAAAGCGGAGGAAGGACGCCGTTGTGGCCGCTTTATCATTATTGGCTGTTTGGATATACGCCGCGCCCTGCACACTCGTGGGGACCGTGGTAAATGTATAGGCGCGGTCGCGATACACCGTCCCCCCGGCTTTGAGGCCGACGGCAGGCACCCCATACGCTGCCCCACTAGCGACGGTCAGATTGGAAATGCTTAATGGGGGCATGGTTGGAGTGGCAACAGTACTGGTAACGAGCGCTGAGGGTTGAACAATGACGGAATACATACTGCCACTTCCCCCGCTGGCATTGCCGCCGAGAGTGATCGTCCCGGCGGGAAAGGGCCGAGCATAGAGGCGGAGGGTCGCATCCGAGGTCACCAGATTC
This sequence comes from Candidatus Nitrospira allomarina, assembly GCF_032050975.1. Lineage (NCBI taxonomy): Bacteria > Pseudomonadati > Nitrospirota > Nitrospiria > Nitrospirales > Nitrospiraceae > Nitrospira > Candidatus Nitrospira allomarina. The sequence goes on along the minus strand of NZ_CP116967.1, from coordinate 1,141,965 downwards.
TTGCCCGTATCGGTAAAGCTGTTCAACCACGACGGTTTTGGCGTGAGCCGCACGTCATAGGCCACCGAGACGGACACCGGTTGATTCACCGTAAAGCGGAGGAAGGCCGCCGTTGTGGCGGCTTTATCATTATTGGCCGTTTGAATATAGGCCGCGCCCTGCACACTCGTGGGAACCGTGGTAAACGTATAGGCGCGGTCGCGATACACCGTCCCTCCCACGCGAAGACCGGCGGCGGACACGCCATACGCTGACCCATTGGCAACGATCAGGCTGGTAATCGCTAATGGGCCCGTGGTTGGATTATCGACAGTGGTAGTAACTGGCGCTGAGGGTTGAATAATGACGGAATACATGCTGCCGCTCCCAACCCCGGCGTTACCCCCGAGAGTGATCGTCCCGGCCGGAAAGGCCCGAGCATAGAGGTGAAGGGTCGTATCCGAGGTCACCAGATTCTTGCCCGTATCGGTAAAGCTGTTCAACCATGACGGTTTCGGCGTGAGCCGCACGTCATAGGCCACCGTGACGGACACGGGTTGATTCACCGTAAAGCGGAGGAAGGCCGCCGTTGTGGCCGCTTTATCATTATTCGCCGTTTGAATATACGCCGCGCCCTGTACACTCGTGGGGACCGTGGTAAACGTATAGGCGCGGTCACGATACACCGTCCCCCCGGCGCGAAGACCGGCGGCGGACACGCCATACGCCGACCCAGTAGCGACGGTCAGGTTGGTAATCGCTAATGAGCCCGTGGTTGGATTGGTTGTGGAAATAGTTGTTGGCGGCGTAGTTGGATTGGCGACGGTTCCGGTAACCGGAGCTGAGCTTGTGGTATTGCCTGCCGCATCGCGGGCAATCGCGGTCAATGTATATTGACCGGAAACCAATCCAGTCGTGTCCCATATTTGCGAGAAAGGGAGTGTCGTATCCTCCGCCCCCAGATTGCTCCCATTGAGTCGGAATTGTACACCCACCACTCCAGTATTATCTGTGGCGATGGCCGATACGGTAACGGTGCCACTCAGGGACGTCCCATTTTGGATGCCACTCAAGGCTACCGTGGGAGGCGTGATATCGGGAGCGGGGCCCTCCGCTGGTTGAACGATAACGGAATACATACTGCCACTCCCCCCACCGGCATTACCCCCGAGAGTGATCGTCCCGGCGGGGAAAGCCCGAGCATAGAGGCGGAAGGTCGTATCCGAGGTCACCAGATTCTTGCCCGTATCGGTAAAGCTGCTCAACCACGACGGTTTTGGCGTGAGCCGCACGTCATAAGCTACCGTGACGGACACTGGTTGATTCACCGTAAAGCGGAGGAAAGCCGCTGCCGTGGCCGCTTTATCATTATTAGCCGTTTGGATATAGGCCGCGCCCTGCACACTCGTAGGGACCGTGGTAAAGGTATAGGCGCGGTCGCGATACACCGTCCCCCCCGGCTTGGAGGCCGACGGCGGCCACCAGGTACGTGGCTCCACTGGCAACGGTCAGATTCGAAATACTGAGCGAGGAGGACGGCGGCGGACTCGAGGAACCGGAAGAGGGGGAGGACGGTGCGATATATTTTTTCACCTCGGGGGAGGGAAGACTTTCATTGCCCGAGGCATCGAAAGCCGTAACCGTAAAATAGTGCGTTTTGTCCGTGGGTAAGTTGGTATATTGATGGGTCGTGATCTTCCCGACCGTCGTGGGAACCCCATAAACCCCGGGGTTGGTTCCTCGATAGATCCGATATCCCGCTAAATTGGCCTCTTGATTGGCGGTCCATTGGAGGGTAGCCGAATCACTGGTGGCGGCTTGTGCCCCCTGCGGGAGAAAAAGGAGGCAACTGCCAAGCATACACCACGCTAGACACCTTTTTAGACGACTCGCCGCACGACCATCGGACATGGGATACCTCCTTCGCACACATACAGAGGCCCCATTCCCGCACGTCTCTCTTTCTTCGGTAACCCGGCTATCAGAAATTCTGACCCGTGGCTTTGCGTCCCCACTTCACAATGGGTTTGCTTTTATCGGAAAGAGGCCACTAGTTTACGTTGTGTTATGCCATCTTCGTTCGAATGATCCAAACTCGCTTTTGAGTGAGGAGACACGTGACCAATTACTTCACGGGCTTTTATCGGTGGATCCCCAAAAGCCTTTAGGCATCAACCAGGCAGGGAAGGTTGGAGAATTCTTCTGGCACTTGGCGTCCAATCATGATCGTTCTTGAACGGCACGTTTGCCAGGTCTTCTTCCTTCTCCTTGAGACGTGCGCAAGGCGTGAAGGCTCAAAGCTTACTTGACGAGGCCCTCTGGTTTGGAATACGAAAAGATCCATTCGCGAAGCTTTCCTTCACCGAAAGCCCAGACGACATCGCATCCCCTTCCAGGACCCACCTGGGATGCAGGGTTTCTCCAGCATGGAGCCCTCATGGCAGGCAAGCCTGATTCCAAGAGCTTTAAAAGATCACCCCAGCGACGTTCTACACCTGAAGAAGATAAGCCATAATCATTGGGTGGAACGATTTTGTAGAGGAATCGACCATACGGGCTTACCCGCCGTCCAAATAGGCCCGGGCAAGACCAAGCCTTTTACATTTTGACATCCACGAGCAAGGCGATGGCCTTACGGATTTGCTCACGCGCACCAAGAAGGACGAGGACATCACCTGGCTCCAGAATCGTTTCGTGAGAAGGATTGGATTGCGTCACGCCATCCCGTGTAATCGCAATCACCGAAGCGCCTGTCCGTCCATGGATATGCAACTGCGTCAATGGTTTCCCCAACGCGGGAGAATCGTTTTCCACCCGACAGGTATCGACTTGCACATCAGCCAATGTCCCAGCACGCAGATGGTGTGCTAACTCAGGGAGCTCCCCTCTCCGGAGTAGGAGATACCCTTCCCGACGAATTTGTTCAACTTTATCTTGAATCCTGTTCTTCGGCGTCTGATAGGTACGCAGAACCAAGGCAAAAATTTCAATTGATGTTTCGAATTCTTCCGGCACGACATCATTGGCTCCTAGTTCTTGAAGGTCCTGCAATTCCTTTAAATATCGTGTTCGTACGACAATATGAAGATTGGGATTCAGTTGTCGTGCTTGTTGAACAATTCGGCGCGCGCCAAAAGGGTCAGAGGTAGCCACCACGAGTACTCGCGCCAATAAGATGCCGGCTTGAGTCAACACTCTGGGATTCGTCCCATCCCCATAGAGCATGGTGCCCCGTCCCTTTTTTTGATCAGCCTGCACGACATCAGGATTGACGTCCAGCACCACAAATGGAATCTCCATATCACTTAAAACCCTGGCAAGATTCCGGCCATTTAAGCCATAACCCACGATAATGACATGGTCTTTGACTTTAATCTTGATACTTTGCCGCACATTGACCTGACGTCGAGGGAACCAATGTTTTAGGCGGTCAAGAGCCTCAGTTCGTCTAGCCAGGCGGGGAGCCCATTGAATCAAAAATGGCGTAATTGTCATGGACAACACCGATACTGCAAGAAATATATTATAGGCATGGGTATTCAATAATCCTTCTCCCTGCCCCACCCGGGCCAGGATAAAGGCAAACTCTCCCACCTGCGCTAATGCCACCCCCGTTAATAATGCAGTAGAAACGGGAACTCCAGCAAGGAATACCGCTCCGGTTCCTGTGAGGAACTTGCCTAACACGACAAGCACCAATAATCCCATCACCAAAATGGGAAATTCCGCGATGACCGAGGGATTCATTAACATCCCCACTGAGACAAAAAATAAACTATTAAAACTATCCCGAAAAGGAATGACTTCGGCCAGTGCCTGATGACTATATTCCGATTCAGAAATCACTAGCCCCGCGATAAATGCGCCTAGAGCCAATGACAATCCCGCGAGGGAAGTCAACCAAGCCGTTCCCAGCCCCAATACAATAATCGACAGGAGAAATAACTCTCGACTTCGAGTCCCCACAATAAGATGAAGAACATGAGGGACAAGAACCCGAGCAGCCAACACGATCAACCCCACAACCAAAACGGATTTCACGAGCGTTTCGACAATGACCCCGGTCTCCCCTTGGGAACCCGTTCCCAGTACCGGAGTCAGTAAAATCATAGCCACAACGGCTAGATCCTGAAAAATAAGAATCGCCATGGTCGCTTGCCCATGCAACGCATCCATTTCTCCTCGATCTCCCAGAATCTTAAGGACAATGGCGGTGCTGCTCAACGACAACAACAGTCCCCAGAAAACCGATTCTTCCCATGATCGACCCAGAAACCAACCCCCAAGTGCTACAACACTCAGCATACTTAAAATTTGCAGGGGACCTCCAACCCATAAGAGCCTTCTGGAAGCCCGTATTCGCGAAAGAGAAGTTTCCAAGCCTATGGTAAATAGCAACAATACCACACCGATTTCGGCGAGAGTTTCGACTTGGTGTAGATCGGAAATGAGGTTCAGGCCGTAAGGCCCCACTAAGGTGCCAGAAACTAAAAATCCCGCAACTGCCGGTAGCCGGAGTTTTTGAAAAACAAAAACAACCAGAACAGAAATAGAAAAAATAATGAGGACATCCCGTAGGATGTGGACTTCACTCATCTTTTGGGGGTGCGGCTCTGGGCAATGACTCCCATGCAGGGTATTTCCAGCAATATACGAGAACAGGATAAAGGAGACGGGGATGATCTCAAGAACCCATCATCCCTCGGATTGAGAATAATGTCCACTCTGCGCTGCGCCCCACTCAACGGACATGGGCCAATGCTAGTTCCGGTAAGATCGTAAGAAGAATCGAGATGGGTCCTTCCAGGCCCATCCCGATTAGTCGAGAAGATCAAGAGACGTTCACAAGCGGTCTGAAGAGGAAAAATCCTGAAAGAGCCAGGGGGCCTCCTGAGCCCTGCGTTTTTCATAAGCGGCAATTGCAGATTCGTGTTGAAGCGTGAGCCCTATTCCGTCTAATCCCTTTAACAAACAATCCTTGCGAAATGGATCCAATGCGAACGAATACGTTTCCCCTTCAGGAAGGGTGACCACCTGCTGAGCCAAGTCGACTGTGATGTGATATTGGTCGGTATGGGCTACCCGGTCAAATAAGGTTTGGATGTGTTCTCCTGGAAGCTCGACGGGAAGAATTCCATTCTGGAAACAATTATTGTAGAAAATATCGGCAAAACTCGGAGCCAGAATACAACGAATGCCATAGTCCAACAAAGCCCATGGAGCATGTTCCCTTGAGGACCCACACCCGAAATTTTCACGGGTCAACAAAATCGTGGCCTCTTGATAGCGCGGTTGGTTGACAAAAAAATCATGATCCGGAGACCCATCCGCACGTCGCCGCCAATCGGCAAACAATCCCTCTTTGAGGCCGGTGCGATGGATCGTTTTCAAATATTGTTTCGGGATGATTTGATCCGTATCGACATTTCCCCGATTTAACGGAGCGACCGTTCCCGTCAATATAGTAAACGCTTGCATATCTATCTCCCGTGTTATGCTAGAGGAAGTAATGGCCATCCTGTAGACAAAAGAATCCCCTCATGAATCTCACAGCTTCCAGTCACGAATATCCACAAAATGTCCTTCAACCGCAGCAGCAGCAGCCATGGCAGGGGAGACTAAGTGCGTCCGTCCGCCTTTACCCTGACGTCCCTCGAAATTTCGATTACTGGTTGAAGCACATCGTTCTCCCGGTGTGAGCACGTCCGCATTCATGGCGAGGCACATACTGCACCCCGGTTCACGCCATTCAAACCCCGCTTCGCGAAAAATCCGATCCAACCCTTCTTCTTCCGCTTGGTGTTTGACTAACCCTGATCCTGGGACCACCATAGCCTTGACACTTGGAGCGACGCGCTTTCCTTTGACATACCGAGCCGCCACCCGCAAGTCCTCAATTCGTGAGTTTGTGCAGGATCCGATGAAGACTCGATCGACCCGGATGTCACATATAGGGATGCCAGCTGGCAACCCCATATACGCTAAGGCCCGTTCTGTGGCCATCCGCAATTTTTCATCCGCAATGGATCCAGGATCGGGCACATGGCCATTCACATCAGTCACCATTCCAGGATTGGTCCCCCAAGTCACTTGAGGAGAAACATCTTCTCCTCGCAGCTCAACAACCTTATCAAACCTGGCTCCAGGGTCGGTTTTCAAATTTAGCCAATCCGACTTGGCCTGTTGAAACAGCGCTCCTTTCGGACTGAGGGGTCGGCTCTTCACGTATGCGACCGTCGATTCGTCTGGACTGACAAGACCAGCGCGCGCTCCCGCTTCAATAGACATGTTACAAAGGGTCATCCGGCCCTCCATTGAAAACGATCGGATCACCGAACCCGTATATTCCACGACAAAACCGTTTCCACCACCAATACCAATTTGCCCGATAATCGCCAGAATCACATCTTTGGAAGAACAATAGTCAGGAAGCCTGCCCTCCACACGAATTTCCATAGTTTTTGGTCGTTTTTGAACCAAGCATTGCGTCGCCAGCACATGCTCGACCTCTGAAGTACCAATACCAAACGCCAAGGCGCCAAACGCTCCATGAGTGGAGGTATGAGAATCTCCACACACAATTGTCATCCCCGGTAGCGTCAACCCTTGTTCAGGTCCGATCACATGAACAATGCCTTGCCGGATATCCTCCATCCCATAATACGTTATTCCAAATTCTTCGCAGTTGCCTTCCAAGGTTGAAATTTGCAAGGCACTCATGGGATCGGCAATACCCTGCGACCGGTCGGTGGTTGGAACATTGTGATCGGGAACAGCAAGCGCCGCGGTTGGACGTCGTGGCCTTCTTCCGGCTAACCGAAGCCCTTCAAAGGCTTGAGGAGAAGTCACTTCATGCACCAAATGTCGGTCAATATATAATAAGGTTGTTCCATCTGGTTCTTCACGAACCACATGTTGATCCCAAATCTTTTCAAACAATGTTTTGCTTGCCATGGAATGTATCCTTCTTTTTGAAAATTTGCGGACTCTAATTATCTACATTCATCCCCTTCTGGCAAGAGCCAGGAAGAGTTTTTTCCAGAGTTGTATTCATCTCCGCCTTTTCTTTGTGGTCTTTTAAGACTTCTGATATACTTTTCCCTGCGACAGGGGACAATCCAACCTTATGGCTCCACCTGCTAACTACTTAGGTGGAAATAAGTGAGTGCCGACAACGATTCATCCAGCCCAGAACCAAATTTAAGTGGTTTCCGGCCAATCGTGAACAACGACCAAACGTCGATACATCCATAAAGCAGCAAAGGTTATCTATTTCCCCTGGAGCGAAGAAAGACTCTAACAATCCTAATTCCGAATCCGCCATTGTCGCCCACCCTCTGAAATTAATAGGTCTCAACACTTCACATGGGTATATTCAATTATTGTATTAGCCATTTTTCCCAAGATATGGCCATCGATCTGGGAACCTCTTCTACCTTAATTTATATCAAGGGGAAAGGGATTGTCCTGAACGAACCTTCCGTCGTGACAGTTGAGACAAACTCAAAAAAACTTCTCGCGGTTGGGGAAGAAGCGAAGCGAATGATCGGTCGAACCCCGGGCAATCTCACCGCCATTCGTCCCATGCGAGAGGGTGTAATTGCTGATTTTGACATGACGGAACACATGTTACGGCACTTTATCCAAAAAGTTCATCGCGGGGGAACTCTCCTCAGGCCACGCATCATTATTGGTGTCCCGTCCAGGATCACACAAGTCGAACAACGTGCCGTCAAGGAATCGGCTGAGCTCGCTGGTGCCCGTGAAGTTTATCTCATTGAGGAACCGGTTGCCGCGGCTATTGGGGCAGGATTACCGATTACCGAGCCTTCCGGCAACATGGTCGTCGATATCGGAGGAGGCACTACCGACATCGCCGTGATCTCCCTGGGAGGCATTGTATACAGTGAATCGGTCCGTATCGCCGGCGACCAACTAGATGGAGCGATCACAAGCTATCTCAAGCGGGAATACAGCTTATTAATCGGCGAACATATGGCAGAACGCATCAAGATGGAAATCGGCTCAGCCTACCCTCTGCCTGAAAAAAAGCAAATGGCCGTCAAAGGGAGAGATGTAGTATCCGGCATCCCCAGAACGATCCTCGTTGACGACAATGAAATACGAGAAGCGTTACAAGATTGCCTCACCACCATCATCCGAGCCATCCGTCTGGCCTTGGAAAACACTCCGCCTGAATTGGCAGGGGATATTATTGACCGGGGGATCGTGCTGACCGGAGGCGGATCGATGCTTCAAGGGCTGGATAATCGACTACGTGAAGAAACGTCTTTACCCATTGTCACGGTCGATGACCCCTTAACCTCGGTTGTCTTGGGAGTAGGGAAAACTCTTGAGGAATTCAGCCTCCTTCGGAAAATTTCCTCGCATTCCAGGCTGAATCCCTGAGCTTCCCTCAATTTGCATGCCTCGATCAGAGCCAAATTTTCCCATATCCACAAGTATCCGGCGAGTCCTAGGAGTTATCTTCATTCTATTCCTCGCCCTCCTGCTGTTTCTGCCTCGACAATCTCAGGAATGGTTAAGTCATGTGGGAGGGCCTTTCGCCCGAATTCTTGAAGTCCCTCTTCATGTTGTCGCCTCGATACAGAGTTCTATCGGTCACGCCTGGGACCAATACATCGACTTACAAAATGTTTGGGAAGAAAACCAACAGCTCAAGCAGGAAGTTCAGCGCTTACAAGGTGAGCAGAATACTCTTCGAGAACATGCCATCATTGCCGTGCAATATCAACAATTGCTGGCGTTTCAGAAAACCACACCCATGACGACCCTTCCGGCTCGAATCATCGGCCGGAACGTGTCCAATTGGTATCGGGCGATGATCATCAATAAAGGTAACCAAGACGGCGTTCATCCGGAAATGGGAGTCATCACCGATGCCGGAGTGGTAGGTCGTGTGGTACGAGTAAACCCCACGACGGCCGTCGTGCTTCTGCTTTCCGACCCCAACGTCGCGATTACCGGGATGATCCAAAAAAGCCGGGATGAGGGTCTGGTCCAGGGAACGCCTCAAGGAACCATTCAAATGAAATATCTGCCTCCTCTATCGCCTGTCCAACCAGGAGATCCAGTGGTCACATCTGGATTAACGGATGATTTTCCCCGTGGACTCCAAATTGGCCGGATTCAACAGGTTACCAAAGCCGATACCGACTTATTTCAATTGGGTGAAATTGATCCAATTGTCGATTTTGCCAACCTGGAAGCGGTCCTGGTTATTACCTCATTTCAGCCTGCTCCCATTTCTTCTTTACCAAAACCGCCTGTCTCGCCTTCTCCCTAATATAATCTCGTGACTATTTTTCTCGACATCCTTTTGTGCTTTGGAGTGGTTCTGGCTCAAGCCACCTTTAGCACCCTTCTATCCGCCAAAGGAATTTACCCTGACCTATGTTTCATTCTAGCCTGTGTAATAGGATTTCACTCAGGAGAATACAAAGGACTCAGGATCGGACTGACGGTGGGACTTTTCCAAGATTTATTCAGTCCTGGCGGTATTGGGCTCAATATGATCTTAAAGGGACTCGCGGGAGCCCTGGCCGGCGTCACGACCCACACGTTTTCCACCGTCACCAGTCCCGCTATCTTGCTTGTCAGCTTTGCCCTGTCGGTAGGTTGCGGATTGGCCTCTCTCGTCGTGGCATATCCGGTTCTAGATGCTCCGATACTTTTTCAGGCTCTCTCCTCCCGACTTCTCCCACAAGGACTCTATAATAGCCTCCTGACCTTAGGAATATTCTGGGTTATTAAGTACATTGGCCCATCGCTGAGTATGGTACACTTAGGACGGGGACCACGATAAGACCCGCACAATGCTGGACACTTCCCGCCAGGCTAATGAACTTGCCGATATTCAAAATCGGTTAATATTCGTCAAAATCGGATTTCTGATGCTATTGGTGTTGCTGGGGTTACGCCTTTGGCAATTGCAGGTGCGAGACGGATTGCACTATCAAGAACTTGCCCGCGACAATCGCACTCGATCCATTGTCTTAGAACCGGCTCGAGGACTTCTATATGATCGGAATGGTGAACTCCTCGCCAATAATATCCCCAGCTTCCAACTGTATGTTTCTTTGGAAGACATACAGGACCGTGAGGCCCTTTTGGCTCAGTTACCCCATTACATAGATATTGACCAACAAGAGATTTCCAATAAACTTTCAATAAAAAGCCGAAGAGGCCGAGTCAAGATCAAAGCCGACATTACGCTAAAAGAGGCGGCACTCATAGAATCGCACCGGCTTGAACTCCCCGGTGTGGTAATTCAGCCGGAATATCAGCGTCACTATCCCCTTAACAATTACGCCTCGCACGTCCTGGGGTACGTGGGTGAAATTTCCGAATCACAGCTTAAAGACCCGGAATTTTCCCATCTTCAGGGAGGACGCATCATTGGGCAAAATGGAGTGGAGCGAACATTTGATGAATATCTTCTTGGAGAAACCGGAGAGGAAGTGATTGAAGTCGATGCCTTGGGGTATCCAAAACGATCTCTCTCAGTTCGTCGTCCCCTGGCCGGGGATGACCTGTACCTGACGATCGACATTCGACTTCAGCGCCTCGCAGAGGACCTTCTTGGACAGGAAGCGGGGGCCATTGTTGCCCTGGATCCGTGGAATGGGGACGTTCTGGCTCTGGCGAGTAAACCCGGGTTTAATCCTAATGATGTTTCAGGAGGGATTAGTGCCAAGGATTGGCAACGATTTCTCATGGATACACGCCACCCTCTCACCAATCGCGCCATTCAAGGGCAATATCCTCCAGGGTCGGTATTTAAAATCATTATGGCCGCAGCCCTCTTGGAGACTCACACCCTCAGCGCACAGGAAATGGTACCCTGCCATGGAACCTTTCCTTTTGGAAGGCGAGTCTTTCGTGATTGGAAGGCGGGAGGCCACGGTCAGGTCGACTTAACCAAAGCTATCGCGGAATCGTGCGATGTCTACTTTTACAAAGCCGGCAATCAATTGGGCATTGATCCCATCGCCACCTATGCTCGTCAATTCGGATTAGGTGAAAAAACCGGAATTGCGCTCCCTTCCGAACGGTCGGGTCTTGTTCCATCCTCAGAATGGAAAAAAAGGGTCAAACGGGAACCATGGTATCCTGGCGAAACCATTTCCATTTCTATTGGACAAGGGTTTTTAACCGTGACTCCCATTCAGATGGCCAAAGTTGCGGCCATCGTAGCAACCAATGGACGAGTGGTCCAACCCCGTTTGCTCAAAGCCTCTCGACTTCGGCGAACCGGCACACTCAAAGAAAAGCCAGAGCCACCCATTCGACAATTGGGTATTCCTCCCCAAACGTTTGCCCATATCAAGGAAGGATTGGCGGCAGTCGTCACGAAGGGTACAGCCAAACTGGCGCAATCAGAATTCGTGAGCATTGCAGGCAAAACTGGAACGGCGCAAGTTGTCGCCCTGAAACCGGATGGAGACAAGGACAAAAACAAGGAGCCTCAAAAAGAATTTCGAGACCATGCGTGGTTTGTGGCCTTTGCTCCCGTCGAACACCCGAAGATTGCCGTGGCGGTATTAGTTGAACACATGGGGCATGGAGGCTCAGCGTCCGCCCCCTTGGCCAAGACCATCATCGAAGCCTATATGGGCTTTGAGACAACCCAAGAGCCTTCTCTTTGATAAGGAATTTGCTCTCGTAAGGATGGAGAATAACGCATCTCATGTCATTAATGAACGACAATGTGAATCGCCGCGGACTGGATACCTTCGATTGGTGTTTCCTGGGTGTCATTATGGCGATTATCTCTTTGGGCATCCTATCCATTTATAGCGTGACCAACCCTCAGTCGGGGACCGGATTCCCTATTTATCTCAAGCAGGCCACATGGATGATGGTTGGTTCCTTAGCCTTTCTGGTCGCGGTCGGTATTGACTATCACAAGCTCGCCCGGCTGTCATATGTGCTCTATGGGATCGGACTGATCTTACTTATCATCGTGTTAATCGCCGGGAAAACCAGTAGGGGCTCTCAACGATGGATTCCTCTCGGCCCCTTTGCGGTCCAGCCCTCAGAATTCATTAAGATTCCATTGCTACTCATGCTGGCAGCCTACTATGGGGCCACCACCCGTGAAGGCTGGGTTCGTCGATTGATCATACCTGGACTGATCGTACTTCCAGGATTTTTGCTTATCCTCAAGCAACCTGACCTGGGAAGTAGCTTGGGCTTTCTGGCCATTTTTCTTGTGGTGATTCTCACGGTAGGCATGAAATCCAAGGCCTTTGGGTTTGTGATTCTGGCAGCCCTAATGTTGTTCCCCTTTGCCTGGGGCGGGGTCTGGGGCTCCCTTCATGAGTACCAACAGGATAGGATTCTCAGCTTTGTTGATCCCAATTCTGATCCTGGTGGCAAAGGTTATCACGGGCTTCAATCGCGCATCGCCATCGGTTCAGGCCAATTATTGGGAAAGGGATTATATGGGGGAACCCAAACCCAATTTAAATTTCTTCCTGAGGGCCATACCGATTTTGTGTTTGCAGTATTCGCAGAGGAATGGGGCTTTATTGGGTCAATAGTCTTACTTTCCCTATATATTCTCTTATTTTTAATGGGTTTAGAAATCGCGTTGAAAGCCAAAGACATTGTCGGGACTCTCTTGGCTGTCGGAGTGGTAACCATGATAGCCTTTGGAGTTGTCGTCAATATTGCCATGACATCCGGTCTGGCCCCCGTTGTGGGCATTCCCCTTCCTCTCATGAGCTATGGAGGCAGCGCCATGGTTGTGAATCTTACAGCTCTGGGACTCTTGCTCAACGTGAAACGGAGACGTCTGTCACTCCTTTAGGTATCATGTACCCTATGGCTTAATTTTGATAGCGTGGGCCAGGAAATCGCACAAAGAGGGAAACAACGGAGAATATGAATTGGAAAAGTCCCAGAGCCGTGGATTTTTTCACATACTTGCGGGAACAAGGAAGTGGGCACACAGAACCATTCTCAAATGGTTCCATAACAATATTCATTTACAATTATTGACAGAATGGGCACAAAGCTATTTCAGATTTGGACAGGCAGATCCAACAAATTGGCTCAGCCACCTCAGCGACATCTCTTCACCAAGAATGTTGACGAAAAATAGCTTCTGGTCCCTTCTGAGAATGTAGGGAGATCACTATGGGAGTAGAAATTGCGATTAGTGTCACTCGTGAAGAAACACGGGTTGCCGTGCTCGACAATCGTGTCGTAACAGAATTGTATGTCGACCGTCCAAGAAAAAAAGATTTTGTCGGGGACATTTACAAAGGCAAGGTCATTAAAGTTTTGCCGGGTATGCAAGCGGCCTTTGTCGATATCGGGCTGGATCGGGCCGCATTTATCCACGTATCTGATCTATCGGTCGGAACCGAACCGGGGGACACACTTGTGGACAGTGAAGAGGATGAACGCAGTCAGGAGGTGCCGCGCCCTCGACGCCAAACCGCACGTCCCATCGAAAACCTGTTGACAGAAGGACAAGAACTTCTTGTCCAAATTTCCAAAGGCCCCATCGGCACGAAGGGACCTCGGATTACCACGTACGTCTCACTCCCCGGGCGTTTTTTAGTGCTCATGCCCAATGTCGACCATATTGGCGTGTCGCGAAGAATAACGAACGACGAAGAACGTCATCGGCTGAAAGATCTCATGCGGCGTATCCGGAAACCCGAATATGGATACATTGTCAGGACCGTGTGCGAAGACGTACCAGAAGAGGATTTGCAAACAGACGTCAGATTCTTGAGCGCCTTATGGGAAGACACGCTTAAAGCGGCCAACAGCCAACCTGCTCCATCCCTTTTGCATACGGATCTGTCCCTCCCGCTCCGGGTGGTGCGAGACCTATTCACCAAAAAAGTCGATCGACTATTAATTGACGCTAAAGCGGACTTTGAGGAAGTGAAAGATTTTGTCCGTCGCTATCTTCCCGAACAAGCGGCGCGCGTTCATTTCTATGACAAGAAGCAGGAAGGATTATTCGATCACCTCGGGATCGAATTGGAAATTACCAGAGCCCTGAGTCGGAAGGTCTGGCTTAAGTCCGGAGGACACATTGTTATTGATCACACAGAGGCCATGACGGTGGTGGACGTCAATACGGGCCGATTTGTGGGAAAACGCGACCAGGAAGAAACCATTTTAAAAAACAATCTGGAAGCCGCAAAGGAAATTGGCTATCAGATTAAATTACGAGGCATTGGGGGCATAATCATCATTGATTTCATTGACATGGAACGGGAACGGAACCGTGAAAAGGTGTATCAGGCCACCCTGGACGCCCTAGCGGGCGATAAGGCTCAAACACGTATCTCCCGCATTTCTGATCTTGGGCTGATCGAGATTTCCCGTGAACGTGTCCGCGAAGATCTGTTACGGACGTTGTCGGAAATTTGTAGTGACTGTGAGGGGAGAGGATACACCAAATCCACCATGACGGTGGCGTATGAAATTTTTCGGGATATCCGGCGCATCGGAATGACTCGTGGACAACCACAACAAATTGTGGTTGGTGCCAACCCCAAAGTTATTGAGCTCATTTTCGAAACCGAACACAGTAGCATTGAACAACTCGAACAGGAATTTCAACAACCAATATCATTTGAGGCGGATCCTTTACTCCACCTTGAGCAATATGACATCGTCGTGGTAGGAAAATTGACGTCACGTGCCGAATCCCGCACCGCATCCTAATCACGAGAGAACGATTGAATTATGAACGATGCCCTCCATGATCCTTTCTCATTATCCCTAGCACTTGTCTCCAGGAAGAGAAAGGAAGGGGGACATAGATTTTTCCTTCAACCCTGGAAAAATCAGGAGGTCTTTATCCTTCGGAGTCCAATCCGGAGCGTTTTCTGGTTGGAGAGCCATGCAGGCAGACCATTTCACGATGATCTCCGGACTCGTATTCGCCATCCTCACAAAGGATCTGGATGACTGCACCCCTGCAAGGCTGGTTGGAACTTCTGGCAGTCAAAGGACTTGGCCCTGTTACTTACACCAGACTCATCAACAGATTCGGCTCACCAGAAGCCATTCGATCCTTGAACGCCCACACACTCGTATCAATAGGTGAAATTTCTCCATCATTGGCCAGGGCCCTTCATCAACCCATATCTGCTGAAGCACAAGATCACATTGCCAAAGAATTGCAGGCCGTGCAGGATGGGCGATACTCTATCCTGACACTCGCAGACGCTCACTATCCGCCCCGATTAAAAACCATCACGGATCCTCCTCCGGTACTCTGGTATACAGGCCAGCTCCAGGACCGCGATCAACAGGCCCTTGCCGTAGTCGGTTCAAGAAAAGGCTCGCACATCGGTCGAACATTCACGCGACAACTGAGCGGCGATTTAGCTGCACTGGGCTTTACGGTTGTGAGTGGCCTGGCCAGAGGCATTGATGCGGCGGCCCACGAAGGCGCACTCGCCACATCTGGGAGAACCCTGGCGGTCCTGGGATGCGGCATTAACCGCACCTATCCGCCTGAGCACGGTCCGCTACGACAACGCATTGAACAGCAGGGAGCTGTTCTTTCTGAATTTCCCATGGGGACCCCTCCACATTCTTACCATTTTCCTCAACGTAATCGGATCATTAGTGGACTCTCACTTGGTGTGATCGTCGCGGAAGCCACCTCACGCAGTGGGTCCCTCATTACCGCTCGGATGGCCTTAGAGCAAAACCGTGAAGTCTTTGCCGTACCGGGAAATGTGACCAATACGTTGACTCGCGGCCCTCACCGCCTTATTAAAGAGGGAGCGAAATTAGTCGAAAGTTCTTTTGATGTTGTGGAAGAAATTCTTCCTATGTTAGAACCCTCCTTCCGGGAGCAACTCGAGAAGCAACAAGGCGCGCTTCAGCCTCAGTCTTCCGCGCCTTCACTAGGGGCAGAGGAACAACATCTATTTGACTGTCTTTCACTTGAACCTGTTTCCTTAGATGATTTAATCACTCAATGCACCTATGCCCCATCTGAAGTCATGAGCATTCTCTTGTCTTTGGAGATCAAAGGGCTTATAAAGCAGATACCGGGGCTGCAATATCTCCGGATGAGCATTCGATAGTACGCAATTCATCCTTCCCCTGTGGGAAATGTGCTCGTGAATAATTCATGACTTTCATCACTGTCTATGGCTAGATCACTCGTCATCGTCGAATCGCCCACCAAGGCAAAAACCCTATCCAAGTATCTTGGGCGTAATTACCAGGTCATTGCCTCAGTCGGTCATCTCAAGGATCTGCCGAAAAGCAAACTCGGGATTGACCTTGAGCATAATTTCGATCCGCAATACATCGTCATTCGTGGAAAAAGTAAAATTCTTAAAGAAATCAAAGCCAGCGCAAAAAAAGCCAAAGAAATTTTCCTGGCGGCTGACCCCGACCGTGAAGGCGAAGCCATTGCCTGGCATATTGCCGAGGAACTCAACGGTAACGGGCAGCAAATTCATCGGGTTCTTCTGAATGAAATCACCGAAACAGCTGTGAAACGGGCACTAAAAACACCCAGCACCATCGACATGAAAAAGGTGAATGCTCAACAAGCCCGCCGGGTATTAGACCGCCTTGTCGGTTATCTCCTCAGTCCGCTGTTATGGAAAAAAGTACGCCGCGGCCTGAGTGCGGGGCGAGTACAATCCGTTGCGGTTCGGGTTATCTGTGAACGGGAGGCGGAACGAGAGGCTTTCCAACCTGAAGAGTACTGGTCCATTACCGCGACCCTTGTCGGTCAGCATCCACCGCCATTTCAAGCCAGACTCCATGAGATTGATGGGGAACGAGTCACCGTCCGAACGGCAGCGGAGACGGAGCAAATTCTTCAGGATTTAGCAGATGCCTCGTTTGCGGTTTCACACATTGATCAAAAAGAAAAACGTCGAAGTCCATCGGCCCCCTTTATCACCAGTCGACTCCAACAGGACAGTGCCAGAAAACTGCGTTTTCCCGCAAAAAAGACCATGATGTTGGCACAACGCCTTTATGAGGGCATCGAGATTGGAAAAGAGGGTCAAGTCGGACTCATCACCTATATGCGGACAGACTCTACCCGCATCGCTCCTGAGGCCATGGACGACGTCCGTGGTTACATACAAGATACATTTGGACCACCCTATCTTTCTGCCCAACCGAATGTGTACAAAACACAAAAGGCCGCGCAGGAAGCACATGAAGCTATCCGGCCCACATCTACCAAACGTGACCCGGAAAGCCTTCGAGAATTATTAGAGCCTGACCTGTACAAACTTTATAAATTGATTTGGAACCGGTTCGTCGCCTCTCAAATGACACAGGGACTCGATCTCGTCACGCAAGTTGACGTCAAGGCGAAACGGTATACCTTTCGGGCAAGTGGAACCGTTGAAAAATTCGACGGCTACCGTCGGGTCTATCGAGAAGAAATCGAACAACCCACAGAAGGGATTTCTTCCAGCGAGGAGAGTATGTCGACCGCCAGCCTCACCCTACCTGATCTTTCAGACGGGGAATCCCTGACTCTTCAGGAAGGTTCGGAAGAGGGGATCATATCGAAACAACATTTCACTCAACCTCCACCTCGATATAACGAAGCCTTGCTTATTCGAGAGATGGAAGAAAAAGGGATCGGCCGACCTTCGACTTATGCCACCATTATTTCCACCATTCAAGACCGACATTACGTGGAAAAGGAGGAGGCGCGCCTACGACCAACGGAATTAGGGAGATTAGTCAATGACCGTCTAGTGAGCCATTTTCCTGATGTGTTCGACGTGGAATTCACCGCGAGAATGGAAAATGAACTGGATAGCATCGAAGAAGGTGAAAAGGATTGGGTCACCGCGGTGAAAGATTTTTATACCCCGTTTATCAAAGATCTGGAATCCGCTGAAGTGAACATGGAGGATCTCAAAGGCAAGGAAGAGCCCACGGAAGTCCCTTGCGACAAATGTGGCAAGCAGATGGTAATCAAATGGGGTCGCAATGGTCATTTCCTTGCTTGTCCCGGCTACCCTGAGTGCAAAAATACGAAAGAATTTACCAAGGATGAGGACGGAAGCGTTCAAGTCGTGGAGACAAAAGTTGAAACGACTGATGAAGTCTGTACGAAATGTGGCAGCGGGATGGTGGTCAAGAGAGGCCGATTTGGAAATTTCCTCGCCTGCTCTCAATACCCTGAATGTAAAACCACCAAACCCTTAAAGCTGGGCGTCAAATGCGCTGTCAAGGATTGCGGGGGGGACCTGGTTCAAAAACGCACAAAAAAAGGCAAGACATTTTATTCCTGCAGCAATTATCCTACCTGCACCTTCGCGATCTGGGATCGACCCATCAATCGTCCCTGTCCACAGTGTCAGGCTCCATTCTTGATCGAAAAAATCAGGAAACAAACGGGAAGCAGAATTCTCTGTCACAATGCGGAATGCGGATATGAGGAGATAGCGGCACCAACGGAGAAAAACCCGGAACCAGCTTAAGATCCGACCGCAGGCTTGATGCCTTTCTGATGCTCAAAGACTTTGATGGGCTCACCTTTGCCGTGAATAAATTCTTCGGTCACCAACACCTCTTTCACCTCCGCCTGGGACGGCAGTTCATACATCAAGTCCAACATCACCGACTCTAAGACCGCCCGAAGTCCACGTGCTCCTGTTTTTTGCAGATGGGCTTTTTTGGCAATGGCCAATAATGCTCCATCGGCAAACTTTAATTTCACTTTATCCAAGGACAATAACTTCTGATATTGCTTGATCAAGGCGTTTTTGGGTTCCGTTAAAATGCGGACCAATGCCGGTTCATCCAATTGATCAAGAGCCGCGACAATCGGCAAACGACCGATAATTTCAGGAATCAATCCATATTGCAGTAAATCTTCCGGTTCCACTTTGGAGAATAAGTCACCAATTTGATGTTGACCACGTATCTGCACATCGGCGCCAAAGCCCATCCGCTTTTGGTTCAACCTCCGCTCAATGATGGAATCCAATCCCACGAACGCCCCACCACAAATAAATAAAATATTAGTGGTATTGACTTGAATAAACTCCTGATGAGGATGTTTTCTTCCTCCTTGAGGGGGCACATTGGCCACGGTCCCTTCAATGAGTTTTAACAAGGCCTGCTGGACACCCTCACCTGAAACATCCCTCGTAATTGAAGGGCTATCGGCCTTGCGGGTGATTTTGTCAATTTCATCAATATACACGATTCCCCGTTCTGCACGCTCAACTTCATAGTCTGCAGCCTGCAGAAGTTTTAAGATAATATTTTCAACGTCTTCACCGACATACCCGGCTTCCGTCAGCGTCGTCGCATCTGCAATGGTAAATGGTACATCCAGGTAATGGGCTAGGGTCTGGGCAAATAGAGTTTTTCCTGTTCCGGTTGGTCCGACAATAAGAATATTGCCCTTTTGAAGTTCAACATCTCCGATTTCAGTTGCTGATATACGCTTGTAATGATTATAAACGGCTACCGAGAGAACCTTTTTTGCCTGATCCTGGCCGATAATGTATTGATCAAGATGTTGGTGAATATCCACCGGTTTGCACAGTTTCGCCGAAATTTCCTGGCGAGACTCCTGCCAATCCTCGGAGATAATTTCATTACACAAGCCGACACATTCATCACAAATATAGACGGTCGGACCCGCAATGAGTTTTCGAACCTGATCACGGTTCTTGCCACAGAAGGAGCAACGAAGATTGGCTTCGGACTTCGCTTGTCTCGCCATAAGAAATGCCTCCTTTGCCCTTAATCCTTACTTTTTGAACCTGACTTGGGGTCGTCTTTGTGCCCCTTTTCCTGACTTCGGATGATGACCTCATCAATTAACCCGTACGCTTTGGCTTCTTCCCCCGACAAAAAATAATCCCGTTCGGTATCTTGAGAGATTCTATCCAGAGGCTGCCCTGTATGATAGGCCATAATTTCATTCAATTTTTCGCGGATTTTTAAAATCTCGCGGGCATGAATATCAATCTCCGTCGCTTGGCCCTGAAATCCTCCCATAGGTTGATGAATCATCACGCGTGCATTGGGAAGAGCAAAACGCTTACCTTTTGTCCCTGAGGTTAACAACAAGGCTCCCATGCTCGCCGCCTGACCTAGGCAGATCGTGTTGATGGGCGACCTCACATATTGCATCGTATCATAGATTCCCATTCCGGCCGTCACACTTCCCCCAGGCGAATTGATATACAGATGAATGTCCTTTTCCGGGTCTTCGGATTCCAAGAACAACAGCTGTGCAATAACAACATTCGCGAACACATCATCAATCGGGGCTCCGATAAAGATGATCCGGTCTTTCAAAAGACGTGAGTAAATATCATATGACCGTTCACCACGATTCGTTTGTTCAATAACCATCGGAATGAGCATTCCCTGAGACCTCCTCGTGTTGTAAATAGGTATCAAATACAGATATCAGAACAGGTGTATTCAGCAGGGTGGAACGACTTGTTAACCCTGAATGACCGCATTTTGATAAACGAACTGCAAGGCTTTTTCCGCTTTCATCCGCTCGCGGAACTCCTCCTGAGCACCCTGCCCCCCAGCCTCGACCATGCGTTGAATTTCACCAACCGGGAGTTTTAAAGAGGAGGCCAGTTTTTGAATTTCGGCGTTCACTTCATCTTCAGTGACATGAAGGCCTTCCTTCTGAACGATCGCATCCAGAATTAAACTCAGCTTCACACGCCGTTTAGCTTCCGGATGCAATTCTTGTTGGAGGCGCTTAGCCTCTTCTTGTAATCTCAAGGGTTCTTCCACGTCATCTTCACGATGAGCATGGCGGTGGTCCTTCAGCATTTTTTGTCGGATAAGCGTCTGAAGCTCACGTTCAATCAGGACCTCGGGAATTTCAAAGTGGTGCATCTGCAACAAGCGTTCAATCACCTGATCTTTATACCCTTCTTCAAGATCCTGTTTCAGGAAATTATCCAATTGGGTGTTGATGGTGGTTTTGAGATGCTCCAGTGAATCGTAGTCGCCGCAATCCTTGGCGAATTCATCATCCAGTTCCGGGAGTTTCTGCTCTTTCACCGCATCAATCGTCACCTTGAGGACCATCGTCTTTCCGGCAAGGTGAGCATCAGGATGATTGGCGGGAAAGGTTTGCGGAATATCAATCGTGTCACCGGCCTGTTTTCCGATGAGATACTCATCTAACTCCACACCCAGAATCGGCGACTTGGACCCAATGTGCAGAAGATGCCCTTTTTTCTGAGTTCCTTCCAATGGCTGGTCCTCTACAAACCCCTCGATAGACAACACCGCATGCAATCCTTCACGAAGAGGAGTTCCCTCCGGAACCACGTCAAGCTCGGCATGCTGCTCCCGTAGGCTTTGAAGAGCCTTTTCAACCTGATCATCTGTAACCGTTCGGGCATCCCGTTTCAAGGAAATAGGATTCGGTGGTCGATAATCCCCTAATTGAATAGTGGGCTTTATTTCCACAGTAGCCGTAAAGGTAAATGGGCTATTGGACTTCACTTTCATTCGTTCCAGGGGGGGAATATCAACTAGGATAGGGACCACCCCGGCTTCCTTCACCGCTCGTTGGTAATAATCAGGCACCAGCCGCTGCACGACATCTTGCTCAACAAGATCGGCATACCGTTTTTCTAATAACGCGATCGGCGCTTTCCCGGGACGAAACCCAGGGATTTTGGCTTGACGCCTCAACTGGGCATACACCTTTTGAAATTCGCTTTTGACGGCTTCTTCGGGAACTTCAATTTTTAACGACCGTTTCACCGGCCCGAGCTCTGTCATTTCTAACTTCATAAGAGCATTCATCCTTGTAAAAAAACACAATAAAGAATATAGATGTTAAGAAATGGTGCGAGAGGGGGGACTTGAACCCCCACGGTCACCCACGAGATCCTAAGTCTCGCGCGTCTGCCAGTTCCGCCACTCTCGCCCGCAACCGTTTTCTCCTCATTCCATTGAATTTGAAAGAGGTTTTCTTCCCTGGAATCTTCAGGGGAAACAAGACCGCTGCACTCGACCAAGCCTCCCTATTATAAAACGTCCATCTCCTTCAGGCCATCCTAAAATTCAGGTAGCAAAAATAGTCCTCCCGGAAGCGCCTTACCTACATTCCGAGTTGGTCGGAGGGAGATATTATGAACGATTCAATGGTCCACCTTCTTAACCCGATCGGATGCTTCATCTCCCCCTCATCAAGTAATAATGCTACTCGATTAGTATGGGGTGAAGTGTAAAAACCCCCTCACCAGCCAAACTATACCCACAATTAGAAGATTAGAACAGACTAATGACCACATGCGCATTATCATGGGGAACAAACACCACACACCTGCTTTCCCAACCTTTCTATGGATTTTCCCTCTTGATCGACTCGAGTGAGTTGGGTAAGGTACCACTCTATGACCTTAAAACAGCTCTATCACGATATTTACCAGAAATTTCTGGATAAAAAAGATAAATATCAAGGGTATGACTTTCAAGAGTCACCGGTAGGGTCCGCAACCCCTCCCTCACCCACTTTTGCGGATCACGTCAAATGGTGGACCTGGAATCGTCCTAGTCGGCTACAAAAAATCAGGCAGGACCGGGATCAGCGACAACAGGACATCATTAATATCCAATCCCCTCCGCCAAGCAAAGATTAAGAACTGCGGAGCATTCCCTCGCCTCATGCAGAGTTTCTTCCAGGCCACAGTTCGGCTGTACCATCAAGCGCTACTCGCCTCGATCCAATCCTTCACACGCGCTTGGATCCTGATTCCGGTCCTCCTCGCCTTTGCCTTAGGCCTCGTGCTTGTCACCTCTCTCATCGCTCCGCTTGGTATGATCGGAGGATTTATCCTGGGTGCCCTCAATGCCCTTGTCATTGGATCCACCCTTAGCCTGACCGAACAGGCCGTCCTGGGCGCACGTCGTGTGAGTTGGCCGGATATCCTCCCAAGTATGGGGCAATATTTTTGGGAGGTCATTTCTGTTGGATTTATGGTCTGGTTTCCATTGTTATTCCTCGAAATGGGACTTCAAACCAATCCCTACCAACCGTTGATCAGCACCGCCGTATTTTTCTTAATTTTCGTCTTACTGAATCCCGTACCTGAAGTAATTTACCAGAGCCGGAACGGATCCGCCCTCGAGGTTGTTCGGGAAAGTTATGATTTTGTCGTTGAAAATTGGATCGAATGGTTTTTGCCTGTGGCCCTCGTCTTCGGCCCATTCGGCCTGTCATTTTTCTTTGAAATGTCCAGCCAGGCGGGACGGCGGGGGGGGTTGGACTTCTGGCACCTCATCACGCTGCCTTTTTCCGTGTTATCTGAGTGGCTCTCTTTGTTAGGGATGTCCTCCGACATGAGTTTTGTTATCGTCCTCGGACTCACTCCCATTGTGACCGTTTTCATGCTCTTCTTTCGAGGCCATTTGTTTTCCGCCCTGCATCGATCCTCACGACGCCAACGAATGTTCCAATCCCGAACCTTATGATAAAGGGAAGGCATGAAACGTGAAGTTTTGAATGGCCGGAAACAGGATGGGCGTCCTCTCCCTATCCCTTCCTCGTCCTACTCATCAGTATTCCCTCTGCTTGCTTGTCGCCCTCAGACCCCCATGGTAAGATGGCAATCTTTCACCAAACAGATCCCCGGTGAAAAAGATAACGAAGATGGGATGAACAGATCCCCTCCAAAAGACAAACGGCTTCAGAGGTTCAGTCGCCGCAACGTAGATACCCATTCGCGGAGAGGTGCGAGAGTGGCCGAATCGGCGTGACTGGAAATCACGTGTGCCAGCAATGGTACCGTGGGTTCGAAACCCACCCTCTCCGCCATATTTGGTCCGACGTGAGGATCGCTGATATCCTCAAACGATGATTTTCACCGATTCGTGAGGCGATGGACCATCGAGACTGCATTTAGGGGCTGGGCCCTGTGCGACAGAATCCTGCAAACCCCGCCAGGTCCGGAAGGAAGCAACGGTACGCGGGCTAGTCTGTGTGCCGCAGGATCACCTGGCCCCGACTAACTTTATCGGCTGGCTCTCCGTGCATTGGTACCGGACGTCAGTCTTCGAGGGTACTCCAACGAACCGCTCTTTTCGTGATTAACGCGAATTATGGAATTTCAAGTTTCCGCACGGAAATACCGCCCGACCAATTTTCAGGAAGTCCTGGGGCAGTCCCATGTCGTGCAAACACTCACCAATGCAATCGACCGCAGACGGGTCGCCCATGCCTATGTTTTCTCCGGCATGCGAGGAGTCGGCAAAACCACTGTCGCGCGCATCCTGGCCAAATCCCTTAACTGTGAACAGGGTCCCACCAGCCATCCCTGTGGAACCTGCCCAAGTTGCGTCGAAATCACCCGAGGCAATTCGGTGGATGTCATCGAGATTGACGGAGCGTCGAATACTGGCGTGGACGATGTCCGTGAACTGCGTGAAAACGTTAAATTTGCACCATTTCATGGCACCTACCGTGTCTACATCATCGACGAAGTCCACATGCTGTCCAACTCGGCTTTTAACGCCCTGCTTAAAACACTGGAGGAACCCCCGAGTCATTCCGTCTTTATTTTTGCGACAACTGAAGTTCATAAAATTCCTGCCACTATACTTTCACGCTGTCAGCACTTCACCTTTCGACGCATTTCCCGCTTAGAAATCATCACGCAACTTCGCCACATCGCCACCCAAACGGGAGTGACTGTGGAGGATCGAAGCTTATCGGCACTGGCTCGAGCCAGTGAAGGCAGTAT
This sequence comes from Candidatus Nitrospira allomarina, assembly GCF_032050975.1. Classification (NCBI taxonomy): domain Bacteria; kingdom Pseudomonadati; phylum Nitrospirota; class Nitrospiria; order Nitrospirales; family Nitrospiraceae; genus Nitrospira; species Candidatus Nitrospira allomarina. The sequence continues at coordinate 1,117,240 of NZ_CP116967.1, read as the reverse complement.
GCGAGACGCGTTGAGCCTCCTGGATCAAGCCGTTTCCTTCGGTGGAGAACGCATCCAGCATGGCGATTTGGAAATGTTGATTGGGTCCGTGCCCGACGAACTCGTCCGACTCATGATTGACGCCATCCTGGGGCACCAGGCCGCCCAAACAATGGCTCTCGTGGGGCAGTTGGTCGACCAGGGTTTTGATGTCCGGGTGTATTGCCGGGAACTGTTAGAGCGATGCCGCAATCTACTGGTGGCTTGTGTGGTACCATCACGCTCACAAGTGCAAACCCTTCTTGAATTAGGAGACGAGGAGGTTGATCAGACCATCTCGCAAGCTCAACAACTCTCCGAGCCCTATTTACAGGCCCTTTTTGCCATTTTTTCCAGAACAGAGGACAGTCTTCGAGGAAGCTCCCATCCACGGTTTCTAATTGAAGCCGCCGTGGTACGCGCAGCGATGCTTGATCCTGTGACAGTACACTCCGCCATGATTGAACAGAAGGCCGGCGCACCCCCTCAAGCATCCGTCCTACAAGCAAAGGTATTGACACCCGTTGCCTCGACTCCGCCTCCCGCACACCCTGTTAAAGTCCAAGCGCCTGCGGATAAACCGGTGACTCCTCCAAGCCAGACCCGTCCCAGGCCCGGTGGCGGTGCCACAACGATGTTTCCTTCCTCAACACCACCAGGTGCGAAAAAGTCGATACCGACAACGGCCTCATCTGCCAACAGCGAAACCTCGGTGGCCTCTCCCAAAACGGCTGCTCAACCTTCGTCGGGCCCACCCGTGACATTAAACTGGGAACTCGTCGTTGAGCGCATGATTAATGACCATCCTAATATCGGGAGCTTCCTGGAGAAGGGGAGTGTCGTAACCATGACAGCAGACTCCGTCGTCCTGGGTTATTCCAAAAAAGATTCGATTGCTCGCTGGAGGACGGACAAACCCGAAAACCGCGTGCTGATTGGTCAAATATGTGAGGAATTCGCCGGTCGGCCGATAAAAGTCCAAGTCATTGAATTTCAAGATGGCCAAGCTTACCCGCCGTCAACCGGGGAATTACGAGCAAAAAAAAAACTTGAGCAGGACCAGGATCTCATTGAAAACGTGAAAGCCCACCCACTGGTGAAACAAGCATTGGAACTATTTGGGGGAGAAGTCGTATCGGCAGAAAGAACCCCGCAAAACGAGGAGGTACGTTAATGTCTAAAAATCCATTCTCCAACATGGGCAATCTCTTAAAGCAAGCCCAGGCCATGCAGGAAAAAATGGGAAAGATTCAAGAGGAGGCTGCCACGAAAACCGTCGAGGCGTCAGCCGGAGGCGGGATGGTGACCGTGCAAGCTAACGGCGCCATGCAATTAACCAAGCTGACCATCGATCCGGAAGTTTTGAAATCCGGCGACCATGACATGTTACAAGACTTAATCGTCGCCGCCTCCAATGAAGCGTTGCGAAAGGCGAAAGAGCTGATGGCCGAAGAAATGAAATCCCTCACCGGAGGGATGGGCATTCCCGGCATGTTCTAATTTACCAAGCGAGGTTTATCATGCTGGAAACCACTCCGACCAAACACACCAGAGCCAATGGCCAACCTCAAGGGCTGGTCGCTCGCCTCAGCCGGGAACTCGTACGATTGCCAGGCATTGGGCAAAAAACGGCTCAACGATTGGCCTTTCATCTCATGAAGACGGAAAAAGAAGAGGCATTACGGCTGGCCGATGCTATTCGTGATGTGAAAGAAGGGGTCTCCTTCTGTACCCAATGCCGGAATATTGCCGAAGGCCCGCTCTGTGAGATTTGCCTGGACCCGAAACGTGACTCCACGACCATCCTCGTGGTGGAAGAACCCAGCACCCTGTATGCGATCGAACAAAGCCGGGCCTTTCGAGGCCTCTATCACGTGCTCTATGGAGCGCTCTCTCCACTGGACGGCATCGGACCCGCAGATATCCGCACCCATGACCTGGAAAACCGGGTCCAAAATGGAGCATTCAAGGAAGTCATCGTGGCCACCAACCCCACGATTGAAGGAGAGGCTACCGCCATTTACCTGACCAAGCGATTAAAACCCTTGGGGGTCAAGGTCTCCCGTATCGCCTATGGCATTCCGGTCGGCATGGATATCGAATATGCCGATGAGGTCACCCTACTCAAATCCATCGAAGGCCGCCGCGATCTCGGGTAGCCGGGACCACACTACCGTTTCGCCAAAACTTTCTGTTCAATTTGTTCGAACTGCTGGGGGAAGTAGCCCAACCACACCCCAACCTGTCTGATTTCATCCCGCCATTTTTTCTCATATCCCCCCTCCGCCAACGCAAACCGGATGAAATCCCTCAGAATCTGACTGACTTTGTCCCCTTCCACGCCATCCGCAAACAATTTGGGAATCGTGAACCCTTGCGACAAGCGAAGAAGGTTATCTTTTTCTTGCGAGGGAAGATCCAAATGACGAAACACGGCACGAAGCCGCTTGAACTCGGGATCGTTCGCTCGTTCAATCGCGCAGACAAAAAGGCCACCCAGATTATAGCGTTCCATGGGAGAGAGGGATTCTCCTCCGGTTTTCGTCTCGGCTGAACGGGTAGGGGATGGAACTGACCGACCAGGTGTCGGGGCCTGTGGATTCTTCACTTGTGCCGGCACATTCTTCTTTTGGGAAACCGAATGCTCTTCCCTGGTGGCCACAGATTTCGAAACAGAGGGCTGTGGTGCATCGATTGTTTTCTTCACCACCGAATCCTTCTTCTTGAGAGTCGGCGATTTAGGAGCAGCGGGCCTTTTGGCTGTGGGCTTGGTAACCGCTTTCACCACGTTCTTCTTTGTGGTGGTCTTCTTCAATGCAGGTTTTGTGGCAGACCCACCTTTTGAAGAAGTCGGTTTGGCTTTCGTTGTCACAGCTTTTTTAGAGCCAACCGTCTTTTTACCGGATGTTCGTTTTGAGGCAGCCTTTTTCTTTCCCAACGCGGTGCTGGCTTTTACCTGTTTTTTCGTTGCAGCAGATTGAGAAGTCACGGTCTTTTTTTTGGTTACAGATGATTTCTTCGAAGATGGCTTTAAAGCCACGCGACGAACAGATTTCTTTTGAGCCATGCAGAATCCTTTCTATGAATAAATCGATAAAGGAGCGAAAAAAATGAACCAACGGTTGGATTTCCAAAGAAATGATAGCCTTTCCATCGTGTTCCAGCAATACGTTAGGGAAGAACGAACCCAATTAAAACAACCTCCACAGGATGGACCTGGCAGCCCATTCACAAAAACCTCTTGAACATTTTGAAAATTCCTGTGATGCTCAAAGGCCATTCAAAAAGTTTCACCTCTTACAGAGCATACCTTACCCATCCAGCGGTTATCGGCCTCAAAACCCATATGAAAGTTTTCATCTCCCATTCCCATAAAAATAAAGCTCGCCTTAGCCATTCGAGAACAGGCCTTGGGGCCCACACATCCTGATGTCGCCACCAGCCTAAACAAATTGCCGGGTCTCTATCGCAGCCAAGGGAAATACCCCGGCGCCGAGCCGCTCTACCAGCACGCCTCAACATTTTGGAAGAAGCCCTGGGATTAAAACATCCCAACACACGAACTGTAAGAGAAAACTATGTATTTACAGAAAAAGATGAAGGGTGAAAATACTTAAAAATGGATGAAATCACCTAGAACAATCGATAATGCCCAGGGGCAAGCGAATTTCGCTCTCCCTCTCCCACTGTGGAGAGGAAATTCTGAGAGTTTTAAATCTGTTTTGGGACGTACCGAGACAACGGAGCGGAAACGACCAGTTGGCAGGATAGTCAAAATGGCCATTCAGCACGGCCGCAGCAATCGAAGGGACGAAACGTACTCATGTACGTTGAGTTCCTAAGTGAGGCGAGAACAAAGCTGATGGCCATTTTCACCATCCTGTCAGGGCAAGACGCCACTGGCCAGGACAATTTCGCATATATGATCCAACCGTTCGATATGCTCATACGCCGACCAGGGATCGGAAGCCATCGAGCAGACTCCGTGATTGGCCTGACCAACAATATCGTAATCGCCTGCCGGATTGGTTTCTGTGACACCTAAGGCCTTAGCCGTCGCTTCTCCAAGTTCGCTACTGATGGCAGGAAGGGCTGGCACCGTTGGGCCAATCCGGGTATAGCGGTAAATCTCGGGAAAGTCTTTGCAGATTTTCTGGAGATCGAATCCTCGATAGATCGCTCCGACCACATGGGTAGGATGCACATGTACCACCGCACGAGTTCGATTCATCCCTCTGGTCAAGAGATAATGCATATGCAGTTCACCGGAAGGATTGGTTCCGGGAGCAACCTGCAACTTCCCGTCTACGAACTTAATTTTGACCATATGCTCAGGGTGGACAATCGTCTTTCGCCAGCCTGAGGGAGTGACGTACAGATACACACTCTTCGCGCGCCGGAGGCTACAATTTCCATCCCGGGTTGTAATCCACCCGCGCTCATAACACCGCCGTAACACATCGCCTATGGCCGTAATCATAGAATCATTTCCCCTCCGTTATTGTTGAATAGGCCTTCGTTTCCTCCGGTCAAGTGTACCATCCCGTTTTCTTTTCGTCTTACCCTTTCACAGAACACAGATCTGGCTTTTATGAGACATGCTCCCGTGGGCATACAGAGAGAACTCACTGCTTCCGATGTGCAACGAAAGCAGTCCAGGAACGTGAGAACCGGGGTGGATCGCTCCGATATACGTGTCGCGTGGTATTTAATGGGTTACAATTCTTCCGGGTTTCGTCCCCAGGTCTCGGAAAACACAAACTCCCTCAAAGACTTGCGAGACCGTGGTGCCAATTCCCGTTCACGAAGCGGGACCGGGAGGGTAGATGCATCCCCCTGGTACCCGATGGCGATTCCGGTTACGGCTTCATGGCCGGCAGGAAAAGCATAGCGTTCGCGAATGGTGTGAGGAAGGATCCCGGCCATTTGATGGACCACCAGGTCCATGGCTGTAGCTTGCATGACCAGATTTCCTACGGCCAATCCGACATCATGATAGGCATGGCGGTTGACCTGTCCATTATGATCAAAATGGAGTTTTGCCACCGTGAGCAGAAGGAGTGGAGCGCGTTTCGCCCAGATTTGATTTCCCTCCACCAGACAACTCAGAAGCTTCTGATGGTTTTCGGGGTGCTCGCTTGTCGCAAGAATAAAGACCCAGGGCTGTTCGTTAAAACAGGACGAAGCCCATCGTGCTGCTTCCAACAAGCTTTGGATTTTCTCTCGCTCGACCGGTTGATCGGCAAACGCCCTTGGACTCCAGCGCCGACGCAACAGGTCATGAATGTGAAATTGAACGTCTGCTGGTTTTTCCATGAGTTCTCCTGATGAACTTTACGCCACTTCACTTGTCTTGATGATTCGGCCTTATGGAAGACGCCACTGACCACATTCTTCGGGTTCCGGAATGCGCCAGGCGGGCTCCTCCACAGGGATTAATTTGAGCTTGTCGGGATGCGGACGTAAACCATACGAGAGATCAACTTCAGACCTATCAGTGTGGTCTCCGCATAGACAGCAATCTGATTCATCCATATCAGCGTACAATAGTTCCATAAATTCATGATCCCAGAAATACCGATCCGTCATTGTGTCGAATTCCACTAGCCCAAACCGATATCCCCCCAACATGGCAAATGACAACGATTCATCATGAACCTGATCGTTGTGCCAGAGACAATAATTTTTAAGGCTTTCGTATAGTAGAAGCCAATGATAGTCCGTCAATCGATAGACCATCGATGCCTCATGGGCAATCAGCAATTCCTCAAGCGTGATGAGGGCACTATAGGGCGTAAACAACATCCCGACGGCCGGATACTCCACTAACCAGGCGTCGGTATCATTGTGAGATGCGACACGCCGTACGGCTTGAAGTTCGTAGTTAAGCGCCTGACTCACAAACGGAATAAACACGGCATCAGGTTGAGTCCGAAAATACAGCATTGCTGGTGTTACAAACAGATAAACCTTGTCTAATTTTCGTGCAGAGCTTGCGTCACGAGGTCCGTAATGGCGTGCAATTGGAAAGGCTTATCGATGGTGTGTTGAGCCCCTAACCGGCGAGCGAGGTCCAATAGATCGAGTTTGGCTCGCTCACTTCCGCCCGACATGGCAATAATTTTTACCTGAGGAAATTCACGCCGCAAATCCAATATGGTTTCAAGCCCCTCCTTTTCGGGCATAAGAATATCTAAAATAATGAGATCGGCAGGGTGGTTGCGATATTCCTTGATGCCTTCGACTCCGTTTGAGGCACAGTCCACAGTATATCCCTGGTTTTCTAGGGCTTGCTTCAACAGATCACAAACCTGCCGATCATCATCCACAACAAGAATGTTTGCCATAACTTTGTCTCTTTCCACGCCTTACTCCTGATGGTCATCTCCCTCTTCCGCAGGAAATGACACATCACGGACTGTGCGACCAACGTTGAATCCTTTATAAAATTACGGTTTGGGTCAAACTGACAACATCTCGACTGTCAAACAGGACACCAACAATAGATTATCCGTTTTTGAGATTCATGATTATTGAATAGCCATCCCGCAATGGCCTGCACTTAGAGGGCATTTTTATGACCTGCCACAAACTCAAAGAACCGTACCTTCCCCATTTATACCTTTTCCGATATCTCAAGACTCGGCTAAGGACGAAGATGTTTTGTCTAGGACGTGGCGAATAATCGGAACCAGGTCCCGGATCGCCAATGGCTTCATTAAATAGCCCTGAATACCCAATGCCTTCGCTCGTTCCGCAGAGATCACATGACTGAACCCTGTACACAATATGATGGGGAGATCCGGGCGAATTCGCAGAAGCTCACGGGATAAAGCCTCACCGGTTAATCCTGGCATCGTCTGGTCAGTAATTACGAGATCAAAACGATGAGGGTCTTGCCTAAATGTCCTCAGAGCTTCGATGGAACTCGTGTGGACTTCCACGGTATATCCCAGTTGCGTGAGAAGTTCCTTCCCTAGACGCACAATCGTCTCTTCATCATCTACAAATAACACTGATTCTTTCCCAGTCGGAATGGCTTTTTGATCATACACAGGTTCTAAGGCCTGGGTCGGAACAGTCGGGAGGTACACATCGATCGTCGTCCCCTTGTTTACAATACTATCAACGACAATAGCCCCTTTGTGACCCGTAATGATTCCATGCACCACGGCCATCCCCATACCAGACCCCTCGCCTATCGGCTTGGTGGTAAAGAAAGGGTCAAAGAGCCGTTCAAGTACCTCAGGAGTCATGCCCAAACCGGTATCTTTCACCGTCAACCGAACATGCGGACCAATATGTAATCCCGAAATTGCTCCGGTGAGTTCCTCTGTCACCTCCAGATCTTCCAGGGAGACCGTCAAAATCCCGCCGTGTTCCCGCATAGCATATTCGGCATTGGTGCATAGATTGATAATGATCTGATGCATTTGGGTTGGATCCGCAAGAATGGTGGCCTCCGTGTTCAATACTTGACGGATCTCAATGGTCGTGGGAATCGTGGATCGTAAGAGTTTTAGAGCTTCCCGGATGACCATGTGGAAAGGGGTGGGTTTCTTCCCCTGACCGGCTTGACGACTAAAAGTCAAAATTTGAAGCACCAAGTGTTTGGCTCGATGCCCCGCGGTCAGCACTTCCTGCAAATTTCGTTGAGTACGGCTTTCCTTTGGCACGGTAGCCAAGGCCAATTCGGTATAGCCCAAAATTGCCGTTAAAATATTATTAAAATCATGGGCGATGCCGCCTGCCAACGTCCCAATCGCTTCCATGCGGCTTGATTGTCGAAATTGACGCTCGGTTTTCGTCAGCGCCTCTTCCACGCGCTTCCGCTCTGTAATATCCTCGGCCACCCCCGCAAGACTTAGTAAATCTCCATTTGCTTTTCGAATAGGAACCGTTTGTATTCGCACCCACCGCATGGAGTTATCCGGTCTTACAATCCGGCATTCTCCCTGAACCCCATGCACATCCGGTGCAAATTGGGGTTTGTGAAATCGAGGTTGATCGAGATGATGAATCGCATTCCATAGGCTTTGAGGATTTTCCAAAAGACTGGCACAGCTCCGACCCCAGACGGTTTCATATTGAGGGCTGATATACCAGATCTCAGACTGGTCAGGGGCAAAGACCCAAAAAACTTCTTTTATATGGTCCACAAGTTGCCGAAATCGTTCATCCCGCTCCGCCAGCGCGATCTCCAGTCCCTTTGTGTATTCCGTCAGTTGGTCGCGGAACGTTCGACGGAGAGTACTCAGCAATTCTGATGTGGACGCTTCCCGTTTAAGATAAGCAACAGCCCTCTCACCAATGGCATCTTTAGCTGAATCCAGACTAGCAAAGGCCTGACTCAGGATCATCTGAATCTCTGCATTGTTCGTCCTAAGAAGAGAAAGCAATGACACTTCGGAAACATCCGGCGTCTGCACATCGACCACTGCGACCGCAAAGCTTCCACATTTCGCATATTCCGAAGCTTCCGCGGCCGTCCTGGCCCCTACCACCTGATAGCCTTCCTCACCTAGAACATGGACGAGCACTTCCAATTGATCAGGACGGTCTTGCACAATGAGGATTTGCAACCATTCCCTTCGCATCGTCATATATTCCTCCATTATGTCCTACCGTGCAGAACCGTGTGCGTGCCCCTGGAATTTATTCGAAGATGTATTGGGAGCTTTCTGCCTTAGAGGTGTTTGAACCATGACTTTCCAAGCCAGAATCCCCTTGGATTTTCACCTCTCCTCGAGTTACTCCGGCGCATCATACTTCCGCATCGATGACCCAGGATGTTGTTTCGCTCACAGGATTGTTCGCCGCTCATGGCCACCGGAACCAATCCCTCGTATTTCCCGATCATCCGGCCCCATCATAACAATCCCGGGATTAATGGTCACGCCCCTCCTCATCAACAAGAAGAAATAGGGGATACCGGGAAAACGAATATCGGGGAGGGGTCCACTGGCTATCCCGATCGCTCCTCCTGTGATATCCGGAAAAACGGTGCGTCACGGTCCGGTGCACCAAGACGTCACTATACAGTCGAAATTGCTCAATAGCAGAGGATGCGTATCAACAGTTGGCCATTCAGGGAGTACGGCAAGCCCCCTAGAGACAAAAGGGAGCGTGAGAAAGGTTAGACATTTTCCTAAAATTAAGGAAGGGAAAAAACGTGCAGGAAATTTAATGAAGGGCCACTTTGGTTCCTTCAAAACTCATGAGATGTCGCCACCTATCTTTCTCCAGCCAATGTCCGCTCTTTCGAACCAGCCTTGACCGCCAAGGCAATTTCCTCTTGAATCACTTCGGCCATTTTGCGTCGATTGTCCGCATCGCGAATAGGTCTCCCGACGACTAAATAATCGGCCCCGGCTCGAATGGCTTCAAATGGAGTTAACGAACGTTGATGTTCATGGGTGTTCTGTCCGGCAGGTCTCACACCTGGAGAGACAATGAGCGCCTTCCCACCAAACCGTTCTCTCAGAATTCCTACATATTTTCCTGAGGCGATCAAACCATCGCACCCTTGGGCCATCGCCATTTCGGCTCGCCATAAGACGTAGTCATCCAGAGAATGAAAACGTGCAGGCTCTCCTGGTCGCACACTCAACATCCCCAGATCTTGAAGATCCTTTTCCCCCCAACTCGACAGGAGCGGAACGGTCAAAATCTGTATGGACCCGGCGCCCCGACCCAGCACTGCAGCTTTGGCTGTGGCATGATTTCCAAATATGGTAAGAAAATCAACTTCAAGATCCGCCGCCAGATTCACCGCTCGGCGTACGGTTTCATCAATGTCATTCATCTTCAAATCTAAAAAGATCCGGCAATTTTGTGCACGTAATTCCTTGATAAAATCCGCATTAACCGCCAGAAATAATTCCAGGCCGATTTTATAAAACCAGGCGGCACCCTCTAAATCCTTCACATACTGACGGGCCTCCTCTAAGGAGGGAACATCAAGTGCGACAATTAACCGTTCCTGGATGGGGATATCCATGTTCATTCCCAATTCACCATATCCGCCAGCGCTTAAACATTCATGGGAATGAGCGGATGAGGAAACTATATACAGCCCAAGGAAAGAGAGCCGTGGGCATTATCCCAGGCTTTCATTCCAGTAAATAGCCACACACCCAATTTCCGCATGAACCTGCCATAATTCTTGTTTTATCAACAGTGGAGAGTGCCATAACCAATGGGTGAACTCAAGCCACATCACATCGAGGCCAAACCTGCCCTGGATGACTCATTGAGCCGAACCAATTCGCCGAAAATCCCTGGACCTGCAAAGGTTTCCTGGATCGATTCCCATGCACACCCTACCCCACAGGATACGTATCCCACTTATTACGGTTCTGTCATACATGGCAAAAACGCCGATTCCGGGAACGAAGCCGAATGGGGCCAGCGGTCTTCTCAATTTAACGTCTGGTGGAATCCGAATGTGGAGGTTTGGAGACAGATACTTGGTCTATTAAAGGAAACAGAGCGAAAAGTCAGGGGAAATTCGCCAGCACAGTTGTCGGTAAGTTCCATCTCCTAGAGTATACAGGTCAGAGTTGTGTATCCATTTGGATAATTGTATGTATCCAAACAGATATCAAAATTTCATTTTTTCATATAAGTAAATCAATAACACAGAAGCTTTTCCTTGCAAAATTTTCACAAAATCACATTTTTTCCAATGGCTTATCTCCGGACCGATTCAACATATACCGTAATTGGTACGTAGATTGCGTGTTCAAACATCATAAGCCCACTCTCAGGAACATCGGCGCTGAGGGGTAATTACCCCAGACATGAGGTCAAACCATGGGACACGCATCCCCGATACCATTTTCTTCCTCTTCCCCCATTCTCGTTGTCGACGATGAACAGGATATTGTCCTGGCTTTACGAGACCTTTTGGAAGCCGACGGGCATCACATTAATGTGGCTTCAACAGGCGGCACCGCATTGGAATGCGTAAAACTTCACTCGCCTAGTGTGGTAATCCTTGACGTCAAACTCCCTGACATGGATGGATTACTCGTTCTAGAGAAGATGACAAAAGCGGTGCCAGGTCTTCCCATCATTATTTTGTCGAGTTACACCACTCTCGATGATGTGACCGGCCCCCTTGAGGAACAGGGCGCCTTTGCCTATCTCCATAAACCCATCAACCGTTCAGAAATTAGAACCACGGTGCGTCAAGCACTCAAGGCTTATGCCCTGGCAAAAAAAATGGAACGCGCCCGGCACGCCTTATATGAAAGCGAAATCCGCTTTCAAGCCGTTTTTCAGGCAGCCACTGATGCCATTGTATTAGCCGACCACACCGGCCGCATCATGTCCTGGAATAAGGCTGCTGAATCGATGTTTGAATACACCGCCGAGGAAATGTTCGGAAAACCACTGACACTGATCATGCCCAGTCGCTACCGGGAAGCTCATACCCAAGGCATGAAACGGCTACAGACAACAGGCGAATCTCATGTCATCGGGAAAACGGTCACACTCCATGGATTAAGAAAAAGCGGGGAGGAATTCCCCATCGAACTCTCTTTAAATTCCTGGATGACAGGGACACATCCTTCCTATTCCGGATTTATTCGGGACCTCTCGTGGCGAGAATCAAAAAAGGAAAGGCCGTTGGAGTATCAGAACGTATGAGCCCCATGGGCATGGCTCTTTGTTTTGAGCGGTGAGGTAAAGAGAATCGGTTGCACCAGCATGAGCTGAAGAAGAGCAATCCCAAATGGGTTGTTGTTCTGGTGCGAACATTAAATGCTTCCTGCCGTGAAATCCTTCCAACATCACGCGGATTCTTAGTGGGGAAAACCCAATGAAGATTTGAATTTAGTCCCTCCCCTTTACCAATGAGACTCCTTTGGTTCACTTGCCATGCACATGTTAGCCCACTTTGGAAACACACGTTTTTTGGTCGATGATTTTCCTTACATTCAGGTTCCCTGAAAACTGGTTGAGCCTGTACATTTCCATCGCAAGATTTCCACACAATCCAAAAATTAAATGTCAGTCGGATTTTAATGTAGCAAGGGCTGGCTCAAGCCTTGAAAGATCATCATTCAAAAATCTCAGATCGGTTGAAAATATGTCGTACTTTTTTAATTCAGGCAAAGGAACGAACCGTATATTTTTGATCTCTGGAGAGCGGGGGCGTATGTGCCCGGAATTCAGTCTCGCACGGAAAATTGCGAACCCGTCCTGTGGAGCACAGCGGAAGTAAAAGTGCAATCGAAAGGGGCCGGGTTCTTCCGGAAGATAAGGAATAGCATCAATCCTAAGGAGACTGTTCACCCTAATGGCGATACCGAGTTCTTCGGACATTTCCTTGCAAAGAGCTGCCTGTATAACATCGTCAGGCGATGAAGTATTGCTTGGCCTGGTCGGATCTCCGGGAGTCGATTCGAGAGACCCGCCAGGAAGACCCCATGCCCCTTTAGGCCGATAACTGTGCTCAACTAAGAGCACCTCCGGAGGGGATGAATTTTCGTCGATCATGACGGCTATTGCCCCCACTACCCAGCTTCTGGCAAGCAACCCTTTAAAAAATCCTGCCACCCGTGGAGGAAACAGCCTCCAAATATAAAGAGCAAAACGATGGAGGTGGGGGTGATGCTCAATAAACCGTGTTAACCATGCGAACATATCTTTTTACGTAATCTATGAAAAGCCAAGTCAGCACGGAAATTTGGTGAATATTTCAAGAGATCCGTTGATTTTTTTCCAAGTACTTGTCCTTTTGTCTTATCACTATGCCTGGGGTCAATAACGCCAATACACTATGCCTAACTTTCTAAACAAATTTAATCCTCAGGTTTGGGTCAAAATTTATCCCTTGGTTTTTCCACTTCCATTTGATTCACGATAGCTATCGGCTTATATGCCACACAGCGTTGCTACTTGATAGTTTAGGGCCGCTACCGCCGATGGTACCTTTGCCCAAAGAAGAAATAGAATCTGGGCAAAATTTCTCAATCCTTTTGATTCGAATTTTTACGCTCATACGCAACAGAATGAGAGGATTCAATCCTGTAAGGATCCCCTTCCGGAGGTAAACCTTTCAGAACGAGACATTTAAAACTTTCATTGCCCGTAAAGCAGCTACAGAATTTTTCTGTACCAGGTCTTAGTTCATCCTGAACATTGAATACCCATCCTAGATGACCTAGCTGCGGGGCTATCCACCGGTAGATGGTTCAGTCGTTGGTCCTGAGAATGGTAAATCTGACTATTCGTTAAAAATAACACTTGAGCATCGGAATGGCCCCACAACAATTCGATATGCTCATCTCAGGCTCGGTTTCTAAAGAGGCAATCAACATAGGTAAGGTTGTCAGAAACTTGCCCCAAATCCTGGACCAGTGAGTCCGGCAAGCAAATAAAGGAAACTGAAGAAGTAAGTGATGTGCCTAAAAGGAAAGAGGAAATTGACTGGCTGGGGGACCAGGAATCGAACCTGGGTTCTAAGATCCAAAATCTTATGTCTTGCCCCTAGACGATCCCCCAACCGAACAGGCACTTTAAGACTTACGGGTCTAAAGCGTCAAGATCTTTCCAGGTCAGTACACACGCCCGTACACGATCCAATGCCGATCATCCGGGACATCTACCATCAAGCGGCTTAAATTAAGCTCAGCGAGGTGGGCAGCCACCTCATCCTCAGTAAAGGCCGCTAACAGGGAATGAAAGAAATCCTGCTGTAATCTTTCTGGTTCATGAGCCGCATACTGGTCAACGAGCGCCTGTGCTTCCTCGGGAGAATCCGGACGAAGGAGGTCCATGACCAGCACTAAACCGCCGGGCTTGATCAATTTTTTTATCTCATACCAAAATCGTAACGGATTAGGAACATGGTGGGCCAAACTGTTCGACATCACGGCGTCAGCTGGAGTAGCCAATCTGACGTCTTGAAACCGTTGGGAGAGAAACTCTATTCGATGAGCTAACCCGGCTTGCTTCACCGCCTGTTCCGCCCAGGTGATCATGGGAACGGAGGCATCAATTCCTGTAATCCGACAGGTGGGAAGATTCCGGGCCAGGCGGATGGCGATATCACCGGGGCCGCACCCCAAATCCACAACATGAGGGCCATCACGGTCCTCATAGAGTCGAAGAAAGGTATCCACAAACCCCTGATTTTCTTCTTGAAAATCAGCCTGGGCATAGGCCTCAACTTGCTCCGGATCATCCATAATTTCCGGTTCGAGAACCCGTTCCATCATTTCAAATTCCTTTTTTTTGGCTACGTCACGACCCACACACCATCACCTTGCCGTACTCGGCCTTCGGACAAGACTCGAGCATACAATCGGCTCCATCCGGGGTGTTGCAGGTGCGAGATCCGAAAAAAGTCGCCATTCACAAACCATTGCGCATTATGACGACACGGTTCACAATAACTTGTCAGTGTGATCTGCACCTCTTCTCCAATTTTCAGATGGTCACCTGGTTTCAGCTGTGTCCAGTTTAGTCCGGCTACGGTGAAATTTTCTCCCGAGGCTCCAGGGTGAACGGTGTGTCCCTCTTGCTGTAAGGCCTCCAGGACCTCAAACGAGAACAGGCATAAGGCCCGATCCGGGCCGCCATGCAATGCCCGATTCCGGTGTCGGTCCCCATCCATCCCTTTGAACGTGATCCACGCCTCGGGCACGGGCAGTTTGGGGAGTCCACCTGGAGAACGATTAATTTGATAGAGATACGCCACAGAACCCATAAAAATCTTGACATCACCGGCATACTCGTCCGAGACGAAGAGGATGGTAGCCATCGATCGAAAGGATGGTCAAGCAGGACTACATCAATCACGGTGACCCTTCGATTAAAGTCTGAACAAAGCTTGTGATTTTTTGAAAATAGGAGGTTCCCCCAACAAACGGCACATCATTATGTTCCGCACCCACTACCACAAACCATTGCTTAGGCTCATGTGCTGCATCATAGACCTGCCGCCCCAGTGCCACCGGAACAATGGTGTCCTTTTCGCCATGAATCACCAATAGCGGACGCCTGAGCTTGGCCAACTTTTCAGTCAGATTGAAGCTCGCATTTAGCAACCATCGGGCGGGCAATCCTAAGTAATGGTGGTCCGACATAGCCTGGATAGAAGGAAATGCCCCCTCAAGAATGACTCCGGCCGATGGCCGGAGAATGGCCACTTCACCGGCCACACAAGCGCCCAAAGACCGTCCAAACACGACAATCCGGCTCGAGGCAATACCACGTCGGTTTAAGACATAGTCATAGGCGGCCAGGGCATCCTGATACATGCCTGGCTCTGAAGGAGTGCCGGTGCTCCGGCCATAGCCACGATAATCAAAGATGAAAACAGATAATCCTCGCCGATACAGCTGACGGATATTGTCTAATCGATGACTAATATTACCGGCATTCCCATGACACCAGAGAAGCACAGGCTTGGTCGGTCCGGCGTTAACAAACCAGCCGAATATGGTAACTGACTCATCAACCGGGAGCCACACCTCTTCTAAAGGCAGTCCACTGAGACTTGCCCAATTCCGGTCTTCCCAAGAAGAGGGTTGAAATACAAAGACTCCTTCAAACATCGGCCTATTGTAACAAGACGGGGACACCAAGACGGATAAAAAATGCTAAATTAGAGTATTCTTCCAGAAGATATTTCTTTTACCATCCGAGGATCTTTCACGATGGCTACTTATGCAATTGGAGATGTACAGGGATGCGTTCAGGCCTTACACCGTCTGATTGAAAAAATTCGCTTCAATCCGTCATCCGATCGTCTCTGGTTCGTTGGAGACTTAGTCAATCGAGGACCGGCCTCCCTGGAAGTGCTTCGCCTCATCAAGAAGCTAGAGGACTCGGCCATCACCGTGTTGGGCAACCATGACCTACATCTTCTGGCGGTGTGGGCCAAGGTCACCACTCTAAGTCGAAAAGACACCTTACAACCGGTACTCTCGGCACCCGATGTGGATGAATTGCTCACCTGGTTGCGATTTCGACCCCTTGCCCACGTCGAAAATGGATATTGCCTGATTCATGCCGGCCTCTTACCTTTTTGGTCCATATCCCAAGTCCTGAAATTAACTCGTGAGGTGGAGGAAGCCCTGCGGGATGATGATTTTCACCAGCACCTACCGGCAATCTATTTTCGAAAACCCATTGTGTTTTCCCCCCACCTGAGCCTTGACGAACGGTTAGGCCTCACGACCAATGTCCTGACACGCCTGCGGGTCTGCACCAAAGAAGGAATTCCTGAGTTCTCGTTTAAGGGGCATCCCCACGAGGCCCCTCCGGGGTTTATCCCATGGTTCCAAGTTCCCGATCGAGCGACACAAGAGGACACCATTATTTTTGGTCATTGGTCAGCCTTAGGAGTCGTGGAAGGACCACGCGTGTTCGCGATCGACGGTGGATGTGTGTGGGGACGGGAACTCGTTGCCCTTCGCCTGGAAGACAAACAACTCTTTCGCGTCCCCTGCTCAAGGATATAATCAGATCACCCGACCCGCCGTATGAGCCCGGCAGTCCAGGCTTTTCCATATACGCCAGATCCCCCTGCTGTTCTATCAAAATTCCATCATTACCTTTTCATGTATCTGATGAGATACATTCTGTATCCATTTAGATACCAAGTGATTCATCCTTCCCCTCTGCCCTTGTGTGGGCCTCAAATTTTGTTAGCACCATATATTGCTGAATAATTGTTGGCATTTTCTTCCTAAGATTTATTCAAGTTCTTCAGGCACCTCTCTTGCTTGAATCCATAGGTACCACCGGGAAGCGTAATTGCGATGGAAAGTGAACAATCCTGAAGACTTAAGGGGCACCTCACCACTTCACTTCTTTTAAGAAAGGGATCCACATGATGAAATCCACTCTCCAACAGAGAACCAATTCATCCCCGAATAACCCGGCTACCGCCCACAGAAAAATTCGCCGACGACATACCCGCATCCATTTGGATTCCCTCAGACCTGATCCGCCGGCCTACTGTGCCGACACACTCGCTCAATGTCCCAAATGCCAAGGCCTTGTGCATCAAGAGGGTGGAGAAACTTCGAATGAAACCGTGGTCCGATGTCTTAATTGTGGGTGGCAACCGCATTATCAGACTCCCATAATTCGTGAAACGGCAGAATCCAGGTTGATTCGCTCACTTACCACCCAGTTTGTTTCAGAATACGAGTGGCATCGCGTACCATAAAGTTTTCACAGCCATAGTCATTCGGTGCCAGAGTGGTCTTGGGAAGAGTTGCGAACGCCAGGTATTTCTTCCAGTATTCTAGAGAGACTTTCCCATTCCACCTGAGTATCCCTCCTAGACAGTTACCCTCTAGCCCGCTCCTTTGACCCCTATCCACTTAATTTCCTGCTCATTTCTGACCAGGAAATTTCCCGCCATTTTGAGACGAACCTGCAATCGGTATTACCCTTGCTTCTTTCCAATATTTGGGTGAGACTTCAGGGTGAACGTTGCGTTTGCGCCTCCAACAGGGAAACGCTGAGAGAAAAAAGAAATCCTTCTAGATGAAAGATCACAGCCTAAATTGGCGATGAATGGAAGCCCGGAATCTACCCCTTACTAGGAGCAAAGTATAAGAAGGAAAATCTTTATACCCGGACACCCGGCAATGTAAGCACTTTTTTTATCATTTCGAATGAATCAACAATCAACCATTTCCTGACCATATGGTAGAACAAACAACCTTCTAAACGTCCCTGAGACATGATGAACCACTTGAGGGCTATTTGCCACCGATCAGCCTATTGGAGCTATGGGAGGAAGCCTGTCTGGGTAATCATTTGTGTGGGAATTTTCCTCAACCTATCCCCTGTCACCTCTGCGCAGGAAGTCGCCATTCTGAAGTCGGCAGACATCAACGCCTATTCTGAAGCCATTTCCGCATTTACATCCGCTCTCCCATCCACTATTCAAATTATCAGGGAATATGACCTCCAGGGGGATATGGCAAAGGGCCGCCAGCTAGCTCAGCGCATCCGCGCATCAAATGTAAAGGTTGTGCTGGCCGTGGGATTAAAAGCGGCTCTTGCTGCCAAACTCGAAATTCCGGATATTCCCGTCATATTTTGTTTGGTTCTTGATCCGGAAAAATATGGTTTGCCGACCACCAACATGGTCGGCCTCTCTCTGAAGGTCCCGTTTCGCCAACCCCTAAAATCCTTACACGCTTTGGCACCGAAGGTTTCACGCATCGGAGTACTTTTCGATCCGCAAAAATCACACGAGATGCATAGGCAGCTTCTCCATGACGCTAACGCATTGGGTATCCAAATCCTCTCCGAAGAAATACACCAAGAACAAGATGTCGCTTCCGCACTCAATGCCCTCAAAGATCGCATCGATGCCTTATGGCTTTTACCGGACAGTACCGTTCTCACCGAAAGCACACTGGACTTTTTGATAAGCACGACCTTGGAAGCCAATATTCCCGTCGTAGGTTTTTCCTCCGCGTTAGTGCGTAGCGGCGCCGTAATCGGTGCGTATGTCCATTATGCGGACATCGGCACCCAAGCTGCTCAGCTTACTCAACAGTTAGCCAGACAAACGCCTTCATCTGTATTGGGAACGATTATTCCTCCTAAACGCGTCCATCAATCCATCAATCAAAAGTCTGCAAGGTATTTGGGCCTGTCTCTGACCCCAGACGTCCTGAGGCAATTTGATGAGCGATTTTAGGCCCCAGCTGCCCCAAACCTCATCGCCTCTCCAAAATGACCCCACCCCAATGCCGCGGGGCTTTCTCTCATTACGAGCAAAATTTTCATTATTTGTGAGTTTGGTCATTGTTCTTGCCTGCTCTAGTCTCAGTGGATATCTCATCCAACAAGAAGCCGAAGTCATGAAAGGCGCACTTCTCAAAACCGGAACGATTCTGGTTAAAACACTGAACAAAGTCAGCGTCAATCGACTCATCATTCAAGATACCCACTATTTAGAGACCATGTTGGATGGCGCGTTATCGGCACCGGAAGTTATTTATGCCATCGCACGAGATCAGCACGGTCACGTACTAGTCGGAAAATCAAAAGGAAAATTGGTGAATACCACCAATCTGACCCGTGACGAAACGCGGCCCATATTCCCGGATGATTCCCTCACGGAAGGACTGCTTAGGCCACCTTCTCAAAATCCCAAAAACGAGCCACTTGTGACGGTCTTACATACCTCACCCCATAAGGAAGGGCTTCTTCCTGATAGGTCGGCAGAACGAAAGGGAGCAGAAAAATTCCGAATCGGATCAGAAACCATTTATGATTTGGCTCTTCCGGTCTATCGTCAAGAGAGACGTCTCTCGACGATAGAACTGTTGGCGTCAGAAACCCTTCAGGACAGTCGCAGGATTTCCACCAAACCGTCCGCCATCATCGGCATTATCCAAATCGGTATCACCACCACACACATGCAACAATCGCTCAATCAAACGGTGTGGCACATCGGGCTCCTCACCGTGGGAATCATCCTCGTGGGTATTTTTCTCACCATTCTGTTAGCTAATCGCATCGTCACACCCCTTCATCATTTAGCAGTTGCCTCTAGAAAAATCGCTGAAGGAGATTTTTCCGTGACGGTCACGACAGACACCCAGGATGAAGTGGGACAACTCACCACCAGCATCGATCGGATGGCACGGGCCCTCCAACAACGTGAGGAAGCCATCTCTCATTATGTTCACACCATCACGAAGCAGGTCACGCAACTCAGTACGTTGCACCAAACCGGAATTGTGATTACTTCGACACTCGATGTCCAAAAACTGTTTTCCACCGTCCTGAAGCTTCTTCGAAAAAATCTGGGATTCCAACGTATGATCCTCGTCCTCCAAAATCCTGCAGGCACGAAAGCCAGGGTCTCCGATGTGTCAGGGGTGGCTCTGGAATTAGAGAAGCGAATTCGACACCTTGAATTTCCCATTTCTCCTGGAAGCATAGATGAAACCCTTTTACTCCACGGACGTCCGGTCTTGGCATACGATCTGGAGGAAATAGCCCATCAGATGAGTCCTCTCATTCTCCCCATCTGTCGACAAATGGAAGTGATCTCTTTTGTGTGCGCCCCGCTGCTGAGTCATCAACGCGTGCTGGGATATCTGGGAGCCGATCGGGGCCATCAACGCTGCACGCAGGAAGACCTGGATTTGCTTTTGACCATAGCCAGTCACGTGGCGGTGGCCATCGACAACGCACAAACCTATGAGGAAGTCGAAAAGCTCGCTCAAACTCTCGAAGAACGAGTCAAAGAACGCACGCAAGATTTGCAGTCCGCCAATGAACGTCTTCAGGAATTAGACCGGTTAAAGTCTTCCTTCGTGTCTATTGTCTCACATGAACTTCGCACGCCGATGACCTCTATTAAAGGGTTGGTGGAAAACATGTTGGATGGCTTGGTCGGCGATCTGAATGACCGACAATCATTCTATCTCGAGCGGATGAAATACAACATCGAACGACTCACTCGGATGATAAATGATCTCTTGGATCTTTCCCGCATCGAAGCTGGCCGCATGGACTTGCACCAGAGCCCCGTTAACATGGGCAGCCTCGCCAGGGAGGTGGTGGAAACGTTGCAATCTATCGCGCAGGAACGTTCCCTCATTCTCGAAGCCCATATTTCCGATCCCATCGGTTTCATCCAGGGCGATCGGGATAAGCTCATTCAGATTTTTACCAACCTCATCAACAATGCCCCTCAAATTTACAGAACCTCCCGGAACTGTGAAAGTGGAAGTCAAGCAGCGGGACGACGGGATGATTCAAACATGCGTCATTGATAGCGGCTGCGGCATTCCTCTCGAGGAACAACAGACGATTTTTGAACGGTTTTACCGGGGGCAATCTTCTGAAATGAAAAATCGGGGAGCTGGGCTCGGCTTGGCTATTACGAAGAGTTTAGTCGAGCTGCACGGCGGATCGATTTGGGTGGAAAGTTTTCCCGGTGAGGGTAGTCGCTTCTGTGTTATCCTGCCCGTAACACACTCGACCACACCCTCCTAAGAATCACCAATGCGGTCTGTCAAAAACGTATCCGTTTAGATACAACAGTTATCTAAACGGATACATTTTTAATTTTTAAAGGCCCTTCTTTCTTCGAAAAACAAGCATTTACTCAAGCCTATAAATTGCAGAGCTTTTTGAATGGGTGGAGGAACGTAGGGATTTTCTAGGTGACTTTTTCTTCCAAAATTTTACAATCCTCTGATTCGCCTTTGAAGAAAGGAAACATGTCAACCTTGTCCACGAAGCCGCGCATTTTGCTCGTGGATGACGACACCGACATCCTTCTTGCCCTCTCTGACTACCTTCTCCAGGAAGGCTTTGAGGTGGATTCTGTAGGAACCGGAGGGGCCGCCCTCCAAAAAAGTTCGACATCATCCTATGATATCGTGCTTCTCGATGTTGGACTTCCAGATCGGGATGGCATTGAAGTGCTCAACGAACTCTCTCAGACGCATCCACATCTTCCCGTCATTCTGTTGACCGCCTTTACCTCCTTACGAAGGACTGCCCATCCGGACATCCTCGAGAAAGCTTTTGCTTACCTCACCAAACCCTACCAACGGCAGGAAGTTAAATCCGCCATTCATCGAGCCTGTTTGGCACGAAACATCGCGATCGCAGGGTGGCAAAGCTCTTTCGCACCTACTCAATCCATTGCCACCTTTCCTTCCCTTCTTCAACCAAGCTCAACGGGGGCTTCCCTTCATGACGCCACGCAACACCCATTGAACCTCACCGCCTATGAACAGCTAGCAGAGTATGCTCAACTGATGCAATTCGCTTTTGATCATGTACCCAATGGAATCATGGTGGCGGATTCGGATAAACGCTTACGTTTTGCCAATCAGGCGGCTTGCGACTCCTTAGGATATACACAGGAAGAACTTAAAACCCTGCGTATTCCCGACATTGCCCCCTACCATGACAATGAAAAATTCCAACAACGCCTGGAAAGCTTGCGGAAGGGTCAACCTTTATCCTACCCATCGATCCACCGTACCAAAAATGGCCAGGAGTTCCCTATTGAGATTTCAGTGTATCTACTCAATTTTCAAGGCCAGGAATTTACCTGCGCAGTGACACGTCCTGCAGTGGAGAAATCACCGAAGGCCTGAATTTTTTTCGCATTCAGGTCCTCAAACCACTCCTGACACGGCGGAGCCTGACATCATGACATTCGTTAACCAAGCTCATATGCCTGAACCTGTCCGCAAAAAAATGATAGCAAGTCAGAGGAATTGAATACGACTACTCAGGAAGGAACGAAAAAACATGAGGGTCTTTTGAGTTTAGCTGAGGAAAAAAATCGTGGGGTTAAGCAAGGCGCGACCCTCAATGATCAAGCTGGCATTCAGAATGCCTTTCAGAAGCTTACAATTTTCAGGATATCGCTGTGTCTGTTTTAAAGCCTTCCTCTGTTCGGCGGCGGATCTGAAACCCCATTTCTTCATCAATGACCGAAGCAACCGCCCACTTGGCATTCTTTCAAAAGAGGAAAAACCTCCAGCCTTCTGATATTGGGAACTTCTTTCCCCCTCATCCAACCCGGACCCACCACCACGGTTTTTACACGCCCGGCACAAGGTTTTTCAGTTGCTAAGGGCTTATGGTGTTTTCCATGTCCAACCTGACAGATTCCCCCTATGCCCATAAATTGGTTTTCTGGAAACCAGCAGGCGGTTTTTCATGGGGATATCAGTACGAATCCCAGCATTCAGACCAATTCCAAATAGGACAATGGGTCCTCATTCCCCTTTACCAGTCAATAATTGGTCGTTTGAACCTTGAGGAGTCTTTCCCCGGTTCCTCGAAATCTCAGAATGATCAGGAACTCTCAGTCTCCTGCTGAATGCCTTTTTGTTTGAGGAGCCGGGAGAGGTAAGTGCGTTGAAGCCCAAGGAGTTCTGAGGCTTTGGTTTGGCTCCAGTTGCTTCGACGCATGGCCTGCTCCAAAATGCGGGTACCGAATCGGTCCAGGGATTCATGGTAGGGGAGGTTATCGATCTCATCGAGTTCGTCTTTTCCTCCCCCCAATCCCAAGAGATCTGGAGAAATCTCTTCCTCTACTCCCAACACCACTGCTCGAGCGATCGCATTGTCCAGTTCCCGAATATTGCCGGGCCATGCGTAGCATCGCATCGTTTTAATGGCAGACTTTGAAAAACTCCGCTTCCGTTTTTTCATTTCCCGCATGTGGCGGGCTAAAAAATGTTCGGCAAGAGGAATGATATCTTCGGGACGATCTCGCAATGGTGGCAATAACAAGTTCACGACATTCAGCCGGAAATACAGGTCTTCCCGAAAGGTCCTCTCTTTAACCGCTCGCTTCAGATCCTTGTTGGTGGCCGCAATCACCCGAATGTTGACGCGGACCAATCGCGTCCCACCAACCCTGGGGAACTCATGATCCTGAAGCACCCGGAGTAATTTAGCCTGAAGCCCCAGCGGCATATCGCCAATTTCATCCAGGAAAACGGTTCCCCCATCCGCGGCTTCGATTTTCCCTTTCTGGAGAGAGTCTGCACCGGTAAACGCGCCCTTTTCATGCCCAAAGAGTTCGTTCTCCAAGAGGGTTTCCGTGAGAGCCACACAATTGATGATACTGAACGGCATATCCCTCCGGTCGCTCCATTGGTGAATGGACCGGGCAAACAATTCCTTTCCCGTCCCGCTTTCTCCCAGCAGCAACACCGTGGCATCAGCTTCGGCAGCCCGTTTTGCCAACTCCACCATTGAATGCACCTGAGAACTATTCCCTATGATCTGGCTATACCGGCTTTCCACCTCCGTGCGCAACGCCGCAACCTGCCGCCCTAATGCTTCCCGCGTTAGGACCTTTTTAAGGACAATGGCCAGATGGTCCAGCTCAATAGGCTTCGTGAGAAAGTCATACGCTCCGGCTTTCATGGCTTCAACGGCTTTGGAAATTGTGCCATGAGCCGTCATAACCACGACAGGCAACGGGAGGCACTCTCCTCCGCCAAATGTCTGAGAATCAGCCTCTCCACTCTTTTTCACACTCATTTTGGCTAATTGGTGCAACACTTCCATGCCGGCCATCTGTGGCATTTCCAAATCCAACAGCATAAGGTGAGGAAAGTCCTGCTCATATTTCTCCAACGCTTCTTGGCCATTTCCAGCGGATATCGTGTCATAACCCAAGGCCTCTAAGCGGTCTGTCAGCATGAGGACAATGTCGGGATGATCATCGACAATGAGAATTTTCTTTTTCATGAGGGTTCTCCTCCTTAAGCCCGCACCTGATTATCCCGTATCAATAAAGTCGCAGCCACCTGAGAATACCTCACCTGCCAAGCGCCTCCAGCACGGCTGCGGCCAAAAGCGGAACCATCAATTCATGATGACCGGTCAGCGCATAACCCTTTCCACCTTTTTGCGTTGGCCGTTTGACAACATTGGTCATCGGCCGGTAATGGGGGAGAAAATCCATATTCACCGTTGTGATCTGTTTTAAGGCTCGTCCCAGATTTCGCCCCAACGTTACGGTTTTGAGAAAGACTTCCGGCATCATGACCGCTGATCCCAAATTGATGTACACGCCCCCTTCCATCTTCGACACCACTGCGGCCAGCTTGCGAAAATCCAATAACGAGCCGCCACCAATCGCTTCACCATTTGCCTGGGGATGCATGTGAATAATATCGGTCCCGATCGCCACATGCACCGTGACGGGAAGACCAAGTTGCGCACCGGCCGCCAGCAAACTCCTTCCCCGATGTGGAAATTGCCTGGGATACTTCAACAGATACCGGCCGACCGCTTCTCCAATACCCAAACCCTGTTGCCATCCCTGCACAATCGCCTCATTTAATATGCGCCCCGTGTCCTCTGCCATGCCAAATCGTCCGGAATCAATTTCGGCTTCGACCTCTTCGGAGGTTTGCCCAAGGTAGGCTATCTCAAAATCGTGAATAATGACGGCTCCATTCATGGCCACGGCAGTAATCACACCCTTGCGCATCAGGTCCACGACAATGGGATTAAGACCGACCTTGGTTGGATGGGCGCCCATGCCGAGGATCACCGGTTTTCCCCGTCGTCTGGCATTCACGATCGCCGCCACCACGGCTCTGAAAGTTTTGCCTGCTAAAATATCCGGTAAGGTTTTAAGGAAGGCTTGAAAGGAACCAGCACGTTGCCAGGGTGAACCAAAATCCGCCATTTTCACTTTGGAATGACGGGTTTGAAGCGGGTAGGTGCGAAGCCGGGCGAGATTCAGCTTCGGAGACGTACCGGTCGGCAATGATTTAGCCCTGGTCACCAAAAAGACGCTCTTCAATAAATTCGCACAACACGTGACCCAGCGTAATATGACATTCTTGAATACGTGCCGTCACCGAAGAAGGGACCCGAAAACAATAATCGACGAGATCTCCCACCTTACCCCCGGTGGCGCCTGTCCAGGCCACGGTGACAAGGCCTCTGTCCGTAGCCGCTTCCACACCGCGGATCACGTTCAGGGAGTTCCCGCTGGTGCTAATGGCAATAGCCACATCCCCCTTGCGGCCATGCGCCTTTATTTGCCGGGAGAAAATATCCGTATAGTCATAATCATTTGCAATACAGGTAATGGCAGCCATATCGCAGGCTAACGCCAGGGCAGGAAGGGGATCTCGATCGCGTCGGTACCGACCCACAAATTCCGCGGCAAGATGCGAGGCATCCGTCGCACTCCCACCATTCCCAAAGAGCAAGACCTTTCGGCCTTCACGAAATGCACGGATCAGCAATTGACCAATTTCAACGACACGTTCCGCGTGGGTTCGGATAAATTCATTTTTGACATCGGCACTGGTTTCAAAGGCCTGAATGACCGCATCAATATTCATCGTGGCCGATTCTATCAGGATAGGAATCAAATTTCACACTGTGCGAAGAAAATACCGGGATTCCACGTTGAGAGCATAATATCCAGCATCGGTTTTCTTGCCGGACTCCTCAACCGATGATATAGTCGATTCATTGTGAGTGCCCATATCCCCACCAAAGCACTCCTACTCGCCATTCAAGCCGACCCTACGTCCGCCATCGCCATTGTTCGGCACTTGAATCCTGACATGGTATGTTTTTTTCTGCATGAGTCCCATAAACAGGTCGTGGAATCTCAGATCCCTCCGGCCTTGTCACGCATGCCTCAGCGTTGGGACTGGATCTTCACTCCTTCCCCTGAAAGTTTTTCTGCATGCCAGAAAGCCCTGGCTCATGGGCTTGGCCCTTTGTTAACGACCTGGAACGTGATGCCCGGGGAACTGGTGATTGATATTACCGGCGCGACCGTTGGCATGGCTTCCGCCATGGTGCTGACAGGATTTCCCTTTTCCACCAAAGTGTTGTCGTTTCCCGGCCATCCTTTTCCATCTGCTGACCAGGCCGTCGAAGCGATCACCAAATTGTTGTCGCAATCTGAAGCCTCTGCCAATCCTTGGGACGAAGAAGCGCCGCATCTGCGACACGAGACTTGCTACCATTTCAATCATGGTTCTTATGATGCGGCCGTTAAAGGGTTTCACACGTTGGAACACCGAATCAGCGGCGGGCTAAAACCATTTTATCGGGCCCTGGCCGATGTGGCACAGGGCTATGGCCTGTGGGATCAACTCCTGTATCGTCCTGCCTGGGAAAAATTAAAAGGCGGGATCAAAGCCTTGGAACTGGCTTCCGTGTGGGGCGGCCCTCCGGGCATGGATCGCCTCATTCACCTCCTCAAAGCAAACCTCACGTTCCTTGAACGAATCGTGCTGGATTCGAAAGATATTAAGCCTGCGGTGGCTCTCGACTTATTGGCATGGGCAAAACGCCGTGGAGATCGCGGGCGGGATCTAGAGGTTGCCACTCACGTCCTCCTTCGAGCCTTGGAAGCCTTTGCTCAATCCCGTTTGTATACCCAGTACCAACTGAAAAGTTGGGATGTGAACCTCGAACAACTCCCGGAGGACCTGCGAGAAACCTGTCGCAGGCAATATCTGAATGAAATTGATGGGAAATATCGCCTTCCTCTCCAGGCGCAATTTCAGGCGTTAGATGCGCTTGGAGATCCCATGGGGCAACGCTTTGTCACAGATTGGCCTAAAATGAAATCCTTATTTGATGCTGCTGACCATGCCCTACTGGGTTACGGATTTGAACCCATTAAACCGGAACGCTACCACCAGCTCTATGAACTGGTGATAAAATTAAGTGGGGTGGCTCCCACCGACCTACCAGATTTTCCAACCATGAATGTGTAGGGGAGGCGACCGGCCGGAATGGAGGTTCGGGTCTATTATGAAGATACAGATTGTGGAGGAGTCGTTTACTACGCCAACTATCTAAAATACTTTGAACGAGCCCGAACGCATTACTTCGATAGCCATGGCCTGTCGGTTGCCGCATTAATACAAGAAGGAACCGAATTTCGCGTGATACGCGCTGAACTATCCTATCGATCAGCCGCCACCTATGGAGACATCCTGGAGGTCGAGACGACGGTAGCGGCCGATCGACGAACGTCTCTCACGTTTTCCCATATCATCAAAGAACGCACCAGCAAAAGATTGGTCGTGGAAGGATCGGCAACCCTTGTGGCCGTGGATACCAACGGCAAAATCAAACGCCTCCCACCTCCTATCTTGAAAGTCCTGGGCCTCCCCTTAGGGTTCACTTCATCCTGAGATCGGATTCCTATGGCTCTCGTCGATTCTCGACAACCGGGAATGGTGCTGACGTTTCCTCGGCTACTCTATGCGGAAGCCTTGGAGCTTCAACAGTCTCTGGTTGCCCAACGTCTCGAGGACCGTCGGCCCGACACATTGGTATTGACCGAACACGAACCTGTTATCACATTGGGACGAACAACCAAGCCTGAACATTGGGAGCCTCGCTGGACCCAACTGCAGCACATGGGGGTCCACCTTCATCAGACCGGGCGAGGCGGATCTGTGACCTATCATGGCCCCGGACAGATAATTGGATATCCGATTTTACGACTTCGCAATTTCTGTCCGGGTCCCAAAATCTATGTCCAGCAATTGGAGGAGGTCCTGATTCGCACTTTAGCGGAATGGGGGATTGCCGGATGTCGTCATGAAACGTTTCGAGGGGTGTGGGTGAAAACATCCGCCAGGCGCATGGAAAAAATTGCCTCCATCGGCGTACGAATTTCCCGTGGGGTGACCATGCACGGATTTGCCTTAAACGTGAACGTCGATCTCCAACCATTCACTCTTTTATCACCATGCGGGATTGAAGGCTGTACCATGGTTTCCATAGCAAAGAACCTTGGGAGACCAATAGAATCACACAGGGTGCGGACACAACTTGCCCACCACTTTGGGGAGATTTTTGGAATCACCTGGTTGGAAAAGCATGGACCCGGGTAGGAGCAAGAAGCAGGACGAGAGGCAAGATATTGAAAGATGCTTTCCCGTTGTCCAGCATGGCACAGGGAGGGTAATTATCGAGAAAGCCTGTATTCTGCTCATTGATGACAGCTTCGAGGCTTCAGACTCCCCAGCCGCCGCTCACGTGCAGATTGGCTCCGGTCACGTATCGAGCTTCGTCAGATAAGAAATACCGAACGGCTTGGACGGTATCCTCAACCTGACCAATATATCCTGCCGGAATTTTCTTAGCCATACCATCCAGCTCTCCCGGTGACGCGCTCCCGGAATCGATAAATCCCGGTGAAATCGCATTCACGGTAATGCCATCCGGGGCCAACATTTTCGCCAGGGTCCTGGTAAGAATGAGCACGCCGGCTTTAGCAATATAATGGGCGGTCACATGCGGTTGGGCCTCCATTTTGTCCGCGTTGGCCATGCTGAACGAAATAATGCGGCCAGATTTTCTGGCTTTCATCCCCGGCGCCACGGCCTTCGCGAGATAAAAGATCGGGTGGAGATTATTGGTGAACATGTCCGACCATCCCTCAACAGTTTCCTCAAACAGTGAGATGCGATGGTAAGGCCCGGCCCCGTTGATCAGCGCATCAATCTTGCCCCAGGCATCTTCCACATGCTGAACAAGCTGTGTTGCCGCAACAGGGTCGGAGACATCACATTGAATGGCCAACGCCTTTCCACCCCGTCCCTCGATGCCACGCTTGACTTCTTCAGCTTCCTGCCGACTGGTACGATAGCAAAGAGCCACCCTCCAACCCTTCTCCCCCAAGTCCAGCGCGATACCCCGTCCAATTCCTCTGGCCCCGCCAGTGATCAACGCCACACGGTCAATCATTTCTCATCTCTCCTGTGGTACTCGTGTAGATACTCCCGTCATTCAAAAATGAGGATTATTCCCTTATTCGCGGTTGGTCAATCGCTTGGCCAACTCCTGCAACACATTTTTGGTGCGAGAAGAAAACATCTGATTCTGCCGATCT
Source organism: Candidatus Nitrospira allomarina (assembly GCF_032050975.1). Lineage (NCBI taxonomy): Bacteria > Pseudomonadati > Nitrospirota > Nitrospiria > Nitrospirales > Nitrospiraceae > Nitrospira > Candidatus Nitrospira allomarina. The sequence goes on along the minus strand of NZ_CP116967.1, from coordinate 1,087,836 downwards.
TTCGAATCCCGGATACACATGTGAAGATCCTCCACCGTATCAAGATCACGAAGTTTCGGTAGGGTTTTTAACGATAGGCCCAGCATTTTTACCTTCTGCTCTGTAATGGCATATACCTGCTCCGTGGACCACGGTATGTTCTCAAACAGTTCCGGGACGGGAGTGCGCAGCCCGATTAAATAATACCCGCCATCCATGGTGGGACCTAACACGACATCATGATCGTGAAGACTGTCTAGTGCCGTTATAAGGAGTGGACCGTTTATGCCGGGAATGTCCGTTCCAATGACCACAACCGAACGATATGGGGGAACCGAGCGCTTGTTTGAATGCTGATGCCATGCGAGTTCCCAGATCGTCCCCTATTTGATCCCAGACCGGAATCTTGAATCGAGCCTCCATGGCCCGAAAGAAGGGATGATGGGGAGAGGGCGTTCCGGCCAGGATGCGATCATAGCCCCTGAGAGATTGGCATCGCTCCAGAATATCTAAGACGAGACTTCCGTGGAGACTGGCTGCTTCATCAGGCGTGAGAGGAGGACACAGGCGGGTTTTGACTTGACCGGCAACCGGTGCCTTCGCAAATACAATAATCGCCGATGTCGCAGGCGGGAGAGATCGGCGTCTCCCACCCTGGCTCTGGTGCGAAGGACGTGATCGACGTACAGCTGGGTCTTTACCGGACGGTGTCATAATATTGCTGAAGGCGGCGCGGATCCCATCCTAGCCAATACCACGCGCGAAGCGTCCACATGCGCACGATTGTGCGGAGAGGGCCCTGCTGTTCCCACCGTCGAAACGACGTGATGACCTTCGCTCGCAGAGTCGCGATCGTGCCAACTCGCTTCAACCGGCGGCTGAATTCAATATCTTCCATAAGAGGAATATTCGCAAACCCCCCCAACTTTTCAAACACGGAACGTCGCACAAACATGGTTTGATCGCCAGTGAAAATCCCCGACCAGCGTGACCGCAGATTCATGAGCCGGCTCACCATCCATGCATAACCAGTGTCCCGTGGAAATCGTACATCAAACCGGCCACCGACACACTGCCGATCATCCATGGCGGCTGCTATCATTTGCCTGGCATTGTCTGGCAATTGGGTGTCAGCATGCAAAAATACCAAAATTTCGGAGTTGGCCAAAGCTGCCCCGGCGTTCATTTGGGAAGCCCGCCCACATGGACCGGAAATGATCCGATAGCGGGAGTCGGATATCGATTCCAACATCTTTCTGGCCACATCCACCGTACCATCCCGGCTTCCTCCATCTACCACAATAATTTCCTCAAACCCCAGCGGAATCAAGACGGGCAACAAAGCTGGCAAAACCTTCTGTTCATTCAAGACCGGAATGATCACGGCGATGCCCATGAAAAACCTAATGGTTGACGCACGATTGGAAAGACTAAGAATTAAGAACGTTGGGCTACGAGCCGGCGGGTTTCTTGGGATTTTTGAACATAAAAAACACGACGACCCCGATGGTGCCCCAGTAAATCAGATACTTATGCCAAAATAACACTTCCCCAAAATGCATAAATGCCATCGCGCAAAGCAGAGACACCGCCATCACCGTATAACGGACAGTGAGGTTGTCCACGGAGGAATAGGCCCACATGGCCATTCCTGAAAAATAAATAATCATGGGGAAGATGCTGATTTCGGCACCGGTACTGGCGGACAGAAAAACCTGCAAAAACCCGATAAAGACCATGGCGGACCCCACCATACGCATGGCCACCTGCATCTGCAGGTTTTCTTGATCCTCCGGGTCCTCATCCCTGACTGGTGGACGGGGAGGTACTGGCTTTGGGGCAACAGGGTCGGTCGACTGAGGTTGTTCGGTTTCTGTACTCATGGTTACCACTTAAAATGTTTGCTGAGTGTAAGCCCCTGCTGGTAATAGGAAGACCCTAACGCCGATCCATATAACTGCGTGGGAATATCCCGCATCTTCTCGTAAACGACCTTAAAAAACGTCTGTCCATCATGAATACGGAAAGGCACGTCGTGAGGACGGACCTCCAAGACCACCTGGGTGCCTTTCCGGCTGCGGTTGGCATAGCCAAACCCAGGATCGAAAAACCCCGCATAATGGGTACGCAATTCCCCGCAGGCGGCTTCATACGCTACCATTTCCGATGAATAGCCAGGTGGAACCTGGATTCGTTCCTTGGATGCCAGGATATAGAACTCTTCCGGCTCCAACAGCATGGTAGCGGTGGCATTGCGTTTTAGCGGTTCCCAAAAATCGGAGGCCGCATAATGGCCAACCAGACTGAGATCAATCACATGACTGTTCTTTTTTGCCCGGTACCCCACAATCGCCTCGGAATGTTCATTCGATCCTTGCAAATCGACACTTAAAAATAGACCGTTGTTTACCCGGAGTTCCTTGGCCGATAAGGCCAGATCCATTTTCCCGGAATCTCCATTGTGATACAGCAACGGGGTCTTGCGATGAACAGCTCGCAACCCTGAATCCGAGACCATGGGTTTGCCGGACATTAATCGTAATTGGTTGAGAGCCAACCCGGCCTGCACACGTATGGTAAACGACCTGGGCACAATTTCCAAAAATAACGGGCCTTCATACCCGGAGCGAATTTCATCAAAGCCCATATGGAGATCAGTCACCACGCGGGTAAAAATATCCAATCTCCCCGTGGAACTTTTTGGATTAGTTCGACCGCGGATATCTTTGGGCAGCTTCACCCTTTCCATCAAGGGCACGAGGTAGACATGGCCCTTTTCAAGAATTGCGCCATTGGTCAGATCCATATCGTACATCACCATATCGGACCGGTAGAGGTCCTCAATGGTAAACTGGGACTGCTGATCTGAGGGTTCTGGCAGAAAACTGCTCAGGAGACGGTAGGCCTTCGTTCCCAGACGTAAATCGAGACTGGCCGGTTGAATTTGCCGGGAGGTGATGGGCACATCGGCCCGGATCACCTTCTGACGAACCAGCGCACGAAGGTGTTGAAAGGACAGAATGCCGGTCTTCCTAGAATCGACCATTAATAGTCATCCATGGCGCCGGCACCGCACATATCCTGGGATGCAGGGGCGCCGACCATGGGGAGTTCACGCCCGTTTCCCGATGATGGCTGAGGATAATGATAGGTTTTATTTTCATAATTTTTTAATACGGCCCCGTTCTCATCCAAATTCAATAAATAATCGTTAGGCAATAGCGGGATCTTTCCGCCACCTCCGGGCGCATCAATGACAAAGTGGGGAACGGCCATGCCACTCGTATGCCCCTGAAGAGATTGAATTATTTTCAACCCCGTTTCTACCGGAGTCCGAAAATGATTCGTCCCCTTGGTGAGATCGGCTTGATACAGGTAATAGGGTTTTACCCTGGCCAACAACAGTTGATGCATCAGCCGTTTCATGATTTCCGGGTCATCATTGACGCCTTTCAGCAAAACGGTTTGGGCACCCAAGGGCACCCCGGCATCCGCCAATCGACCGCAAGCCTCCTTGACCTCCGGCGTCAACTCATCCGGATGGTTGAAATGCAAATTCATATAAATTGGATGGAAGCGCTTAACGATCTCACACAATTCTGGAGTAATGCGTTGAGGGAGAGTACCTGGCACTCGGGTCCCAAACCGAATCAATTCTAAATGCGGGATGGACCGAAGGCCTTTCAGAATTCTCTCAATGAGACGATCAGGCAATAACAACGGGTCACCGCCAGAAAGAATAACATCCCGCACTTCAGTATGCTCTCTAAGATACGCCACCGCTCGATCCAGCTCACCCTTTTTGAGAAACCCCGGTTTCCCCACCAGTCGCTTTCTCGTGCAAAACCGGCAATAGATTGGACACTGGTTGGTCACCATCAACAGTACGCGATCAGGATATCGGTGGACCAAATGAGGAACCGGGCTGTCCGTATCTTCTTCCAACGGATCGTCCGGGGCATCAATATCATCCAATTCGATGGCCTCGGGAACTACCTGCTTCCAGATCGCATCCCCTTTACTTTTAATCGTGGCCAGCACGGTCGGAGTAATTCGCATTGGATAGGGCCCGACGACGGCTTCCACCTCTTTGGGATCGACCCCCAGATACTTGGCTAAATCCTTGGGTTTGGTGATACTTGCGGCGAGGACCTTTTTCCAATCATCCATAGCTTAATGATTCCTTTCATCAAGGTTGCTGGAGGGTGGCTTGGTGGTTTCCCCGGAGGGAGTTCCATGGTCTTCGTAGTCGTCCAGATATGCCAGGATATCGGATGTCTCCGTCAACACCGTTTCTCCATGAACCAACACCGGGACATAATTCTGTCCCGAGACTTCATACAAATTTTTCCGGAAAGGTCGGACATCGGGCACAATTTCATCTTCGTAGGACAGACCCAACTCAGCCAACCTCTCGCGGACGACCTGGCATTCCGGGCACCATTCCGTGTGATACAGTTTCATGCGGTTAAGAGTATCAGACATGTCAACTAGGGGTCTTCCCCATGAGATGAAAAATACATTAGGACCAAAAGAACCAGGCGTTTTGGGCCTTATGAGCTGGGGTGACTAGCCATAATGGAACAAGGAGCCATGACCGCATCCCGCATTCCATGAATAATTTTTTTATCTTTGGGACACACCGTCGCCAGGACACCGCCCAACCGGGCCTGTCCCTCATCCACGAAATAATACGGAGATAAGCGCGCCCGTCCTTCCATACTGACGACATCACCGGAATGGCTGTCGTAATATTCAACCACAACCAGTCGCCCTTTGTGAAATGTTTGAAGAATCGAAGGGCTCGTCTCAAATTGATCCAGAGCCTGGGACACGACCTCTTTCCATTGGACTTGCGACATATCATGCCCGATCGAAACGCCCCGGCTTCCCCAAGCCTGGTCGGAAAATCCTGACACTTTGATGACATACTGACGTTCTTTTTGGGTAGCTTCTCCCAACCACTGCCAATCCGACACCGCACGATTTCCATGGCGTAAGCCGGGAATCACCGCAGAAGGCGGAAGGGGTCTGGGATCCAAAATCCAGGTCTCGGGAATGATGGCACGAAGACAGTCATATGTGTCGGATTTCAATTCGTGCTCCCAAAATTTCTCCAGCATCGGATGGTGGAACAACGCTAAGGCCAGCTTTTCCTCCATCCAGGGCTTATAGGGTGGGGTGACCACAATCCGGCCTTTTTTGGCACTGTAGGCAATCAATTCCCCTTTTGGAATATTTTTCAAATCGAACAATTCGTAGAACCGGTAAATCACAGAAAGAGACTGCTCCTGTCCCTCATGGTGAATGAAAAGACCCTCTTCCGTAAATCGAATATCACGGGGATGCCCGCAATAGGCCTCCCAACCTTCCTGCCGGAGTTGGGTCACCACCCATTGCATTTCCGCGCGATAGGCTTCAGCTTCATCCGAGACCACGATGGCCACTCGCGGAGGCTGCCCGTGCAACACCCCTCGTAACATACGGGAAAACCCTTGAACCAACCCGTCGGACTGCGGCCACACGGGAAAGCCCTGCTGGGCATACATCCGACTTAGACTGGCGGTTAAGCCAATCCCTCCAGGGACGGAATCAAGTTCCGTCAGGGCCATGCCGGCGTTGGTGGGAATAAGATCGGGACGAATGACACCGGGAAGTTGATTTTTGAATCGATTCATTCGTGCAAGGGCCAGAAGATCCTCCGGCTTTCCGATATCCAGGTATTCATGAACCCACGCAGGTTGCAGACCTTTCAGGCTTTCAAGATATAACCGGTTCAACGCCTGGTAGAACACCAACAAATGTTGCCCTAATGCTTCAAAAAATTTGGCTTCCTCGGTGGAAAGCGAAAAGGGTCCGCATGCCACTCGCCAATGATTATCTTGCCCGTTCACAAATAATCCGTCCTTGAGCAGCCTGTCCCGATACAGAGGATAGGGGCTGTCAGATGTTGACGGACTCAATGGCAAAATAGGGCCGGACTGTTCTACGTGGGAAGAAATAACCGATCCTGGGTTAATCGTGGAAGACGGGTGTAACGGACCAGGCACCCTGATGTCCTTCACTCGTCGATCAAAAGAGGTTGGACCTGCCCGAAAAACTTCAATTCGAGTCTTACATGAAAAGCTTGGACCTTGATGACGGCCCTTTTGCTAGAATAAGGGAGATCGTAGCACGCTCTCTTGAAACCAGACAAGGCACGCACCCGAAGGAAATGGCGGGCCGAGTCGCCATGAAAGTTATACGCTTATGCCTCAGGCCATCCCCGTCATTCCTGGTCCACAGCTCGTCCCCTCCGCCGTCTGTTTTCGATGCGACGTGTGCTGCCGTTTCCCCGAACAAGACAGTATCCTCAGACCGTACTTTACGGAAGATGAAATTCGACAGGCCGTCACGCACGGCATCTCTCCCTCTTCCTTTCCTGATCATCGGGGGAGTCAGATTGAAGTCGTCCGACATCCCAAGGAGGAAGGATTTCTCTGCCCGGCATTTGATCCCGTCACACAACACTGTGGCATTTATGAAATTCGTCCTCTGGATTGCCAATTGTATCCCTTCGCGCTCATGTGGAATGCACAACACGAGAAAGTCGTACTTGGTTGGGATACGTTGTGCCCGTTTCTTCTTGAGCAAGCCGGGGAAGAAAACCCTCTCAGAAGAGCTGGGCAAAAACCTTCGGCATTGATCCTTCCAAAGGCATTCATGGAACAGGCCCAAAGAATTGCGAACTATCTGGAATCCGATCACGTTCTAAATTCCCTTGCCGTTCATCCTCGATTAGTGACTCCGTTTCAACAGGACGTCGTCGTGTTGCATACCCTCGACCGCCTGACCGCGACTCTCCGATCTTCCAATACACACGACAAGCGGTGACGGCCACGGATTGGCTCTTTTCCCATAGATCCTCCATCCCGTATAACTATCTTTCATGTCCATTCATCTCAGTCCATTGACCATCAAGGATCAGGCTCGTCTGAACCAGGCCCTAGCCTCAACAGGTATCGGGGGAAAAACTTCCTTGAGCACCTGGTCATTTCCACCGCATTATATCTGGAAAGATCTATTTACCTTTTCCTGGACGGACATTGACGGATGGCTGTGCCTCTTCGCGGAATATCCCGATGGGATATTTATGCCTCTGCCTCCCGTGGGGCCTTATTCATCCCTCGGATCCTCTTTCTGCAGCCCTCTCAAAAACGTGCTGAATCAAGTGACCGAGTATATGGAGACCCGGAATCGTGGATCCAGCGTGACGCGAATTGAAAACATTCCCGCTGATTTAAAAGAAGAAATTCAACAATGGGGATACACCCTCCTGCCAAAGGACTTCGATTACCTCTATTGCACTGCCGATCTCATCCAACTGAAAGGAAATCCCTACAAATCCCAACGCGCCGCGTGCAATCGATTTATTCGCGGGCACCGCATCCGGATTGCCCCGTACCAGATCACCGATCGTGATGAGTGCTTCGCCCTTTTTCACCGTTGGACCCATCAAAAGGAAGATATTCCTGTTTCCCGATTAGGACCCAACGAGAATGTGGCTCGCCTGATGCTTCGTGATGCCGCCAATGCCCATCGAGTGACACTCCAGGAGTATCGTGAACTCGGCCTCACCGGGCGAATTGTCCGTGTGGATGGAGCTGTCAAAGCGTATACGTTCGGGTTCCCCCGCTCCCCGGAGGTGTTTTGCGTCTTGCTGGAGGTGGCAGATCGATCAGTTTACGGTTTAGCTCAGTATCTTTTCCGTGAATTCTGTCGCGAGGTTCAGGCATATCCATTGGTGAATACCATGGATGATTCAGGGCTACCGAGTTTAGCAAGGACAAAACTGGCCTATCACCCCTGTCAGTTAGTGCCTAACTACATTGCCCAGCCCTTATGAGTGATCAGGATCCCCTCAGGAGAAGGTTGAATCTGTCCGCTGGCGGCATGGTCGTCCCTTGGTCATGCTCACCTATCCACCTGTATGCTCCGCTTGACAACTAGCGGTTACGTCTAGTGGACGTCGCAAGCAAAGTGCAGTCTTCCCTTCTGCATGGTTCAGGGCGGGACTGAATGGACGCTTTGATCTCTCCTTTCTAGCTCTCGTTAGCTTCGTCATAAAATGATCATGAGAGGAACCGGTGAAAATTTTGAATTATTCAACAGTCTCCCATGGAAATGCATCGATCGCACATGCAGGTTGTCCTCCCTGAAATGACACCCGTATAATGCTCTCTTAGCCGTCCATGTGTTTCGCTGTTTCATTCCTAGATGTGGGTTAAATGTTATGAAGGGTCTTGAATTTGGTATTGAACAATTCCGGGTCACCGAGGAGCCGTTCTATCAAGAGGTGAACGGGGAAATCGATCTGTTCACTGTCGGTGCCAAAAACAAAATACCAGTGATGTTGAAAGGCCCTACTGGATGCGGAAAAACCCGGTTTGTCCAGCATATGGCTCATCGACTCAATCGGCCGCTGATTACCGTCGCCTGTCATGAAGATCTGACCGCCTCCGATTTGATCGGACGCTACCTCTTGAAGGGGGAAGAAACCGTATGGGTGGATGGCCCGCTCACCCTGGGAGTCAAGCACGGTGCCCTTGTCTATCTGGATGAAGTGGTCGAGGCCCGAAAAGATACCACCGTGCTGATCCATCCCTTGAGTGATGACCGACGGTTTTTACCCATTGAGAAAAAAGGGCAGATGATTCAGGCCGTGGATGATTTTTTGCTGGTGATCTCTTATAACCCCGGGTACCAAAGTGTCTTAAAAGAATTAAAGCAAAGCACCAAGCAGCGTTTCATGGCCATTGAGTTTGGTTATCCTCCCAAAGATATCGAGACCAGGATCGTGGAGCATGAAGCAAAGATTTCCAGGGACGTGGCCATTCGGTTAGTCAAATTGGGTGAAAAGGTACGAAATCTCCGGAACCATGGCCTGGAAGAAGGTGTCAGTACCCGGCTGTTGATTTACGCGGGGACCTTGATGCAACAAGGGGTGGCCCCCGACCGGGCCTGCGATGCCGCCATTACCCGCCCGATTACGGACGACACCGACATGCAACGCAGCATTCAGGAACTCGTCAAGGCAATTTTTTAATCCGAACTGCCAACACGAGACAATCCATGCCTGCGGACGGGACGGGACGCTCAAAAAAAATATAAAGTGCGTGTCCCAGGCTTTAGAAGTTTAAAAAAAATCCTTCTGATAAGACCGCCCAATTGGATCTCTTTTTAACAAGAATCCAGGAACTTCTAATCGACTGTCAAGCTATCCCCGACTAAATTCGCGATTACCAGGAATCCGCTGTTTGTCTGGGAATAGGTATCCTTTCTATTTCCTGACCTGACTTAATTCGACCGGGTTAAAGTGCTACCGGCGTTCGAGGAAAAATGGCCTTAAGGTGCTTCATTCAAGGTTTCGATCAACCGATACGGTTAATGGATTACCGAGACAAACCATCCTCAGATGACCCCGAGAGAACCAGAGATCACGGTATGAAGCCTAAACTGACCAACAACCCCATGTATACCCTGCTTCGAGACGGGAAAATTACTGAATTCAATGCCCGGTTTAAGTCCGGTGAGAAACCTGATCTAAGTAATTGCGATTTCCGGAATGTGGATCTGCGCGGCATTGAAGCGGCAGGCATGGATTTCCGGGGAAGTTATTTCCGGCAGGCCGATCTTCGAGGAGTAGATCTTTCCCAATGCAATTTAGAAGGGGCCAGCATTCACGGCACCAAGATCTCCGGCACGCTTTTTCCCAAAGAACTCAGTGCTCCGGAAATTCTTCTTTCGAACCAGCAGGGCACGCGTATGCGCTATGGCGTATAACAGTTCGTCCTTGGTCTGATCCGTCTTTCACGCAGCATCATTTCTTCTTCGACAGCATCCCACAAACGAAAAAGGCCTCCAGGGCTTTCTTTCCTCGCCCAGGCTCATTCGTTGACACCTTTCGCTCCTCAACTTACACTGCTTTTCCCAAGAATCGGTCAGGGAAGCCTCATGAATCAACCCCAGAACATTATCGCTATCGTCTATGACTTCGATCATACGTTGAGTCCGCATTACATGCAGGATCACACGATTCTGCGGCACGCTGAACTTGACCCGTCCACATTTTGGAAAAGCTGTACCGCCCTGATCGAAGCCCGGGATTATGATCAGGAGTTGGCCTATATGAAACGAATGCTGGAAGAACCCTGCATCCGGACGCTTTCCAATCAGGACCTCCGTGGCATGGGCAACCAATTGTCCTTTTTCCCAGGGGTCCCCTCATTTTTTGAAGAACTCAATGGGATCTTAAAAAAACCCAAATACGAGGAAGTGCCCATCCGCTTGGAACATTATGTTGTCAGCTCCGGACTCAAGGCTATTTTGGAAGGAAGCGTGGTCGCCAGCCAGGTCCGCGCCATTTTCGGCTGTGAGTTCGACGAGGAAGACGGGCACATCAGCTTCCCCAAACGCACCATCAGTCATACGCAGAAAACCCAATTCCTGTTTCGGGTCAACAAAGGACTGACGGATTTAAAAGAGGATGTGAACGACCATATGCCTGAGGAAAGCCGCCGGGTGCCGTTCCGACAAATGATCTATGTAGGCGATGGACCGACAGACGTCCCCTGCTTTACCGTCATGAAAAGAAATGGCGGATTCGCCTTGGCGGTCTATAATCCGGAGGATCAGACCCGTCGGTCATTCGAAAAATGTTATCAGCTTACCTTCCACGCGGACCGGGTCCATTTCATGGCGCCCGCGGATTACCGGCCTGGAAGCCATCTCCGTCTCATTCTGGAAAAACACATTGCCGAGGTTGCCGATAGAATTGTCGATAGTCGCCGGCAAGGGATTGAAGGTTCCCGTGTGCCTGCTCCTCTCCCATAATCGTTCTTTCCAATTTTTAACATTCTTTCCTTCCCGGTCGTTATTGCCGCCCGATTGCGCAACACTTGTGGCTCAAGTATTGTAAAATGAGATAAAGATTAGACAGAGAAGGCCTTCCCACCAGGAGGTGGACCATGCACATTGTCGAAAGTATTTTTATGAAATTGTTTCGTAAGGTTGTCGGCGTTTCCTGTTTTTTTCGCACTGCGACGGCCCTTGTTCTTATTGGCCTGTTCAGCAGCATCTGTTGGGCGGACGATCCGTTTGGTAACTCGACCCTGGCACCCAATAAAGACGACATGATCAAAGATATGGCGTTTGACCAGGTCAATTGGAAACGCCCGCAAGGTGTCTTTACGTGGATTACCATGGCGACGGGATACGACACACCTTGGGATTCCCTTGGACGGCCAGGATGGATGACTACGGGGGATGCGTATGTTGAGCCCGTTAACCCGGGCGTTTCGGAATTCCCATTAGACACGCAGATGTTTTACATTGTCTTCGAGGCGCAACCCTTAGACGCCCCTGGTCAATTCGCAGCTGCATGGTTTCGAATGAAGGATGGGCAAGTGACGTCGAATACGCCAGTCGGAAAAGACGTGATCGAACTGGAAATGAATCAGCGATCCGGATACTTTCTTATTTCAAAGCCGCCAGAGGGATGGGAACCGGGGAAGTATCAGGTCAAGATTTTTTATGGTTCTCCGGGCCAAGCGTTGCATGCCGTTAACGTTATCGGCACCATGGAATTTACAATCAAAGGGTAAACCCTAAACCTCCGGAACGTTTAAACGTGTTACGTGGGTATTCATTTGATAGGGAATACCTCCTTCCTCCGTTTGTAACAGACTGGTTTCCACACAAAATCACCCATGAAGATGGGGGATCTAGCCTAATCTTTCTGCAGGTTTGTTGGTTTCGCGCTCCATAAATTTACAGAAAAATCAACGCGAGGGATTGGGTTCGGGGGCAGGAGAAAGCGGCTGGGAATCGGATGGGCGGCGGGAACGAAGAATTTCTTCCAGGGTGAGCAGGGCATCACGCCCGGAATTGGTTTCAAATCCTTTCGATAGGCTTGTGTCAGCATAGGTGTGTCCCTGTTGCTGCGTGGCACTCTGGCTCAAGCTGCCAGACCAGGGACGGGGATCTTTCGAACCATGCTTCCGACCCCAGGCCGCCAGGCAAGCCTTGGCAATGATCTTATTAAGCGGCGCCGGATTGTACAGCATCTTTTTGATGTTCCAGGGCGTCAAACTGAGCGGGTTGTAGCCCTTCGATAAATACCCTTCCGACAATAATCGTTGCTCCAAATCCGTATTGGGCTGGATTCCTAGGAAAAACATCAAGGGAAACACCCGGTCTTCTCCCAATATCGAGGCCACTATTTTGTAGGACTCGATACTTTGGAGAAGCGTCTCTTCTGTTTCGTCCGGGGAATTCAAGGAATAATTGAGAATGACCCGCCCGTTGAATCCCGCTTCCTTTAGATATCGGCATCCGTCATACAAATGTTCAAGCTTGAAGCCCATATGCATGCTGTTCAGGACCTTTTGCGAGCCTGCAGTGATCGCGACCTCTAAATCTCCCACTCCGGATTGCACCATCAGTTTGGCCAACGTTGGATTAATCAGGGAGGTCCGGACGTATCCCGACCATTCAATATGTAATTGTTGAGAGATGATCCGTTCCAGGATTTCCGTACATTGGGGGTAGGCATCCTTGCCGGTGATGAACTGCGCGTCGGTAAACCAAAACCGTCTGGCTCCCCATTGATGGTAATACTGAGCAATGTCCTTCACCACATTTTCCGCCGGGCGATAGCGCACCCGTTTGCCTTCAATATAGGGATAGAGACAAAAAGCACAATCATACGGGCAGCCGCGTTTGCTCTGCACGCCGATACATTCGCCGATATATTCACGGTATTGTGGAAAGATTGACGTGAGATAAGGAATATCCACGGAGAGCGCATCTAACAGGGCCGGCGTATTTTTGGTGCCCTTGGTGACCCTTCCCTGCTCTTTGATAATGAACCGTTCTTCACCAAGAGGCTCGCCGTTCAGGACTTTGAGAATCGCGTCCTCCCCTTCTCCCAGAATACCAATGATGCCTTCCGGCAATTTTTCAATAAGCTGATCCGCAAAGGCCGTGAACGCTCCGCCGCCGATCATCATTCCGATTGAGGGAAATTCTTTCTGAATCAGCCAGGGATACGAAAGGTTATTCCGGATATCCGTGTAATAGCGATACAGATTCTGCAGGCCTTGGAAGGAGGCCACCACTCGCTTCAGGGGATTGCTCGCGTAATAAAAATTAAACGCATGCTCGAGCGAGGCATCGCCTTCATGCGGAGAAAAAATCTGGATATCCCGCCATGAGAAACACACCAATTCCGGCTGAAAAGCCTTGGTCACTTCCCGTAATTGTGCTTGACGTTGATCCGGAGGAAATAAGGAGAGATCCAGAATCTGCTGACGCACATCCGGCCGGCGCCGGTGGATGAAGTCAGCCAGGTAGGTAATCCCGGTGGGATAAACCTTTTTACAGGGGAGAAAGACGTAGAGGACAGAGTTCATCGTGCTATTTCACCGCCACATGAATGGCGACAATTCCACCGGTCAGATTGTGATAGTCCACTGATTGAAACCCGGCTTCCTTCAGTAATTGGGCGAGCCGTTTTTGGTCCGGGAAATTGCGTATTGACGCCGGTAGATATTCATACACCCCCGTACCATCGCGAGCCACCTTGGTGCCGATCCAGGGGAGCAAATGAAAGGAGTACCAGTCGTAAAGCTTTCGCAGGCCGGCTGAAACCGGACGGGAAAATTCCAGGCACACAAAGCGACCCCCCGGTTGCAATACCCGGCAGATTTCCAAAAGCGCTTGGGGAAGATTTCCGACGTTGCGAATACAAAATCCGGCCGTCACCGTATCAAATGTGGCAGACGGAAAGGTGAGATGCTCGGCATTCATCTGCAAACAGGTAATACGGTTGGCCAAGCTCTGGGACCGGACTTTATCCTGGCCCACACGCAACATGGCTAAATTCAAATCCGCTGCGATAATTTGGCTCGTATAGTGGAGATGTTGATCCACTAAGATTGCAAGGTCGCAGGTTCCCGCACCCAAATCCAACGCTCGTGTCCCAGGGATGTCAGGTATGTAGGAAATCGCCTTGCGCTTCCAGGAATGGTGCAGGCCAAAACTCAGAAGAGAATTATTCAGGTCATAAAATTTGGCAATGGCCGTGAACATTCGCTGGACGGCCTGCTCCCGAGCCGGACCGGTCCATGTGGACGCCGCTTTGCCAGGGATGTCAATTTTATTCATGACAGGAACCATTCCAAGGACCTAGCACCCGATCTTAAGTCTTGTCAAGAATTCAACCCTTCAGAAAACTGGAGGGAACAATCAAAGCCTGCCAACACATTGCGGGGAAAAACCGGAAAGGGAATTAAATAAATAGGGTGGTTTCCGCACCGGAGCAGGCAGAAATAATTGCAGGCAAGCCCATTACTTCATCGACCCCTTGAGTGACCGCCTTGGCATCGACTCCCATATACTCAAGTCCCGCACTACAGGCGACTAATTTGAACTGGCCGACCTGACGGGCTTCCTCAAACATGTCCGAAATGAGCGGAACTTTGCGTTCACGGATCAACCGGGCCACTTCGGGAGCTTGGGCGGCATATTCCGGAGGAAAATCCAATTCATTTAACCGCCCTTCCGCCAACTTTTTGATGGTCCAGAACAACAGCACCACCATCACATCTTTCCCCATCGCGGAAGCCGTTAATCCCAGCGTGGCCACTTGATGGAGCTTATCGTAGGTCGCATTATGTGCATAAATGACAAATCGTGGCTTACCCCCCATGGCGCGTCATTTCTCCACTTATGACGGAAACCACCCCAGCTTGCGGATGTGCCTCAGCAGCCCCTAACTCACAACCAACGTTTTTGAATGCCATAGTATTACCGTCTTGTGGGACGAATTAAAGGCTGTGGTTTGCGTCGAGTGAGGGTCCAATTCTCTTCCTCATATAACAAACAGCATTTCATCCGACCACAGACCCCGATCCGATGGCTATCCATGCCATTCATGGGTGCGTCAGCCCGACCGCGAGGGTAGACGGGCTTAAAATCGGTTAAAAAGCTGGAGCAACAGAGCACCAATCCGCAGGTATCGACGCCACTCAGTCGAGCGGCTTCCTCCCGGCTTGAAATCTGGCGCATCTCAATTCGGCATCCAAATCGCCTGGCCAGATCTTTGACCAGTTGGCGAAAATCAATCCGATCATCGGCCGTATAGGTGAAGGTAAGTGATCGCTGGGCAAATGAACCAAACACTTCCACTAACGTCATGCCGAGCCCCAATTCGGCAATTCGTTCCTGGCAAAACTCCTCACCCTCTTGGGCCAAACGCAGCTGGCGCACAATCTGGCGTTCATCTTCTTCAGTGGCTTTTCGAATAATCTGCCGCATCACCCGCATCGGCGGGGTAAACGGGAGGAATTGAGGAGGGAGATAGACTTTGCCAAAGGTATGGTCGTTGTCTAAATCCAACAAGACCCAATCACCGACTTTCACGGTATGATCATCGGTCCGGGTTTTTTTTACCTCTCCCAGATCCCGTACTTTGACACCAACCACTGCAACTTCTTCTATATATTCTTTTTCGTCTTCAGAATCCTGCACCATGAATCGTGGCCTCCCTTTGCTACCAAGGAATACTGTAGGCGTGAAGATCAATCATACCGGACTTACTGGAAGAGGCCAAGCAGGAATTCTGGTGGCTCAAACCTGGGTACCATACCCCGTTCCCGACTCACACCGGCTATCGATGTTTTCGCAGAAAGGGAGGAGGGGCATGATCCAACTGGTATAAACCGATTGGTGTCAGTTGATCCGCCAGATGAGACACCAGGGTTTCCCCGTTGGGGCCGGCTCCAAACACATCAAACGCCTGGCCGAAATGATAGCGACAGCCAAACGGTTCCAGTTCCTGCTTAAGACTTTCAGGAGGATCCCAATTCGCGGTGAGCAAGGCCGTACGGGCCGGGTTACGCCCACTGAACATAAAGGATAAATGATCGGGGTACCAATCCGCACCCCCTGTCGCATAGGAGACAAAGAGTTTGGCTTGAGCCGTTCGACACAACTCGGCTAAATAGGCATTGGTCAAAAAGCCGTTTTCTCCCACCTCCAACCAGGTTCCCGGAGGAGAGAGACAGGCATATGCCGCATAACTCCGGACTTCTTTGAGTTGTTGTTGCGAGGCAAAAACCAAGGGAATCGGACCGTACTTTGACACGAGATTGGCCATGACCTTGCCTTGCAAAGCCGAGCGGCCATCATTGGTCGGCCCGCTATCGGCATGCACCAGCGTGTTCCGCCCCCGGTCCGCCACCAAATAACAATTTCGTGGAAGTTCCACATCACATGGATCTTCACCGAAAAACGGTACGGATATTACCTGGGCGTCCCCTATACGCCAGCTTTCCCCATGAGCCAGCTCTCTGACCTGCGAAAAGCCTAACTCTCTCAGAAGGGACAGATAATCAAAATGCAACGCTTTCCGGTTGCGTCGACTCGGCACAAAGATCGGCACATCTTTAGGCAAATGGTACAAAGTGCGAGGATCGACATGGTCGTCATGGTCGTGAGTGAGAAAAATTCCAGCCGGGCGCGGAAGCAGGTTTGCCCACAGGGACGGAACAGGCGACTCCGCAAACCATGGCATGAGCCAGGGATCAAACCATAAAAAATTATCCTGGTGGCGATACATCAAAGCCGCATGTCCCAGGTGCACCACATCTTGATCCCGCGTGACTTTACGCCAATGTGCTTCAAGGGAGGTGTTAGGAGCGATGGCCAGACAATCATGGTCTTTCAATAAGGTAAAGAGCTGCGCCAATTGCCGTTCAAGATCTCGCCCGCCGGCCTGGGCCACGGCTTGAATCTCCCCCATCGAATGCCGGCCAGTGAGAAAACCAAGGAAATGCCCTACATTCGGCCCGATTGGCCGCTCAAACCCGAACGGGATCGCTTGCCGGGTGACGGAGTTAAAAATCCGCAACCCTCCATACGTCATCTTGGCCGAAGCTGTGGAATTTTTGGGATAGTCCCAGTGAAAGGTCCCATCGGATTTCCGTCCGCACTGAATATGCCGTTGTAGGGCAGGACGAGATTGCACTACTTCCGCATAGGCGTCCTCCAAACGACGGGGTATTTGAGGGTCATCTACGGAGGCACGTTGGGCCATGATGTCGCTGATGGCGGTCTCGATACCGCTCATCATGATCTCATGCACCTGATGAAGACTACTGACGACTTCCGGTTCCACCCCGCCCAAAAACGGGAAAGGTCCTGGCGGTTCGGTGCTCTCCAATTGAACCCAGACCCACGGGTTCAGTCCAACATGCTGCGTGGGATCAATGGTCGTCCAAGGATTCATGGCAAGATGAGAGGGAGAGAGAACTGTCTCGTATACTGCGAAGGGAAGGAACCGCGAGGGTTCGACCCTGTTCTATCGCAATTGGATTGAGGGTTCAAACAACACCTGAATGGTATTCTGATCCGGATCAGAAAGATAAAACGAATAACTGCCGTCGCGATGTTGCTTCAAGGGTTTCACAATCGTATGGCCCTGTGTTGTGGCTTCCGAAAATAGCGCGTCCACACTTGCCGGAGAATCCATTAAAAACCCCAGATGATCCAACGGGTGAACCTTGGAGAGGTTTAATTGACTCAACTCTTCAGAAGTCACTTGATGCAGTGCGAGATTATCATAGCCCGTACTCAGGTAGACATTCCCGGGATCTGGCTGCCACACAACTTTCATATCAAAAAGTCCTTCATAAAACCGCTGGGATGCCTGAACATCCCGCACCCGTAAGGCCAAATGGCGAAGTCCGAGGGTTTTTCTTTTTTCCTGCATCTCAATTCCGTCAAATGGATGAAGAGTGAGACCATATCGCCCACGAGTATTTTTGGAGAAAGGCATCATACCCAGGACCCCGGGAGGGAGCAAGTTGCCGAACAAACGTCAAGAATTCTAAGGTCTGTTGAAAATCGCACCTTTATCTGTTTTTTTCTAAAATCCCACCTGTCGATCCAACGGTTCACGATGACAACAGGTGGAATGGTCAACGGCTTCTTCTGGCGAGGCCAAAGCGGACCCTGTCGAATCTCAGTGTGGCCATATGGTTCAACTTTCCCTCCCAAACCTTTGACCTATCATTCATGATCAACCGGAATTATGGTATTTTAGTAATCGAATCATTTAAAAATTGTGGGATTGCCAGAAAAAACTGGAGGAAAAAATGGTAGGAAGGATGTGGAATCGAGGGGTAGGGTGTGTTGGGATATGGACGGGCCTACTACTCATCGCTGCAGTTTCCAGCACGGTTAGCGCTTCTGAGCCTCCGCAGGAAATTGTGGGAAAAGACGGCGCCCCGATGGTCTTGATTCCTGAAGGAGTCTTTCCCATGGGTGTGCCCAAGGCGGCCCGGGATGGGGGACTTGACGAACGGCCGAATCATGACGTGTTTGTAAGTAGTTTTTATATGGATAAGTACGAACTCACCAATGGGCGGTATCTTCAATTCGTAACTGAAACCGGACACCGGACTCCCCAACATCCCACGGATCAAAAGAAAGGACTGTGGAAAGGAAACATGATGCCCGAGTCGATCACCGACCTTCCAGTCATCAACGTGGACTGGAAGGATGCGGAAGCCTATTGCCACTGGGCCGGGAAACGCCTTCCTACCGAAGCCGAGTGGGAAAAAGCAGCAAAAGGACCCAACGACTGGCGTTTTCCTTGGGGTGACGTCGAACCCACGCTGGAACATTTGAACTTCAATCAATCGTGGCGGGGAGAGGCCACGTTAACCCAGGTGGGTATTTATGAAAAAGGCAAAAGCCCCTATGGCATCTATGATGTGGCGGGTAATGTCTGGGAATGGGTGGCCGACTGGTACGAAGCAGACTATTATGCCAAAAGCCCTGCCCGGAATCCCCCAGGACCCGAAACCGGCCAATATAAAGTATTGCGGAGTTCAGGCTGGCAGGGGGAAACCCCACAGGTACGAATTTTTACGAGGATCAAAAGTCTTCCAACGGACCGGAATAATTCCACTGGATTTCGATGCGCCCAGGATGTGCCTGCTCCATCAGGCCAATAAATTTTTCACCCCTCTGTAAGGTACCACCATGAGCGGTGAACAACTCAATGTCGGCTTTCAGGGACTCCGGGTGGGGGCTCTTGAAAGCCGGATGGCCACGGAAATGGAACGGCTGATTATCCGGCACGGAGGTGTGCCTAATGTCGCCCCGTCGATGAGGGAACTCCCACTATCGGACAATCCTCAAGGGCTGGAATGTGGCGATGCCTTGTTGGCAGGTCAGGTCGACCTACTGGTTCTACTCACCGGTGTAGGATTTCGGACTCTGCTGGATGTTGTACAAACCCGGCATACTCGCGAGGCGATCATTGCCGCCTTGCGCAACACGGTGCTCGTCGTGCGGGGTCCCAAACCAGCCCTGGTATTAAAAGAGCTTGGCCTTCAGCCGAACATTCTGGTCCCTGAACCCAATACCTGGAAAGATACTCTCGTCGCTCTTGATGCATCCTACCCGGATGGGCTCCAGGGCTTCCGGATCGCGGTGCAGGAATATGGAGTCAGTAACCCGAAATTTCTAGAAGGCCTGAGGGAACGGGGAGCGAAAGTCCGACCGGTACCGGTCTATCGGTGGACCTTACCTGAGGATCTGGGACCCTTGAAACATCTGCTTCAGGAAGTCATGGATGGGGGCATACCGGTTTTGTTGGTCACCAACGCCATTCAAGTGGAACATCTCGTTAAGGTGTTGGAAAAGGATGAGAAGATTAACCTTTTTAGAAAAGCGCTTCACCGCATGATGGTCGCCTCTATTGGCCATCTGGCAAGCGAACGGTTACGTCACTATGGCTTCCCCGTCGACCTCGAACCTTCCCACCCCAAAATGGGGATCCTGGTCAAAGAGGCCTCCCAAGCCGCTCACACCATTCTGACCACGAAGAATCCCCCGCCAATGAGGGATAATTCCTCGCCCTAATCCTCAGCGAACACCTCAAACCCTCACTTTCCATCGCTATCATTGTTCGAATGCCTGCTCGGGTGTATTGAGATGTCTGGGTATAGCAGCGCGACGATCTATAGTGATTCCAATGAATTTCCAAAGTCTTATTTGTCTGTATGCCCCTCCTTCCCGTTGACTGACGACTGCCGTTCGGTTCTCGGGTCTGATGCTCTCATGAGCAGGCGGGCTTTGTTTAAGCGTAGCGAGTTAGGCCGCCCTCCTAAGGCCCGCGTCCGCCCCACCTTAATGAGCCCGGACGGGGAGTCACTGGTTATGGGTCCTTTTGCCTCCACAACAAAAACCGCGCTCTTCGAGACGCATCAGACAAAACCTTGGCTGCCGGGCCGAACCCCGGCAACGCTTATACGTGCTCATCATCCCAGTGAGGAGAATGATGGGCTCAAACATGTCGTAAAATATTTTAAAAGATAAAAAGTGGAATGATACGCCACTCCACGTCACATCAAACCAGTCTTAAACCTCTCTTCGATCACAAACTTGATCGGCTTTATCCCACAAAAGGGAGGAGGGGCTTGGCTTAACCCCGGTAAGTTTCCTTTTCAGGGAATCGTTTCATCAGAAGAGGCTCTTCGTACAGGAGTTTGACCGAAAAGGTCATCACCAATCCCACCCATAACAGAATACTGTAGGGAAGCGGACTTCCCAGAGTCCAAGCCAGGGTCACCAACAAGACGCTGGTATATATGGGGTGCCCGATCCAGCGGGAAGGGCCAAGGACAATGAGTGTCCCCTGGCCGGGAAATTCCGGAAAGACCCTCACTTGTCGCAGCCCCATGGCCTGCAACGCCCAGAGGCCAAACACCCGCCACCAGCAAGTATGGCTTGAAGGCTCCAGCCTGGAGGCCACAGTGGCCCGGTGAAGGGGATCAACCCGATAAGGAAAAATTGGATTCCGGCCAGCGTCAGAAAAAGAGCGGAAGGCGATGCATTCCCATTGGCTTAATTCATAAACAGCTAATACAAGCTTCCGAAGCGTTTCGCCCCCCCTTTAAGAAATTCCATCAATCTTCCGAGGATTTTGAAGGAAGAGGTACAATGAATCTCACGACTCACAAATTGACTTCGACGTATACTGCGTCCCTCACGGGGACATTGGCCCAGACAATGATGCAGTGGCACTCGACATTCCTCAAACCCATTCTCCCGGCCGTCTTTTTTTTCGCCGGCGTGACCTATGATACCCTCACGTTAACACGCATCGATCGATTGCTGGATAATCTGATTATCCTCCTCTACATCACGCTCCTGGGCACTCTCATCATCCTCACCGGACGATTTCAACTGGGACTAATCCCCTCAACACCGGACATACCTGGCTGGAATGTCCTGAGCCTGATGCATCGGGCCCGTCCGCATTTTGGCAAGGCCATGCAATTTCTATTAGGTGGGCTGTTCAGTGCCTATGCCATCCTTTATTCCCAAAGTGCCTCATGGTCCACCTCCGCCATCTTTTTAGGAATCATTGTCGGGCTGCTCATCGCCAATGAATTTCTTTCCAAACGATATTCCAGTCTCAAAATGCTGGTGGGTCTCTTTGCGATCGTCACCTTAAGCTTTATGACCTTTTTCCTCCCTGTCCTGACGGGCTGGATGAATGCCGCGGTTTTTTTAACCGGTGCCCTCATCACCATAGCCATCGTATGGGAAACCGTCCGCCTCACCGTCCGCGGCATTCCCAACCTTCCTATCAGGGCCTCCTTGAGCATTTGTTTTCCGGCTTTTGCTCTGGTGGGTCTGTGCACCACGTTATATTTTTTAAATTGGATTCCTCCCATTCCCCTCTCCCTCAAATCCGGAGGAATCTATCATCACATCGAAAAACAACAGAATGAATACCTGCTCACCTATGAAGATGGTCCCTGGTACGCTGTGTGGAAACGGTCCGATGACCGTGTCGGAACGGACACACCCGTCTATAGCTTTTCATCCGTGTTTGCTCCGATCACCTTGCATACCACCATCTATCACCACTGGGAATGGAGACCACTCACCAAGTCGGCTGAATTCATCACCACAGATCGCATTCCCATTTCCATCACCGGAGGAAGAGAACATGGCTATCGCATGTACACCATGAAACAACGGATCCAGCCTGGGGAATGGCGGGTGAATGTGGAGACGGAAGACGGGCGACTCATCGGACGTATGGCGTTCTCAGCCGAAGCAAATTATTCGCCCTCCCAAGAGCTGACGACCATCACACAGTGAAAATTTTTCCTTCTTTCCTCGTGCATGTTTATGAGGTTATGTTTCGTCACGCCGACATGATTTCTGACAGACGTATTGCGTCGGGTCCATCACGACAAAAAAAATTAAAAAATTCCTGGAATTAATTGCTTAGACGTTGTAGTATAGATTCAATATCATCATGCACAACTATCGAAACACTTCTTGCTTACATCATTCCCTCTTCAATTTCGCTCCCGAACATCGCTTGGCATTACAGAACGATAGCGCCGATAAATTTTTCGCGTGACGTCCTACACTAATAACGGGCTCAAGGGTTCCTATTATTCACAGACTCACTGCTATCGTAGGAGTGAGCTATCACTGCGACTTCGACGTCGCATCTCATTTGAAAGGGGGTGAGTGTTTTGGCCACAAAGAAGAAAGCACCAGCCAAGAAAAAGGCTCCAGCCAAGAAAAAAGCTCCAGCCAAGAAAAAGGCTCCAGCCAAGAAAAAGGCTCCAGCCAAGAAAAAAGCTGCCACGAAGAAACGGTAATTTTCCCAGTGTGCGGACAAAACGCCGGATGGGGTATGCTCCATCCGGCGTTTTCGTAGGGTCAATCTGTTCTGCCGTCAATCAGAACAGGGGTCCTCTTAACGAGTCTTTTGTCGGTCTCCCTCATCTCCACTCGTTCCATCATTACTCCATCTCCTCTTTTTGCGGATCACAGCTCACCTCTCAATGAACGAGCAGGCTGCAGCTCTTGACTCCACGAACTCCACCTGGAATGATCCTGATCTCCACAGGTAGAGAATGAACACCAAACAGATGTTCTGCTTTTTAGGTTTTTAGAAGGGAATGTGATATGTCGCAACACACCGGTAATTTAGTCGGATTGATGGCTCTGTATGTATTCGTGGGTATCGGGACAGTACTCTTTTCCAATGGCTCCGGCTTTGCCTCGGGCGAAGAGCTGAACACACCCCACTCCCCAAAAAAATCTTCTGAATCTTCATCGGCCCCATCCCCTCAATCGGCAGAAACGGACGCTGCAAAAAAGTCGTTAGACAAGAAGGGTCAGGAAGAATTGGAGGCGTTACGGAAAAAACCGGATGAATTTCGTACGTTGATGACCGGAGTGCAGATTTTTCTCGGACGCTTTGGATATGGAGTCGGACCCTATACAGGAATTCTCGACCAAACTACTAAACAGGCCTTGAAAGCCTATCAGAAACATTCGGGGCTCTCTCAAACCGGGGACCTCGACTTTCCCACACTGAAACATCTCACCGAAGATGATCGCCTTTTAAATCGTGTGGTCCCATTCCTTCCCCCACAGACCTTTCAAGATCAGGAATGGGGACAATGGGTGGAAGTCCAGGGTTCCTGGATGCTCAAGGAAGGCAATACCGACGAGGTCCTGCAAACCTCGCGCGTCACCTGTATGAAAGAATTTAAACGATGTATCGACTCGACCGCATTCCTCGTCAATGCGAATGTGCCCCAACTCAAAGTACATACTCATGTTTATGATATACAGGAATGGGATGACGCCAACATCGTGTCGGCACCCTATGACGGGGAAGCCTGTGCCGTGAGTATTTTACGGATCTCACGGAATCCCCCGCTTGTCACTCGTTTTCTTTCTTTACAAAACAATCCAGGACCGTGCGCCAAGGTACAAGCCGAAGACCGACAATACGTTTTGGAAGATGGTCCCAAAATCTACCAGATTCTCCGGATGCAAAAGGCTGAGGCCATTCAACAAATCCTGCAAGTCACCAAGTAACCCGCTGTCATCTTGGGGCAATCGTGATCCTCATGGGAATAGGACATGGGATTTGAGGGAATCCAGGGTCAAATAGACCCGATATCCCGTGTCCTCAGAAATCACCCTCATGAAGAACCTCCTCACCGGATTGGAGGAAGGCCCTGGTTAGCCTTTGCCCCTAAATGCCCAGGAAAAGTACAGTCCAGCTACGGCAATCGTAAAGAGTTGAATGTTTTGGAGGATAGGGCTTCGTTGGGCCCCCTCCGAGGGGGGAGAGGTAATAAAGTGAAATCCTAAAAATTCGGGCGCCTGTTCCGGTGGTGTTTGCCAAGGAGGGAATAAGACCGCCAGGATGAGAAGGCCCACCATAATATAGAGAATACGAAGGTTGAGTGGCTCCTGCTTGGAATCCTTCACCGGCTTTCGATCCACCCGACTCCCGCATTTTGGACAGAACCGTCCCTGGCGAGGGAGATCATAGCCACAAGAAGGACACGACTTGGTTTCGCTCACACAGCACCTGGTTTCTGTTAAGATGATGTATGTCTCATGAGTATTGGATTTCTCTATCTTGCCCAATTTCCATCGATTCGTCCAGGCAGGTTCCGCAAAATAATTTGACTCACTTCCCACGTCATTTTTATAATTTCTCAATAGATCACGATTCAATCCCAACATCGACCCTCATTCGTTCCCTCAAACTGGTGCACGTTTCTCTCCCCATACATCGCTTTGCCCCTTTGGCCAATGCGCCATCTCCACCGTCATTCATGAATCATCTTTGTCAGGAGACACCGTGACACCCTCTTCCTTTCGCGTCCTCTCTGTAATTGGCGCCGGAGCCTGGGGAACGGCTTTGGCTCACCTACTGGCCACCAAAGGATTCAGCATCCGCTTATGGGCACATGAACCTGAGGTGGCGGAGACCATACAACGCACCAGAGAAAATTCCTGGTATCTCCCGGAGGTGGTCTTACCTAATTCCATCCAGGCCACGATCAGTCTTCCGGATTGCGTGCAGGGCACGGATGTCATCCTGCTCGCGGCACCATCTCATGCCATGGCCAATATGGTGAAGCAACTCAACCTGTTATTAAAGGAACCCCTTCCCATCATCATTGCCACTAAAGGCATTGAGGAAGGCACGCTGCAATTAATGAGTCAGGTGGTCGAAAGTCACCTCCCTGCCGTCTGGCATCCGTTCATCACCATTCTTTCCGGGCCCAGCTTCGCATCCGAAGTGAGCCGTTGGAAGCCCACCACCATTTTACTCGCCGGGCGCGATTTCAATCTGGTCAATGGTCTGCAACAAGCCTTCATCACTCCACAGTTTCGCGTGTATGCCGGACGGGATATGATCGGTGCGCAACTGGGCGGTGCCTTAAAAAATGTCATGGCCATTGGCGCCGGCGTGGTGGATGGGCTGGACCTCGGATCTAACGCGAGAGCCGCTTTAATCACCAGAGGGCTGGCCGAAATGATCCGGTTGGGCCGGGCCATGGGCGCCGATGTCGCCACCTTTTATGGGCTATCGGGGTTGGGAGATCTGGTGCTCACCTGCACGGGGACGTTGAGCCGGAATTACCAGGTCGGCATGCAGTTGGCCAAGGGCGCGAATATGACCACGTTACGCACAACCACCAGAACCGTGGCTGAAGGCGTTCCCACCAGCCGGGCTGCCATGGCGCTGGCTGAACGTTATCACGTGGATATGCCCATTGTGCGCGGCGTGTTTCAAATGTTGTTTGAAGGGCGCAATCCCCGGCATATTGTGACAGATCTCATGTCGCGATTAGCGAAAGGCGAAACTGATGGACTTTTTTCCGCCAGCACCGCCACTTTTGGCCCCAGGGCCCATTCATGAATCACGACCGGTTAGCGGCCCTGCTTCAACGGGTTCAAGGCGGACACGTTTCTGTCCCACAGGCCATTCGACAGCTCCGCACTCTCCCGTTTGAAGATCTCGGGTTTGCCTCAGTGGATCATCACCGGTCGCTCCGACAGGGTTTTCCGGAAGTGATCCTGTGCGAAGGCAAAACACCCGCACAAATTACGGCCATCGCTCGACAATTGTTAAAGGCCGGCGGACCGTTCCTGGCGACACGAGTTACGCCTGCGAATGCGCGTAGCCTCAAGCGATTAGCCCGCAAGGCGGTATATCATGAGATGGCCAGAATGGTCTCTCTGTCCGATAGCAAGGGAGACAAGCAGGGGTTGATTCTTGTTGTCACGGCCGGCACCTCCGACATCTCTGTGGCCGAAGAAGCCAAAGTCACCGCCGAAGTCATGGGAAGCCGGGTGCACACACTCTATGATGTTGGCGTCGCAGGCTTACATCGGCTCTTGGAACGCCAGGAAAGGCTTCATCAGGCGCGAGTCGTCGTCGTCGTCGCAGGAATGGACGGGGTTTTACCCAGTGTGGTGGGAGGGTTGGTTGATCGCCCGATTGTCGCCGTGCCCACCAGCCAGGGCTACGGGGCGAATTTTGGCGGGCTTGCCCCTCTCTTAACGATGCTAAATGCCTGCTCATCTGGAATCGGCGTGGTAAATATCGATAACGGGTTTGGAGCAGGCTGTCTTGCCCACCGCATCAATATTAACGGACAAGCGGAGGCTCTTCCCCAGACGTAGGTAACTCAGGAATCGGCTCGCTCAAAGGTTCCGATGTTAGCGGCTCTCCCATTTCAGAGATTATGCTCTCGTCTTTTTCCTCCGGACCACCGATTTGAACATCGGCCTCGGAACCATCGACCTCCTCCGGCTGAAGAACACCCGCAGCATCCAGGGGAGCCTCTTCCTCTGAAAGCACCGGATCGTCGGAAGACTTCAAATCTTCGTCCGTGTTTGGGCCACTCTCTTCAGAACTCTCTCCCTCACGAAGAATTTCAAGTTCTTCCGGAATATCCGGTTCCGGAGGAAGGGGAGGCAACACTTCACCCACATACGCCAACGCTTCGAGTGTCCCGTGGACCCGACGTGACACAATCTTCGTTCGGGGTCCATTCCCCTGATCTTCCATCAACTTGGCCTGGAGTTCATAAAAATACGAGCCATCAGCAACGAGTTGATGGTATTGATCTTTCCCATCCCAGACCAGCTCCACTGGAATGGTGAGATTCTTCCCTTTCGGCTTCAGTTCGTCCACCAATAAACGGTGTGCGACAAAACTCATGGAGCGCCGCGTCGGTGAGGTGATCATGGCAGAGACTTCCAGCACATTGGCTCCACGCAACGAAGACGGCAACTCCACGAGCAGGGTCAACTTCAACCCACTTTTTCCAATGATAAAGGGATCAGGAGAAACCACCACATCAGAAATTTTCACAGGGGAGGTGGCCGGTCCTTTATTTTTTTTTGATTCGGCCTGTTGGGAAAAGGCTAAACCCATGAATAGACTCAAGCAAAAAATTTGCAGCGTTTTCAGAGAAATTTTTAATAAACGAGGCATCTGGTTCCTTATGTGCAAAAACGTGAACTCCATTGGTCAGTCATTGGTCGCTAAATCCCGAGGGATGACAGAACGAAGCAACTTCTAAAAAGTCATGTCATTCGGAGAAAAACAAATAATCTCTCAAAATTGTGAGACCTCCAACCAGGACACAGATCCTTAGGTGATCGTTATTGAGGGCATTCTTCATCATATTGTGCCAAAATTTTCCTCTTCAGACCAATCAAATCCCAGAATTGTCTGACATTTTTTCCTTCGGGCCTTTGCGTGACCGCATTGTCTAGTCCCTTCGGCAAGCCTCAGGACAGGCTCCGCGATTGTGAGTTGCGACCGGAATTGGCGAACCGCACAGGGGCCCCGAAGGGCCACGCCACGGCCAGCATGGTTCTGGGCCAATTTGCCGAAACAAAAGGACCTGTGTGCCCGGACGAAAACCGGATAATTTAAAAATTTTCCTCCCCTTCTCAATGTCTAACTCAGCGTCGCGTTCGGGTTTTTGATATGCTACGGTTTCGCCTTTGAACTTTTTTAGGTGTAGTTTTATGACCAGACATCTTCATATCGATGCGTTTTCGGGTGTGAGCGGGGACATGTTTTTGGGTGCCCTGGTTGATACCGGTGTGCCCTTGTCTGCCCTTGAAAAAGGGCTCAAAGGCTTAGGCATAAAAGGCTATCGGCTTCGCGAACAGCAGGTGATCCGCAACAGCATTAGGGCCACCAAGGTGGATGTGGATATTCACAAAGGGTTCACCAAGCCTTTATCACTTGCCACCATCAAAAAAACTTTAAAGAACAGTCGCCTTTCCGACACCATTCGCAGGCAGGCCCTTCATACCTTCCAACTGCTGGCTGAAGCCGAAGGCAGGGTGCATGGCCAAGAACCGAATAAGGTCCATTTTCATGAGGTGGGCGTAATCGATTCGCTGGTAGATATTGTCGGGACCCTGCTGGGGTTCGCGCATTTAAACATCACAACGGTATCCTTTTCACCTATTAATCTGGGAGCCGGTACTATTTCCACAGCGCATGGGCTGCTTCCGGTGCCGGGACCGGCGGTGGCGCACATGGCCCAGGGCATTCCCATTCTCTCCAATGGACCGGCCATTGAATTCACAACACCGACCGGGATCGCGTTAGTTAAAACTCTCTCCCAGGATTGTAAACCGCTCCCACCCTTAACACCACAAACAGTGGGGTATGGCGCAGGCACGGCCAATCCTCATGGCTGGCCCAATGTGTTGCGTTTATTTGTTGGTGTTCAAGATTCTGACTCTTTGAATCACACCGAACGCATCATTCAACTTGAGACAAACATCGATGATATGAATCCGCAATTGTATGAGATGATCATGGAGCGCCTGTTCGAGGCTGGAGCGCTTGATGTCACCTTGACGCCAACCATCATGAAACGGAGTCGGCCCGGCACGATCGTGACAGTCATCGCGTTCTCACAGAATCTTCAGGCGCTGCAGTCAATCCTATTTTCAGAAACCTCGACGCTGGGAATACGAATTCAGGAAATGGATCGAGCCATTCTGCCTCGCTCCTTCCAAACAATTAGACTGTTGGGTGGTTCTGTGCGTATGAAGATTGCCGGTCTTGGACAGGGCCGTTTTAAGGTCACTCCCGAGTATCGTGATTGTGTCGCATTGGCTGAGCGTACCAGGCAGCCTGTACAAACAATCATCGACCTCGCACACCGGACGGATGTCAGCGCGAAAACCCCATCCACGCGCAAAACTTCTCCTGCCAAATTGGCCCGGCTTAAGTAATCCACGCATGTCCACCACACAACCGACCAAACCGCTACTGGCGATTACCATGGGCGATCCTGCCGGGATCGGACCGGAAATAATTGTGAAGGCTCTCCAGTTGCCGAAAATCTGGCGAATCTGTCGGCCCCTGGTCATCGGTAGCCGGACCATCCTGGAATACACCGCACAATCCTTAGGGACCTCATTGGTTCTTGTGCCGGTGAGCGGGCACGAATCATCCTCCGATTCTCGAATGTTCCGCCGGGGCTCTCTCCCGGTCTTGGATCCCTTTTCCGGGACAGTCCGTCCGGTCAGGCTTGGACGCATCACGGCACGGTCCGGGGATATGGCAGTCAGGTGCATTCAAACAGCCGTCCGGTTGGCCCAGGCCGGTTGCGTACAGGGCATCGTCACGGCACCCATTAATAAACATGCGATGCATTTAGCAGGGCACACGTACCCGGGCCATACCGAAATGTTGGCGGACCTGACGAAAGCAAAAGAATCGGGGATGATGATAGTCGGGGGTCCGTTGAAAATTTTATTTGCGACCACACACCTGGCTCTCCGTGATGTCCCGAACGTATTGAACTCCACCACAATTCTCCGAGCCATTCGATTGGCTCATCAGGGACTCACCCGCTTGTTCCACATTCAGAAACCGCGCATCGGCGTGGCGGGCCTCAACCCTCATGCCGGCGAGAATGGCCTGTTTGGCGACGAGGAAGGCCGTCTCATTCGACCCGCCATTCGGCAAGCCAAAAAACAGGGCATTGCCTGCACGGGTCCTCATCCTGCGGATACCTTGTTCGGCAAGGCGGTACGAGGATCATTTGATGGCATTGTCGCCTTATATCATGACCAGGGATTGATTCCGCTCAAAACGGTGGCCTTCGGCCATTGCGTGAACATCACGGTGGGTCTACCGATCATTCGCACCTCTGTTGACCACGGCACAGCGTATGACATTGCCGGGCAGGGCATGGCCGATCCCATGAGCCTTGTTGAGGCCATTGAAATGGCTGCCAAGTTGGCCAAACATTTCCCATGATTGGCAAGGCGTGAAGATGGGAGCGCGACAATCGACATCCTCCGCCAAACCACCGGCATCTTCGACTGGTCGTGCCTGGAGTGCGAGAAAAATCGCTGCCGCAGCCTTGCAGACAATTGAACGTACCCGGGCTTTCAGCGATGACGTGTTCGATCATATCACTAAAGACCTCGTGGTCGCCGAACGCGACCGGCACCTGGCATTTGAGTTGGTCTATGGAGTGTTACGGCATTACCTCACTCTGGATTGGCGATTAGATCAGGTCTCCCGCAAGCCCATGGTCCGTCTGCCGCTGACGGTCGCCACAACGTTGCGGGTCGCTGCTTATCAATTACTCTATCTCGATCGTATCCCGGCTTCCGCCGCGGTGAATGAAGCCGTTCAGCTCATCCGGAAACAGCCCGGCCACAATTGGTCCGGTTTCGTGAATGCCGTATTGCGCAATCTACTCCGGCAACCTGCGCCGCCCATGCCCGATCCGGCAGTCGACGCCACCCAGGCCCTCTCCATTCGCTATGCGTGTCCGCCCTGGTTGGTTGAGCGCTGGCGACAATCCTTCGGACTCACGCAAGCGGAACACCTCTGCCTACAGTCTATGGGCATTCCGCCGCTAACGATTCGAACGAATACTCTTCAGTGTTCCCGTTCCCAATTGCTTGCCCGCCTTCAATCGGAAGAAATACTTGCACAGGAAACCACTGTGAGCCCCCTCGGTTTGATTTTAAGCAAATGTGGCAGTCCCGGAGAACTGTCCGCCTTGCAAGACGGCTGGTGTTACGTGGAGGACGAAGCCGCCCAACTCATTCCCTTGCTCGTTGACCCTCAGCCCGGCGACCGGGTTCTTGATGCCTGTGCGGCTCCCGGAGGAAAAACCACGCACCTGGCCCAATTGATGAAAAACCAGGGGACCATCGTGGCACTTGATCGTCATCAGGGACGGTTAGATCGGCTCGTATCCAATTGTGGCAGGCTGGGAGTCTCCATTGTTCAGCCTGTTCACCATGATCTGAGTGCATCATCCGAACACGACAGGACAAACCATGCCTCAACGACCCGCCTCCCGGTTCCTGCCGTGCTGGCCCAACCGTTTGACCGGATTCTGCTTGATGCCCCCTGTTCTGCTCTGGGTATTCTTCGCCGACACCCGGAAGGAAAATTAATCAAATCGTTATCGACCATCCAACATGCCAAGGCTCTTCAACGTGAGATTCTGGATCGGGTTTCTGACCTCTTGAGACCAGGGGGAATCTTGGTCTATAGTGCCTGCTCAGTCGAACCGGAGGAGACCACAGAGATTATCTCCGGATTTTGTCAGGAACATCCTGAATTTTATCAGGAATCCGTCACACCTTGGGTGCCCGCTGCCGGGCAATCACTTATTACTGCCCTGGGGCATTTGTGTACGGCCTTTCAGACGTTGAACATGGACGGATTTTTTGCGTGCCGGTTGAAAAAAACTGAATAACAATGCCAGTCACACCTTTAATCTCTCCTTCAATCCTTTCTGCTGACTTTGCCCGGCTAGCAGAAGCCGTCCAAATGGTGGAAGCAGCCGGTGCGGATTGGATCCATGTGGATGTGATGGATGGCCATTTTGTTCCCAATTTGACGGTTGGTCCGCCCATGGTAGAAGCGCTTCGCAAGGTGACCTCCTTGCCGTTAGATGTTCATTTGATGATGACAAACCCGGATGATTTCATCCCTGAATTCGTCGATGCCGGAGCCGACCTGTTAACGGTGCATGTCGAAGCCTGCCCACATTTACACCGTACGGTGCAGTCTATTAAGGAACGACAAGTCAAAGCCGGAGTGTCCTTGAATCCGGCGACGTCCGTTACTAGCGTTGAGGAAATTCTTGGTGACGTGGATTTAGTCCTGGTGATGTCTGTGAATCCCGGCTTTGGAGGCCAACAATTTATCTCATCCAGCCTGGATAAGATCCGGCGAATCCGGACCATGATGAACAATTCGCGCAGTTCAGCACATTTGGAAGTGGATGGGGGAGTCAACCTGACCAACGTGGCGTCGGTGATTCAGGCCGGTGCGAATGTTCTGGTTGCCGGTTCCGCCATTTTTGGCAGCAAGAATATTCCTGAAACCATTCGGCAGATGCGAACTGCAGCTCAGACCGTGATTGTCTAATCGGGCCCATGAATTCCCCAAATAATACCGACAGCCTACATCCTCTCGAAATTCAGGTCCTCCGTGAACTGGGGAAATATCCTCAGCCACTTTCAGACCTTCAACTTGCCAGCCATACGGAGCTAGCCCCCTCACAAGTCAGTATGGCAGTCGGGTGGCTGCTTACGAAACAACTGGTGAGCCTGTCGTCCGAAACCACGACGACCTATGTCTCCCTTACCACGGTCGGTGCCCAATACCACCAGACGAACTCCTCTCCACTTGAGTGGATTCTTCAGACGGTGAAGAGTGCCGTTCATGACGGCTCATCCCCTACCGTGAAGGACCTGCAAGGCACAGGGAAATTCCAACCCTCCGAGCTAAGCCGGGCGATCGGGATTCTCAAGAAAGAAGGCGTCCTTCAGATGGGTGCAGGGGGAGTGCTGGAAATAACCGGCAAGGATAGTGACACCATGAGGGACTTGCGAAGCCTGCTTAATCAGGTTCAGGAAGGTGCACGACCCCTGGATTCGTTTGCATCCGGTCACCAGACATTGCTTCGCCAATACGCCGTCAAACGCGGCAATACGCAAGAACCCTTTCGTATCGATGATCATACCGAACGGACCTACGTCCTGACAGATGAGGGCCGGAATCTTCTGCCTCATTTACGGGAAGGAGCCGCCCAGGAAATTTCTCAATTAACCCCTGAACTCTTAAAAGACGGATCCTGGCGTCACGTATCCTTTC
Source organism: Candidatus Nitrospira allomarina (assembly GCF_032050975.1). NCBI lineage: Bacteria > Pseudomonadati > Nitrospirota > Nitrospiria > Nitrospirales > Nitrospiraceae > Nitrospira > Candidatus Nitrospira allomarina. Next base: position 1,054,775 of record NZ_CP116967.1, on the reverse strand, counting down.
GCAAATACTCCATCAACCTTCGCCCTCCTCGCCTGGCGGTCGGCAGACGGCATTCCTATCGGGAATTTCTGGATACCGTGAAGTACAAGCTCACGAGCATGGGATTTCAGGAAATGCGTGGCGAACTCATTGAGACGGAATTTTGGGATATGGACGCGCTTTTCATGCCTCAATTCCATCCTGCTCGTGCCATTCATGATGTGTATTTTGTCAAGAATCCCAAGATGGCTAAGAAAATCCAAGAGCCATTTCTCAGCCGGGTAGGCCAGGTCCACCGGGATGGGGGAACGAGCGGATCGAAAGGGTGGAAATACGAGTATGACCCTGAGCGGGCGAAGCGCCTAGTCCTCCGCAGCCAAGGCACCGCCGTTTCCGCTCGGACATTGGCACAAAATCCCCCGGTTCCCGGCAAATTTTTTTCTATTGCCCGGTGTTTTCGTTATGACAATGTCGATGCCACACATGCCACGGACTTTTTTCAGGTGGAAGGGATTGTGCTTGGCTCTGATATCAATTTTCGAACACTCTTGGGACTCCTGCAATTGTTCGCCACGGAAATGGCACAAGCCAAAGAGATTCGATTTTTTCCGGCTTATTTCCCGTTTACCGAACCCTCGGTGGAATTGCATGTCCGTCATCCCAAACTTGGGTGGATGGAATTGGGGGGCGCCGGCCTTTTCCGCTCTGAAGTCACCATACCCTTAGGGGTGACGGTTCCGGTTATTGCATGGGGACTCGGGTTGGATCGAATGGCCATGATCGCCCTTGGGATACAAGATATTCGCGATTTATTCACTTCCGATCTAGAAGCGGTTCGCAATATGCGCCGTCATTTTTAGCTACGCCCCATGCCAACCATTTCCATTTTCCAAAAAGATTTCTGTGGACTTGTCGGTCGTGATGCCTCCATGTCCGACATTGAACAATGGATGCCCTATGTGAAAGGGGAGGTAAAAGACGTCTCACAGGAGGCTGGTGAAGTGCGCGTGGAACTTCAAGATACCAATCGGCCTGATTTATGGTGTGTGGAAGGGATCGCCCGACAAATTCGATCGGTGCTGAATAAAGGGATGCCCCCATACTCATTTTTTTCGGAAAAAAGGGGCGCGAAACGGCGGATTCAAGTGGCCCAGGGCATGGAAGCCGTTCGACCCTATGTCGCGGGTTGCGTCTCGTTGGGATATGCCATGACGCCGGATGGCCTCAACCAGTGTATTCAAACTCAGGAAAAATTAGCCGACGCTTTTGGACGAAAACGTGAAACCGTATCCATAGGCCTCTATCGTGCCTCCGCCATTGCCTTTCCCGTCACGTATGGCCTCGTGAAACCGGATGAGATTCGATTTACGCCATTGGGATTTGAAGAAAAAATGACCCCTCAGGAAATCCTCACCGTCCATCCTAAGGGCCTGGAATATGGATCAATTCTCGCTGGATGCGAACGGTTGCCGCTTCTTTGGGATTCAGATGGACAGGTGTTGTCCTTTCCTCCCATTATCAACAGTCGGGAGCTTGGTGAAGTGCAAATAGGAGACACCGACTTACTCGTGGAAGTCACCGGAACCGATTTAAGTATGGTTGTCTTGGCCTTAAACATTTTTGCCTGCAATTTAGCCGATCGTGGGGCCACCATCGAATCACTCGACATTAATTATCCTTACAAAACTGATTTCGGCACGACCATTAAAACCCCACTGAGCATGAATCAATCGCAACGGATTTCCATTGAGGCCATTGAACAGGCCTTGGGAATGCCACTTGGTTCTGAGGCTATTCAGGAGGCCCTTGCTTCTTATGGATATCAGGTGAAAGCGACCAGGCAGTCCGTATCCGTCACCTTACCCGCTTTTCGAAACGATTTCATGCATGTGATGGATGTCGCGGAAGATGTGGCCATTACCCGAGGCTATGAATCGTTTTCTCCGATCATGCCACAGACCTTCACCGTTGGAAGTCTCTCGATGGAAGAACAAATCAGCGATCGCATGCGGGATCTTTTGGTCGGATTTGGATTTCAGGAAATTTTTTCCAATATCATGGCTTCCCATCAGGAGTTGGTGGACAGAATGCGGATTACGGACACTGATTATGCGCGCCTGGTAGAAGTGGACAACGTCATGTCCCAAACCTATGCCTGCCTGAGACCTTCTATTTTACCGTGCCTGCTTAGGGTGGAAGCCCTCTCGCCTCGTGCCTTTTATCCCCATCTCCTATTTGAAGTTGGAGAAACCGCTCAACTGGATTTGGAGGCCAATGTGGGTTCTCGTACGACCCTGTCCGTTGCTGCGATTAGCGCCAATTCGGGAGCGAATTTTTCAGAAATTCATAGCTATCTGGATTTATTAATGTATTACATGGCGTGGCCCTACGAACTGGAGCCAGTCACTCATCCCTCATTTTTAGAGGGACGAGTCGGCCGAATCCGTTGTGAGGGATATGCGGTGGGATATATTGGAGAGTTCCACCCGGAAGTACTGGAAGCCTGGCAGATCGATATGCCGACATCCGGGTTTGAATTCGAGATCAGAAAGCCGGAAGCTTAGGCAGTGACGGGTTGTCCGTCTCCCTTGGTGAGGGACACAAGATGAGAAAAGCCTTGAGGATCGTGAATCGCCATTTCTGAAAGCATTTTTCGATTTAATAACACATTGGCTTTCTTCAGCGCATTCATGAACTGACTATAGGTGACTCCTTGCGCGCGAACAGCTGCGCTGATCCGGGTAACCCAGAGCTGCCGGAAATTACGTTTTCTCTCTGTTTTCGTCCGGTGTACGCATAGGCTTGCCCCTTATCAACCGATTCGGTGGCAGTCCGGAAAAGTTTACTTTTTCCTCCATATTGGCCACTCGCCAGTTTGAGCCGCTTTTTCCGGCGCTGTCGAGTTTGTGGCCCACCTTTTACCCTTGGCATGACACGTTCTCCTTAAATTTTGAAATGTTACTTATAAGGGAGCAATCGAGACAGTGAGGTTCGGTCTTCTTTTCTGACCTCTGCTGGACCGCTTAGTCTGGATTTTACTCCAGGTGCCTTGGAAGTGAGGATATGACGCATTCCAGCCTTCCGCCGCATCCACTTGCCAGAGCCGGATCGCTTGAATCGCTTACTGGCTCCTGAGTGATTTTTTAATTTCATTTTTGCCATTTCTTATTTCCTTTTCAACGACCATCAAATTGCCGGTTTTTTCTCAACTTAGCCCATTATTTTGGCGCGACCACCATGTAAAGATTCCGGCCTTCCATTCTAGGAGGGCTTTCAATATTTCCGGCGCCCTTTAACTCCTCAATAACCTTCTGAATCGCTTTGAACCCAAGCTCTTGATTGGCCATTTCTCGACCGCGGAACATAACCGTAACTTTGGTCTTATTCCCTTCTTCCAGGAAGTCCCGTATTTGCCGGACTTTCGTCTCCATATCGTGCTTGTCTGTCCGAGGCCGAAATTTAACTTCCTTAACCTGGGTGGATTTCTGGTTAAGTCGCATGCGATGTTCTTTTTTGCTCTGTTCATACTTAAATTTCCCATAATCCATAATACGGCAGACCGGAGGGTCCGCGGTAGGAGCCACTTCCACCAAATCATATCCAATTTCCCTCGCCTGCCGAATCGCCTCCGATGTCTTCAGGATTCCAAGTTGTTCACCTTCAGCCCCAATAACCCGGACTTCAGGATTTTTGATGAAATGATTAATACGTTGTTTGGGTGTCACCGGACGAGTCATTCGAAAAGTAAAGAACCCTTCCTAACAGCCTCGGGCATGTCTTCCCGAATTAGCGTCACCAAATCGATAATAGGCATCGTTCCCAAATTTTTTCCGTTCCTTTGTCGTACCGCAATCATCTTTGCTTCAGCTTCCCGATCCCCCACGACAATCATGAAAGGAATCTTTGCCTTTTCAGCCTCACGGATTTTAAGGCCAATCTTTTCATTTCGCAAGTCTAAGACGACGCGACAGCCTTCCTGACGAAGATTTTTTTCCACCTCTTGAGCATACCCTTGATGTTTTTCTGAAATTGGGAGGACCGCAACCTGGACAGGGGCCAACCAGGCCGGAAATGCACCCCCAAAATGCTCAAGGAGAATCCCGAAAAATCGTTCAATCGATCCTAATAAAGCCCGGTGAATCATGATGGGTTGATGGGTTTTTCCATCATCACCCACATAGGTCAGGCCAAACCTCTCGGGATTATTGAAATCAATCTGCACCGTTGAGCATTGCCAGGACCGGCCTAAGGCATCCTGAATTTTGACATCAATTTTAGGCCCATAAAAGACCCCTTCCCCCGGATCTTCCTGATATGTATAGCCTCCGTTTTTCAGCGCAGTTTCCAGCGCCAACGTCGCTTGATCCCATTGATCGATCGTCCCCACAGCCTTTTCGGGCCGAGTGGAGAGAAACATCTTGAATTCCGTAAATCCAAAAGTCCCCAGCATACTCGTAATAAATTTCAGGACCTTTTGGACCTCTTCGCCCAACTGGTCAGGGCGGCAGAATAAATGAGCATCATCCTGAGTAAATCCCCGAACCCGCATCAGGCCATGGAGGACTCCGGAACGTTCGTACCGGTAGACCGTTCCCAATTCCCCGTAGCGGATAGGCAGATCACGATAACTGCGCAAATGTGATTTATACACCATGATATGAAACGGGCAATTCATGGGCTTCAGCTGATATTCACTGGACTCGACAGGCATGGAGGCGAACATATTTTCTTTGTAGAAGTCCACATGTCCGCTGGTTTTCCATAAATCCAACCGAGCAACATGCGGCGAATAGACCAACTCATACTGATTGGCTAAATGTTGTTCCCGCCAAAAATTTTCAATCAACAGACGGATTTGTGCCCCTTTGGGGTGCCATAAAATAAGACCGGGTCCGGTTTCGTCCTGAATACTAAATAAATCAAGGTCTTTCCCGAGCTTTCTATGGTCACGGCGTTTGATCTCCTCCAAATTATCCAAATGAGCCTGCAAGGCTTCGTTAGAGGGAAAGGACGTGCCATAAAGCCGCTGCAACATGGGATTTCGTTCATCCCCTCGCCAATAGGCTCCTGCACTATTCAGAAGTTTAAAGGCTTTGACATAGCCCGTAGCCGGCAGATGGGGGCCACGACAGAGATCGACGAAGTCCCCTTGAGTATAGGCAGACACCGGTTCACCATCAGGAAACCCTTGAATAAGCTCTACCTTATAGAATTCACCACGATTTTTAAAAAATTCAATGGCCTCTTCCTTTGAGAACTCACGTCTTGAAACCGAAAGATTCCGTTTGATGATTTCCAAAGCCTTGGCTTCGATCTTTTCTAAATCTTCCGGCGTGAACGGGCGCTCAAAGGCAAAGTCATAAAAGAAGCCTTCCTCGATGGCCGGACCAATCGTTAATTGGGCGGAAGGAAAGCATTCCTTCACCGCTTGGGCCATAATATGCGTACTACTGTGCCGATAAATTTCCTTTCCTTCTGGAGAATCAAACATCAAGGGCTGCAAGATAGAATCGTTTTCCAGGGAAGCCAGGAGGTCTATTTCCACGCCATTGGCCTTCACGGCCAACACCTCAGGCGGCACGGCTCCCTTCAGCTTCTCTAGTGCCGCTTTGGCCGAAATCCCTTTGGGAAGAGCCTGGCTACTTTTTTCGCCTTCCAGTGATACCTTGATAGATTCCATTAGAGTAAAAACACCTAAAAAGAAAAGGATCTACATTCCGTGTTGAACGCAAGAAAAGGCACCATCCCCTCAAATAAGGAAGCTGGATACCTGTCAGGCTTTATTGGAGAAAGATAATGGTAGGCGCGGGCGGTATTGAACCGCCGACCTCTACCGTGTCAAGGTAGCGCTCTCCCCCTGAGCTACGCGCCTATATCTTACCGGCCATATGCTAGACTGCATTGCAGGCCTTGTCAAGAAATGGTTTATTTTTCAAGGGGAAAGGGAAAGACTATTCCAAAGAATCCGATTCGGTCTTCTTGCGTTTCCCGGCAGTAGATTGCTTTAACTGATTGACGGAGATTTGAAATTCTGTAATCTTTTTCCTGAGTGTATTGCGATTAAGTCCAAGAAGACGAGCTGCTTTAATCTGATTGCCATGCGTTTCCCGTAAGGCGAGTTCAATTAATGGCCGTTCAACAGCCCTCATTAAGGTGGGATAGAGGTTTTTCCCTGAGCCGACATTCATCGCTCGAACAAAATCCCCCAGCTTTTTTTCCACATAACTGGCCAGGCTCACATCTTTCGGATCGATAGCTCCCTCTTCCGATGGTTGATCTCCCATAACCTGCCGGATCTGATTCATGGTGCTCCAGGCAGGCAAGGGTCCGGCATAAATAAACGTCTTGGACAAATTTAATTGTCCATTCAGTGCCGACAAGGCAGGAAAAAATTTCTTTCCGGACTCATCCAGAATCACGCCGGTAAATTGTTGAGAGCGCATGGCCGCTTCTAGGGAAGAGCAGTCATCCACTACCGTAATGGTGTTCTGAAGGTCAGGAACTTGAACCCGCGACTTGAGATCGGGATCCTGGGTTAACAGAGCAAACCGTATGTGAGAAGAGTTTAAAGACACGTTATTTGGGTCAGGTGAAATGGAAGCGAGGATTATGTCGGAACATTATTTAAAAATCAATTGAGGTCTATCTCCTAGGTTGAGAAGCTCAAACAATTCCCAAAAGTGGACCCACTATCCGTAATGTGGCCCAAATTAACACCCCACCAATTGCATCCAACAACAATCCGGCCTGCACCATTCGGAGAATCGGGATCCTTCCCGTTCCATACACAATGGCATTCGGGGGAGTAGAAACCGGCAACACAAATGCCAGACTTGCAGCCATACACGCTCCCAGTACGGGAGCGACAGGAGAAAAATTGGCCGTGTGGGCAATGGCAATGAGCACCGGCACAATCATACTGGTGGCTGCCGTATTAGACGCGAGCTCCGTGAGAACCAGGGCCGTAAGAATGGCCACACCCGTTAAACCCCAGATGGACTCAATGCCAAACATAGCCACCATACCCTGGCCAATCGCTTTCGCCAATTCGGTTTCCACCATTAACTCCCCAAAGGCGATGCCTCCCCCGAATAACAGAATCGTTCCCCAATGAATATTGGCGGCTTCTTTCCATGTTAAGGTGAATTTCCCCTGACGAAAATCCAAGGGCAGGAGGAACAATAGCCCAGAGGCAAAAATAGGCACCAATTCTTTCGGCAAATGGGTGCGAACCCATTGTACGACCGGATGATTTCCTTCAAACCATATTGAGAGTAATGCCGGGAGTAGCCACAACAGGACAGCCAACATAAACACCGCAAACGTATATTGCTCCCCCCGAGTCCAGGGAAGGGGTGCCGCAATCTTGAGAACAGAGGATCCTTCATGAAAAGGCGAGTGAGGAGGGGGAGGATGTAACCAATACATAAGCGTAAACATCACGAGCAGCATTACACTCGCCAATGGCAATCCAATCAGCAACCATTGATCAAATGAAATCGTGAAATGGGCTTGCTGGGCTAACAGCCCCACTCCGATTAAATTCGGGGCGGTGCCGACGAGAGTGGCCACTCCCCCAATACCGGCGCCATAAGCCAGACACAGCAAAAACCCGGTGTCAAAGGTTTTCATATTAGGATACCCCTGCCGAAGCGCCCGTAATACACCAAGCGCAATAGGCAACATGACCGCCGTCGCCGCAGTATTGTTAATCCACATAGACAGACCGGCAACAGCCAAACTCATAGCCATCATAATTCGAATAGGATTGGAACCCACGCACTTACGTGACAACAGCCAGTTGCCAAACCTGCGGTCCAATCCATGAACGGAGAGGGCCTCCGAAATAAAAAAACTCCCGATAAACAGGAAGATGATGGGGTGGGCAAAGGCAGAAAACACGGCTTGCATGTTTCCTAAACCGGCGACGACACACAATCCACAGCCCAGCAAAGCGGTAATGGGCAGAGGAATAGGCTCCGTAATCCACATCACCACTACCCAGCTTAAAATTGTTGCCAGAATTCTCGCGGGGTCGGGTAGGGATTCGGGAAGCAGCACAAACATCAACCCGGCAATGAGCGGGGCGGCAAAAAGGCCAAATTGATACGCCGGAATTGCGGTATGGGGACCTGGACCGGATTGGCTCATGCAGCTCAAGGAATGGACGCGCTCAGCTTAGGAAATCCGGTGAGGCATGAGACCACGACCGCATATCCTGTTTTCCTAATTTGCCGAAGTGGCTTGTTGGGTAACCTCTCTAGGATTTGGCGCATGCAGCAGGTATCATACAGAAAACGGCATATGTGAGATAGGGACCCCAGGAGAGGATTCAACAATTTATCCTTATGCAATCAAAAATTCATACCTTGGACAGTCTCTTACAACGAATTTCTGTTCATCAGCAGGTGGGAGAATCCATTGTCTTTACAAATGGGTGTTTTGACTTGCTGCATATCGGACATACGCGATATCTGGCAGAAGCCAAGGAGTTGGGAGATCGATTAGTGGTCGGAGTCAATAGCGACAGTTCAGTCCGTCAACTGAATAAAGGGAAGCATCGACCAATCCAAGAGGATGCCCAACGGGCAGAGGTCATTGCCGCATTAGGTTGCGTAGATTACGTGATACTTTTTGACGAGCCGGATCCCTTGAATCTTATTAAGGCTATCCAACCCAACGTCCTTGTGAAAGGAGGAGATTGGACCTCCGAACGTATTATCGGAAAAGATTTTGTTGAGGAACGGGGAGGATTTGTGCGAACGATTCCACTTGTCTCCGATGTTTCGACCACAACGATTATAGAACGAATTCTCACCACTCATGGAATAAGCCCATCCTGCTAGTTCGCACGTCGAGAACCTTTTTCGTGGTGTATTTCAGATTATGAACGTCCCCTCCGTTTTCCATCATTTTGCAAACCAGCTGCGCACGGTCATTCCAGCGATCCCGGAACAGACGCCCCCGCCCTGTTTGCTGAGTACGCAACAGGCCTGCCTCGCCCTGGCCATGACCCTGTTCACACTTCCGGAAAAAAAGACCGCCGGCACCGACAGCCAAACCCACCTCATCATCACGCCCACACAAGAACAAGCCGAAGAATTGTATGAAGATTTGGAATTTTTCTTCTCGTTCATCAGGCGGGATCACGAGACACTGGCCTTATTCCCTCCATGGGCCAGCATTCCCTATAATCCGGCCCTGCCGGCCCACAGCGTTATTTGTCAGCGCGTTCGGTCCCTCCACCGGTTGTCTCGTGGTGAAAGCACCGTCATCGTAAGCTCACTTCCGGCCATCCTGCATAAACTCCTTCCGCCGGAGGTCTTCGCTCAAGCATGTTTTTCCCTCAAGATAGGCGAGACGTGCGAGCGTGAGGTGCTTCTTCGTTCATTAATCCGGCTAGGGTATGAACGTGGATCGTTGGTTGAAGTCCCCGGCGAGTTCAGCGTACGTGGCGGTATCGTGGATATTTTCTCCACAGCGCAGGACCATCCCGTCCGTGTTGAATTTCTTGGGGATACGGTCGAATCCATCCGGACGTTTGATTCCTCCACACAAGAATCCATCACCCATCTTAGGGAAACCTGGGTTTTACCCACTCGGGAGTTCATTCCTCCCGATTCCGGGCAAACCGATAGCGCTATCGAACACATCCAGGCAAGCATTGAATGGGATCTCCCCCGGTATTATCCCAAACTTGTCACACTGTTTGAGTATATTCAGACGCCAATCACTGTTTCTTTCTACCGCCCGGTTGATCTGGATGCTGCGGCTGCGCAATTTTGGAATGCGTTGTTAGAAACATGGGAACACCTCCAACCTGGCCAGGGGGGCACCTCCGCCCACGCTGACCCCGATCAACTTTATGAAATGTGGGATACCATTAAAACCTATACCAGCATGTGTCCAACGGTATGGTGGGATAGCGTGGCTCCTGATACCGGAACCATGCCCTGTGTGCCTGTTTCCTTACAGGCTCAGTCTCCCAGCAGTGTCGGGGTAGGCATTCGCGGGCTTCCCTTTAAGGAAACCCTTTCCAAATTGGACCAATTGCGGGCGGATTCCGAGATCTTTTTTGTCGCTCGCAGTCCGGGGCAGGTGGAACGCCTGTTATCCCTCCTGCATGACCACGGCTTCCCCGCCAATAAGTGGCAACACCCCTTCCCTCAACCCGCCACGGATGCCCGCGCACCCTTTTACTGTCTTGAAGGAGACCTCTCAGCAGGGTTTCTCTCACCTGACGGGCACATCGCGTTCGTCACCGAGGAAGAATTATTTGGGAAGGGCATCCGGCATCGCCCCCACACAAAATCCCCCACCGCCAAATTTTTCTCGTCGCTGGAGGATCTGAAAGAAGGCGATCTCGTCGTTCATCTTCAACATGGGATTGGACGATATCTGGGTTTGCGACGGTTGGAGGTGCAGGGCTTTACCAGTGATTATTTGCTCCTGCAATTCGGTGGAACCGATACTCTGTATGTCCCGCTGGACCGCCTGAACCACATCCACCGCTATCGGGGAGCGGAACAACGGTCTCCCAGATTGGATCGCCTGGGAGGCACGGCTTGGGGCAAAACCAAGGCGAAAATCAAAAAAGGCATCGAGGATATGACCGAAGAACTCGTTGAACTCTATGCCAACCGGGAAGTCGCCAGGCGAAGCGCGTACCAGGAAGACACGCTCCTGGTCCATGAATTTGAAGCGGGATTTGAATTTGAAGAAACGCCTGACCAACTTCGAGCCATTGAAGAAATAGGACGGGATATGGAATCCCCCGAAACCCATGGACCGCCTGGTCTGTGGAGATGTGGGATACGGCAAAACGGAGGTCGCTATGCGTGCCGCCTTTAAGGCGATCCAGGCCAACCGACAGGTGGCCGTCCTGGTTCCCACGACATTGCTGGCTCAACAACATTTTGAAAACTTTTCACTACGGTTTGCTCCCTTCCCGGTCAAAATCGGTATATTGTCACGCTTTCAATCAGCCAATGAGATCAAAGCGACACTGAAAGATTTGGCTGCCGGCCTGATCGACATTGTGATCGGCACACATCGGGTCGTACAGAAAGATGTCGTTTTCAAACAATTGGGCTTGGTGATTATCGATGAAGAACAGTGGTTTGGCGTCCGCCATAAAGAACGGCTAAAGCAACTCCGCACCCAGGTTGATGTGCTCACCCTTTCCGCGACCCCTATTCCCCGAACTCTGCAGATGGCCTTTTCAGGAGTGAGAGACTTATCCGTCATTGAGACCGCACCTCCTGGTCGTTTGGCGGTGGAAACTCAGGTCCTCCGGTTCGATGCAACAGTGGTACGGGAGGCCATTACCAGGGAACTCGCTCGTGGAGGGCAGGTGTACTACGTGCACAATCGTGTGGAAACCATGGAACAGACCGGCGCCTGGTTACAAGATCTCGTTCCGGAAGCACGGGTATTGATGGCGCACGGCCAAATGAATGAACAATTATTGGAACGGGTGATGTTACGATTTTTTCACCAGGAAGCCGATGTGCTGCTGGCCTCAGCCATCATCCAATCAGGGTTGGATATTCCAAGCGCGAACACCATCCTGGTTGATCGTGCGGATTTATTCGGGCTTTCCCAACTGTATCAACTTCGCGGAAGGGTAGGCCGAAGCGGGCAACAAGCCTTTGCCTACCTATTCATTCCGAACGAGGAAACCCTGAGTACCGACGCACAAAAACGCATGAATGCCATTCAGGAATTTGCGGAACTCGGCTCCGGATTTCGGATCGCAGCCGCTGACCTTGAAATCCGGGGAGCGGGAAATTTACTCGGGAAACAACAGTCCGGCAATATCGCGGCCGTCGGGTTGGATCTGTACCTACAAATGGTGGAGCAGGCTGTTCAGCAGCTTAAAGGCCAGGAAGTGGAAGAAGAATGGGAACCCACTCTTCAACTTGATGTTTCAGCCTTCATTCCCGAGGAATATGTGGAAGACGCTTCCCAGCGCCTGGGTCTCTACAAACGGTTATCGGGGAGTGACCGGTTAGGGGATTTGGCCTTATTATATGGGGAGACGCTTGACCGGTTTGGATCGCCACCTGCCGCTATGGAACGACTATTTGAAGTCATGCAAATCAAAGTGTTGGCCAAGGCCCTACAACTCGAGTATGTCGAAGTCCGGGGCGGGCTGATGAACCTTCGCTTCCATGAACGGGCCAAGCTCCCGGAACAGGGAATTCGTGCTTTGATGGACCAATGGAAAGATCGTCTGGACTGTCTTTCTCCTCGTGCCTATCGTGTGACTCTCCCCGAGCAGGATTGGGCATCCATGTACCCCAGGGCGAATACGATTTTACAAGAACTCCATCAGTCAATGGCCAAAGAGGAAGTGAGAACGTAACGTGAAGGGCATGCGTGTATGCCTGAAAGATTGGCCTTTACAGACCCTTACCGTCTTGGTGACGGCGAGCCTTCTCTTCTTTCCTGGGGTTAGCGTGAGTCTCACCGATCGGATTATTGCCGTGGTGAATAAAGAGGTGATCACGTGGTCTGATCTTGAAAAGGAATTACGCGATGAGTATAAGCGCCTGAACGCCAAATATCACGGAGAGGAACTGAACCGGCGGTATTTCCAGAAACAACGAGAAGTCCTGAACCACATGATTGATGATCACCTCATGATTCAAGAAGCTCATGCCAAGGGGCTCTCTGTCACTCAGGACGAAATCGATGAAGCCTTACGGCGAACTCCGCTGCCACCCACTCAAACCGAAGAAGAATTCGGGCATCAAATGCTCCTCAAAAAACTTTTTGACTTCGAGATCCGCCGCAACATTGTCATAGAGGAAGAAGAAATCCGGCGGTATTATGAGGCCAACTCCACGCTTTTTCTCTCACCGCCCCGGTACCGACTCCAGCAAATTCTGTTAGACGGGCAGGAAGGCTATGAACGGGAGAAAGCCAAGAACAAGGCCCAAACCATGTATGCGGCATGGACACCGAACACGACGCTGGAGGATTTCGCCACCAAATATTTCGAGCGAATTCATGAATTAGGTTGGGTACAGGAAAACGAATTAGTGGCCCCTCTGAAGCAGGTGGTCAAGGAACTGAAACCCGGACACATCTCGGCCCCTATTGAAACCCTCCTAGGATTCCACCTTATTCTGTTAGAAGAAATTCAACAACCCCAACCGCTCCCGCTTGAAGTCGTGGAACGGGATATCCGTGGGATGCTTACTAAACAACGATCCGAGGAAGCCTATCGAAATTGGCTTGCCGATATCAAACAAAAAGCCTTCATCGATGTGAAGCTTAAATAGAGGTATTCATTCCATTGCTGGATGGCTCAAGACCTACTCCCATCACAAATCCCTTTCATACTCCATCCTACACGTGGTCTAAGCGCCGATAGGTTTTTTGGGCCAGATTGTAAATCTCAATAAAACCTGCAGACGCATTCTGGTTGAAACTCGCATCCTTATTGAAGGTGGCCAAATTGGCATCGAATAAGGAATAGGGGGATGTCATCGCGACCACATCAGCTTTTCCCTTAAACAGCTTTACTTTCACCGTTCCCTTCACACGCTGGTTGGCGGAATCCTGAAACGCATGGATGGCATCCATGGACGGATCAAACCATTTAGCGCCATAACAGGTGTAGGCCCACTTTTCATCAATGATTTTTTTCAGTTCGTTTAAATCACGGGTATTGACGAGTTTTTCCAGATTAAAATGCGCTTTGATCAGAATTTCCGCTCCCGGAGCTTCATACACGCCACGAACCTTCAATCCAACCAGGCGGTCCTCCGTCAAATGCACAATGCCTACCCCATGCCTTGCCCCTACCGCATTGGCACGTTCAATAACCTGACAAAGGGGTAGATCTTCACCATTGATTGAACAAGGGATTCCTTTGTTGAACCCGACTTCGATAATCTCCGGTTCATCCGGGGCCTGTTCCGGGGGGATGCACACCTGCAGAAATTTTCGTAAATCAGGAATGCGGGCGGGATCCTCAATATCCCCTCCCTCATTAGTCGAGCCCCACATATTGTCATCATGCGAATACAGATACTCTTTAGTTTGTTTAATGGGAATATCGTGTTGTTTGGCATAATCAATCTGTTCATCCCGGCCCATACTCCATTCACGCACCGGCGCAATCACTTTCATAGTCGCATCCAAAGTCGTAATGTAATTTTCAAAGCGAACCTGATCATTTCCTTTTCCCGTGGAGCCATGAGCAATGACCTTGATTCCCCGTTCTTTGGCCACACGAACGGCAATTTCAGAGAGCGTCACTCGGGCCAGGGGAGTCGAGAGAGGATATCCCCCCTGATAATCGGCATTGGCTTTAATTGCCCGGGACAGAAGTTTTTCAGCAAATTCTTCCCTGGCGTCAATGACGACCGCCTCCTCGGCACCGAGCTTGATCGCTTTCGCTTTGACCGCCTCAAGATCCTCATGTAATTGGCCCACATCGACGGTAAGCGCCACAATGGAACAGGCATACGCTTCCTGAATCCATTTGAGCATAATGGAGGTATCCAGTCCTCCCGAGTACAGCAAAACACACTTATCAAACGTTCCCTTTTTGGCTTCGTGAGATGCAATTTTGTGATACGTGATTTTTGATTCCATGCCGTGTTCACCTAAAATGAGGTTATGTATATTTTTTTGAGCCCTCGCCATTTGTTCTAACGCAAAAGCTCACTATTGAAGTGGATAATAACCCAAGAAGATGAGGGAATTCGATGTTACGCGGTAATATATCGATCGACCACGGCGGCACCCACGGCATCCCCCCAGACATTGACTGCGGTCCGAAACCGATCGATCAGCCAGTCAATGGCCAAGAGAAGCCCCAGACCCTCGAGGGGAAGCCCGACTGCCTGAAAGACCACGACCATCGTCACAAGCCCAGCTTCTGGGATCCCTGCAGCGCCAATGGCAGACACCGTCGCCACCACAAACAGGACAATAAGCGCCTCTCCACTTAAGTCAATCCCCCAGGCTTGCGCGATAAACACCGCGGCGACCGCTTCATATAACGCCGATCCATCCATATTGACCGTCGCACCGACTGGAAGGACAAACCGGCTTGATCGACTGCTCACCCCGGCACTTTCGACCCCTTCCATGGTCAGAGGCAAAGTCGCAGACGAACTCGCCGTGGCAAACGCGCTGGTGAGGGCCGCGCCAAGCGCGCGCATATACGCCAAGGGATGACGTCGACCGGCTACATGTAAAATAAGCCCAAGAACAATTCCTGCGTGGATCGCCAATCCCAAAAGTACGGTAACCGTGAATAACCCTAAACCCACTAACAACGCGACAATACCATCAAGTCCCCCGGCACTTGCTAAACGCCCTGCCACCAAGCCAAACACGCCAATGGGACCGATCCACATCACAAGGTGAATCAACTTCATGATCGCCCCGAATATACCTTCAAAAAACTTGAGCACCAATGTGCCATTTTCCCCGACCGTTGTCAGCGCCGCCCCAAATGCCAGAGAAAAGATTACCAGTGGCAGCAATTCACCCTGTGAAGCGGACGCGAATAAATTCGGGGAAAGGAATCCCTTTATGAGATCCAGCCATCCGATGTTCACCGCCGCCGCAAGTCCGGTAGGGGCCACCGCTGCGGCAATATCGGCTCCCACTCCAGGCTTAATGAGACTGACCAGAATCATCCCCAGTACAATGGCCATGCCTGAAGTGATCAAATAATACGTAACTGTCGCTCCTCCCAACTTACCCAATTGGCGAATATCGCCAAGTGATCCAACCCCCTGGATAATCGACGCCACGATCAAGGGCACCACCAGCATTCGCAACATCCGGAGCCAGAGTTCACCCAGGATTTCCACATGGCGAGCGGCTTCCGGAGCCAGAGCCCCGAGCACCCCCCCGGCGACCGCACCGGTCACCATGAGCCACACAAGAGGACCATGGCCATTTCCACGATTCACAGAAAGGGGTTGTTTGGTAATGGGAGGAACCTGATATTAAGGGAAGGAAAAGTTACTTGGTTTTTTTAGCTACTTTCTGTTGGGGTATCCGGACTTCCTGAGTATTGGCCTTTGCCTGCCTCAAAAGGTCATCGGAACTATCGAGGGAAATAATGGGCTCAAGCTTATGATGCAAGTAAATGAGCGCCCTGGAGGGTTCCACACCAATTTGCCAACCAAGATCCTGGTCAGGCTTGAGTTCTTGAATATAGGCAATGGCTGATGCACTGATAAATGTCTGTCGTTCCCCTGTCAGTGTCGATTGCCTGACTTGTAAAAAAGACATACTCCACCACCCCTTTCTAATTTCAAATGCTCATAGGATTATAACCAGGTGAAGGCCTGCCCCCAACTTTCCTTCGCATGCGTTATCCCCTCGTTAATAATTTCGGTTGGGACGGCTTGTAAGTCTCCGACTTCCATCTGATTATAGTGAAAGGCATAAATATGAGCGGCAAAGTGCTCGAAGGGTAATGAGGATTCTCCGGGAATTTCTAAGTGACCGACCACAGACGGTTCAACCCCTTTCCCCCAGTTCTGACGCCCCTCGTTATTTGGATTGAAAAAATAGACGCGAACTTTCCCTTCTTCATCCTCGGCAACACGCTGGATGGAGACAGCGTGATAGCCTAAAAAAACCCCGTGGACGTTGGTAATGAGGAGGCCAACCGGATTCGGATACACCAAATCATGCCCCCCGTCATATAACGGGTGATGAGTGGCGTAAAATAAGCGTAAAAAATTCTCGTATCCGGAGACGGTTTGGTTAACCAGATTAATTGAAGTCAGACTGTTCGGCACCCACCGACCATACAGAGCGGGGTTCACCCATTTATGTGGGTCTTCACCCCGTAAAGCCGCGCGCCGCATCATTTCATCATAAATTCTGTCGAGATGGGGCACCAGAATGCGTGACACAGGATCCAACTTCAAATCAAATTTTCCTTCCGCGACTCCTCCCCCGATGTCTTTGGAAAAGATCGGCGAACCCTCAAACAGAAATTCGACAGTGTCGTCCCGGGCCGCGCTGGTCAGCAATTGGAGCAAATAACCGGGATCATGAAGACTCCAAAGACTCAGAGCCCGAGCACCTTGGCATGTCGGGTTGTTACCCTGCCCTACTCCCAACGGCTGCCCCAACATGGCGATAGCCCCACCCACAATGGCGGCATTAGCCGTAATGCCAGTCCCTCGAGGCAGATGTTTTTTGGTCACTTGTTGCGCAGAAGAACACAAGTCAAGATTGATCAATTTGCTGAGACCATCAGAGACCTCCGGTCGTGCCAGGAGCATCCGCTCCAACATCTGTTGGAATCCATAGATGATCCAACTGGTGGCGGGATGAATGGTCAGGCGCATCCACTCCAAAACCTTTTCTCGATATTGTTCCATATGAGCCTGGCCCACCTCGGTCAAATCCAAGGCAATCGCCAGGATTCCCGTTTCGTCATTCTTGAGGGCATGCTGGAGGAACGCGACATGGTATTCACTGGATAAACCGGTCAGCGTCAACAATTTTCCAACCACCTTGGCCTCGTTTTCAATCTCATGTCCAGTCGCATTGGCCAGGAGATTTCGATAATTGGTGGGAGAGCCTGCTTTCTTTGCGAGTGGAGTGGGAGGGCCCGTGGCCTTGAGGTATCGCTCGAGTCTGGCGGCCAGCTTGGGATCAGGATCCCCCTGAATGTTCTTGGCTTGCTCGATCATTTTTAGCGTGAGGCTCACATCAATAGGTCGCTGGGCCACTCGCGCATCGATATCATCAAGAACCTGTTCCAGCAACCCTTCCGAAGAGATCTCTTGCTCAATCCTGGCTAATAACCTGCGCGCGCGCGCGTAGACATTCGGACGCAGGCGAGACTCTTCTGTCTCACTGCCATACAATAACTCGAGATTGAGCCCCATGACCGTCCGTAAAAAGGCGAGGGCTTGCTCCGCAGAAAATTTCGGGTGTGGCGATTCTCCTGCTGCAATGGATAAGACCCGGAGTTCACTCAGCATTTCCAATGACGGATACTGCCCTTCTGCACGAAGCCCCCCGCCCACCAACTCAGGGAGGAGTCGGTCAGGATGTTCCCAGGGTCCGGCATGAAAGACCCCTGCGGAATCAAAGCGATGGGCCTGTCCTCTCACGAATTGCAGTCCTTCGTCGGTTTCAAACAAATCCGTGGCACGACGGATAACCTCAGGCTGGTATTTGGCTTTGACAAAGGGGGTCGCCTGCTCCAAGGCCTCCAAGGCGTGAAGAAAGGCTTGTTCCTGTCGACCAACGGCTACCTGCGATTCAGGCATAGAGGAGCCTTTTAGGGAATCACTCATAGAAATCATACTCCTCATAGCGCTGAACGAGCTCTCGCAGGGTCTCAGGATCTTCTCCCGCCAGGAAGACCGTACCATAATGATTTCCGAATCCCACGCGCTCTGCCACTTTGGCGGTGACAGGCTCAAACATGGTATGCCGGTCCATATACGGATGGGCTTCCAATTCCTTAGGAAACTGCAGTTGATGGACGCTGGCTTTTCGAGGATACACCATTAAGTTGGCCGCAAAAATTTTATGGTCCTTTTCTTTTGGAAAAAACCGGTCTAATTCTGTTTTGGAGGTATTGGGATCGGAGCATAACAACAGAGCCGCATACGGATTAAAGCCATGGGCACGCTGAATGAGTTCGAAAATATGGCCACCGGGAACACGGGCCGCCACCTCCCCAAAGTGCAATTCCCCCTCCTGGTCCAAGAAATATTCTGGATGAATCATACCATTTACGATGCCAAATGCCTTCAAAAGTTTTTCAATCGCCTTACGAATTTTTGTCCGCTGTTTGCTGAGCTTCGGCGTTTCCGGCACGATCTGGGAATAGCCCAGATGCACGTACTCGGTAATATTCATAAATTCGATTTTTCCCTTATGGATAAAGGCTTCGACCGAAAATTCCTGCCCGGCCAAATGGCTTTCGGCCAAACATGGAAAGGCATCGTCGGGAAGGGAGGTGATGTCTTCCCGGCTTCGAACAAACACATGGCCCACACTACCCGCCGCCGACAGGGGTTTCAGATGAACCGGTTCGGGGGCTTCCTCCTGCAAACGAAGCCTGGCCTCATTGATGTCATCAAAAAACGCGAGCGCTTCCTCCCGCGAACGAATCTCTTCAAACACCCCGACTCGAATGCCGTTCATTTGCGCATTACGCTTCATCATAGCCTTGTCACGGAACAGCAATGCCCGTTGAAAGGCACGTGGATCCTTGAGCAGACGAGTGTTGAGGGACCCGGCCCATTCCACCGTTTCTTCATAGAGGGGCACGGCATGGCTCACCCCCCGCTCCACCAATTTTTCGTAGAGTCGGTCTGAGTTCTGATTGTGGACATAAAAGTCCCAGGTCACCACATCAACCCCATCCTCTTTCAATGCAATGTCAAAACCCTCCGGCACTACCGCAACGAAGGGAATGTCGTGTTCCTTTGCAGCTTCCATTGTTTCCAAGCTATAGCCGAGCAGAGCCACCGGTGCCTTCTTCCCTACCCGGGCTTTCTTTACCACCGGATTTTTCTTTTCCATGCAGATCTCCTTTTGGTGGGGACATATCGAATAAACTCCTCCATCCTGTCCCCGCTTACAGACAAATGGAAGAAGAACCCATCAGCAATAATGAATATCTTGTTTGTGAGGAAAGGAGTGTTAGAACAGATATTGGTACAGTTCAAAACCCTCTTCATAGTAGGGTTTCAACCAACCGCCGCGCCACTCTAAGACTTGGTCACGAGTGGTCGCAATGCATTCAAAGCCGAACCGGCGGTAGGAACGCGTGGCCCAGAAGGCTTTGGGATGGGCAATTAACACCATGCCTCGTTTTCCCTCCTGCCAGACCACATCTCGGGCATGCTTAAGTAATTGAGGCCCAAACCCTTTGCCTGTTTGGTGATCATAAACATAGATGTATCCGATATACGCCATGTCTCCGACTGACTGCGTGGAGACAATACCGACCGGCGCACCCTCGGACCGTCCGATGTAAAACTGCCGCCGTGAGAACTCTTTCTCTCCCCAGGATTCATCCACCTCATGTTGAGCCATGTCTTTTTCATGAAGAAAAGGTCGGTACCACTCTGCAGAAGACCGGAGTATATTGGCCGCGATTACCATTTCATGCCGTTTGACCGGTTGAATATCTAAGCGCCGTTGGGTAATAGTCCTTTTGCCAATTCTCCGGTGTAACCTTTCTTCAATTTCCGTCTGATTTTGCATCATTGATCCTTCCAAAAAAATTTTGCCACGTTTCCATGCTCCTGTAAAAGCCTAGTCTCGGTGGTCAACACCTTATTTTTTCTTTATTTTTAATTAAAGGGAGTGAAAATTGGCATGAACATCCCGTTATTCACACCGAAATTTCAATTTTGTAAGTGTTTGAGTTCTTGCTAAAACCCACACAAACATTCACTTCGTTTTCGTCATTTAAACGGCGAATGCGAACTCACTGCATAGCCGGATTCAAAGTGCCCAAGAATGGTCATCAAGCGCAACCAGGTTTAAGGTCTTGGCTCGATCACCGGATTGAAAAACCAGATCCCCTCACAACCTTCCCAAAATTTCTCTCTGGATATAGGCCATCACAAAAACTAACCCTCACCCAGAATAGAGCAAGATTGATTCCAGAATTTAATCCCCCAAAATGGGTAATTTGTTGAATTTTGGGACTATCATGTCTCTAAATTTGGGACATACTTGACTCATTTAAGTTTTATGAGACAATAATGTCTCAATGCCAGATTACTATTCTATTCTTATCTTTGGTACTCCGGAGTTGGAACACGCCTTGAGTCGAGAAGGCCTTGGGGTCGTCCGGTTGGAAACGCCGGAAAATGTGAAGACTTTAAAAATTGGACCTCAGACCCGCCTGGTTATATTGGATGGCCAATATCTCACGGATTCGCAAGTGTTTGACATGATGACCACCATACAAGAACACAGACCCTATCTTGATGTCTTAGTGTTTAAACCGGGAGCCGATGCCGCCTATGTCCATTCGGTTTTGAAAAACGGGGCATCGGATGTGATCTATGAGGATTCACATGAAAAGTTGCATCAAGCCATAGAGGCCATTCAGACCAATCAGAAGTTTTCTCCGGAAACACCGGATTTGCGTGATACCCGTAAAAGACTGGGAAGCTTTGAAGGCATTCTCAGCCGTAACGGAGTCATGTGGGAAATTTTTGAAACCATCACCCGCACCGCGAGCTCTGACGCCACCGTATTAATTGTGGGGGAAACCGGAACGGGTAAAGACTTACTGGCTCGGGCGATTCACCGGCAGTCCGGGCGAACCGGACGATTTGTGGCGGTCAATTGCAGCACGATCAGTCCAGAAATTATTGAATCGGAACTGTTCGGCCATGAACGCGGGGCTTTCACCGGAGCCCACCAACAAAAGCAAGGGTTATTTCGGTATGCCGATGGCGGAACAATTCTTCTGGATGAGATTGGGGATATGCCGGTTCAAACCCAACTCAGTCTTTTGCGGGTATTGCAAGAACAAACCGTGAGACCGGTTGGATCTCATCATGAGGTGCCCATTGATGCGCGTGTCATTGCCGCGACGAATGCCTCATTGGCCAACGCCGTCCAAACCGGCTCTTTTCGCGAAGACCTTTTTTACCGGTTGGATGTCATCCGGTTAGAAGTGCCCCCGTTACGAGAGAGACGGGAGGATATCCTCTATATGTTCGGGCATTTTCTGAAACGCGTGTGTGCGGACTATGGAATGGACTGTCCGGAATTACACCAATCCTTCATGGATCTACTCTTGGAGCAGACCTGGCCAGGCAATGTGCGGCAACTGGAAAACCTCACCCAACGCCTGGTGTTAAAAGGGCACACCCGGGAATTGACTGCGGAAGACCTGACCGAAGTGTTGTATTCCCAGGATATCCCCGGATCCTCATCGGCTCTTCCAGCTCCTGAAACGGAAAGTGTGGACCAACCTGTCCAAACCCAAGGTGATCACACTCGATCCATCAATCCGTCCCTCACGCTGGCGGCCTACCTCGAGCCACACCTCATCACTCTCGAGAAGGAGTATTTGGAAACCGTATTATCAGAAAATAGTGGTCGCATTTCCGAGTCGGCCAATCAGGCCGGAATAAGTCGACGGACACTCCTGCGCAAACTCAATGCCTACCAAATCGACAAACAATATTTTCGAAACAAGAATTCAGCATCAAAAGAATAATCATCTTCCCTAGGATGGATGAGAGGGAAAAGACATTCAAGGATTGACATACCGCTCACGGAGATAGCTCAACAAATCTTTAACATGGTCACGGGTTCCCACGGCCTTTCGTAAAAGGTCGGGCGTCTCATGCAGGTGGCCATGGCAATGGATCTGTTCCCGCAAGAAATTCAGAATGGTCGCAAAATCTCCCTCTTCTATGCGTTGCTCCAGATCCGGGAAGTGTTCGCGTAAGACGGCAAAGAGCGAGGCCGCATAGAGATTTCCCAGAGTATAACTCGGGAAATATCCAAAGGCCCCACCTGCCCAGTGGGCATCCTGCAACACACCTTCTGCGTCATCCTTTGGTCGCACTCCCAGGAATTGCTCACTCAATCGAGCCCATTCGGTTGGAACATCCTCAACCGTGATGCGTCGCTCCAACAGAGCGACCTCCATTTCAAACCGCAAAATGATATGCAGGTTGTAGGAAACTTCCTCCGCAAAAATCCGAATGCTTCCCGACGTCACGCGGTTGGAAGAGAGGAAGACCAATTCCGGATCAAAGTCTTTGTCAGGAAAATGTCGGGCGAACAATGGCTGTAGCCACCGATAGAACCCACGGGATCGTCCAACCATATTTTCCCACAGGCGGGATTGTGATTCATGCATCCCGGTTGACGTGGCCGCATACACGGCTGATCCACCAGGTCCCTCCGGGATACCCTGCTCGTACAGCGCATGCCCGAGTTCATGCATGGTGGCCGACAACCCGCTGAGCAGATCCTCTTCGTGGACATGTGTGGCGATACGCACATCCCCGCTGCCCACCCGGCATGAAAATGGATGCTCCGCCTCGTGCAATGCTCCCCGTGTCGTATCGTATCCCACCGCCTTAACGACATCCTGGTGCATCGCCAATTGTGTAGCCTTATCGAAATAATCGTTGAAGGCAACCGATCCTTTTTTGTCCAGAGCCTGGCGCCGGATATCAGTCAAACCTTGTTGCAGCGCGCCAAACATGTGGCGTAAATCCTCGACGGTCGTCCCGGGATCATAGTCTTCAAGTAAGACGTCATAGGGATGCCGGTTGGAGTCAATGGCTTGTGCCCGCTCGAGTGCCAAATCCACATTCGTCTGGAGGCTCTCTGCAAATAGACGATAATTTTTTTCTTTTTTCGCTTTTCCCCAAGCAGCGACACCACTGGCGCTGGCCTTCGCGATCCCGCTGGCGAGTTTCGACGGCACACAAGTCGCCCGGCGGTAGGTTCGGCGCATATTGCGAACCGCGGCTTGTTGCTCAGGAGTCGAATCAGGTAGGGCGGCCACCGCCTCGATGAGTTCACCCAGTCGAGGTGATGTGGCTTGTTCATGATACAACCGTCCAATCAGCTCACTCTGTTGGGCACGCCCCGCCGCTGACCCTGAGGGCATAGATACCTGCTGATCCCAACCCAGTAGCCCGCCAATGCCTGCCAGGGTATCCAATTCGGCAATCTGCTGAGACAGTTCATCCCATACGGATATGGTCATACACTATTCCCTTCTCTAAACTAGCCAGTTGGTTTGGAGTTGCGAGGGTTTTTATGAGAGGGTCGGAAATCCGTTCCGGTAGTTTCTCCCTCAACGATTGTGAAACGCCTTTGCGAGATTCTCACCGGCTTGCTTAAGAACCTGGCTCGTTTTAGCAAAGGCAAAACGGACGAGGTGTTGTCCCAGATCCGTCGCCTGGTAATAAAACGCGCTGCCTGGAACCACTGCCACCTTCGCTTCGGTGATCAACCGGGTGGCAAACGATTGGGAATCACCCTGATGTTCCCAAGGCCCATAGCCGGCTAAAAGGTAATAGGCCCCTTGAGGTACATAGGGCTCAAACCCACTGTCGGTCAGTATCTGCATGGTGAGGTCCCGCCGCCGAAGGAATCTCGCTCGCAGGTCGATATAGTATGTCTCGGGTAAGGCCAACGCTGTGACCGCCGCGTATTGAAAGGGCGTGGGGGCACAGATCGTGAGGTAATCATGTACCGTGCGGATTGCCGTCGTCACATCCTTTGAAGCCAGGACATAACCAAGACGCCATCCGGTTGCCGCGTAGATTTTTGACAGGCCTCCGGTAATGACCAGGCCTTTCCAGTCGGGCGCCAGCGTTGCCGGGGCAATATGCCGATAGGGTTCGTAGTACAGATGATCATAAATTTCATCCGTTACCACATAGATCCCATGCTGGTCAGCCAGAGCAAGGATGGCGTTCAGTTCCTCCCGCGTGAACACATGGCCGGAGGGGTTATGGGGAGTATTCAGAAGAATGGCCCTGGTGCGAGGGTTGATGGCAGATCGCAGTTCATCCAGAGGTACCGCGTAATCAGGTGGGCGGAGCGTGACAAAACGTGGCGTCCCGCTTGCAAAATACACAGCCGGAACATAGTTTTCATGTGCGGGTTCGATGATGATGACTTCATCACCAATCTCGACTAACGCCAGCATGGCCGCCACGATCGCTTCCGTCACACCACAGGTAATGGTGATCTCTGTCTCGGGGTCAAATTTGAGACCGTGGCGTTCGTGCACATGCCTGGCAATGGCTTCCCGTAACTCTGCCAATCCCCAGGTCACGGAATATTGGTTGTGATCATTGGTAATGGCATCGATTGCGGCTTGCTTCACCACAGGTGCAGTGGGAAAGTCAGGACGGCCTTGAGCCAGGTTAATCGCCTCATGCTCCATGGCAATACGCATATTTTCGCGAATCTGCGATGGCCCGATCCGACCAAGTCTGGAGGGAGGGTTGAAGGTCATGGGTGTATTCGTCTCACCAAACAGTGGCATAGCTTTCCTTCATATTGAGAAATGAATAAATATACAGGGAGAGCCGGCTATTCCATTCGCCGGCCGTGCATGAATTGACAACATGTGAAAAATTGAGGGACCCGTCAGAATAGGAGATCCAGGGAAGTTCTTCAACTTCTCAATGAAACCAGCCATGTAGAAGCTGTTGAATGTTTCAAATATTTGGCTTTTTCATCGGCATATGTGTGACAGGGACCCAGCAGAGGAAAATGTGGGAGTGTTCAAAAATGGCGCTCAGCAAGGCCGCAGCCGTTTGGGCGAGCGGAGCATACGGAGGAGTACGTGAGCACGACCACGCGGCGACCTGCCTGCGCGAAGCCGCTCCGGCGAAGGCAGGGAACGCCGCTGGCGGCCTTTTTCAACACTCCCATTAGGGAAGGGGAGCGTCCAGAGTCAGCACCTCCCGCAACTGGTCAAGCAGCATTTGCTTGCCTTCCCCGGTGTAGGCCGACAGGAAAAGCGGGTCCTCCTCCATACCCAAACCCTCACGCAATTCCCTGAGCGCGGTCTGGCGGTGACCCCTTGTGACCTTATCCGCCTTGGTGGCCACCACCATCACGGGAATCTTCAGCCGCATGAGCCACTCGACCATCGCCCGATCTGATTCCTGTACCCGCCGGGAATCCACCAGCACCACCACACCCTGTAAATTTTTGCGTGTCCGCAAATATTCTTCAATCAGGGGACCCCAGAGCTCTCGAATCCGTTCAGGCACTTTGGCAAATCCGTATCCGGGAAGATCGACCAGCATAAAACGTGGGCCGTTCGTGGCAATCTCAAAAAAATTAATGGTTTGTGTTTTTCCAGGGGTCTTACCGACCTTGGCCAACCCTTTCTGATTCACCAAACAATTAATGGCCGAGGATTTCCCGACATTAGAACGGCCGACGATGGCCACTTCCGGAAGCGCCGGTTTCAGAAATTGCTCAACCGTCCCGCAACTCGCCTTGAATTCAGCAGAAAATATTTTAAACGCTCCCAAGAAGAGTTCCTCTTTTTCATGTACAGACTAATTGAGCAATTGACGCCAATCCTGTTTGGCTCATCATGAGGCCCCGGGCCATCATATCTTAGGAAGTCCGCCCAATTCCCTATACCATTCGTTAAACAACCGGCTGCCTGCTGAAAGCGTGGCTTCTTCATCCCGAATCCAGCGGCTGACCAGCCCCAAGGTACACAGCGTATCCGCGACAGGCTTGATCGTCGGCAGGCCAACGGCCCGCGCCACCTCTCTTGGGTTCACCGGTTTGTTTGCTCCAATCACAAAGGTCAGGACTTGATGTTCGAGAGGTTCCCGCAGTTGATTGATACAATCTTGGAAAAAGGAGGAGAGCGATTTTTTCACCTCGCTGACAATCTGTTCCGTCGGAAAATGGATTTCTTCATGCAGGAATGCAGCCTGGAATAGCTTGAAGATATAGGGATGAGTCCCGGCATAGGTGAAGACGGTGGCCTGCTGTTCTGTGGAAAGATCCGGATTGAATAACTGCTGGGCCTCCTTTTCCAAAAACACCGGCAAGGGGATCAACTTCAGTGTGTGTGGCAAATTGCCTTCTCTCACCACCTCCCGCCATGCCCGTGCTCCGGCAAAAACCGTGGAGCCTCCAGGCAAAAGATCAATGTCTGAAAGCGAACAAGTCTTCCCTTCAACCAGCCGGTCACAGTTATCAAGGAGAAGAATGGTGTCGGGATTTGGCGGGCGGGAATGGAATCGTTTCCAATCAGTCTCGTCGGCAATATCCACGTACAACGCTGGAGGCCCGGTGGACTTGGAGGATGGCCCCGCATGATTCAGTTGCCAGGCAAGGTGAAGCAATAACGAGGTTTTCCCTAACTTTGGCCCCCCAACAAGGCTCAAGGATTCCCCTCGTTCCAACCGCCGTAACATATTGCGGACTAATCCCTCACGGCCTTTGAAATCCCCAGGTCGAAAAGCCGGCGCCGCCGGATTTGGTGAAGAGAGCTGATCAAAAATGGTGGACATAACAGTGAGTGTAGAAGCTCACTTCAAGTATGGCAACGAATAGATTTTGTCCGGAGGGATCTAGAACAAGCCTTTAAACTCCGCAATTGTCGTTTTGTAAGCGCTCGTCTTTATAACCATTCCAAATACCGACGTGTTCGAGCACACAATTTTATTTACTGGAATTACTTGCATGTACGAGGGTTGCCGGGTTTCGGCCCGGCAGCCGAGCCACTTTTGTTTCGGCAAAAGTAGCCAAAACCATTGACGCCCTCCCTGGCCACATCGGATAGGACGGACGCGATCATTCGGAGGGCAGCCCAACTCGCTACGCTCGGACAAGGGCTGCCAATTGATGAGAGCGTCCGCCCCAGAGGCCAGAGAGCAGGCGTCAGAGAAATGGAAGCGGAGAGTCGTAGGATTGATATTCCTCCTCGCACATTGTCGGGGACATAGGAAAGCCAAAAATCAGGGATTTTGTTTATTTTCGAAAAAAGCTATTATCAGGAATACAAAAGAGGACAGGGGATATTGTTAGGAGATTATTTGTCCATACCTCCCAATATTTACATCGAAAAATTCCAGCCATATTAATATAAGAAACAGTGAATTGACATGCAACGCTTAGCAACGATTTCTGGAGCGATTGTCGCAATTGCAACTGTTGGGACCCTACTTATTTCTGTCTGGGAGATAAATAATACTCTTAAGAACGAAGAGATTCACAAATGGCAGAAGACAATTGTGTTTTCAATTATTTCTGGCAACCAAACAGAGGCAGGAATAAGTTTCAAAGAGATTCAAGCCGACTATCTTGCTAGTGTTCAACAATTTATGGAGTTTAAAATACCAAGAGAGGAAATTCAGGAACTGGCTTTAAAGCGCGTGCTCCTCGAACTTTTATCAGACGGGGTGATTGTTATGGATGCAAAAGGACAATTTGCCCCAGAGATTAGAACTCTTTATACCGAAGGGAAGAGGACATTAAACCGTATAAAGACAGAAGAAGGAAAGAACGCAATTCTTATAGCGGTTGGACAAGCAAACTGTAAATTTAAGTCGGAGGAAATTCGATCAAAAATTCATGATAAGATCGCGCTTACCCCTGAAGAATTAGCAGATATCCTAACTAGCCTTATCGCAGCAAAACGAATTTCCATAAACTCAGATGGATACTTATGTTCCATACTGAATGGGGACTAATTCGTATTAAGCGTACATTTCACAGCCATACGCTAATTCGCTTATTAACATAACAGGCGTTCACGAAGAATTTATTCATTATGTTTTGCAAACACCAAAACCATGATCACTCCAAAATCCCCGTCGTTGCGGCAACGGAAAATCCCACTGAACCATGGGGGCGACGTCCGTTTCACTGCCCTGATTGTTTTCAGGTCCGGCGTAAGTATAGAAACGCCATAAACTGGCATTCATACATAAGCGTGGCCGAAGCTAGGGCAGATAACCGAAAGCCCTGCAAAAACTGTTTCCCCAATTTTTCCTAAATGAAATTATCACTCTAAATGAGTAATGATCCTACAACAGGAACGCCTCATGCTTTTTCAGAAGATCTTATGGCGCAATTTCGGAAAGATTTAAAAACCTTGAGTTCCAAAGGAATGTTTAGACGCCACATTGTACTTCGGAATTCAGCTATTCTTTCAGATGATCAATACTTCAATCTCAAAGAAACCATATGTACAAAGTACAACATAAATTTTACAGATGTATTAATGGTCGGTTCTGCAAAACTTGGGTTTAGCATAAAACCAACCCGGCAATGGGGTGTATTTTCTGATGATTCAGATATAGATATTGCTATTGTAAATCGGGATTTATTCGAATCATTTTGGGCCGATTTATACGAATATTCGAAATCAGGAGCATTCTGGCCAGAATTCCACAATTTTCGAAAGTACTTTTTTCGAGGTTGGATTCGACCAGATAAGTTCCCACCAGGTCATATGTTCAGCCGATCACTTGATTGGTGGGAATTTTTCAACGAAACAGGGCACTCACGTAAATTCACCAATTATCCTATCCGAGCTGGCTTATATTACAATTGGGAATTTCTCGAAGCCTATCAATGCCTCTGCATAGAACATTGCCAAAGGAACGCAATAAGTGAAAACCTCAGCTAGCAATCGTAGACTACGAGTAATTCTTACGGCTTTAACAGATGGCACATTAGACCCACGCCCTGAATTTCAGCGACGATTGGTTTGGTCGAATAGAGATAAGGTTCAATTTATAGAGACCGTTCTTCAAGGATATCCGTTTCCTGAGATTTACATTGCTGCTGGCACAGTTGATCCAGACACAGGAAAAGGACAGGAGATGTTAGTAGACGGCCAACAAAGAATGACCAGTCTTCATCAATATTTCCAAGGATCAGCGGACCTCCAACTTGGAAGCATTATTCCGCCCTACAAAGCCCTTGATAAAAGCAAAAAAATTGATTTCCTGGAATACGAAGTCGTTGTACGTGACCTTGGCAAACTAGAAATAGATGAGATTAAGACTATTTTTGAAAAAATAAATTCCACCAGCTATGGATTAAATGCCATGGAAGTACGTAATGCCCGTTACGCTGGATCATTTAAAGACTTTTGCGAAACATTGGCGACAAATCCATTTTTTGAAAAATACCGTGTTTTTTCGGCATCAGAAGTAAGAAGAATGCAAGATATTCGTTATTGCTTAGTGCTGGTGGCAACGTTATTAAGCACCTATTTCAATAGAGATAATGACATTGAAATATTTCTAACTAAATATAGCGAAGAGTTCCCAAGGGCTGATGAAATATCAGATCTAATTAACTCCAATCTCTCGATGATCGAATCTTTGGGATTTCCTAATGACTCTCGGGTTTTCAAAAAAGCTGATTTATTCACCCTAATCATTGAATTAAGCAAACTTCCAGACTCTGTTAAAACGAAGCTCAATCCAGCGAAAATTGCAAAAGCTTTGGGAGACTTTTTTTCTACCGTTGATGCAGGACCTGAAAGCCCAAATTATAAAGGGGATGTGGCTTCTTATCATAAAGCAGCCTTGCAGGCTACCAATGATCGTGGAAATCGGATAACTAGAGGAGAAATAATTTCAGAATTGCTCATTAAAACAGTTCAATAGAGACTATTCTGATTCGATGGAAAGTTGGCTGGCGAAATCATTCAGCTAAAGACCCACAATTTCGCGGCCGGCTTTCCGCTTTTTGATGGTGTCCCGTCGGTCGTAGTTTTTCTTCCCACGCCCAAGGGCGAGTTCCAACTTGACCCGCCCCCTGTCATTGAAATAGAGACGAAGTGGAACGAGGGTGAGTCCTTTCTGTTGAACTTTTTCGGTCAGTCGCTTGATCTCTTTTCTTGTGCCAGAATGTTAAGTATGGTCTTTCCAAATAAATTCCGAAATCTTGTTTGTGGGTGAGACACCATTGTTCACTGCAGTTAAACCGGTGAACGTCCACAACTCCCCTAGCATATCTTGAAATGCGATATGGGTCTCCCTATGCCCCTCAAGCCATCCTTTTTCCCCTTTGACTGACGCCTGCCGCCCTGGCCTAGAGACGAACGCTCCCAGCAACTGGCGGGCCCTGTTTGAGCACAGCGAGTTGGCCCGCTCTCGAGACCTACGTTCGTTTCATCTGATGAGTCTGGGCGGGGCGTCAATGGTTTTGGGTCCTTTTGCCGAAACAAAAGGACCTCGGCTGCCGGGCCGAAACCGGGCATCTATCGTATATCCACATTATTCCAAGTAAGTAAGATATGGGTGGAAGCAGGCATAGCTTTGCTCCAAACGCAGAGGTGGTTTATGGGGGCTATTTGCGTTGAGAATAACCCGGTAGACTCTTAGGAGCGTGATTCCTTCATGGCGCGGTCGATTTCGCGACCGGCTTCACGCTTTTTGATGGTGTCCCGCCGGTCGTAATTTTTCTTCCCTCGCCCAAGGGCGAGTTCTAACTTGACCCGTCCTCTGTCATTGAAATAGAGCCGTAGCGGGATGAGGGTGAGTCCTTTCTGTTTGACTTTTTCGGCCAACCGTTCGATTTCTCTCTTATGCAACAGCAGGGTTCTGGCGCGTAGCGGCTCGTGATTCATTTGATTGCCGTGGCTGTAGGTGCCGATATGGCAGTTATGCAGAATGGCTTTGCCATTGATGATGGCGGCGTAACTTTCCTTCAAATTCAGCCGGCCCTCCCGTAAGGCTTTGACTTCGGTCCCGACCAGGACGATACCGGCTTCGACCTTCTCTTCTATCATGTAGTCATAGAAGGCTTTCCGGTTGGTGCTGAGGACTTTACTGGATGGGTCTGTTTTTTGTTTGACCATAGCTAATTATATCTTGATGAATGGAATGATTTGGCTGTCATTTTCACTTTTCGTTTCATTGCCTGCCTCGTGTCAATGATCCCTTCCTAGGGTCAAGTAGACACAACGTGTCAGTCTTAGGCGGATGAATCACGCCGTGCAATACGGTACAATATTTTCACGATGAGTTATTTTGAGTCGATCCAGAGTCTTATTCAAGATTTTTCCAAGGGTAATCCGCTCGGCCTCAAACTGTCTGAGGTTCAACTCCAACAGGAGTGGGAACATCTTGTGGGTGAGACGATGGCCAAACATTCCTACCCTGAGAGTATCCGCTTTAAAAAATTGCATCTGGTGGCGGATAACTCGATTTGGCTTCAGCAGCTCATGTTTCTAAGACCGGCCATTTTGGAAGCCATTCATTCAATGATGCCGGAACTGGGCTTAACCGAGGTCGTTTTACGCATCGGTTCCATTCCACAAGCGCCGCCTCAACAGGATCCACTACCCCAGGACCCTCCTGATTTTGTCGGTGAACCGTCGCCTTTTGCCACCGGCTTAGCCAAACGCCTGAGTAATCCTGACCTCCAAACCATCCTCTCTCAGACTATCACTAAAGCCCTTGCTGAATCATCGCCCTCGACTAGGGAGCCGGGGAAGACGTCTGAGCATGAGGACTTGCCTCCTCCCACGTCTCTTGAAACACCCACTGCATCGTAAGCGTTCGATCTTTTGACCCGCTCCGGTTCCAGGGGCCGATCCATCCTGCCTGCCCGTCCGCATCGGCACGATACCCAGCTCGCACAGCCGCTTCAAAGTTTTTCCGAAAGGTTTTTTCCGAATCATCATCGACCTCATTCGCGACATACCGATGAAGGTTATCCGGCTCCGTCCAGAATGGATCCGAAAAGATGATGACTTGTAGAGTTTGATATCGTCCGCGAGGATCATCCGGAGTGGTGGGGCGGATTTTCATGTCAGCGAAATCACGGGTGGCCCTGCCGACATCGCCAAACCGCCTAACCAGTGTTTGTATTTCGGGATCACTGGTATAGGGAGGCACGTGGACGGCCACCAGCGACCCCTCCTGAGCTCCGATACTATAAGGCGGGATGGACCGGTCCGGCCGGGAGAGAAACATGCCGAGGGAGATGACAAAAATCCCTCCGATCAAAATGCCTAATCCCATTAGGACGATAGGATCAAACTTTTTGCGCCTTGCTGGTTGGCCAGGGTCTTTGTGAGGGGAATCCAACCTAAGACCTTCCCTCAGGCAATCGCTTTTTTCTGCTTCCTCCCGTGAGCCGGGGAAAATGTAATCGGGGGAGAGATTGAGGAAGAACACGCAGGTGAGATGACCGTTCATTTTCTCTGGTCATCTCGGAACACACCGGCGTCTTCGGTTTGCTGTTTTGAGAAGTTCGCGTGAACTTATTCGGTTGGGGCGGCCGGTTCATCTGGCATCCCGCCATTAAGGTCATCCGTTTCGGGTAGATCGCCTTCATCTGTCTCGGCGAGTTTGGCGACGCCCACCACCCGATCGTCATCGGGCAAGTGGATCAGTCGTACCCCTTGGGCATTGCGTCCGATTTCTCTGATATCTCCCATCCGGGTGCGAAGGATCATGCCCTCTGCGGACATGAGCATGATTTCATCGGATTCCCAGACTTGATGGAACGAAATGGCCGGCCCGTTTTTCTCCGTGACTTTGACGCTGATGACGCCTTTGCCCGCCCTTGATTGAAGCCGGTACTCCTCCACCTGGGTCCGTTTCCCATACCCGCGTTCGGTGACGGTCAGAATGGAGGATTGCGTTTGACTGGTAATCGTGACCATCCCGATGACCTCATTGCCCGTCGCCAATGTGATGCCCCTGACTCCACGGGCTGTTCGTCCCACCGGACGGACATCTTCCTCACGAAAGCGAATGACAATGCCCATTCGGGTGCCCAGGAGAATTTCTCTCGTGCCGTCCGTGATATCCACGCCGATGAGCCGGTCGCCTTCCTCCAGGGTCAACGCAATAATCCCGCCCTGCCGGGGATGGCTGAATGCAGCCAGATCGGTTTTTTTGATATAGCCCTTTTGGGTCGCCATCACGACATACTGGTCTTCGGCAAACACCCGGACCGGCAGGGTCGCGGTGACCCGCTCGCCCTGGCTGATGGTCAACAAATTCACAATGGCTTTCCCTTTGCTGGACCGCCCGACATCCGGCAACTGGTACACTTTGAGCCAGTACACGCGACCGGCATCGGTAAAGAACAACAGGTAATCATGCGTTGAGGCGGTAAAGATTTGTTCAACAAAGTCCTCTTCTTTGACCCCCATGCCGACTTTTCCTTTTCCACCACGGCGTTGGGCCCGATAGATGGAAACGGCATTCCGCTTAATATAACCGGCATGCGTAATGGTGACGACGACTTCTTCCTCCGCGATGAGATCTTCCATTTGTAACTCGGCTTCGGCAGGAAGGATCTGTGTTCGTCGTTCATCGGAATATTGTTCTTTGATTTCGACTAATTCCTGTTTCACGATTTGTCGCACCATCGCATCGGACGCTAATATGGTGCGCAAATGGGCAATGCGGGAGACCAGTTCGTTATATTCCTGTGTGAGCTTGTCCTGTTCCAGTTGGGTTAAGCGTTGCAACCGCATTTCCAGGATGGCCGTGGCTTGCACCTCGCTCAAGGTAAACTGGCTCATCAGGCCCTGGCGGGCGGTTTCCGGAGAAGACGCTCCACGGATGAGAGCAATGACCTCATCCAGGAACTCCAGGGCTCGTCTCAAGCCTTCTAAGATGTGGGCGCGTTCTTCGGCTTTGCGAAGATCGTACGCCGTCCGGCGAATCACCACTTCTTTACGGTGCTCAAGGAACGCAGCCAAAATCTGTTTGAGGGTCAGCACCTCAGGACGGTTCCCCACCAAGGCCAACATGATGACTCCGAAGGTCGTTTGCATCTGGGTGTGTTTATAGAGTTGATTCAGTAAGACCGCCGCATTTTCGTTTCTCTTGAGTTCTATCACCACGCGAAGTCCATCCCGGTCGGATTCGTCGCGAAGATCGGAAATCCCTTCCACCCGTTTTTCGTGGATGAGTTCGGCGATCTTTTCTATCAGCTTGGCCTTGTTGACCTGGTACGGCAGCTCCGTCACGATGATACGCGACCGCTCGGTACGTTCATCGACCTCTATTTCCGCTTTTGCCCGAAGAGACAGGAGACCTCGTCCCGTTTCATAGGCGTCTTTGATCCCTTGTGTGCCATAAATAAAACCGGCGGTGGGGAAATCCGGCCCCGGAATGTATTCCATGAGTTCGCGAATGGTCACCTCGGGCCGTTCAATAAGGGCAATCAGCGCGGCGACGACTTCGCCTAAATTGTGCGTGGGAATATTGGTGGCATACCCGACCGCAATGCCTCCTGCTCCATTCACTAACAGATTCGGAATACGAGCCGGCAACACGATGGGCTCTTGGGACGACTCATCGTACGTCGGGGTGAAATTGACAGTCTCCCGGTCGATATCGACCAGCATTTCCTCGGCCAGCTTGGTTAAGCGGGCCTCGGTGTAGCGCATGGCTGCGGGCGGATCGCCATCAACCGAGCCATAGTTTCCCTGGCCATCCACCAAGGGATACCGCATATTGAAATCCTGGGCCATACGAACCAACGTGTCGTAAATGGCTGAATCACCATGCGGGTGATAGTTACCCATGATTTCGCCGACAATTTTTGCGGATTTCCTGTAGGGCTTCCCGGCAGCCAGACCCATTTCATTCATGCCATACAGGATGCGCCGATGAACCGGCTTGAGCCCGTCTCGCACGTCCGGCAACGCCCGCCCGACAATGACGCTCATAGCGTAGTCCAAATAGGACAAACGCATTTCATCTTCGATGGCGACTTGCGTCAGACGTGGTTCAACCGGCATACGTCACTCCTCGAAAGGGCTCATCACCCTTCATGTGCTGCACTTTGACTTGATGTACTCTGGCTCAACATTCGGGGTCACATAACCAAACGCAGGCACCTGCTAGACATCCAAATTTCGAACTTCCAGGGCATGCTTTTGAATGAAATTCCGGCGGGGCTCGACCTCATCACCCATCAAAATGGTAAAGATTTCATCCACTCCCGTGGTATCTTCCAAGGTCACCTGAAGGAGACTCCGGGTCTCTGGATTCATCGTGGTGTCCCACAATTGTGTCGGATTCATCTCGCCCAATCCTTTGTATCGCTGAATGGACATGCCCTTTTTCCCGGTTTCTAAAAATTCTGTCACAAGCTCCTGACTGGTGGAAAATTCCGTTTCGATCTCTTTGCGTTTTAAGCGGTAGGGGGGTCGTCCCAATCCCAAGGCCGAAGGAGCGATCTTTTGTAATTCCCTGAAATCTGCAGATCCCACCATGTCGTGAGTTAGATTCAAAAATTTCTGACTGCCATTCCCTGCCACCCGACACAGGATATGGTGGGCCTGGTGCTCTTCATCGGTTTGAATCGTCAGATCCACGGTTCCTTCGGGGAATGCGAGGCGAAGCCGGCGTGTGGCCTCCTCGATCAATACTTCCAAGTCGCCACGGTTTTTTAACAAATCTTTGGTTAATTCCGGAAAATCCACTAACACGCGGAGCAGCGCTGGCTCTACTTGCTTTTGCCCCTGACGGATTAAGAGCCCTTCAAATGCCACCAGCTTATCCAATATCGGAATGAGTTCATCCCTGGTCACAAATTCGTTTTGTTCCGGAAGAAAGAGCTGGGTATCCTCCACGGCGAGATTAGACAAATAGGTATTCATCGCCGCTTCATCTTTGAGATACTTCTCGCCTTTCCCTTTTTTGACCTTAAACAAGGGAGGCTGGGCAATGTAGATATAGCCCCGCTCGATTAGTTCCGGCATTTGCCTGAAAAAGAAGGTCAGGAGAAGAGTCCGGATATGACTGCCATCAACATCAGCATCGGTCATGATAATGATTTTGTGATAACGGGCTCGATTGATATCAAAGGCATCCTTATCTTCCTTGCCTTTTTCTGCATCCTCCCGTGGCCGACCGATTCCGGTCCCGATGGCCATGATGAGCGTTCGAATTTCCTCACTGGCGAGCATTTTATCGAATCGAGCCTTTTCGACATTCAGAATCTTGCCTTTGAGAGGAAGGATCGCTTGCGAACGTCGATCACGCCCCTGCTTCGCCGATCCGCCGGCCGAATCACCCTCCACAAGATAGAGTTCACTGAATTGGGGATCTTTTTCGGAGCAGTCAGCCAATTTTCCTGGCAGTGATCCGCCATCCAAGGCGCCTTTTCTTCGAATCAGTTCTTTGGCTTTTCTTGCGGCTTCCCTGGCCCGTGCGGCATCCACAGACTTCCCGACGATTTTTTTGGCCACCGAGGGATTTTCTTCCAAGTACGATCCCAAGGCTTCATTGACGGCCGACTCCACAATGCCCTTGACCTCACTGTTTCCTAATTTGGCTTTGGTCTGGCCCTCAAATTGCGGATTGCGGATTTTCACGCTCACTACGGCGGTTAACCCTTCTCGAACATCTTCTCCACTCAGCGATTCCGAATCTTTTTTAAATAAATCATTGGCAGTGGCGTAACTATTGATGGTACGCGTCAAGGCCGACTTAAATCCGATGAGATGCGTGCCGCCCTCACGGGTATTAATATTATTGGCAAAGGAATACAAATTCTCTGAATACCCTTCGTTATATTGGAGGGCCAACTGGAGAATCATCTCGGGTTTTTCCACTTCCACAACAATGGGAGGATGAATGGGGGATTTGGCTTCATTCAAATGTTCCACGAAGGAGACAATCCCTCCTATGTAACAAAACACCTGTTCTTTTTCTTTCCCCGTCCGGTCATCCCGTAAACAAATCTCCAAGCCTTTATTGAGAAAGGCCAACTCCCGAAGTCGTTGAGCCAGGACATCAAAACTGAATTCGACGGTTTCAAATATGAGGGGATCCGGTTTAAAAATGATTTTCGTTCCGCGTTTTTTGGTGATCCCTGCAACGGTTAACGGGGTCTGCGGCTTCCCACGTTGATACTGTTGTTCGAAGACTTCCCCATTTTGCCAAATTTCCAATTCCAACCATTCCGAGAGGGCATTCACAACCGATATGCCTACGCCATGTAACCCACCCGAGACTTTATAGGCACCCTCCTCAAATTTTCCGCCCGCATGGAGGACGGTCAATGCGACTTCAGCGGCCGATTTTTTCTGGGTGGAATGCATGCCGGTGGGAATCCCTCTTCCATTATCCGAAACCATGACACTGCCATCCACTTGGAGCACAACCTGTATTTCATTTCCATAGCCGGCCATGTGTTCATCCACACTATTATCAACAACCTCATACACCATATGGTGCAGACCATCGACTCCCGTGCTGCCGATATACATCGCCGGTCGTTTTTGAACCGCTTCCAGTCCTTCCAAGACGCGGATCTGATCGGCATCGTACCGAGCATCCGAATGTTGGCGGTCTGCAGTGGGGGCAGATTCTTGGCTAGGATTTTTTGCGGATTCCATACAATTTTAGGCTTTGACTGCGTGTGGAAGAAGGAATGTCTGTTGGGTCAAATCCGTCAAACCTTCACGGGCATCACCACGGCTTTGAACGTGGGATTTCCCTGCTCTTGAATCAAACACGGGCTTAAGGGTGTTTCCATTTGAAGGGTCAGCGTTTCCGTTTCAATGACGGATAACACATCCAGGAAATACCTGGCGTTGAATCCCGTGGAAAAACTTTCTCCAACAAATTTAGCCGGGATGTCTTCATCTGCTTCCCCTAAATCCGGGCTTTTTGAAGAAAGATGAATGTGATCGGAATTGATGGACAGTTTTACGGCATGGGCTTTATCTTTCGAAAGGATTGCCACCCTTCGAAGGGCACCCTCCAAATCGGATTTGTTGACGGTAACTTTTTTGGGGCTTTCTTTCGGTACCACCTGCTGGTAGTTGGGATACGTCCCCTCCATGATTCGTGAGGTTAACACCAACCCGCTTTTCCGAAAGATCAACATATTTTTTGTAAACCCAAGGAACGGTTGTTCGTCGTCTTCTTCCAAGAGTCGCCGGATTTCTATGGCGGCTTTTTTAGGAATAATGACCTTAATTTCTGCTGAGGGGATGGCCGCTTTCTCGGGAGTCACTTCCTGCTCAGCCCAGGCTAATCGATGTCCGTCGGTTCCCACCAAACGAAGTGTCACTGTGGCTCCCGAAGGAATCAGGGTGAGAAGAAGACCGTTTAACACATATCGCGTATCTTTTTCCCCCACGGCAAAGACGGTCTTTTTCAGAAGCTGCAACAATCCTTGGGCGGGTAGCGCCATTAACCCTTCCCGTTCAATAGTTGGTAGGGCAGGGTAATCCTTACTGGGTAAGCCCACCACACGAAATTGGCTTTTTCCCGCCTTCACGGTCACCCAATTATTTTCCCCTACGACCAATTCAATGTCGGAATGCCGGATTTCTTTCAAAATATCAAAAAGCGTTCGTGCGGAAAATGTGACCGACCCGGGCTCATGGACCGTGGCTTTATAGAGGCCTCTCATGCCAATTTCTAAATCAGTGGCCACAATATCCAGACCTTCCGGTTTGGCCTCCAACAGAATATTCGCCAGGATGGGCATGGTATTCCGCTTCTCCACCACTCCCTGTACCCGTTGGAGTGCGGTTAACAAATCCTCCCTGGTTATTTGAATTTTCATAGGTGTCCTATAAACGGTGGTGTTATCCCTTGCCGATTTCTTCTTTCAGGCTTTCGATTGTGGCTCGAAGAGTGGAATCCGTTTCCTGAGCCTTCTGCATTTGCTTACAAGCATGAATAATTGTTGTATGGTCTTTCCCCCCAAAGTCTCTTCCTATTTCCGGAAAGGAGGAGTCCGTCATATCGCGGCTGAGAAACATCGCAATTTGGCGAGGAAACACTAAGGTTTTCGTTCGTCGTTTCGACTTCAAGTCGGATATCTTGACATGGAACCGGTTGGCGACCACTTCTTGTATATCCTCAGTTGTGATCACTTTCCGTTTTCCACCAAGAAGATCACGGAGGATGTGTTTAGCCATGTCCGCAGTGATTTTTTGACCCGTCAACGATGCATAGGCCCCAAGTCGAATCAGTGCCCCTTCAATTTCACGAATATTGCTTTTTAAATTCGCTGCCAACAACTGGATGACTTCCTCATTGATGGCAATGCCTTCTTCCTCCGATTTTTTTCGGAGAATGGCGATTCGAGTTTCGACATCAGGTGGTTGAAGATCGGCAATCAATCCCCACTCAAAGCGTGACCGAAGCCGTTCTTCCATTGAAGGCATTTCTTTGGGAAACCGATCACTCGACAATACGATCTGTTTCCCAGCTTCATAGAGAGAATTAAATGTGTGAAAAAATTCCTCTTGTGTCCGCTCTTTCCCTGCTAAAAATTGAATATCGTCAATGAGCAGCATGTCCACATTTCTGTATCGCCTTCTCAATTCAATCATTTTGTCATAGCGGATGGAATTTATAACCTCATTCGTGAATTGCTCTGTCGTGACATACGCAATACGGAGATCGCCATGATCAGCAATATAATTGCCTATTGAGTTGAGAAGATGCGTTTTCCCCAACCCCACCCCGCCATAAATGAATAACGGGTTATACGCTTTCGCAGGTGATTCTGCGACAGCGAGACAAGCGGCATGTGCAAATTGATTACTCGCTCCCACGACAAAATTTTTAAAGGTATATTTCGGGTTGGGAAGAGGTTGACGTCTCACCCGTTGAAGTTGAGCGGGCACGCGGTTTTCTCGAACTTCTGTTTTGAGCTGAGGCGATGGCTCTCCGTCTCCATCCTGCTCTTTCATGACAAAAATAATCTCTGCCGGATTCACCCCTTCGACATGATGAAAGGCCTCTTTGAGTAAATCTTTATAGTTTCTGCCTAACCATTCCCCAAAAAATCTATTTGGAACCCGGATATGAACTTGGTCTTCCGTAAGACTCTCTAAAACCAGAGGTTGAAACCATGTTTCAATGGTGTCATCTCCCACCCGAGGGCTGACAAAATTTAACACGTCCACCCAAACTTTATCATTGTTAATATTAGGTAAATTCAACTTATTCACAATATTATTCACAGATGTTAATAGTAACGGCACCGAGTATGAGTCTGCCCTATCTTATTAGACGCTCCCTAATTCCTATCAACACCCTCTACCATAAACTTCATGTCCTCTATCCACAACTTCCCCGCCGATAAATTCAAACCTCAAACCACTCTCTTTACCCACATTCAAAGGTGTTTGGAATTTCAAAAGCCGTTATCCCCACTATTCCCTATCCCTACTACCACTACTCCTACTATTTCTTTGTCTTCTTTTATAACAAAGAAGAAGAGGGATAGTTATATCACCAAAGCCAAATCTGCAAGAAATATTTTTTCCAAAAACTCCTGGTAGGAAATCGGCTCATTTGATCTGGAATCTTCTCCACTTTCTCCTTCACTGCGTAAAACAAAAACCTTGGAGCTCGGAAAATGCTGTAAATCCAGTCCATTTTGAAGAAGCAAAACGGATGGATCCATTTCCGATACAGCGGAATCTGTTTCCGGAATGAACGTATTCCAGTCGTACTGGTTTTTCGTACAGATATATAAAATGTTTCTCATTGGTGGCACCGTTAAAAGGTTAAAACGCGATCAGCATGAGAAACGAGTGAAGCTATTTGAGATGGAGACGACTCTTGAATGGTAAATTCCTGATCAAGGGCAAAAGTTTTCCCGCTTCCTATAGGGACAATAATCGGCAATTCTAAATTTTTGATAGCCGGGAGATATTTTTCTAGAATTTCGCCATCAGGAAGATCATCGACTTCATCAGAAATTAACTGTCTGGCATTTTCTAAAAGAATAATCTTTATCGGATTGGGACCGGTAGATAATCCCAACGCAATTCGCATAGCTTCGGAGGCCCGATGAGTGCGGGTGGGGTCTTCTCGAATAAGGATAACCAGATTTTTTGGCATCCCTTA
Source organism: Candidatus Nitrospira allomarina (assembly GCF_032050975.1). Lineage (NCBI taxonomy): Bacteria > Pseudomonadati > Nitrospirota > Nitrospiria > Nitrospirales > Nitrospiraceae > Nitrospira > Candidatus Nitrospira allomarina. The sequence goes on along the minus strand of NZ_CP116967.1, from coordinate 1,013,463 downwards.
TTGATACCTTGGATTAATACGTAAAATGCTGGATTTGTTAATGAAATTTATGGAGGATAGTTTTTGAATAAAAAAATATCGTTTCCTATTGAAAAATAAGAAAAAAACCCTAACATCAGGTAGAAAAAATGTCAAGAAAAAACCCAAGATATCTTGTCCCACTTTTTATAAGGCTAAGGATTGAATTTTTTGAGAAATTTCTTTTAGCTTCACGGATTCCTGGACTTTGGTTGTCATGTTTCGGATGATGGCCGTTTCTGAGCGGGCTTCATCGTCCCCGATGATAATGGCATAACCGGCTCCAAGTTTATCTGCGGATCGAAGGAGAGATTTTAAGTTGACACTTTTATAGTCTGTGTCTGCCCGTATGCCTAGCTCTCTTAGTTCGTTAAGAAGATTAAAAGCAATGGGTTTGGCTTCCTTTCCAAACCCAGCCACAAAAAATAAAGGAATTTTTGGGGAGGCTATTTGTTCAGGAAGAAGGAGGGCCACTCTTTCTAGCCCAACAGCAAAACCGATAGCAGGGGTGGACGGCCCCTGGAGTAATGCGACTAATCCGTCATAGCGGCCTCCGGCCCCAATGGTGCTCTGAGCCCCTAAATGTGGAGAAGTGATTTCAAAGGTGGTGCGGGAGTAATAATCCAGACCTCTCACTAAACGGTAGTTCAAGGAATACGGAATGTCTATGGACGTGAGTCCATCGAGGACACTTTGAAAATGAGCGGCCGATTCGGGGGAGAGGTGGTCGAAAAGTGTGGGGGCGTCCTTTGTCGCTTCCTGGCAAATCGGGACTTTACAATCGAGAATCCGTAAGGGATTCGTCGTGTACCGACGCTGGCAGTTACCGCAAATCTTTTCTAATCTAGTAGAAATGAACTGTTTGAGTTCTCGAATATAGTTTTCACGATCTTGAGTATTGCCAATTGAATTCATTTGCAAAGTGAGATCTTTGAGTCCCAGCGAACAAAAAAACCTCCATAAAAGGGCAATCACCTCGACATCCATGAAGGGATCTTCGGTCCCGAACGCTTCAACCCCAAATTGGTGAAATTGCCGGTATCGCCCTGCTTGCGGTCGCTCATGACGGAACATCGGTCCAAGATAATACAGTTTTCGTGTAGAGGGTGATTCCAGAAGATGGTGCTCCAACACAGCTCGCACCACCCCCGCAGTACCCTCGGGACGTAATGTCAGAGAACTCCCATCTCGATCGGGAAAAGTATACATCTCTTTCTCTACAATATCGGTTTCTCCTCCTATACTCCTGGCATAGAGTTCAGTGGACTCGAATATCGGAATACGTATCTCAGAAAATCCGGATTGGGCAGCAAGGGTATGGGCCAATGTTTCCATATAGCGCCATTGCGGTGTTTGTTGAGGCAAAATGTCCTTAAGACCCTTAATGGAGCGTAACACGGCAAGCCTTATTCTGTTGAAGAAATATTGGGGAAAAGAGAATCCGACTATATCTTTCCGCCAGAATCCAGTCAACGAATCAATGGGTTGGTGTTTTAGATTTGGAGGGAGAAAATACGTTTGACTCTTGCCATTTCCCCCCATAAAATGGCGTGTTCATAAGAAATTGGCTAAAAGGAGAACAATGCCGTGTCAATGACCTATCGACAGCCCTCTAATTTAAAGAGAAAACGAGATCATGGCTTTAGAAAGCGCATGAGCACTAAGAATGGGAGAAAGGTCCTTGCCCGTCGACGAAAAAAGGGCAGGTACCGCTTGACGGTTTCTGATGAGTAAGGGGAGGGCTTCCCTTTTTTTTAAAGAAAAAATATGAATATGATGGAGTGAAGGCCAATGGGTCTGTTGTGCGGAACCCATTTTTTACCCTCCTTGTTAGTCCTGTACCCAATCATGATCCGTCTCGAATAGGAATCGTCGTCGGGCGACGAGTCGGCAAAGCCGTAACGAGAAATCGGCTGAAACGGATTTTTCGTGAACTCGTCAGAGAATCGCAATCCGGAATGGCCGGTGGTTTTCATTGCATCGTGTACCCAAAAATCATGGTTTTGGGGGTGAAGTACCAAAGGATAGGGGAAACCTGGAAGAACACATTAGCCAAAGCCGGTCTTCTTAAATAATAAATGATAGCTTCGGTTTTAAAAAAAATTATTGCAGTCTACCAATATGGAGTTTCCCCGTTTATGGGAACCTGTTGCCGTTTTGAACCGACATGTTCTCATTATGGCTTTGAGGCTATCCATAAACATGGCGCGATGAAGGGTGTGGTCTTAATGGCTGGTCGAATTCTCAAGTGTCATCCATTCCATCCTGGGGGGCTGGATCCGGTTCCCTGAACACTGAATATTTTGCCTCCGTTTGATAGTTAATTACCACCAGCTTTATGGGACTCACGAGTTAGAAAAATGGAAAAGCGCGTCGTCCTTTTCCTTATTCTTTCCTTAGGGATTATCTTTGGGTATGACCTGCTCCTGAAGGAGTTGGGATATTCTCCATTCTCTACCAGTCCGATCATCGATCAAGAGCTAACAAACAGTTTGCCGGAAAAAGGGGCGGATGCTAAGACCACCTCCTCTTCTTCTTTATCTGAACCCTCTTCAATATCCTCCTCCATTCCTTCTGCTGAGTCACCGCTTACTGAAGAGATCGTGGTTGTTGAAACCCCGCTTTTTCGAGCTGATATTTCAGGTCAGGGAGGAGTCATAACCTCCTGGGAGTTAAAAAAATATCTCACTCAGACAGAGGAGAATGTTCCCGTCCAATTGGTGTATCCAAATGGACAGTTTCCCGAGCCACTCACGGTGCAGATCAAGGGAAACGAAGGGGAGACTCGGCGTCTTCGTCAAGGGAACTTTCAGATCCAAAAGGATTTTAACGAATTAGATGAATCGCATCCTACCGGAAGAGTGCTTTTAACCCATTCGTCTTCTGAATCCGACCTGTGGCTCCAAAAGGAACTTACATTTCATTACGATTCCTATGTGGTGGATATCATTATTCGCACCAGGGGGATTTCAGGTGACATTGATGTGCTTTTGGGCACCAATTTTGGTGTGGTGGAATGGGGTCAGGGATTTATTGGATTACTGGGATCTGCCTGGATGGTCGGGGATGAATTGGAAAAATTGTCTCCCGATGCAGATGCTCCGATCCTGCGACGCGATGGTCCGGTCAGGTGGTTAGCCCTTCAGGATAAATATTTTATGAGTGTATTTATCCCGGAAAATGCGAACGGCCTGTATTCTAAGCTTGAAACCGAAATGGTTGTTTCTGCGGGCATGTCTCTTCCAGGGGGATCTGGGGAACAAACTCATAAGACAAAATTGTACGCTGGTCCCAAAAAATACGATGTCCTGAAGTCTTTCGAGATCGGGTTGGAAGATACCATTGATTTTGGATGGTTTATTTATGGCAGTTGGAGCATTGTGAAAGCCGTGGCGAAGCCGCTGTTTTCAGTTTTACGGTTCATCTATGACTATACCCATAATTATGGTGTGGCCATTATTTTACTGACCTTAGGGATTAAATTGCTATTTGTTCCCTTGCAATACAAAAGTTATAAATCAATGCAAGGGATGCAAACCATCCAACCCAAGGTTCTGGCACTACAGGAGAAATTTAAAGATAACAAGGAAAAACTCAACCAGGAGCTGATGAAGCTCTATAAAGAGCATAAAGTGAATCCAGTCGGTGGATGCCTCCCCATGGTGTTGCAGATGCCGGTGTTTGTTGCCCTCTTTAATATTTTGTATATGACGATCGATCTTCGCCAGGCCCCGTTTATGCTGTGGGTTACAGACCTTTCTGCCCAAGATCCGTATTATGTGCTGCCTGTGCTGATGGGGATTTCTATGGTCGTCCAACAAAAAATCATGCCCACCACGATGGATCCCACTCAGGCGAAAATGATGATGATTCTTCCTGTAGGGTTGACCTTTTTGTTTGTAACCTTTCCCGCAGGTTTGGTGTTATATTGGGTCACTAATAATGTGCTGACCGTGACGCAGCAGTTTGTGACCGACAGGTATATTTTGAAAAAACCGAGAGGTGGGTCTACGGATCAATCTCCCAAAGGGAGCGAACCTGCTTTGGAATCCGGAAAAAAGAAACGTTCGTCATCTCCCTCGGGCTCTTCCTCTAAATCCTAATCCTGCCTCGGTCTAACCTTATGGGCTCTTTAGACGACACCATCTGTGCCGTAGCCACCCCTATGGGCGAAGGGGGAGTGGGGATTGTTCGAGTCAGTGGAACTCACGCCCTTCCTGTGGCCTCAAGTATTCTTCGATTACGTTCGGGTAAACCTCTTGAACAGATCAAGCCCTACCAGTTGTACCTGGGTCAATTTGTATGGAACCCTCGTCAACCTGGGGAGATTGTGGGAAGAGAGATTTCTTCGGCATTGGATGAGGTGCTGGTTGTGATGATGCGAGCCCCACGATCTTATACGGGAGAAGATGTCGTTGAAGTGCATGCCCATGGAGGGCCGGTCATTGTGAACGCCATTTGCGAGGCCTTAACGCAGGCTGGCGCCAGGTTGGCTGAACCTGGAGAGTTTACAAAGCGGAGTTTTTTGAACGGACGGATGGATTTAACACAAGCGGAAGGGGTCTTAGATACTATACGCGCCAATTCTCTTCAGAGTTTAAGGATGGCCCAGGAGCATCTACAGGGTCGGCTATCCATGGTCATCCAACATCAACGGGACCGCCTCGTGAAACTTGTTGCCCACTTGGAAGCCGGAATGGATTTTGTGGATGATGATATCCAGTTTATTGACCAGAGGGAGCTCAAGCATAATACAGAGGAGGTCTTGCGAGAAATCTTCCAACTATTGGAGTCTGCCGAAGAGGGCCGGATGATTCGAGAAGGCATTCGTACTGTCATTATTGGGCGACCCAATGTAGGAAAGTCCAGTTTGTTAAATGGCATACTGGGAACCAATCGAGCTATTGTATCTCATATTCCTGGGACCACGCGTGATGTACTCGAAGAGGCTATTATGGTTGAAGGAGTCATGATACGGCTCTTTGATACTGCCGGATTACGAGAAACGACGGATGAATTAGAGAATGAAGGTATGAATCGCGCCACTCAGGCTATTGAAGAAGCTGACGTGTTGATTATGGCATTTGATCGAAGCTCAGCACTTAATGATAAAGACGTATTTTTTATTGAAAAATATCATGAACAACCCTGTGTTATGGTGCTCAATAAAATCGATTTACCGGCCAAATTTTCTCAGAAAGAACTGCAGGATATTGTCAGGCAACCTATGAAAAATTCTGAAAATAGTTCTGTGGGAGAGAAAAGATATGTCGAAGTCTCAGCATTAAGCGGTGAAGGTCTTGATAATTTAAAAAAAGCCATCAAAAGCCTGGCTGTTGGTCGTCAATATGAGGCCGGTGATTCAGTGCTCGTTTCACGGCTGAGACATAAGACGTTACTTCAGAATGCGGGAGAGGCCTTGAAAAACGCGTTATTGGCCATAGATGATGGCCTTTCAGCCGAATGTGTGGCATTAGAATTACGGATGGCACTGAATTCTCTTGGAGAAATCGTCGGTGCCATCACGAATGAGGATATTTTGGATCAAATTTTTCGAGAGTTTTGCATTGGGAAGTAAAAGCCATACCCGGAAAAGTGTTCATAACAATACGGATTAGAACCAATGAGTATGGAATGTGACATTGTCGTCGTCGGAGGAGGTCATGCCGGGTGTGAGGCTGCCCTTGCGGCCGCCAGGATGGGATGTAGGGTGGTGATGCTGACCATTGATTCCCAAAAAATCGCCACGATGCCATGTAATCCCGCCGTAGGAGGGATTGGGAAGGGCCATCTCGTCAAGGAAATTGATGCTCTCGGTGGAGAAATTGGATGGAACACCGACCAATCCGGCATTCAATTCCGTGTGCTCAATATGCGGAAAGGACCGGCCGTGCGTGCCACGCGAGTCCAATGTGACAAACAGCTTTATGCCAATCGAATGCAGGAGACGGTAAGCAGACAGGATAATTTATCAATTATTCAAGGCACAGTGAATCGGATTCTGACGCAGGGCGGGGCGGTCAATGGTGTCATGACCAATAGCGGGGAAACTATTTTCACGAAAGCGGTTGTCCTGACATCGGGGACCTTTCTCAAAGGTCTTATGCATATTGGATTGAATCATCTTCCCGGCGGGCGAGCCGGTGAGCCCTCTGCAGAGAATCTATCGGATTGCATGAGAGACTTTGGATTTGAAATTGGACGATTAAAAACAGGAACCCCTCCGAGGATAGATAGAGATTCAATCGATTTCAGCGTCATGATTCCGCAGCCGGGGGATTCGGTTCCTCGACCATTTTCTATTAGAACCACTCACATTCCCAACCCACAAATTCACTGCCATATTACCTATACGAATGATGAAACTCATCGAATTATAAGGGAAAATCTTGATAGATCACCGATGTACTGCGGAATCATTGAATCAACAGGGCCGCGCTATTGCCCCTCGATTGAAGATAAAGTGGTCCGGTTTTCTGACAAAAACAGGCATCAGATTTTCATGGAACCTGAAACCCTTGAGTCACGCTCATTCTACCCCAATGGGATTTCTACCAGCCTGCCGGTGGATGTACAGCAGGCCTTTGTTCGAACGATACCGGGTCTTGAACGATCGGTTTTTCTTAGACCAGGCTATGCGATTGAATATGATTACTTCCCGCCACGACAACTTCATGAAACATTGGAAACGAAACTCGTCAAAGGACTCTTTCATGCCGGGCAAATAAATGGGACATCCGGCTATGAAGAAGCTGCCGCGCAGGGAATTATGGCGGGGATTAACGCTGCTCTTCAGGTGAAGGGCGAGAGTCCGCTTATTTTAGATAGGTCACAGGCATATATTGGTGTTTTAATTGATGATTTAATCACAAAAGATGCACGTGAACCCTATAGAATGTTTACCTCAAGAGCTGAGTATCGTTTGCTTCTTAGAGAGGATAATGCTGACTTCCGTTTAACCGAACAGGGATATCGTATCGGGCTTGTGCCTGAGAGAACATTTAATACCTTTCAGGAAAAAAAGGGAAAGATCGAGCGGGAAATACAGAGACTTCATACCACTGCTCCAAGATCATCAGGTTTGGTCCTTGAGGACATGATTCCAATGGAAAGCTTTGCCCCCAATTCGTCGCTCGCACAACTTCTTCGAAGGCCCGAAGTTTCCTATCATCATTTGGCTCAGTTTTTAAATGGAACAAAAGAAGATAATCCTGACGTGGTCGAGGCCATTGAAATAACCATCAAGTATGAGGGGTATATTAAGCGACAGGAACAACTGATTGGGCAATTTAAAAAGCTTGAGCATCGTCACGTTCCAGATAACTTTAACTATGACGATATCAAAGGGTTTTCACATGAAGTTATTGAAAAACTCAAGAAAGTGCGCCCTTCATCCATCGGTCAGGCTTCACGAATTTCTGGAATGACTCCTGCCGCCATGTCACTTCTCCTTGTTGCCGTGGAAAAACATAAAAAGGCCAGCTAGTTCTATTGCCTTATCTTCAGCCCAGCCGTGGCTTTGTTTCTTCACTATTCCAATTTAAAAAGCCCAATGGAAATTCCTTATTTTATGTTTCATGAAAAATGAGATGTTCCACGTGGAACAAAGCGATCAATCTTTTAATTTTCTAGATCATTTCGTTCAGGGGGCTCATAAACTTGGGCTTACCTTCTCCAATGAAATACTTTGTAAATTTGGTCTGTATTATGATGAACTGCGTCGTTGGGACCGTTCGATCAACCTGACAGGTCTTCGCACAGAAAGCGAGCGAACCGTTTTATTATTTGTCGATTCGTTGGCGGGACATTTGGCGCTTGGAAATAATCCTAATCTCAGGATTGTTGATATTGGAACGGGTGGTGGTTTCCCTGGGATACCACTTAAGTTGGCTTTGCCTGCTCTTGATGTTGTATTAATGGAACCCAGATCGAATAAGACAGCTTTCCTCCATAACATTATTGGGAAGCTTGATTTACACAAAATTTCTGTTGTCCCACGTCGGTTGGAAGACTTTGATTCGATGGCGGTGCAGGAAGAAAAATGTGATGTCGCCATTTGTAAAGGGGTTAATGTAGACCACATCCTGCCGCATCTTGACCGTATTTTGAAAAAAAATGGAAAACTAGTTGTATTTAGATCGAAAAATATTGACAATCATTCTCGTCTCAACGGGATGGTAGTATTTGAAGAATTTTCTTATGATTTACCGTTTGGGTATGGAAGCCGTGTCTTGTCGGTTTTGAAATATGAATCATAACAGGTACTTGCCATGTTCCACGTGGAACGATTGCTAATAATGATGTTTATTTGATTATGTTGAAACGAACCATTGCTATTGCCAATCAGAAGGGCGGAGTTGGAAAAACCACGACGTCTATCAATCTTGGCGCGGCTTTGGCTATATCTGGAAAATCTGTTTTATTGATTGATTTGGATCCACAGGCCAATGCGACCAGTGGATTGTCAATTGAACCTCAAGGGGCAACTATTTATGAATGCTTAATGGATAGGCGCTTGGTTGAAAGCGTAATTTTACCTACTAATATAAACGGACTTAGTGTGGTGGCCTCAAAGGGCGATTTGGTCGGGGCGGAAATCGAACTGTCCAATCTCCAGGACCGTCAAACTATTCTAAAAAACGTGTTGGAGGGAGTTGTGGACTTCGATTTTATCATCATTGATTGTCCACCTGCCTTCGGCCTCTTAACCATTAATGCTCTTGTTGCAGCCTCTGACCTGATCATTCCCGTGCAATGTGAGTATTATGCCATGGAAGGATTGGGTCGTTTATTGGGAAATGTCGAAAGAATTCGGGAGTCATTTAACCCGGAGTTAGCTATTCAAGGCATTGTGTTGACGATGTATGATTCAAGAATTAATCTTTCGCGGCAGGTGCAAGATGAAATTCGAGGATTTTTTGCAGATAAAGTCTTTCAGACTGTTATCCCCAGGAATGTGGCGTTGGCTGAAGCACCGAGTCATGGGAAGGCGGTTTTATCCTATAATGCCGCGTCTAGTGGAGCTAAGGCCTATCTTGACCTCGCCAAGGAGATTTTGAGGAATGGAAAAGAAAGCGTTAGGTAAAGGGCTTCAGGCCCTACTTCCTGAAAAAAAGACTCTTGTCTGGAAAGTGGAGCAGGATGGTCAGGCGGTCTCCATGATACCATTGGACCAGATTCTCCCAAACCGCTATCAGCCCAGAACGACATTTTTGGAGGCGGAATTAGATGAGTTAGCGCAATCCGTCAAAGAGCATGGCGTACTGCAGCCTATTGTGGTCAGGAGAAAAGGCGATGGTATGTTCGAGCTCATTGCCGGGGAACGCCGGTTTCGAGCGGCAAAAATTGCCGGGCTGCAAACCATTCCTGTCCTGGTGAGGAATTCCAACGATGAAAAGGCCTTAGCGATTGCGTTGGTAGAAAATATTCAGCGTGAAAATCTCAATCCTATGGAGGAAGCTAAGGCCTATTCCCGATTAATGGGGGAATTCGGCTTAACCCAGGATCTGGTTTCACGCTCTGTGGGTAAGGATCGTTCCTCCATCGCGAATATTGTGAGGCTGCTCACGCTGCCAAAGGATGTCCAAGAGTATATTGAGGCGGGGGTCATCAGTTTAGGTCACGCGAAGGTATTAGCGGGCCTGCCGACTCCAGCAGCACAAATCCAGCTTGCACGGAAAATTGTTTCCGAGCAACTCTCTGTTCGCCAAATTGAGCAGATGATTACCGAGCAGAGAAAAGGCAAAGGCGCCAAATCCAAAAAAGAGGAACCCAATAGATTTCGAAACCTGGAAGAGCAATTTCGAAAACGCTTGGGTACTAAAGTCCAGGTGAAGGCGGGAGTCAGGGGAGGGCAGGTCGTCATCCATTATTTTTCCGATGATGAACTGGATCGGATTGCTTCATTGGTTATGGAATAGAATTTGAATAATCCAACGGATGGCTTCTGAGCGAATGGGCTCTCCTTTAAGATGTTAAAGGATCATGATGATGGCAAATGGTCGAGCTAATATTACCGGGTATCGAGTCAGCCATGAAGGAATTGGAGCACACAGTTATCGAGGAGGGAGAGGCTCATGTTTTTCAAAAAAAGCGAAGAAAGCACTCAGGATATGGGAGAAATGAGTCAAGGGCAGGAGAAGGAACCAGCTGTGGTGGATAGTCCGGTGACTTCGGCTGGTCAGCAGGAATCAGGAGATATTATCGCCTTTGTTGGTGAGGAGGTGACCTTTAAGGGAACCATTCGGTATCAGGGCACGGTTCGAGTGGATGGCCGGCTGGAGGGTGAAATATATACCGACGGGAATTTAATTATTGGGCAAAAAGCGGTCATTGCTGCCAAGATCCATGCAGGAACCATTATGTGTCAGGGGCAATTGACGGGGGATGTCGAAGCCAAGCATCGCGTTAAACTGTTATCCCCAGCCGTCTTTGAAGGGACCATTACCTCCCCCCTTCTTTCGATGGATGAGGGAGTGGTGTTTAATGGGACCTGCAATATGCCCCAAAAACTGGAGCGAAAAGGCAAAGAAGCCAAACTTGTGATTTCGGTAGAAGAAGCCGTGAAGGTGAAATAAAAGCAATCTTCTGCAAAAAATAGGCGGCTAGTTCCCAGTTGGACATGGAGATCCTAGCGTGCAACTTGAGGGCTCTTTACTGGATGAGAGGAGGAACGATCTATGTGGGGTGAAAAAGAAAAGAAAAAGGAATTAGGATTTGGTCAGGAATTTTATACATTTCTGGGGAAGGGTGTTGATTTTAAGGGCAAAGCTCAATTTGAGGGCACGGTGCGGGTGGATGGTAACTTTGAAGGAGAAATCACGATTGATGATACCCTCATCATTGGTGAAAGTGCCGTCATCAAAGGGACCATCACAGGTGGAACTATTGTGAACAGTGGCCGGATTGAGGGCGTGATTACCGCAAAATCAAAAATCCAACTCCTTAAGCCGGCGGTTCTTATTGGAGATGTCCATACCCCCATTTTTGCCATGGAAGAAGGCGTGTATTTTCAAGGGGAATGCGATATGGGTTCCGCTCCAAAATTAGAAGCGCCATTGGACAATAAGATCCTTTCCAATGGACAAGGCAAGACGATTCCCAAGGTTGAGCAAAAATTAGAAAAAAAATTAGAAACAGAGCCGTTGAGTCGCTAATGCCTGTCTCTGATTCCAAAAGAGTTGTCTTGGGTATGAGCGGTGGTGTGGATAGCTCCGTGGCTGCCAAATTATTGAAACAGCAGGGGTACGATGTTATCGGGGTCACATTGAAAGTCTGGGAGGAAGAAGATGCCACCTCCGTTTCCAAGCGTTGGCAGGAACGGGGATGCTGTAAGGTGGGAATGGCCAGACATGTGGCAGAATTATTAGGGATCTCTCACAGGGTCATCGATACCCGTGAACGTTTTCAAAAGGGAGTCATTGATGATTTCATTGGGGGGTATCTCCAGGGAACCACCCCTAATCCCTGTGTTCGGTGTAATGAACGAGTGAAATTTGAAGGTCTCTTCCAGGTGGCCGATGCCCTTGGAGCTGACTATATTGCGACCGGCCACTATGCCAATATCAAACACGATGAAGGAGGGACCCCTCTCCTGGTTCGTGGGAAGGATGCCAAAAAAGACCAATCATATTTTCTCTATCGAATACCGCCCAGTTGGCTCTCAAAAATGATGTTTCCTTTAGGGGATATGGAAAAACCTGACGTCTGGAGGGAAGCGGAGGCTATGGGCCTGCCGGTGGACGAACTCAAAGAAAGCCAGGAAATTTGCTTTGTGACGCAGGGTGATTACCGACAATTTCTCAAGCAGCATGCACCGCAGGCTTCGACTCCCGGTACATTTGTGGATGAAACGGGCAAGGAGCTTGGCCAGCATCAAGGCGTGGCCTTTTATACACCAGGCCAACGAAAAGGATTGGGTATTGCCGGAGGAAGCCGTTTGTATGTGCAGCGCGTGCTTCCAGACATGAATATGGTGGTCCTGGGTCCTGCCGAAGATTTAGATTCCAGAGAATGCCTGGTTTCAGACTTGAATATTTTCTCTCCAGAGTCATTGCAGCATGCAAACAAAATTGATGTGAAATTTCGTTATAGTTCCCCGCCAGTCCCAGCTACGTACCGATGGTCAGATTCCACATCGATCACAATAAGGTTTGATGCGCCTGTTCGGGCTTTGAGTCCTGGCCAGTCAGCGGTTTTTTACCTTGGAGATCGTGTATTGGGAGGAGGAATAATTCAAGGGCCAAGCCCAAAGAAAAATATTCAGATGTGCGTAGAAACCGACTCAGCCGCCCGCCCCCAACGCTAATTGGGAATCAGAAAAAAATCCCTTTACATCCGCTCTTTCCGGTTGACAGGCTGCATCACTCATGCTAGTTTCACCCGCTTAACACACGCCCAAATCCGTTCAACACGTGGCTGCCTGGAATCTCTGTAAACTGTGAATAAAAGCACCATTGGGCGCCGGTACGCATCGGCGCTTTTCCAACTGCTCGATAAATCGGGTATTGAACCCGCACGAAGTGCCTTAAGCGCATTGCAACAAGGCTTGGAGGAAACTCCTGCCCTGAAGCATGTCCTCGCATCACCAGTCTTTAATTTTGAGGAAAAACAAGCTGTCCTGAATGAATTAAGTCAAAGGATGGAGGCCCCTCCGGTCATGCGGGATTTCCTCACGCAACTGTTGAAAAAGAATCGAGCCATGTTGCTCCCTGAAATTTCAGAGGCCTTTGCGGAATTGGCTGATCAACAACAGGGAGTTCAGCAAGTCTGGGTGAGCTCGGCCAAACCATTTCAAGCGGCCGAAAAAGAACAGATCCAGCAAGATTTGTCTCAAACGCTGCACCATGGAGTCGAAGTGGCTTTTGAGGTAGAGCCCCATCTTATTGCGGGATTGAGAATAAAAATTGGCAGCCGGGTATTTGATAATACGGTGTCGGGTCGACTAGCCGGTATGCATGATCAGTTGACGAAGGGATAATCCATGCAGATCAAAGCAGAAGAAATCAGCTCCATCATTAAGGAAAAAATCAAAGGATTCGAGCAACGGGTTGATGTCAAAGAAATGGGCTACGTCATCCAGGTGGGTGACAATATCGCCAAGGTTTATGGTTTGGAAGGGGCGATGGCGGGAGAGTTGTTGGAATTTCCTGGTGGAGTGTACGGAGTGGCTTTGAACTTGGAAGAAGATAGTGTCGGAGCGGTGCTCCTGGGCGAGGATGTGGGAATTCGTGAAGGAGATCCGGTGAAACGCACCGGACGAATTGCCGAGGTCCCGGTTGGGGAAGCACTGGTCGGACGGGTTGTGGATGCCATCGGGATGCCTATTGATGGGAAGGGTCCAATCAATACCACGGAGACACGGCTTATTGAAATTCGTGCACCAGGTGTGGTTGATCGGCAATCGGTGGGAGAACCCCTTCAAACGGGGCTCAAGGCCATTGATGCCATGATTCCGGTCGGTCGAGGCCAACGGGAGTTAATTATTGGAGACCGTCAGACTGGGAAAACCGCTATTGCGGTTGACACGATCATCAATCAAAAAGGCCTGGGTGTGTTTTGTTTTTACGTGGCCATCGGACAAAAACGATCGACGGTAGCTCGAGTGGTGAAAACCCTGGAGGATCATGGAGCCATGGAGTACACGACGGTGGTGTCCGCCACCGCTAGCGATTCGGCGTCGTTGCAATTTTTTGCACCGTATGCCGGTGTGACCATGGCCGAATATTTCCGTGACAATGGGAAGCATGCGCTTATCGTGTATGACGATTTGTCCAAACATGCCACCGCTTACCGCCAGCTTTCTCTGCTTCTTCGACGTCCACCAGGACGTGAAGCCTATCCGGGCGATGTGTTCTTTTTGCATTCCCGGTTATTGGAGCGGGCCGCGAAGATGAGTGATGAAAAAGGCGCCGGCAGTCTGACGGCATTGCCGATTATCGAAACACAGGCAGGTGACGTCTCCGCCTATATTCCCACGAATGTGATTTCTATTACTGATGGACAGATCTATCTGGCAGCTGACCTGTTCTATTCCGGTATTCGGCCGGCGATTAACGTTGGGCTATCAGTTTCCCGGGTTGGAGGGGCTGCGCAGATTAAAACGATGAAGCAGGTGGCTGGAACTCTCCGGCTCGATTTGGCGCAGTATCGGGAAATGGCAGCCTTCGCGCAATTTGGCAGTGAATTGGATAAAGCTACGCAAGCTCAATTGGCTAGAGGTGCGCGCATGGTCGAACTGCTGAAACAGGAACAGTATAAACCCCTGGCTGTGGCCGATCAGGTGTTGTCAATTTATGCCGGGGTGAACGGGTTTCTTGATAATGTTCCCGTGAATAAAATTCGGGAATTTGAGCAAGGTTTGTTAGCCTATATTAAAGAGAAGCACCCCAATGTGCGGGAAGAAATCGTGACCAAAAAGAAGATTGATGAGGAATTTGGCGGTAAGTTGAAAAGCATTATTTCCGAATTTAAACAGTCCAAAGGCTACGATCAAGCCGTGTAAAGTTTTTTTGCTATGCCAAGTCTTCAAAGCCTCCGACGAAAAATTGCGTCTGTCAAAAACACGCAGAAGATAACCAAAGCCATGAAAATGGTGTCTGCGGCCAAGTTGAAACGCGCGCAGGATCGTATCTTAGCGGCTAGGCCCTATGCGCATCAGTTACGGGAAGTCATGGGACACCTGAGCGAACGGGTCAATCGTGCCTCCCATCCTCTCCTTCAGCGCCGGGACGGGAATGCGATGGAACTTCTGGTGGTGACAAGCGACCGCGGGCTTTGCGGGGCCTTTAATACCAATATTCTCCGTCAGGCCGTTGAATTTTTGGAGGAGCAGACCAGACAGGGGAAACATGTGTCGGTCAGTCTCGCCGGAAGGAAATCGATTGATTTCTTCCGACGACGAAATTGGAAGATTCGTCAGCAATGGGGGGGAGTCTTTGATCGCCTTAGTTTTGAGCATGCCCTGGATATCGGGCAGGACATTATCTCTCAGTATCAAGAAGGCACCTTTGATCACTTATATGTGGTCTACAACGAATTTAAATCGGTCATGCAGCAGCAGGTGATCATTGAAAAGCTGCTCCCCATTGAATCGGTCCAGGAGCCTGGTGGAAGAGAGAAGCCGGTGGCAGCCGGGAGTTATCTGTATGAGCCAGATGAAAATGAATTGTTGGCCACCTTATTGCCGAAACATTTTGAAATACAAACGTATCGGGTCTTATTAGAATCGGCTGCCGCGGAACAGGCTGCACGAATGACGGCCATGGATGGGGCCACACGGAATGCCGGAGAATTAATCAAAAAGGTCACGTTATTTTATAACAAGACGCGCCAGGCCGCGATTACCAAAGAATTGATGGATATCGTGGGAGGCGCAGAGGCCCTGAAATAAATCGAAGGTTGATCCTGGCCGGGCACGGAAGACCGTGTGCCGTTCACCAATCTTTTTCAACCAAGGAGTCTATGGTGGGTACGGATGTCGGAAATGGAAGAGTCATTCAAGTCATTGGACCGGTGGTGGACGTGGAGTTTCCTCCAGGGAAACTTCCTCATATTTTTAATGCCATAACGATCACTCATCGCTCGGACGGTCAGAGCGGACAGTCGGACATCCAGGTCACCTTGGAAGTGGCCCAGCACCTTGGGGAAAACCGGGTAAGGGCCGTGGCAATGTCTTCGACCGATGGATTGGTCCGGGGTTTAGAGGTGAAAGATACCGGTGCGGCGATTTCTGTTCCCGTTGGACGGGAAACCCTCGGACGGGTCGTCAATGTTTTGGGTGAACCTGTTGATGGCTTCGGTGCCGTCAAAACGGAAAAACGATGGTCCATTCACCGTCCGGCCCCTGCGTTAGAAGATCAGGAAACCAAAACTGAAATATTGGAAACCGGAATTAAAGTTATCGACCTGTTGGAGCCCTATGCCAAAGGGGGAAAGGTCGGGTTGTTCGGTGGTGCCGGCGTAGGTAAAACCGTCATCATCATGGAACTTATCAATAATATCGCCCTTCACCATGGCGGTTTTTCAGTTTTTGCCGGCGTCGGTGAACGGACTCGTGAAGGTAATGATCTTTGGCATGAAATGCAGGAGTCCAAGGTCATTGATCCTCATGATTTTTCAAAATCGAAAGCTGCCTTGGTTTATGGGCAAATGAATGAGCCACCAGGAGCTCGCCTCCGGGTGGGCCTTACCGGACTGACTATCGCCGAATATTTCCGCGATGAGGAGCATCAGGACGTTCTGCTTTTTGTCGACAATATCTTCCGGTTTACTCAGGCCGGATCCGAGGTATCTGCCTTGCTCGGTCGAATGCCATCAGCCGTGGGGTACCAACCGACGTTGGGGACGGAGATGGGGACTTTACAAGAACGGATCACGTCGACCAAGAAGGGATCCATCACTTCGGTTCAAGCGATTTATGTGCCGGCTGACGACTTGACTGACCCAGCCCCGGCAACGGCGTTTGCCCATTTGGATGCCACCACCGTGTTGTCACGACAATTGGCCGAGTTGGGCATCTATCCTGCGGTCGATCCATTGGATTCCACCTCAAGAATTTTAGATCCCCATATTTTGGGTGACGAGCATTACCAGGTAGTGCAACGGGTACAAGGCACTTTGCAACGGTATAAAGATCTTCAGGATATCATCGCCATCTTAGGCATGGACGAATTATCGGAAGACGACAAGCAAACGGTGGCCAGGGCGAGGAAACTCCAACGGTTTCTTTCTCAGCCCTTCCACGTGGCAGAAGCCTTTACTGGATCCCCGGGTAAATATGTGAAACTCGTTGATACCGTTCGAAGCTTCAAAGAAATCGTGGATGGTAAATACGATGACCTTCCCGAGCAAGCCTTCTATATGGTTGGACCAATCGAAGAAGCCATCGAAAAAGCTGAAAAACTCGGATACAAACGATAATGGCAGGTGCTGGTGTGGGGACGTCATCAGGGAAAATTCTTTTAGAGGTGGTCACCCCCGATCACCGTTTGCTCAGTAAGGAAGTCGACTACGTGTCAGCTCCTGGGAGTGAGGGAGATTTCGGTGTCCTGCCTGGCCATTGTCATTTTCTGACTACCTTGCGAATTGGCGAACTTCAATACCGTATTGGTGAACAGACTGAATACATGGCTGTGCTCTGGGGGTTTGCTGAAGTGACGCCGACCAAGGTGACGATTCTGGCCGAAATTGCCGAAAAGGCTGAAGACATTAATGTAGAACGGGCCGAGGATGCCGTTCGAAAAGCGGAAGAACGTCTGGAGCGTGGTGGGTTACCCTCGGAAGTTGAGGAAGCTCGCGTCAGTTTGGAAAAGGCCCGCCTCCGGCAAAAAATTGCCGGTCGCCACCGCCAACAGGCCGGTTCCCGTCTTATATAAAGTAACCGATCGCCCCGTTTTTTTATCTGCCATGCCGCATATCGCTACGCGGACGGAGTTCATCGTCACCGCAGGCGAATCGCCCAAACGCCTTGATCATTTTCTTGCCAATCGCGAACCCTATTTTTCCCGAACAGCCCTCCAACGATTAATTGAAGACGGCCATATAACGGTCGGTGGTCAGGTTGTGAAACCCAGCCACAAGGTCAGGCCTGGTGATTGCGTTGTGCTGGTCGTACCGCGTCCAGAGCCCGTGGCGATCAATCCTGAACCAATTCCCCTTGTCATCCTCTATGAAGATGAATTCCTATTGGTTCTCAACAAACCGGCCGGCCTTGTGGTTCATCCGGCTCCGGGTCATTGGACCGGGACCTTGGTTAATGCGCTCCTGCATCACATGCAACGCGGGGAAGGGCATCTTTCAACTATTGGAGGAAAGGAACGTCCGGGATTGGTGCATCGACTTGACAAGGAAACGACAGGGATTTTAGTCGTGGCCAAAAATGATCAGGCTCACCGGATATTGGCGGGACAATTCAAAGCCCACTCCATCATTCGGGTCTATGAGGCGTTTGTGTGGGAAGGGCCCAAGACACGGGAAGGCCGGATTGAGTTGTCGATCGGACGAGATACCAAAGATCGGAAAACCTTTTCCGCACGCACAACCAATCCCAAGGAGTCACTGACCAGTTACCGGGTGAAAGAACGATTTGGGGCAGCGGCGGCACATGTGGAATTATTCCCTGGTACAGGACGCACGCATCAGCTACGAGTTCACCTCAAGGCTATCGGATGTCCGATCTTGGGTGACCAAACCTATGGAGGGAAAAAAGTTATGGTTGTTGGAGGGATTGGCATTCCCCGTGTGATGTTGCATGCCAAAGTTCTTGGTTTCGTACATCCTGTTTCCAACAAAATGGTGACATTTTCAGCGGAGTTGCCTGAAGATATGATGACCGTACTGAATGCCTTGAAGGGCAAGGAAGACGAATGATTGTCTTGACAAGCAGGCAAGCGATTGGAGTAGATTTCAACATATGAATAAAGAGGCAAAACTTGAACCTGGGCAGGTGGTTGACACATTGGGAGAACTGATTGCCAGTTTGGCGGCTTTTGCCGCGAAGGTACCGGCCAAGTCCATGCTGGCATTGTCTGGTGGAATTCGTCCGACACCTGAGGCAGTCGATGCGTATGAAACCACGGTCTATCGATTTCGTGACCGAGTAGGAGTCACGTACAAAACTCTCCCTCCATTATTTGTCGAATCCTTAGAAGCCTTCGAGACGGGAAAAGTATTTGATGCCGTGCCTCCCCTGTTGCAATGCGTTGAACAGTTGGTGGAATTGCACAATCAGGAAACTATTAAATTCTCTCCACCTCAACAACAACGTCTTCGTGACTATCATCGCCGCTTAGAAAGACTAGTCCCTGAAGCCACCCAATCCGAAATCGATCTCCCTGCCCCTGAATCGTATTAGTCATTTCATAATCACTACGCAGGATACCAATGCTTATCCAGGGGGGCACTGGGGAATAGTCGCAGAGAAATTTCCTGCGGTATTAATCGGAATGGTGCCTCCGTTTTTTTTTGAGGCAACTTCATCCTTCCATCATACTTCCAATTTATGGACGGAGCTCTATTTCCAAAAATATGAGCGATTTTTGGGGCGTCGGTCTATAGGGATTACACAATGCGGGATGGCTTGAATTTTGGGTAATTAGCTGAATTCTAAGAAGATTAGGGAAAGAGTCGGTTCGAGCCCTTTTTTTTATTCAAGAACGTTGGCGATTGGATCTCTTTTAGAGAAGAGTAATTAATTCAAGTTTGCGGGAAGAAGAAACTGAAGACTTGTTCGGAGGATAAGTTGGTTTCCGCTGGAAAAGGGCGGGGAAATTACTCGCCAATTTCTTCCTTTATCTCGTAATCCTTCTCCAATCAAGGTCAGTTGGGAATAAGCCTCCTTATCAAACGCCTTGGCCAGGCTCAGATTGCAAAGGAAGGTTTTACACCCTGAGTGGTAAGAACGAAAGACCAACAAACCCAATTCTTTGGCAACTTGTTTATTAAACTGTCCTTGCACATGAAACATGATGGTATCAGAGGCCAACTGTTCGGTACGTATCATTTGATTCCTGACGGTCAGAAATAGGAAAAAGTATCTTGCTCAAGCCCATTTCAACCCAATAGGAGTTTCCGTGACTATTCCCCAGAGGGGTGGGCCCAAGAGGTGAAAGCTACGAACTGGTCACCTACCTTAAAGGGAATATGAAGACGCGAGAATTAGCCAGGGGAAGCCTGACTAATTAAGAGATTGGTTGACGGGGACCTTGGTGGGATGTATAAATCAATTCTTCATGCGTCCGTAGCTCAATTGGATAGAGCATCGGCCTTCGGAGCCGAGGGTTGGGGGTTCAAGTCCCTCCGGGCGCACCATTCAGATTTCCCCAGTTGCCTTTTGCCTTGATGATGGTAGTATCCCCACTCCCCACTCGTAGGGCATTACGTGTATACGTAATATTGAAGCCGATCACACACCAGGAAACGTCGATTCTTCTGTTGTATTTTTTCCTTCCTCCTAATGCATGGCATATCTTCAATTAGGGCAAGCATAAAAGCATTGATGCCCATTCACCAGATCCAGTTTAATACCCCTTTCCGAAATTCTAAGAAATGAGTTGGTCGAATAGTCGCGTGAGTTAACAAATCCAGGGTTTTTGTTGTAGGGTGTGCCAACACATTGTCGGTAATGATCATCATGGGCAGTGGGATATCTTCTCTTTTCTAATGAATACC
Organism: Candidatus Nitrospira allomarina; assembly: GCF_032050975.1. Classification (NCBI taxonomy): domain Bacteria; kingdom Pseudomonadati; phylum Nitrospirota; class Nitrospiria; order Nitrospirales; family Nitrospiraceae; genus Nitrospira; species Candidatus Nitrospira allomarina. The sequence continues at coordinate 993,276 of NZ_CP116967.1, read as the reverse complement.
TCCTGGATTGCGTTCCTTGAACGCCCCGCTATCCATATTTCGCTTCTTTTAGTCATTGGTTTTTTGGCGTTTAGCTCCAATGCATCTATTTCTCTGTTCGGGGAAACCGAGGGTTTGTACGCCATTATCACCCACACCATGATGGCGGCCGAGGATTATGTGCATCTTTGGTTACGGGGAGAGCCGTATTTTAGTAAACCGCCTCTTTTCTTTTGGCTTCAGGCGGGATTCATTCATGGTTTGGGATGGAGTGAGACCGCCTTACGGTTGCCGTCGATTCTATCCAGTTTGGGAACAATGATAACGACCTATTACTTAGGCCGCCTGTTGTTTTCAGAAAGGGCAGGATTTTGGAGCGCGTTGGTATGTGCGACCTGTTATGCGGGCTTATGGTTTGGTCCATTGGCCATAATCGATCCTGTGTTAACTTTTTGTATGACATTGGGGATGTATGCCTGGGCCCGCGCGTATTTTCAAGAATCTTCACAGTGGTGGTATTTAATCGGTTTTGTGGCGTTGGCGTTGGGCTCGATGGTTAAAACGTTACATGCCATGGCCTTGCCGGTTCTGGTAATGGGAATATTCTTATGGATGCGCCGTGATGGGCGAGTATTTCGGGAATGGCATTTTTGGGTTGGAGCCGTATTGAGTGGCTTGTTACTCGGTGCCTACTACCTGTTGCTTGGCCCCGAATTCAGGCAGCATTTTTTCTTTGAAGAAAATCTCAAACGCATGATCAGCGTATCCGGCGATCAACAATATTCTGCGTGGGAGGCCTATTGGGGCAAACGTCCCATTTTTTGGTATGGTCTCGTAATCTGGTTCGACTTTTTCCCCTGGTCGGCCTTACTTCCCTTTGGCCTTTTTCTCATATGGAAGCGTCGTCCCTGGCTTGAGTCGCCCAAAGAATTGTGGGTATTTCTCTGGGTCGTGGCGTACTTTGTGGCGATGAGTTTGGGGCCCGAAAAGCATGAACGGTATCTTATACCTCTCCTACCGGCATTCGGTTTGTTGGTCGGCTATGTGTACCATCGACTGCTGCATGAAGCACCAATCTCAGAAGGAAAGGGTATGTTGAGGGGCTTGTTAGCATGCTTAGGGGGCGTTTTTGTGGTTTCGGTATTTCTTGGACCTATTCTGTTGCAAAAAAAATGGCATGTCCCGTTGGACATCATTCCTTTGGCTCTTCGTGTTGGATTAGGCATGTTAGGCCTGATAATGATTGGCCTGGCTGTCAAGAATTATCTGCGAATGGGTCTTGTGGGTATGGGAGTGTTGGGCGTGGCCCTTATGGTGACGGTGACCGGATTTATTATTCCTGGTATTCAAGCGGAAGGCTCTCCCAGGCTGGCATTTGACGAAAATCAACGGCGACTGAATAATCAAACTGATCCCATATCGGTATTTCAGTCATGGGATTGGCGGGGGGATGAAGATGAATTTTATTGGGATTATCTCCACGGTCGTTCACGAATCGTGGGAAAGGGTCTTAAAGATTCCTTGGCGCTGGAAGAACTAAAAAAGGACGTTCAACAATCTACGCGTTTGGTGATGATGACTAAGGACCAGTATCAAAAAATCATTTCCGGTGCCCCGAATTTAAGTGCCAATGTGTTATTTGAGTTCTATCGTTCAAAAAAGAATATTGTGCTTCTTTCTCTCGGTTGGAGAGCACAACTGGCGGATTCTTTGGAGACACAAAAACAATGAATTCAAAAAAAATTGCTAAATGCTGAATTTACCGTAAAATTTAGTATCTGACCATTTTTGAAGCGTTTTGGTTAATGACTGGAAGAAATAGTACTAAATCGAAATCATGTCATAGTCTGCATACCGGTCCGAATTCTTACTGAACCATTAAAGTGAAGAAGCAGAAATCATGAATTATTTCCATCGATCAGGTCTATGTCTTCTCATGATTGCGTGTGTATGGTCTTCGCAAGTGGACGCGAGGGTGCAGATCACAACTGTCCCTTACAATCATGGGAAAGTTGTTTTGGAAGGAGTCGTGGCCTGGGATGATGAGATAAAGGGTAAACGTCCGGGAATTTTGGTTGTTCACGAATGGTGGGGCCTAAATGAATATGCTCGAACTCGTACGGAACAATTGGCGGCCTTGGGATATGTGGCGGTGGCGGTGGATATGTATGGAAAGGGAAAAGTGACCACTCATCCAGATGAGGCCAGGCAATGGATGCTACAAACTACAGCCAATGTTAAGATATGGCAGGCCAGGGCGAAAGAGGGATTACGGCTTCTTCAGACAAATCCCCTGGTAGATCAAACCCGTTTAGCAGCTATTGGGTATTGTTTTGGAGGGGCGACGGTTATGCAAATGGTGTATGATGGAGCACCGGTCAAAGGAGTCGTAAGTTTCCACGGGTCGCTCCCTCTCCCGTCCGCATCTTCTGCCATAAAGAGTTCAGTCAAAATGCTCATTGCCCATGGAGAGGCCGATCCGTTTCTTAGCCAAGACCACATTACGAAATTTAAACATGCTTTAGACGAGGCTGGGTTAGATTGGCACATGGTGATTTATGGAGGTGCCCAACATGGATTCACCAACCCTTCGGCCAATCAATATGGGATGACCGGGGTGCAATATCAGGAGCAAGCTGATCGACGGTCATGGGAGCACATGAAATTGTTTTTTGATGAACTGTTTCAATAAGTAGAATAAGTCCGGTAGGAGGTTTTCAATCGATCGAAGGGGAAGCAGGGAAGAATCGTTAGTAAAGTTCTTCTTCATTTTCACCGAAAATTTAGAGTTTACGGGTTTTCTGTCTGGGCATGACATCCAACATGCCAAAGGCAAGCTCTTATTGTAAGGAAAAACATGACAACGCCAAACAGGAAATTAACATCAATTCTGGGTGTTTCCGCCTATTACCACGATAGCGCGGCTTGTCTCATCCAGAATGGCAAGATTGTGGCGGCTGCTCAAGAAGAACGGTTCACGCGAAAAAAGCATGATGCCGGGTTCCCGAGCCATGCGGTGGAGTATTGTCTCCGGCAAGGCGGGGTTGGCATGCGCGACGTCGATTATCTGGTATTCTATGACAAACCTTTCGTCAAATTTGAACGTTTGTTGGAAACGTATTTGTCCTATGCGCCGAAGGGACTAGGATCGTTTCTAACCGCCATTCCTGTGTGGATCAAAGAAAAGCTGTTCCTGCGAAACTTACTAGAAAAAGCTTTTCGTCAGGTAGGGAGTCTCGAAAAAAAAGAGAACTTGCCCCCTTTGCTTTTTGGGGAGCACCATGAATCACATGCGGCCGGGGCCTTTTTCCCTTCTCCTTATGAGGAAGCGGTTGTTCTATGTATGGACGGTGTGGGCGAATGGGCGACCACTTCGGCCTGGATCGGGCGGGGAAACCAATTAACACCTTTATGGGAAATTCCCTTTCCGCATTCCATCGGGCTACTGTATTCGGCCTTTACCTACTATACCGGGTTTAAGGTCAATTCCGGTGAATATAAAGTGATGGGTCTCGCTCCCTATGGAGAGCCCAAGTATGTGAAAACGATTTTGGACAATGTGGTGGATGTGAAGCCGGATGGTACCTTCCGGCTCAATATGGACTATTTTGATTACTGTACCGGATTACGGATGACCAATAACAAGTTCGACGCCATATTTGGTGGTCCTCCGCGTCAGGCGGAAAGTACTCTCACTCAGCGGGAAATGGATCTGGCCCGGTCTGTACAGGAAGTCACCGAGATGGTCATGCTCCGTCTGGCTAACAGCCTTTATCGAGAAACGGGCCTTTCCCATCTTTGCCTTTCCGGAGGGGTGGCCTTGAATTGTGTCGGAAACGGAAGAGTGCTGCGGGAAGGTCCTTTCAGCGGGCTGTGGATTCAGCCGGCCGCAGGCGATGCGGGGAGCGCGTTGGGGGCGGCCTTAAATGTGCATTACAGCTATCTGAATCAGCCTCGGGTATGCCAGGGCCCTAGTGATTCGATGCGAGGCAGTTATTTAGGGCCACGCTTTTCCAACGAGGACATTGAATCCAGGCTCCAACAGCTTGAAGCCAGGTATGAGCGCGTGGAGGATTCGGACCTGTATCGTCGAGTGGCGGAGTATTTGGCTGAGGGAAAGGTCATTGGATGGTTACAAGGGCACATGGAATTCGGTCCTCGGGCTCTAGGAGGACGAAGTATCTTGGGCGACCCTCGTAGCGAGAAAATGCAATCGGTCATGAATTTAAAAATTAAATATCGGGAATCCTTCCGTCCCTTTGCGCCATCGGTTTTACGAGAACGGGTGTCCGAGTATTTTGAAATGGATACCGATAGTCCTTACATGTTACTGGTGGCCCCGGTTGTCGAGAAGCGACGACGAGCGGTACAACCGGATCAACAAAAACTTTGGGGAATTGATCTACTCAATGTTCCCAAATCGGATATTCCAGCAGTGACCCATGTGGATTATTCCGCCAGGGTTCAGACGGTGTCACCTGATACCAATCCTCGCTACTATCAATTATTGCAAGAGTTTGAAAAGCAAACCGGGTGTGCAGTGTTGATCAATACCTCGTTTAATGTTCGAGGGGAACCGATTGTCTGTACGCCTGAAGATGCCTACCGGTGTTTCATGCGGACGGAGATGGATGTCCTTGTGCTGGAAAATTGTCTCGTTTTGAAGGAACACCAAAAGCCGGTGCAAAAGGATGAGACGTGGATGAAAGAATTTGAATTGGATTAAGCCTGAAAGAATAACGACATGATATCAACGATTAATCAACCAACGACCAAGGATCTTCGCTCGTTCGGCCTGTTAATGGGCGGAGTCTTTTTAATAGTAGCAGTATGGCCATTGGTCATTCATGGAGAAAGTATTCGAGTGTGGGCAAGTCTTTTCGCCGGGGCCTTTGGAGCAATGGGTTTGATTTTTCCAAAAGGTCTGAAGCCCATGCATCGAGTATGGATGAAGATCGGGGAAAAATTAGGGTGGATTAATTCCCGGATAATCTTAAGCCTACTGTTTTTTGGGATGTTTACTCCCATGGCATTTGTCATGGGATTATTAGGCAAACGACCATTGCAACTTGGCTATGACCCCAAGGCCAACAGCTATCGCGTGGTCAAAAAGGCCAGAGCCGCAGACCATGTGCTGAAACCCTTCTAAGGAGGAACAACAGATGACAGGTTTTCTTGGGGAATTGTGGGACTTTATGCGGGAACGAAAAAAGTTCTGGCTTGCCCCCATCATCATCATGCTCTTATTACTCGGCGGTCTTATAATCCTGAGTGAGGGTTCAGCCGTCGCCCCCTTCATCTATACTTTGTTCTAACTCCAGGGGGTAATTGGTGGATCTTTGGACATTCATTTGAGCGACAGACAAAAGTAATCCTGCTGAAAGAAAAGGAGGGAGTTTTTAGCTCCCTCCTTTTGACACCCCCTGGCGTTCCCAATCGTACGGGGACACATTGTGGACGTATCACTTACTTCGTGGAATTACTCTTTGTGTCCATGGATTTTAATGCTCCAGGCGACACAATATTCGGCCGTTCTTCCTTTCCAGGATTCATGGCATGCGCATCATGAAATCCCGCAGCTTGTTGGAGTGATTCATCCCGGCTTGGTTGAGTTTGTCCCGGGTCATTAGCTACCGATTGCCCCGTCACGGGAGACTTCGCGTCTCCCATGGGATACCCTGGATGGTTTGGCAACATGTCTGGATTTCCCAGGGCTAATGTACTTCCTAAAAATACACTTCCTATTACGTAAATGGCGCATAGTTTACGGTTCATGATCATCCCCTCCTCTTTATTCGATACGATTGGAAATCAAGGGGTGCAGAACAAAAACCTAGCCCAGGTCTCTTTGTTGGAAACCTCTTCCGTTGTCCTTTACTTCCTGTCCCTCCTGTTTTAATTGTGAGTTTTACCGACTTCGTGTGAACAGGTAATTTGGCCAAAGATGCGGTTCAGTCCGGCACTTGTCTGTGCCCTATCATTAGAAAGGGATGAGGAGGATTTCTGTATGGTGTACAATACAGCATAGGTCACCGCATTGATTGACGGGAGGATTGAGTTTATGCCTTTATGGTAAAACTGAAATACGACAATGGGCAAGTGGCGCAAAATGGGGGAGGTCTGTTGAGCGAGGCAGATAAAAAACTATCCTGGTAAAGGGAGAATGTTGCGATTGTTTTTAAAATGAAAAACCCCAAATATTAAATCAAATCAATATGAAATGAACAGTGATCACAATAAAATTGATTGCATAGGAATAATGAAACTGCCGGAAGAAAATATAAGACATCACCAGTTTGTAAATGAAAAAAAGTATGATGGTTGGCGGCAAGCCGTGGACGAAAGTTCTTCTGGGATGACGCTTGTGAATGTGCACGCCGTGGGCGTGGGGAAGTTCCAACCCAATGAAATCTTACATTGAAGGATTTGCGCCGTATTTTTCTCCTCAATAGACTTTCGTGAACTCAGAATTACGTGTTGTATGGGAGAAATCCACGGCTACCCCTGCATATGAATACGCATGACGGCTGCAAAGCGGCTGGAGCATGTGCCTTTGGGGTACGTGCCATTCGTCCGGATGAAACATTTGAAATAACGGGTCTTTCTCCCTGAACATATCCCTATCATTGCACACGGCACTCCATCATGGGGGTATGGTGGAAGGCATTCCTCTCGCGAACCCATCCATCTGACTTTCAAGGGGTCGTTGAGAAGATAAATGGATTTGGAGGTTCTTTGGGTAGGGACCATTTTTCCGCCAAAACCCTTGACTCTCAAAAATGGTAAATTATTATAAAAAAGAGGCTCTCAGAATATGCAGCATAACAAGTTGAGATTGCCCCATTTCCATGGAAGAAGGGGAATCAGTAATATTTTGAATATGGGAACCCACCGGGTTCATATCAAGACAGATGTCTGGATCTGAACACGAGCAGATAGCAAGGCTTCGAGCCTTTTTGAATCAACAGGTGATTGGACAAGAGGGTCTTACCCTCAGGCTTTTGATTGCCTTATTGGCTGATGGACACCTTCTTGTGGAAGGTGCGCCAGGTTTAGCCAAAACTACCGCTATAAAAACGTTGGCCTCCGGGATTGAGGCTGATTTTCACCGGATTCAGTTTACCCCGGATTTACTCCCCGCTGATATTACCGGGACCGATATTTATCGTCCTCACGACGGCTCTTTTCGCTTTCAACCGGGACCGATTTTTCACAATCTTGTCTTGGCCGATGAAATCAATCGGGCCCCCGCTAAGGTTCAGGCCGCCCTCTTAGAGGCCATGGGAGAACATCAAGTGACAATCGGGCGAACAAGTTATCCCTTGCCCGAGTTGTTTTTAGTCATGGCCACCCAAAATCCCATTGAGCAGGAAGGAACGTATCCTTTGCCTGAAGCGCAATTGGATCGTTTCCTCCTCTATGTCCGGGTGCAATATCCTGCTGTGGAAGGAGAGCGGAAAATTGTCGAACTTGTTCGTCGACAAGCCAGGGCAATTTCTGGGGATGGAACGACAGCCCCCACGCCCGTTCCTCAAAAGGTGATTGTGGCGGCTCGACGACAGATGTGGGATTTATATGTCGCGCCAGCACTAGAAGAATATATCGTCCAATTAGTCATGGCCACGCGTGAGCCTGGACCGTATAGCGCCATGCTGAAGCGATGGATCCGGTTTGGAGCCAGCCCCCGGGCAACCATTGGAATGGAGCGTTGTGCCAGAGCTCATGCCTGGCTGGAAGGACGCGATTATGTCTCCCCGGAAGACATACAAGCCGTGGCCCATGATGTGTTGCGCCACCGGGTCTTACTGACCTTTGAAGCGGAAGCGGAGGGGATCAGGACTGATCAGGTGATCTCAGAAATTTTGAATCATGTGGCCGTTCCGTAAACAGACAACCCCATTAGAATCCAGGCAGAACCGTCCTACAGGATTTCAGGGTGTAGAAATTCGGCTTGCCGATCTCATCAACATGCGTCACCAGACAGGGATATTGGGAATCAAAACCAGGAAGCGGGTTCATACCCTTTTGGCTGGCGGAGAGCGATCTCCGTTTAAAGGCAGAGGCATGGATTTTGAAGAATCTCGCCGGTATCAACCGGGTGATGATGTGCGCCTCATGGATTGGCGGGTGATGGCGCGAACTCATGAACCCTACCTCAAGGTCTTTCGCGAAGAACGGGAGCGACCGGTCTTCATCGTAGTGGATAATAGAAAGGCTATGCGATTCGGGACCAAGGTGGCCTTTAAGTCGGTCATTGCCGCCCATGCGGCGGCATTACTGGGATGGGCATCGCAAGAGCGGGGAGACCGGGTTGGGGGAGTGGTTTTTTCAGATGTGGACCATGTGGAACTCCGACCCAGGGGAGGAAGAACCGGAGTGCTACAATTTCTCAATATCCTGGCTCAAGATAGTGCCAACGCGTCACAGATGATTGAGCGCCAGATTTCTAATACCTCACCTTTTCAGTTGGCCTTAAATCGAGTCCAGGCAACCGCGAAGCCCGGAAGCCTCATTTTTCTCTTAAGTGATTTTCGCGATTGGGACCATCAAGCCAAACAGACTCTCATCCGATTGGGCGGACACCAGGATGTGGTGGCGATCTTTATGTATGACCAATTGGAACAAGAGCCCCCCCCTGCCGGGCAATATCCTGTGACGGATGGCACACGCATGGGAATATTGAATACAGGATCTGCCAACATCATCCAATCCTATTCAGCCTGCTTTAGGGAACGTTATGAAGATGTCCGGACTCTGTGCCTGACCCGTGGAATCGGATTCATTCCATTGGGAACCCACGACGATATTCTTTTCCAATTGCGGGGTGGGTTACAGGATCTTGGACATCGCCGAAGCGCCCATCACAGTATGGCATGACGGAAATGGGCTAACATGCCGACAGCAAGTTCTCCCTTACAAGAGCTCCGGGATGTGCATCTGCCACCTCCGATTTCTCTGTGGCCTCCGGCTCCAGGTTGGTGGATCATCTTCGGTTTGGTCATGATGGGAGTCATTCTGTGCCTGTGGATTCTGAGGAATCGACGTCGAAAACAGACGTGTCGCCTTGCGATGAATGAACTGCATGCGATCAAACAGCACTATGAAACCCATCGAGATGATCAATGGCTGATTCAACGCCTTTCAGTCATGATCCGTCGCTATGCCATGGCTACTTTCCCTCGAACTGAGGTCGCAGGGCTAGTTGGAATCTCCTGGCTGCAGTTTTTGGACCGGTCGGGTCGAACCAATCAATTCACTGACGGGGTTGGCCATCTGTTAAGTTCAGGGCCCTACCAACAGCAGTCGGCCGTGTCGGCCGCCGAACTGGTGCCCTTGGTTGAACAATGGATTCAGCAGGTGACTCCATCCACAGGGAAGGGCACGCCATGATGACGTTGGCCTGGCCATGGGTATTGGCGCTTCTTCTGTGTCCCTGGATGGTGCGTCGTTGGGCAACCCCTGTCTCCAATTCATCCGGCCGGGCTATGAAGGTGCCGCATTTCGACGACATTATGGCCCTTCAGACCAACCAGCTGATTGGGCCGACTCGTTCAGGGCATTCAACGTTGTTTTGGGTTGGGATATTAATCTGGGCCGCTCTGGTTCTTGCGGCTGCCCGTCCACAGTGGAGTGGCGAACCTGTAGGATTGCCAACCAGTGGACGTGATCTGATGTTGGCAGTCGATGTCTCCGGCAGCATGAAGATTCCGGATTTTTCGGTAAAAGGACAGGAAGTCACCCGCTTGGAGGTGGTGAAAGCCGCAGCCGGGGAGTTCATCGCTGGCCGAACTGGCGATCGTATAGGGTTGATTGTATTTGGTTCCCAGGCCTACGTGCAGACACCTTTGACATTCGATCGGGATACCGTCAAGGCCATGTTGACGGAAACAGAAATCGGCTTGGCGGGACAGGAAACCGCCATTGGCGATGCGATCGGCCTTGCTGTGAAACGGCTCAGAGAACAACCCGCCGGAAGCCGGGTTTTAGTGCTATTAACTGATGGGGCCAATACCGCGGGGGAAGTCTCGCCCACACAAGCGGCGGCCTTGGCTGAGGAACAAGGTATTCGAATCTATGCTATCGGAGTTGGCGCGGATCGAATGGAGATTGAATCATTTTTCGGCACACAGACGGTGAATCCTTCTCGCGATTTGGATGAAGATACCCTTCGCCACCTTGCCCAACGTACCGGAGGGTTGTACTTGCGTGCCAAAGACACCGAGGGACTTACGAGGGTGTATGAAGAATTAGATCGTCTTGAACCGGCGGCTACGGAAACGGAACTGTTTCGACCGACGACCGAATTATATATATGGCCGTTAGGATTCGCGTTGGCCCTTTCCTGTGCAATGGCCATGTCTTTCATCTGGAATAGAAATTGGGTTCTCCGATCGAGATGGAGAGCGGAAGCGATCTCCGCACAAGCAGGAGCCGGACGATAAGATGGAAATGTTTCATTTTCTACGACCGGAATGGCTATGGGGATTACTTCCATTATTCGGACTCTTTCTACTAGTCGCCAGGAAGGGGACAACGGATCAGATATGGGAATCAGTGTGTGATGCCCATCTACTCCCGCATTTGTTGGTGGGAACGGAGGGAGCTAGGCATCGCATCCCTCTTATGCTTCTCGGATCAGGTTGGATTGTGGCGGTCTGTGCACTGGCCGGGCCGGTCTGGTCCCAATTACCCCAGCCCGTGTTCCGGGCGGAATCGGCGTTGGTGATGGTCTTGGATTTATCCCGTTCAATGGATGCGCAGGATGTGACTCCTTCACGGTTGACCCGAGCCAAACACAAGATTCTTGATATGCTTATGGCGCGGAAAGAAGGACAAACGGCTCTTGTGGTCTATGCCGGTGAATCGTTCGTCGTCTCGCCATTAACCAATGATGCCAACACCATAGTGACCCTTGTGCAATCTCTCGAGACGGAACTCATGCCGCTCCAAGGTAGCCGTACCGATCTTGCCTTGCAGAAGGCCCATGAACTCCTTCAGCACGTCGGGCAGGCGCGCGGAGATGTGCTATTGCTGACGGACGGCGAGGGAGATCCTGCCACATTAAAGGTGGTAGGTGAGTTACACCATCAAGGGGTGCGTGTGTCGGTGCTTGGTATTGGGACGGTCGATGGGGCTCCTATTCCGGAGACAGGCGGATTCCTCAAAGATCAGGACGGAACGGTGGTTATTCCCAAATTGGACATTCCGTCTCTTCAAGACATTGCTCGAGTAGGAGGAGGTCATTATGCCACGGTGACGGCTGACGACCAGGATATCAATCGGGTCTTTCCTTCCGTTGTGCCAACGAGGGCGCTATCCTCTTCAACATCTGAACAGCGAGCAACCGACCTGTGGCGAGAAGAAGGACCCTGGCTCGTCCTTCTGCTTCTGGTTTTGGCGTTGCCCGCATTTCGACCGGGATGGTTAGGCATGCTGCTGGCCTTCCTGCTTATTCCTCAGGTCAGCGAGGCCTTTTCCTGGGAAAATCTCTGGGTTCGTCCCGATCAACAGGGGATTCAGGCATTAGAGCGTGATGCTCCGGAAGAAGCGGCAGCCTTGTTTCAAGACCCCGGCTGGAAGGGCATAGCCCATTATCGGTCAGGGAAATATCAGGAAGCAGAAGAAGCCTTTTCCATAGTGGATACGCCGGAGGGTCATTATAATCGAGGTAATGCCTTGGCTAATCTCGGTCGCTATGAAGAAGCCCTGGCCTCGTATCAAACAGCCCTCACTCAGCAGCCGGACCATGCGGACGCCAAACATAATCTAGAAATCATCAAACAACTCTTGGATAAATCATCATCTGCGGAACAGACAGGAGAATCACCCCAACAATCGGATGGCTCCTCTGCCAAACAGAACGATAATGAGAATGAGGCAGGAGGTGAAGGAGAAAAATCAGAGAATCCTTCAGACCCAACGCATAAACAATCCGATTCGAACACAGTTGACTCTCAAAAAGAGAAACAAGAAGAAGCCGGGTCCGTTTCAGATTCTGTCAGGACCTCTAAGCAGTCGAATGAAGATCAGAAATCTTCTGAAGAAAATATTGAGAGAAAGGCGCAAGGGCTGGACCCTTTAAAAGCCGAACAATCTAAGAAGCCGCTGTCCGCACCAACTACAATGGAAGAAAAGTCGGAAGATCAGGCAGAACATTCAGAGGTATCTTCTGCGGGGGACGGTGCCCACTCACCGGAAATAGAGAAGTCTGAACAGGTCCTCCAGCAATGGCTTCGGCGTATCCCTGATGATCCCGGAGGATTGTTACGCCGAAAGTTCCTTTTGGAGCATCAACGCCGTGTAGAGGCTGGAAGGTCCACGATTCCTCAAGGAAAGCGCTGGTGAAAATTTTAAGATGGATATGGGTGATGGTGTTCTGCCTTGGATTTATGGGGCTTGATATCCCTGTTTCGGCCCAATCAGTCAGGGCCTATGTGGATCGGAATCCCGTCATGGCAGATGAGACCTTCCAGCTTATCGTGGAGACGGATCAGACGTCTTCGGGTGAATCCCCCGAGTGGCAGATCTTAGACGCAGACTTCGATGTATTGGGCACGACCCAAAGTCAACAAACTTCGATCATCAATATGCAAACCACTTCATTGGTCCGATGGATTGCGACCCTTGCGCCAAAGCGAACAGGAACAGTGATCATTCCTCCTATCCCTGTGGGCGCTCATCAGACCAGCCCCATTCAACTGGAGGTCAATGAGCCGAATCACACTAGAGAGGCCAACGAAAGCCAGGACATTTTTCTCGAAGCCGATGTGGACTCACATGTTTCCTATTTACAAGGGCAAGTCCTTCTGACGCTGAGGTTAGTCAGCGCCATTTCCGTGCAGGAAGGCCGTTTAGATGAACCCGAAATGGATTGGGGAATTGTTGAACGCGTGGGCAAGGACGTCTCGTACGAGTCGACTCGAAACGGACGACGATATCATATCACCGAACGACGTTATGTGATCACACCACAACAAAGCGGGAGGCAGGTCATTCCTCCGATCCTCTTTTCCGGAACCGTGCAGGAAGGCCGAACCCGTGGAACGCTCTTTGAGGAATTATTTGGCAATCGACCCGGGAGTCTGGGGCGTGATCCTTTCAAAACTTCACGCTCGATTCACAGGCGAAGTCCGAAAATTGCGATCAACGTCAAAAACTTTCCATCAGATTTGAATGGGCGATTTTGGCTGCCGGCGAAAAATCTCACTCTCACAGAAACATGGTCTGGTGATACCGATACACTTCAGATAGGGGATTCTCCCACTCGCACGATCGTGATGCGTGCGATTGGTCAGCGGGGAGAACAATTGCCTGAAGTGACCGTGCCCCCACAACCCATTGTGAAGATCTATCCCGACAAGGCAAAAACCCAGACAGATTTTGACGGGAAATGGATTGTGGGGTCCAGGGAGGAAAAATATGTGTTCGTGCCCACACAGCCGGGGACAGTGACGTTGCCCGCGATTCATGTTCCCTGGTGGAACATTGTGACTGGCCAGTGGGAAGAGGCCACTCTCCCTGCTAAGGTTCTGACGATTCTCGGCACGCGTCAACCTGTCTCCTCAGGACAGACTACCACGTCCGTTCCGGACCTGCCTGTTTCTTCAACAGAGAGTGATCGTCAGCAGAGGGATGCCCAATTCGGCACCTCTGATAGTGACAGGCCGTTACCATGGCCGTGGATAACAGGGGGATGTTTCACGTTGTGGTTGGTGACCCTGGTGGCCTGGTGGAGGGATCGCCAAAAACGGAAGGGACGAGGTCAAGATATGGCAAAAAGGAATGATGGGAAATTCCAATCGGAACGAAATGCCATTCAAGGAGTGAAGGCTGCTTGTTTCGAACAGTCAGCGGAAAAAACGCGAGCCGCACTATTACAATGGGCTTCCCTCAAGGAAGCAGGGCGTCCCTGTCGAAGCCTGAAGTCAGTGGAACGTCTGTTGAGTCACCCGGTTCCTGATCCGGCAGCAATTTCTGCGGCCATTTGGAACCTTGACCGGACCTTATACACGACCTCGGCAGAAAAACAGAACTGGGATGGGCGGCAGTTTTGGGAAACAGTCAAGCCGGCCATAACAGCCAAGCCACCGGAATCTCACAAACATGTAAAAGAGTTGCCCCCATTGTATCTCCATTGATTTTAGAGGGGGTTGAAAAAATCAAAAAGCGAGAGCACAGCAGGTCCCACAGATCACTTCATGAAATTATTGAGATAAAGAGGGTAGCATGGAAATCATGGTTAAAATTGAAAACTTGCGAAAAACATTTGGGCCGATTGTCGCAGTGGATGGTGTGTCGTTTACCGTAGGAAAAGGAGAAGTGCTCGGGTTCTTAGGGCCGAACGGAGCAGGTAAATCCACAACCATGAAAATGATCACAGGTTTTCTCACGCCGACCAGCGGCGCAGTGCATATTTGTGGGCATAATATTGACGTTCAACCCATCGATGCCAAAAAGCGTATAGGGTATCTGCCAGAGGGAGCTCCGGCCTATCAGGATATGACTCCAGCCTCGTTTCTTACGTTTATTGGGGAGATGCGAGGATATCGTGGAGAGACGCTAAAGCGAACGGTTTCGGAAACGGTCGAGAAGGTAAATTTGCAATCGGTGTTGAACCAATCGATTGAAACCTTGTCGAAAGGGTTTAAGCGCCGCGTGGGACTGGCTCAGGCGATCCTTCATGACCCGGAAATTTTGATTTTAGATGAACCGACCGATGGATTGGATCCCAATCAAAAGCATGAGGTTCGAACGCTGATTCGGGCCATGGCGAAAGAGAAGGCCATTATTCTCTCAACGCATATCTTGGAAGAAGTCCATGCACTCTGTACGCGCGCAATGATCATTGCGAAGGGGAAAGTGGTGTTTGATGGCACACCTGCGGAATTGGAAGGAAAATCTCCTACTCACCATACGGTCCTCGGCACGATAGCCGGCGTGGATCCCATGGTCTTACATCATCACCTGATGACGGTGAAAGGGGTCAAAAAGATTGAAGAGTTGGGCCGGGACGGTGACTTAGTGCAATTTCGTATTTATCCGAATGACGGACAGTGGATCCTCCCGGATATTGGACATTGCGCGCGAGCACAGGGGTGGGAAGTGAGGGAACTCTATCCCGACCGGGGGCAATTGGATGAGGTCTTTCGTTTGTTGACGACTCCCAAGCAGACGATTTCGTAATAGAGCCTGGTTCAGAAGGGACGAAATCTGTCGGCCGGAGGCTCTTTCGGCAGTACGTCCTTGAACGAACGTGATCTCATCCTAATGCGTTTCGAAGAGCCCAATGGTATTAAAAGAGGGTAGCTGAAAGACATTTCCGAGAGTGAAGGAGGAATTGTGGGACGAATTCGAGTGATTTTTCAACGGGAATTGGCTGGCTATTTTGCCACGCCGATTGCGGCGGTGTTCATTGTCATATTTTTGTTACTCAGTGGGGCCTTCACGTTCTATCTGGGAAATTACTTTGCGCGCGGCCAGGCTGACCTGGTGCCGTTTTTTGATTTTCATCCATGGCTCTATCTGGTGTTAATCCCTGCGTTGGCAATGCGCTTATGGGCGGAAGAGCGTCGTTCCGGGACGATTGAGCTGCTGCTGACTCTGCCCGTCACCATGTGGGAGGCGGTCGCAGGGAAATTTCTGGCCGCATGGTGTTTCACGGGAATCGCCTTGGCTCTGACCTTTCCCATGTGGCTCACGGTGAATGTACTGGGCGATCCTGATAATGGTGTTATCCTTGCCAGCTACCTCGGCAGTCTGCTGATGGCCGGGGGATTTTTAGCTATCGGCTCCTGCATCTCCGCTCTCACCAAAAATCAGGTGATCGCCTTTGTGATCAGCGTGGTCATTTCTTTGGGGTTCATCTTGAGTGGGTTTCCACTCGTTTTGGAATTATTCAGCGGGTGGGCGCCACAATTTCTTCTGAGTGCCATCAGCTCTTTTAGCTTTTTGACGCATTTCCAATCGATCAGCAAAGGTGTCCTGGATTTGCGCGATATTTTCTTTTTTCTTTCGCTGATTGCCTTTTGGTTGTTTGCGACGGCCACGGTCATTGATATCAAAAAGGCCGAATCGTAAGAGGACGGTTTAAAGGATCCGGTGTGAAACTTTGCAAGTGAGGAGTGATGATGAATAAAAAAGTACTCACGGGAAGCGGTCTCATCCTGGCCGCCGTTCTGTTCGGCGTCTTCAACATGGTGAGTAATGCCGCGTTCAGTTCTGCACGATTCGATCTGACAGAACATGGCCTGTATACCTTGTCTGAAGGCACCAAGAATGTTCTTGAGAGTTTGAAGGAACCCATTACACTGCGGTTTTATCTCTCCAAAGCCTTGGCAACCGGCTTGCCGGGCATTAAAAGTTACGCAACACGCGTTCAAGAGATGTTGGAGGAATATGCCCAAGTCGCGGGAGACCAACTGTACTTGGAGGTGATAGACCCTGAACCGTTTTCAGAAGAAGAGGACCGAGCAGTCGCGTTTGGTCTGCAGGGTATCCCCCTGGATGGTGGGAGCACCCAATTTTATTTTGGATTGGCCGGGACCAGTTCGACGGATGAGCTGGAAGTGATTCCTTTTTTTCAACCAGAGCGGGAAGAGTTTTTGGAGTATGACTTGACCAAGATGGTTCACACGTTGGCCAATCCCAAGAAAAAAGTTCTTGGCCTGCTGAGCACTTTGCCCATTGATGGGAACGGGGGGATGTCGTTTATGGCACCGCAGGGAGGAAGCCAACCCTGGCTTATTCTTTCTCATATCGAACAAATGTTCGAAGTGAAAAAAATTGAAACGACGGCCACGGCTATCCCTGAGGAGATTAGTGTCTTAATGATTGTGCATCCTAAGTCTCTGAGTGAGGCCACTCTCTATGCAATCGATCAATATGTGTTGAGAGGCGGGCATGCCATGATTTTTGTGGATCCTCTTGCGGAATCCGATAGCGGAGGAGGAAACCCCATGAACCCGATGGGCGGCGGCGGCCCCCGGAATTCGGATATGCCTACGTTATTTGCCGCCTGGGGTTTGGAGTTGGTGAAAGGGCAAGTGTTGGGAGATTTGCCGTTGGCCAAAAAGGTGCAAGTCCAACAGCAAAACCGTCTACAGGTGGTAGATTATCCAGTCTGGATTGATTTCCGCCAGGAACATTTCAGCGACAAGGATATTGTCACGGCTCAAGTGCCGTCGATCACGGTGGCATCAGCAGGCATCATTCAAAAGAAGGGGGAGACGGGGACCACGGTCGAACCGCTCATCCAATCGGATGAAGCCGCCATGCAGATTGAGGCCTCACGTTTATCAGTCATGCCTGATGTCAGCGGCTTACTCAACAGTTATCGGCCTGAAGGAGAAAAATTTATTGTGGCCGCCAGGGTAACGGGAACCGTGAAAACGGCATTTCCTGAGGGAAAGCCTAAAGCGGCGGGGAATACCAGTGAGAATCCGGATATGCCTTCAGAAGCCGAGACCCAGACCAAAGATCACCTCACAGAATCAAAAGGTTCCATCAATGTGATTGTGGTGGCCGATACGGATATCTTGCAGGACCGGTTTTGGGTTCAAGTCCAAAACTTCTTTGGCCAACGGATAGGCATTCCCAATTCTGGCAATGGCACGTTTGTGACAAACGCCTTGGATAATCTGACGGGAAGCAATGATCTTATCAGTGTGAGAAGCCGGGCGGGATATTCCCGGCCATTCACGCTTTTGCGAATGTTGCAACAGGAGGCGGAGCAGCGCTTCCGGCAAAAGGAGCAAGTGCTCCAGGAACAGCTCAAGGGGACGGAACGTAAAATTCAGGAACTGCAGAGTCAAAAGCCTGAGGGAAATGCCATGATCCTGAGTGATGAACAGCAGGAGGCCATGGGACAATTCCGAAAGGAATTGCTTCAGGTTCGCAAGGAGCTGCGTGGCGTGCAGCATGAACTTGGCAAAAACATTGAGAGTGTGGAGCGTTGGGTAAAATTTATCAATATCGGGCTTGTTCCGTTGCTGATTGGTATTGTCGGGGTATGGATCAGTTCTTCGGGGATCAGAAAGAAGGGGCCCCCAAAAAGCTAAGTAACTCAGGTATCGATCAACCAGGACCTCATCCGACTATTCAAGAATATTAAGGGAAGCATATGAAAGCCAAAACTCTAGGCATCTTAGCCGCCATAACCATTGCTGGGAGTGTTCTAGCCATTTTCGTGAATCAAAAGCCGGCCTCTCAGTTTCCACAGAGTGGTGAGCTGTTGTTCCCGGAATTATTGTCGGTTGTCAATGACGTGAACGAAATAGTTGTGGAGACTAAGGATCAGGCCGTAACGCTGGTGCGTGGGGAGAATATCTGGCGGGTTAAGGAGAATTCCGGGTATCGCGCTGATGTGGAAAAGGTCAAACAGACTCTCATCGGGTTGGCGGAGTTGCGGATATTGGAACCCAAAACGAAAAATCCGGAGTTATACGATCGGTTGGGGTTACAGGACAAAGAACAAGAAGATTCACTTTCGACAACCGTGACGTTGAAAACTCCGAATAATCCTGAGGCGGCAGTGGTGATTTTAGGGAATCAACGTCCTGCCAAGGGGAATCCACGGATGAGTGAAATCTATGTGCGGAAACCAGGAGATCCCCAAAGCTGGTTATCAATAGGGAATTTGCCGTTGGAAAAAGTGCCGGGAGAGTGGCTCGATAAGGAAATTACGGCGCTGACGACTAAGCGCGTGCATCGAGTGACGGTCAGGCATCCAGGCGGGGAAACTCTTCTTGTCTCAAAGGATAAACCTGAGGATCTTGATTTTCAATTGGATTCAATCCCTGCAGGTTCCAAAGTGGCTTCCCAGTTTAATGTGAATAACGTGGTGGGAACTCTCGTGCAGCTCTCACTAGAGGATGTGAAAGAAGCAGAAGAGGTGAATTTTCAGGACGGCTCCGGAGTGACCGCTGTACTGGAAACCTTTGACGGGCTCAGGCTTCACGTTCAAACGGCCAAACAGGAAAATAAAATTTTTGGAAAATTTTCTGCGGAATATGATCAAAAACTGCTTCAACCTGAGGATGCTACCCCTTCCACAGAAAATGGGGAAATGGTTCCAGCGCAAGATTCTGCTCAAGACGAAAAGGCCCCTGAATCTTCAGAAGCCAAGAAAACAGCAGAATTACAAGAAGAGCTTTCTTCCAAAGAAGACTCAATATTAAAAAAACCGGAAGAGGTTCAGCGAGAAGTTGAGGATTTCAATCAGCGTGTGGGAGGCTGGGCGTATGAATTGCCAACGTTCCGGGTCGAGAACTTTTCAAAAGCCAAGAAAGATCTTCTTGAAACACTTCCCTAAGCTAAAGCATTCAGGGCTGCATGTAGAGTTAAGAGGGTTGTCATTGTGTTTGGGAAGCTTTTTAAGGGGTCGCCGACTTATCCGAATCTTTCAAGGGAGGAGTCAAGACGTCCAGTAATTCCTGATAAACCTGAGTCAGGCGGGAATCCTCAAGCCGGTAGGCAAACGACAACAGAATCAAGCCTCCTGCCAGCACTAATAAGCCCAAGGCGGTCATCCCGACCACCCAAAATACTCCTCCGACGGTGCTTATCCCTCCATCAAGAATAAACAGAACGACAAACGTGAGAGTGCCTCCAATGACAAAGAGTAACCATAAGAGGGTGAGAATTGCTGATGACCAGGGAATACGCTTGGACAAATGCAGCAGGAGTTGGTTGTCATCTGAACTTACATCGATGGTCCCCTTTAATGGCCATGCGGTGCGAAACCGCAGGGAAAAGAGTTGATAGTATGGGCGGATCACGATGACCTGTCGGTCTGCGACCCAGCGGGCAATTCCGTGAGGCAAGGCAAGGGCTCCAGTTTGAAAGACAGTGGCAATCGAAGAAGCAGATTGAGAGTCCAGGGCGTTCTTCCTGTGAGCCAATGGACAGCCATATTGGCAGGCCCAACTTTTCAAGGTGGTAAATTGATACCAATCGCCAATGATAAGACCAAGAAACAGCAAGATGGCAATAATTCCGGCAAAGGTCATAGGACGGTGAAGATACCATAGTGTCTTCTTCTGCTACACTCCTGTTTTTGCATTGACTTCTCAGCCGCCCCTCCTCTACTATCGACTCGCGGGGTGGAGCAGCCTGGTAGCTCGTTGGGCTCATAACCCAAAGGTCGAGGGTTCAAATCCCTCCCCCGCAACCACCTCGATTCCCCATCAAAGAACTCTCATAGTTCCATTATGTTCTCCTACAGATTATCCTGTTTTGAAAATAAAAAAATGTGTTACCCATGAGCCGGAGGACTATGACCTTTCTTGTCCGATAAGTACCCATTTTTAGAGGATAGTTGCTTATTTCTCTTGGGTTTACGTTCTGGCAACCGATAAAGATTTTGTGAGGTTGAAAAGCAACCCTATTGAGGACTGGTCGCTAGGTAGATGAGTTATGGGTTCCCTCAATTGTTGACATCAATTTGCGCAAGTAAAAGAATTGACCATCAACACCCCTTTCATTTTGGCTCGGATCCTGCCATTCCTGAAATTTCGGGGTATTTGCCCACATTTTTGGACTTAAGTGTCTGTGAGGTGCTTTCACCGAGACAGTTTCGTTGGTCAGGCCAATTAGGCTTAAGATATGAACAAGATTTTTCGAAATGACGAAGAGCAGAAAGTCAGTGGTACGTTGAGATCTTCCTTGCCGGAAATATCTATTTCAATTGTTGTTCCTGTGTACAACGGGGGCGAGGCCTTTCGTCAATGCCTGATAAGTCTGGCTGCTTTACAGCCGCCTCCAATGGAAATAATCGTTGTTGCCGATGGTGACTCCGATGGATCCTGGCAAGTAGCGAAACAGTTTGGAGCTCAGGTCATTCGACTTCCTATTACTTCAGGAGGACCGGCATACCCCAGAAACATTGGGGCACTTCAGGCCAAAGGCGAATATCTCTTCTTTGTCGATGCCGATGTGTGTGTGCATCCCGATACTCTGGGCCGGGTGGCAGAAACCTTTCACAATAATCCAGACCTCACTGCGTTGATCGGGTCGTACGATGACACTCCTGGCGAACCAAATTTCTTGTCCCAATACAAAAACCTCTTTCACCACTACGTCCATCAAAAAGCCCAAAGGGAAGCTTCGACGTTTTGGGGTGCTTGCGGGGCCATCCGCCGTGATACTTTCCTGGAAATAGGCGGGTTTGATGAAAGTTATCGTCGTCCTTCCATTGAAGACATTGAGTTGGGCTATCGATTGAAAAAAACCGGCCACCGGATTCAGTTGTGTAAAGATATCCATGTGAAACATTTGAAACGATGGGGCATCTGTTCAATGCTCAAAGCTGATTTTTTTTACCGCGCAATCCCTTGGACAGAATTAATTCTTCGGGATCGTAGGTTCACCAATGACTTAAACATCCGGCATTCCGAGCGCCTTTGTGTCGTGTTGACATATGGGCTCGTGGGGGCCTTGCTGGGAGCGATCTGGTGGGGTCCATTGCTGGCGGTGGCGGCCTTAATCATGGCTTCGCTGGTGATCATTAATGCGCCCCTCTATCGCTTCTTTCAAAAAAAGCGTGGGTTCCGGTTTGCCCTGCAGAGTGTTCCCTGGCATTGGCTGTATTATTTGTATAGCGGTTTGGCGTTTGCCATAGGCGTGGCACGCCATGTTTTTTATGGGGGCAACCGGAAGGGGTCGACAATGCCTGCTCTTGTCCCTGAATCCTTCGACATCAATAGAACGTCAGGGAGGCAGTAGTGGCATCTCATCCTGTAGTGGTAATTGGCGCCGGTCCTGCAGGCCTTACGGCGGCCTATGAACTTGGGAAGAACAGTTCTTCCTCTCTTATCCTTGAGGCCGGGAAACAGGTAGGAGGCATATCACAAACGGTCAACTATCGGGACTTTCGTTTTGATATCGGTGGCCATCGATTTTTTTCGAAAATGCCGATGGTGACAGAGTTATGGAATGAAATTCTTGGTGACAACTTTCTCCTTCGACCTCGTATAAGCCGGATCCATTACAACCAACATTTTTTTGACTATCCACTTAAAGCCACTAATGCGTTGGCCGGACTGGGGGTCGTGGAGGCTCTTCTGGTCTGTTTCAGTTATGCCAAGGTCAAGGTGTTTCCCAATGACCAGGAAGAAAATTTTGAACAATGGGTTATTAATCGTTTTGGATATCGCCTGTACCAGATATTCTTCAAAACCTACACGGAAAAAGTCTGGGGAATTTCCTGTACTGAGATATCAGCCGATTGGGCCGCGCAACGAATCAAAAACCTCTCGTTGAAAGAAGCGGTTCGAAATGCCCTACTTGGTCAAAGGGGTGGGAAGAAGGGTGAAATCGTGACCTCGCTCATTGAGCAGTTTCATTATCCTCGCTTAGGTCCGGGGATGATGTGGGAGCGGTGCGAGGAATTGGTGGCTGGGTTTGGATCTCAGACATTAAAAGGCATGAAAGTCGAGCGTATCAGGCACCGCCATGGGCGCGTAGATTGTGTTTCCGCCCGAGCCTCATCAGGGGAGCATGTGGAATTCCAAGGAAGCGATTTTGTGTCCACCATGCCTCTGCGCGAGTTAATCGAGGCCATGGATCCTCAACCCCCTGAGAAGGTTGTAGAGGCCGCGCTTGGCCTGCGGTATCGGGATTATTTAACCGTGGTCCTGGTGGTTAACCGCGAAGACGTATTCCCTGATAACTGGATCTATATCCATTCACCTGAAGTTAAAATGGGACGAATTCAGAATTATAAAAATTGGAGCCCGTATATGGTCCCGGATCCCTCACGAACTTCGCTGGGCCTTGAGTATTTTCTCTGGGACAAAGACGATGAGTGGACATGGTCGAACGATCGGTTGATCGAATTCGGCACACGGGAATGCGCCCAACTCGGGCTCATTAATCCTCGCGAAGTTGAAGACGGGACCGTGGTTCGTATGGAAAAAGCCTATCCGGTATACGATCATCACTATCAGGATCACGTCCGGACGATTCGACAGTATCTGGAAACATTTTCAAACCTTCAGACCATTGGACGAAATGGTCTGCATCGCTATAACAACCAGGATCATTCCATGGTGACGGGGTTGTATGCCGCGAGAAATATCATGGGTGAATCCCACCATGATGTATGGGCGGTGAATACCGAAAAA
Source organism: Candidatus Nitrospira allomarina (assembly GCF_032050975.1). NCBI lineage: Bacteria > Pseudomonadati > Nitrospirota > Nitrospiria > Nitrospirales > Nitrospiraceae > Nitrospira > Candidatus Nitrospira allomarina. The sequence goes on along the minus strand of NZ_CP116967.1, from coordinate 970,177 downwards.
GCCTACCATGAGGAAGACCGTACAATTTCAGGCAATGGCGGCGATCGAATGGTGCCTATGCGGGTTCAGGTGAGCAAGGATGCACTCCCGATAGATAATGAGGAAGAGTTAATCGAGATCGTGTTTGCCAAGCTGGATCCTGTCGCCATGGGTGTAGCGGTCGGTACCATCAGTGGTCTCCTCATCTTGATTGGGACGGTGATTTTGGTCCTCAAAGGAGGACCGGTAGTGGGGCCCAACTTGTCTCTGCTGGGGAATTTTCTATTTGGTTTTCAAGTGACGTGGGGTGGTTCATTGATAGGTTTCCTAGAGGGAGGGGTCGGGGGATTTGCGATAGGATACTCAGGAGCCTCACTCCGAAACTGGAGCATGAAGGCCTATGCGAAATTCATCCGGTGGCGAGAGGAAGCCAACCGTCGTCGCAATCTTCTAGATTAGCTATAACCAAGAGGCCAAGGCCTGGAGGGAAAAATGGAAACGGATTTCAAGGGTGATGAAGAGCTTAGCCGGGTTGTGGCCAAAATTCAGGGAGGGGTGTTGGCAGTGGTGTGTGGCCTGATGGGTGGATTAGGCCTATTTATTATGACGGTCTGGCTCCTTCTCGAAGGGGGGCCACAGGTTGGTACCCATCTTCAGTTACTTTCCAACTATTTCATCGGGTATTCAGTCACATGGCCAGGGAGTCTGGTAGGTCTTTTTTATGGGGCCCTGACCGGTGGGGTTCTGGGTTGGGCTATCGGGTTTATATATAACAGAGTAGTGGGAATCCGATACCGATAAGCGAGAGCAATAAGTAAAACTCAGGCCGTTTATGTCGAGGTGTTACCCGGGTGAGTCCCTATGATCGGCAAGGCGCTGAAAATTTTTGTCGTCCTCTACTTTCTGGGCGTCGCTGTCTGGATCGGGGTTTGCTAGGAAAATACGTGTAGACCAGACCTAAAGGCTTTACATCCCATTAATCAACCATGAAAGACCCATCGTGATAACCGAAGGGAAGAGATACTGGGATTCCATTGCAGACGAATGGATAATGACCCGCCCGGATCAGCTTTGGCGAAAACATAGCGATTCAATCAACCAATCTCTTCTCTTCCGTTGGCTTCCCGAACAACCAGTAGGTCGATTGTTAAAGACGGACATGTTTGACGAATTGGTGGGGAGAGGGCCTCACGCCCTTTTTGCAGGCCAGAGCTCATAGCGTCATAGGGATGGATTTGTCCTTCGGGAATGCGCACTTAACCTGTCGGACCCAGGCAAGCGTTTGTGGAGCCTGTGCGGATGTTCGCGACCTCCCGTTTGGAAACGAGTCGTTTGAGGTGGTGGTATCGAATTCGACTCTGGACCATTTTCAAACCTCAGATGAGATTATCGTGAGTCTACGTGAATTGCACCGGGTTCTTCGCAAGGACGGTCAGCTAATCCTGACATTGGATAATCCTGCCAATCCGATTATTGCGGCGCGGAATGTGCTTCCGTTCAAACTATTAAACCGGTTGGGTATCCTTCCTTACTATGTTGGTGCCACCTGCGGCCCCTGGCGGCTACAGAAATGGCTGCGGGAAATAGGTTTTGACGTGAGGGAAGTCACGGCTGTGCTCCATTGTCCACGGATTTTTGCCGTGCTCGCTGCCAAAATCTTGTGCTCCTGCGCGAACAGTTCAGTGCAGCAAGGGTTTTTGCGATGGATGCAGGTATTCGAAAACATGTCGCGCTGGCCTACGCGTTACCTGACTGGGCATTTTATTGCTGTTAGAGCTGAAAAGAGATAGAGCCAGCCTTCGGTGTGCCTACGAGAATGAAAGATTGTTCATTCGGATGCTTGAAAAATGCAACGTATGGGCGAATGTGGCTGGTCAGCGGGTATGCTTATTGCCCACACGCATTGTTAAATGAAAAATGATATCAGAACAGACACGCAGCATTGAAACGAATGATGTTGTTGAATGGATGGAAAACGGTTCGGTTGATTCGCCAAGCCCTAGCTTCCAGTCACTGGAGATTTGAGGATCTACGGCAACGACAAGAGGAGCAACTTCGGAACCTCCTCATGCATGCTTATCAGAACGTTCCGCTCTATCGAGGGCTTTACAAGGAGGCAGGGTATCATCCTGATGAATTCCGTTCGTTGGATGATATAGACAAAATCCCTATCCTTCAAAAGTATCGTCTCAAGCAAGCAAGTCCAGAAGAAGTCGTTGCACAGGGGATTGATCCCCACCGATGTGGAGTTGTTGAAACGAGCGGTTCGACAGGAACTCCGTTGCGTATCTTTCTTGGGGCCTTAGATCAGCAGTGGCAGCGTGTGGTTGCCTGGCGCATTCTTTTCGAACATGGGTTCCGCTGGACTGACCGAACACTTGAAATTCGCATGACTTTTGGCCAGCAGTTTTTCGTCCAACGTCTTGGTATCGCTCCCAAAGAATGGTGCTCGATTCTGGACCCACCAGAGTTTTGGGCACAACGCATAATTGAGACGCAGCCGGACGTGATCGTTGCAGGGGCGGGTACGCTGCATGCCTTGGCGGAAACTGTCAAAACGCTGGGGCTCAATCTGCCTTCGCTCCGACTCATCGTCTCCGATAGTGAAACGCTTTCGCCGGCCACTCGCCAACTGGTTCGGGGTGCGCTCGGAAGGGATCCTGTCGATGTGTACGGGTTGGTTGAGCTTTCGAATTTCGCGTGGGAGTGCGAGCGTCGTTCTGGATTTCACGTAAGCGCTGATAGCCACATTGTGGAGGTTGTTGCGGCTTCAGGGGAGCCTGGCCCAATCATCACCACAGCATTAGGCATGTGGACCATGCCGATGATTCGCTATGAAACAGGAGATCTGGCCGAGGTTGAGACCACACTATGTCCCTGTGGGCGCACTCTTCCCCTTCTTAGACGAATCTATGGACGCAGGGTAGATTCAGTCGCTATGCAAGACGGCAGGCGAATCTTCTGGCCATTTTTTCACGAGGTCCTTGGCCGCTATGACGAGTTGCGCCAGTGGAGAATTTTGCAAGATGAGATAAATGAAGTCCACCTCCAAATCGTTGTGGCCAATCACACTCAGGGTCTTCTTCCGAGGATAGAATCGGATCTTCAAGCTGTCTTGCCCGGTGAAGTCCATCTGCGCGTTGAGCAAGTCGAAGCGATCCCGGTAAGCCCGGGAGAGAAAACCAGGATGATCATCTCGAAAGTCGGGACTGCAAATGAGCCGCATCCAGTCTCCCGAAGAGGAGGGCTCTAGATGGAAATTTTGCGCACATGGAAGTGCCTAAGGGATCTGAGGGCGAACGTCACACGCTCTCCCGCAAATCTCAGTTCGTTGCAAGATCGTTTGTTCTGCGACGCTATCATCCATGCCTACGGCAATGTCCCCTTTTACCGGCGTGTTTGGGACGAAGCGGGTGTAGATGTCCAAGCCATTCGAGGCATTCAAGATCTGGAACGAATTCCAATCATCACCGCTCCTCTGGTGCGGGAATCTGCAAAACGTGGTGAGTTGCTGGCGCGGGGAGTGGACACCTCATCCTGCACCTATCTTGAGACCAGTGGCTCATCAGGTGCGGCCCTACGGATTTGGAAACGGCCGCTCGAGGAACGGGTGCGAAGAGCCGTGGGACTGCGGATATGGTTTGAACACGGATTCCGCTGGCGCCATAACACGGCGCAATTTCAGATAAAGCCGGGTCCCTCGCACATCCTGCAACGCTTCGGTATTTCTCGGAAGACGTGGATCTCGACGGAACGATCCATCGAGGACCAGCTGGCACAGTTGTTGGAGGCAAAGGCTGATGTAGTGGTTGGCACGGCGACAGCCCTTCGCCGCATTGCGCGAGCGAGCGAAGCGGTTCAGGTCGCACTTAAGCGGCCAACTGTGGTGTTTTGCGCAGGAGAGTTGGTGGATGCCGAAACCCGTCAATTGGTCACCAGAGTCTTCGGCCGTGAACCGGTCGGGCTGTATGGCCAGACCGAGGTCGGGTATATCGCCTGGCAATGCGAACACCGTGGGTCGTTCCATGTGAATGCGGATACACATTTTGTTGAAGTATTGCGGGATGGGATACCGGCACCTCCGGGCGAATTAGGGACAATTGTCGTGACAGATTTGCGCGCCCGGACCATGCCACTCATACGCTACAACACGGCCGATCTGGCCATAGCTGGATCAGGTGGATGTTCCTGCGGTCGGCAACTCCCTTTGATGGGTTCAATTGAAGGGCGGGAACGAGCCTCAATGTTACTCGGAGACGGGCGTCTCCTTACAACCCGAAAGATACTTGACCACCTCGCGGGAACACTCCACCTCGGAGAGTACCGACTGTATCAGGAAAGCCTAAAAAAGTTTCGGCTCGAGCTCACCTGTCACGCCCTCGTCGGCCATCCAGGGATCGAGGACGTAGACCCCGGTTCGCATGTCCATCTGACTGTTCTGGGTCATATCCGCAAGCTCCTTGGTGAGGTCGATCTGTCGATCAAGATTGTTAAGCCGTGGCCGGCTGATGGCACGGGCAAGACCCATGCAATTTTTTCGAGGGTCAATCTTAACGAGGGTTCTCTCAGAGACACCACGGGAGCAGCATCTTGAAGCGCGACATTATCATGATTGTGTTGAAACTACGACAGAGGGAACCTCGCGAATGTGGTTGCGGCCAGTCGAAACAAAAACAGTGGGCATGGATAGGATGAATCATTTAAAAAACATGATGATAGAGTGGGTCATCTCCCGCCTTTCCGGCAAGGCACAAGCCTTGATTCCGCGATATGGTTTTTACGCGTGGGCGTGCCTGGGGTTAGGTAGGGTTCCAGTTGTGTTGTTGAGCGGGCCCACCCTTCCATCCGGGCAAATCGGGACACTATTGGTGGCGGGCCATGATCCCTGGGTTGCCTATTTGCCCAATAGGTTTTTCATGGGGGAGCCCCAACGCGAGCTGGTAGGAAATGTGCCATTTCGGGACCTGCCGGCTCTACTGGATCGCCTGCATGAAGCAGCCGATCTGACTATCGTTCGTGCAGACCGATTGTCAGCGGAAAAATTCTTCGGAAGGGATTATCTCGTGGTTCCTGAATGGATTGACATGCGGCTCGCCGTTCCTGGGGATCTCGATGAGGTAGTGCGTCGGAATCGAAGTATCCGCGAGGATATGCGTCTGGTCCGCAAACATCAGTTGCAGCCATTGGTCACCGAAGGGGAGGAGCGATTTGACGAGTTTTTTGATTCCATGTACGTCCCTTTCTCGAGGGACCGTCACGGAGCCATGGCCATCATCAAAGGCCGGCAGGAATTACGGCGCTTTATTCAAAAAGGGGGAATCCTCTGGGTTATGAGAGATAATCAGCCACTTGCCGGTGTTCTCTATGAACGAAATCAGGACACATTTAACCTTTTGGCCATAGGCATGGCTTCGGATGAACTCCCGCTGAAAAAAAGAGGAATTATGGCCGCGCTCTACTATTACAGCATCCAGCATGCCCGCCAGTTGGGGTTTGCTGAGGTAAATTTTAGAGCCGCTCGGTCTTCCCTGCATGACGGATTACTTCGCTATAAACGAAAATGGGGAAATGCTCTGTTTGACAATCCAAATTCGTATTTTGATCTGTTGATCCGTTGGAATAGCGTAAACGGCGTAGTGAAGAACTTCTTCTCACACACGGGCCTTATCTTTCGGGACGGAGGACGCTTGTCTGCAATCCATGCGGACGAATCACAGAGTCGCCGATCTCTCTGGATTGAAGGGCTACATCGGCTCTACCTCCTGACTGAGTCCGGTCGCCAACCGATGATAGATGAGGGATTTCTGGCAAAGCGTAGCCGGAGCCACACCCGATTCTCATCGACCCTTTCATAATGCTTGGGGAGGCATCGAGGGCCCTATCAACATTCCCGCTTTTTGCGCCGATGATCAGTAAGGGTACCTGTTGTGGCGAGATGCGAGGTTCGAAAACCTAGCCTTTGGCTAGACGATAGTTTCTGACCATAGAAATGCGCTTATTCAATCGTTAATTTGAAACCCATCAACTAGGACCCGGAACAAACCCATTTTACCGAGGGTTGGCTAAGAGATACCCGACACACAAGAGTAGGAGTATCTATGTGCGGATTGTGCGGTGTGGTGTACTCCGATCCTAAGAAGCCGGTCGATCGGGATATGCTTCATCATATGACAAACATGATGTCCCATCGTGGACCGGATGGGGATGGGTACTTTGTTGAACCGGGTATCGGTCTTGGCTTCCGTCGACTGAGGATCATAGATTTGGAGACCGGCGATCAGCCAATTTCCAATGAGGATAACTCTGTCACCGTGGTTTGCAATGGAGAGATCTACAACTACAAAGAATTGCGGCAAGATCTAGAGGCTGCAGGTCATCGTTTCAGGACACATTCGGATGCCGAAGTCCTTGTCCATTTATACGAGGATTATGGGGTGCATTGTGTGGATTTTCTGAGAGGTATGTTCGGCTTCGCCATTTGGGATTCCCGGTATCGTCGTCTCATGTTGGCCCGAGATCGGTTCGGTATCAAACCCCTCTGCTATGCCATCAAACCCGGTGCTCTGTTTTTTGGATCGGAGTTGAAGTCTATCCTTGCAAGCGGGTGTATTGACCGTCAGGTTGATGCCGGTGCGATGAAAGAGTTGTTTGCGGTCGGATTTGTTCAAGCGCCGAAAACCCTCTTGCGTTCAATCAGGCGGCTCCCATCCGCGCATTATCTTCTCCATGAAAACGGGAAGATTGCGATCCAGCGTTATTGGGATCTCTCCTTTCCATCAATGGGTGAGGAAGGCTTTCAACGAAGCGCCCAGGAATGGGCTCAGGCGGTGCGGGAAAAACTGGAAGAGTCCGTTCGCCTCCACCTCCGAAGCGATGTGCCATTAGGTTGTTATTTGAGCAGTGGAATCGATTCCAGTGCTATGGCGGGATTGATGAGCCGAGAAATCTCAGATCCTATCCACACTTTTTCTGCGGCGTTTGAAGATCCGTTGTTTAATGAGATAGGTCCGAATAGGATTCTCACAGATTTCTCGGGCTACAATCTCCGCAATCACATCATCACCTGCAGAACCGCCGATTTTGATCTGTTGCCGGATATGATTTGGCATCGCGAAGATCCCAATATCTCATCGGGGGGCATCCCTCATATGTTGCTCGCCAGGATGGCGGCGCAGCAGGTGAAAGTCGTCTTGACCGGGGAGGGCTCGGATGAAATATTCGGGGGCTACCCTTGGTACCGGGTTGAGCGGTTGCTTGAACCATTCATCAATCTTCCACTCAGTGTGCGTCAACTCATCGCAAACATCCCGTTCCTGAGGAAAAAATATTCTCGATCAAGCCGGGCATTCGCCGCCCACGCCACGATGGACCTGTCTCGATACACCCAAATAATCGATAATGCCTCCCACCGAAGTTACGAGGATCTTTTTTCCGATCACCTCAGAAACATCCCAAGTTCTTTCAACGATTCAGAACCGCATTTCCTTCTTCCGAAGGATTTTGAAGGTTGGTGTCGTTTTGCTCAATTACAGTACTTGGATATCAATGTACGTCTTTCGGACTTCATTACGAGAACCCTGGATGCCGCCTCCATGGCTTATGGCCTGGAGGCACGCGTGCCATTCCTCGATCATGAATTTGTCGAATTATGCAGCCGGATTCCATCCGACTTGAAAATGCGAGGGCTTCAGGAAAAGCATATTCTTCGACGGGCCCTGGAAGGTGTCTTGCCCGCGGAAATTCTGAAAAGAAAGAAAAGGGGGCTTTCCGCCCCATTCTGGCCATGGCAAGGTCGTTTGCCGGAATTTGTCGCAGATGCTCTGTCCGAAAGCAGGCTCTACACCAAAGGGTATTTCAATCCTCAGTCTGTTCGACACATGCTTCAGCAACATCAAAACGGCAAGGCGAATTTTGGAAGAGAGTTAATCGGTGTCCTCAATATTCAATTATGGGATGACCTATTTGTCCAAGGGTGCCGTCCGTCGTGAGATGCACGAGTGTGTTGACCTCCAATCCTGTGTCCACGCTCTATTCCATGCTTCGCCATCCGCATGTCGGACGGGAGCAGCTTGTGGCCTTTCAAAACGAGCGAGTTTGCCGGTTGGTCGCACATGCCTATCGCCATGTGCCCTATTACCGTGAGCTCTTTGATCGACATGGACTGAAACCCCAGGATATCCGGACGGTCGAGGATCTGGGGGCCGTGCCCATCACCTCCAGGAGTGATTTGCAAGCCTTGCCGGTCGATGAAATCATCGCTCGGAATGTGGACCCGGGGTCTTTGATCACCCGCGCCTCCAGCGGGTCCTCCGGGCGACCATTTATTGTGCGCCGCACTTGGCTGGAGGAACGTCTTCATGGGGCCTTTCGGTGGCGTGCGCTCCATGCGTTGGGCCTCCGCGCGAGCGACAAGATTTGTTATGTGATGGGGAACTGGAATATCCAACGACAGGACCAGCTCACCAAGCGTATCCTGGACACCCTCGGGATGGCCCGGCGAAAGGTTATTGATGCCCTGCAGCCACCGGAGGACATTGTCCAGGCTCTGCAGGAATTTAAACCTACCGTCGTGGGGGGGTATCCCGGCGTGTTGGCCAGGATAGCGCAGACTGTGAATTGCGACGTACTACGGTCCCTTCGACTCCACTTTGTGAATCCCGGTGGAGAAGTTTTGACACCACTCATGCGCCAACAGATTCAGGACGGGTTTTCCGCGCCAGTCTATGAAACGTATGGAAGTATCGAATTTTACCTTCTGGCCTGGGAATGCCCAACAACCGGGGAATATCACTCATGTGACGATGGCTTAATTATCGAAGTACTGCGGGATGGGGCTCCGGCGGGTGAAGGAGAGAGGGGAGAGCTTGTTGGAACCGATTTGCATTCGTTTGCGATGCCGCTGATCCGATACCAACTTGGCGATGTCGTCACAAAGGGAAGCCAAACCTGTGGATGCGGACAACCGTTTTCGACGATTCGATCAATCCAGGGACGTATGATCGATTATTTCGTCCTTCCCGGCGACAGGGTTGTCCATCCCTATGAGTTGGGTATCAGAAAGGTCCCCTGGATTCGAGAGTTTCAGGTGACCCAGGAACGCTTGCAATTCATCATGATGAAAGTCGTCCCGTTTCATACACCCTCAGCCCAGGAGATGGCAGCGTTGGTTCAACCGGTGATGGCGTTGCTGGGGTCGGACGTGCAGTTCCAGGTAGTGTTGGTGGACACAATCCCGAGGGAGGCAAACGGGAAATTTCGCGTATATCGTTCTCATATTCGATCGGCTTATGACGCATTTGCGTGGCCGGATCAAAAAATGGTTTCTCCTGTAGTCAACGACGACCGCTAATTCTCATAGGGCGGGGGATATGGAAAACCAGGTGACTTTTGCTTGCAACCTATCATGACATTTCCAAGGAATCCGGATATCCTAATTATCAAGCGATGACAATGTCTCCACAGGCTCGTATTGAAAAGTCTGGTCATGTTGTCCGCATAGGCCGCCGGAAAGGACAGAAGGGATTCTTTGGGATACCTCATCGGGTGATGGGTACCTGAGGAGCTTTTTCGATCCAGCGGCGGCTCTCATTCATATCCAAACGTCCGAAGTGTGTGCTGATCTCTGTGAAATATTTCAACACTGTTGCGTTGTACCATCTCGATGAGAAAGAACGGTTTGTTCCGAGACGTATCGAACGTCAGGAAACGGAGGCATCTTACCGATTGACGAGCGGATGAGTTGCTCCGGTCATCCACCCATTACCAATAACCGAGATGCCCTAGGTAGTGTTTGGTTGAAAATCCAAAAAAATGCACCGGGCATCATTTTTGGCTTTTAGAACAGGAACGCCGGTGACGTCGCCCTTGTTTGCTTGAGGTTGGTCATCGGCGTAATGAGTCTCTGGGAGTTGGAAATGGGCATGGCTAATCAGAAAATTCCCCGCTTCAACGACTGGGCGTGGTGGCTCTATGAGCATGCGCCAGCCGGCCTGGACCATGCAGCCAAGAGATGTGCCCCGTGGGTCTTGCCATGGGTTGCGCTTCGCGTACCTGTCGCTATTCTGCGAGGGCGAACCAGACATTCCGAGCGATCGGGAAACATCGTAGTGGCAGGCCTTCAACCCTGGGCCGATTACCTGCCGCGTCGCTTCTTTGCATGTGCGCCTCGGCGAGAGGTCGTTGGAGCCGTGCCTGTATGGTCCCTTCCTTCGTTCCTAAAACGTTTGGCTGTCGATACGGACCTTATTGTTGCGCGCGTCGATCGTGTCTCTGCCCGCCTCTTTTTTGAAGACGGTTACCTTGTGGTTCCCGAAAGCATCGGCTGCCGACTTGTACTGCCGGTCGATTTTGACAAGCTTGCACGTGCCAGCCGCAGCGTAAAGGAAGATTTGGTTACCCTCCGGCGTGAGGGTTTCACGATGGAGGTCTCACATAGGGAGGCAGACTGCGAAACGTTTTACTCATCAATGTATCTTCCTTTCGTCCAGAAGCGGCACGGAGAGTTCGCCGTGATCCATAACGTGCATCAGCTCCGTCGAAAGTTTCGTCGTGGGGGACTCATCTGGCTGCGGCGGGGCGACCATCGCATTGCCGCGGCGTTGTTTGAGCAGGAAGGTGAGGTCTTCCGTGGAGTGGCTTTGGGAACAGCAGGGGGGGATCTCACGCTGATGAAACAGGGGTGCCCTTGCGGCACTCTACATTTTTGAAATTAAGTGCGCCCAAGAGAGTAGATGTGCAAGCATTGACTTCGGTGGCACTCCGCCGATTCTCAATGACGGACTTCTTCGCTTCAAGAGGAAGTGGGGAGTCCAGCTCATGGATGAAAACCAGACTCCCTATGATTACCTGATCCGGTGGGAGCGACCGAATGAGCAGGTCCTCGAATTTCTTGCTGATGTGCCGTTAATTTTCAAGAACCACGGTCACCTGGCGGGGCTGACTGCTCTCAGGCTCAATGGCATAGCCCACGAGGACCAAGCGTCTATGATGCATCGCTCGTTGTGGATCGCAGGGCTGCAGCGACTCTTTGTGGCGGTGCCAACCGGATGTGGTTCACAGGAGATGGGTGCGCTTCCCAGCCAGAATAGAGGCGCGATATCTCCTGTTGGCGGGACGGAGTTCTGCGATTTTGAACAGATTCTTTCTACGTTAGGGGGGAATCAGCGGACATCGTCAAAATCGCATGGGAATCCCGAGGTGGGCAAAAAGATTACGAGGTGATTACATGTTTTCGGAATATCGCGCAATTTTCAAAAAACGAGGCCATCTATATCATCAGGCAATGATCCGGTACCCCAATGCTCGTGCAGAAGAATTTCTTCATATCGTTCGTATGGCCGACATGAAAGACGGAGATATCGTTTGTGATATTCCTTCCGGCGGTGGGTACTTAAGGCACTATGTGGATCGGGCCACGGCTCTTTGCCATATCGAAACCTCAGAGGTGTTTGCCGCTCTCTGCAGAGCGAATGGCGCCCTCCACGTGTTGCTCTCAACTCTTGAGGATATTCCTGTCGAGACCGGGGCGGTGGATAAAATTATCAGCCTCGCGGCCTTGCACCATGTCGATGAAAAAACCCGGTTCTTCTCAGAAGCGTATCGAATGTTAAGAAAGGGCGGGACGCTTACCATTGCTGACGTACAAGCGGGTTCGGCCGTTTCCGAATTTCTGGACGGTTTTGTCAACGAACACAGTACAATGGGACACAAAGGCACTTATATCTCCGCCGAAACTCAAGATGAGATTGAACGATGGGGATTTACTGTGAGGGAGTCTTCGTTGATCCCCTTTCACTGGGAGTTTGACTCTCCCCAGGCCATGGGACGATTTTCTCAACTGTTGTTCGGGATCGATAAAGCAGACTCTGCTCAGGTAGTAGAGGGTATCCGAAAGCACCTGGGCCATGATCTCGACAGCAACGCGTGTCGCATGAATTGGGAGCTGTTATTCCTCAATGCAAAAAAGCCCTAGACAGCAATCGTGTCCGGCGATATTGGGTATCTGTGAGAAGATCCTCTAAAACCAATGTCGGATCTTTGATGATTTTTTAAGAACATGAAGTTTGGAATTTATTTCATAAGCCTCGGGCAAGAAACGACAACCGGTTCTTGCGTGAGCAGGTTTTTTGCACCTATCAAGATATCCCGCATGCTATCTCATCGGCCACTTCATGGTTGTTCGAGTATTGAAGTCTTGAAAGGGATTCTCGATGGCCTCTTTACTCAGGGTAGGTGACTGCGTGGATGTGCATCGGGAGTTGAGGGATGACAACCAACTTGTCTGCACGGTTGCTCGAGGTTCAGAAGTCATGGGGTGCGTCGTCGTTGACTCGACCGTATGTGGCATCTCGCGAGGGGGGCTTCGCATGTCTACCGATGTGAGCGAAGCAGAAGTGCGTGGTCTGGCCCGTACCATGACACTCAAGTGCGGATTCTTAAGACAACCACAAGGTGGCGCGAAAGCAGGCGTAAGGTTCAACCCGGAGGCTCCGCTCGCAGAACGTCGGCAGCACTTGGAAGCGTTTGGGCGAGCGATTGCTCCGCTTCTGATCCACCGCATCTTTATTCCGGGCCCTGATATGGGTACGGATGACACAGACATCCGCGCGATGCTCGATGCGGTTGGAGTGAAGCTCAAAAGGCGGGAATTGCGCGACACGCAATCGGGTCAGTACACGGCGGCGACCGTGTTCATCAGTGCCAAACGGGCGATCCAGCATTTGGGCCTGACGCTCCCTCGCTGTACGGTAGCCATTGAAGGCTTCGGCAAGGTGGGGAGTGCCTTGGCCAGCCTGTTGGACGAAGCCAATGTCAAGGTGGTGGCAATCTCCACCGAGAGGGGAGCGATTACGAACCCGCATGGTCTGAATGTGAAACAGCTCAACCAACTCGCCGACCGGGTCGGCAGCCGCGTGGTGGATTATTATGCCGATGCCGAACGTATTTCCTGCGCTGAATTGTTGGAATTGCCAGTGGATCTGTTCTGCCCTTGTGCGACCCATCACAGTCTCCATGCTGACAATGCTCATCGTGTGCTCGCGCGCATTATCTGCCCCGGAGCCAACAACCCAGTGACGGCCGAAGCCGAGAAAATTCTGTTTGAACGGGGATTGGTGTATCTTCCCGATTTCGTCGCAAACTGTGGCGGGATACTCGGTAGTACGATGGCCTTCGCCTCGATGAAAAGGGAGCAGATCATCTCGACCATGGAACGTTATCTCGGCGATCGAGTCGCCTGGTTGCTGAAGGAGGCGAGGCTCCGGAAGGTATCGCCGCGCAAAATTGCCGAACCGTTTGCGAGACAACGCTTTGAGGAGATTCAGCGAACCGCTGCCCACCCGTCGCTCCGTGGAAAGCTCGTTGCCGCCGGGGTAGAGCTCTATACTCGGGGTTGGGTCCCCGGTGTTCTTGTGGCGGCTCTGGCGCAACCGTACTTTGCCAAGAGGTTGGCTTGAATGGCTCGTGGATTTTGACGGTGTGCTAAGGGGATGTGGTCCTCCGTTGGTGGTCTCCGATACTTACCGTCTGTCTGCCCGTGCACGGCACGGAGATACTTTTTGACACTTCCATTATTAAGAATACTTGTAGACAGGCGAAGGGGATCATTCGGGCTCAGAACGGTTTTGGGTGGTATCCTTTATAAAGGCTCATGAAAAAAAGGCGAAGGTGAATAAAGTGAACGACCAACAAGTTCCTACACGTGATATGGACCGGGGAAAGGCTCCGCTTCTTTCCGTGATTCTGGCAACTCCTGCGGGGTATGGCACCATCCGAAAAACGGTTTCGCATCTTCGGTCTCAAACCGCACGTTCGTCATTGGAACTAGTAATCGTGACGCCTTCGAAGGTGCAGTTGAACCTGGAGGTGGATCAATTGAATGAGTTTGCCTGTTATCAGGTGGTCGAGATCAAGAAATTTCAGTCCATTGGACAGGCAAACGCTGCGGGAATTCGTCAAGCGGCAGCCCCGATTGTGGCATTAGCTGAAGACCATTGTTTTCCCGATCCGCAATGGGCGGAGAATTTTATTACCTCCCATCAGGGCCCCTGGGTTGCCGTGGGACCCGGGGTCAGAAATGCCAATCCCAATACTGCCGTGAGTTGGGCAGATCTGTTCATTGGCTACGGTCCCTGGCTGGCACCTGCACCTTCCAGGGAAGCTGATTTTTTGCCGGGGCATAATACCAGTTACAAGCGAGAGATTTTGCTCGGCTATGGCGATCAATTGGATGCCATGATGGAAGCCGAGACAGTTCTCCACTGGGATCTTCGTGGAAAGGGGCATCGATTGTATATGGAGTCGACAGCGAGTGTCGCCCATACGAATTTTTCTCTATGGTCTTCCTGGGTGCCAGCTCAGTTCTATAATGGCCGTCTCTTCGCCGGAGCCAGAGCCCGGCAAAAGTCTCTGCCATGGCGCTTCATGTTTGCTCTGGGGTCGCCTCTTATTCCAATTGTCCGGCTGTGGCGGATTTGGACGGGACTCTCTTCTCAGGACTTAAAGATTCGATTTCTGTCCTGTCTTCCTGCCTTGATAATTGGGTTGGTGATTGATGGAATGGGCCAAATGGCTGGCTATGCGTTAGGAACAGGAAATGCCCTGGACAAGGTAGCCAGATTTGAGGTTGATCGGTTCAAACACATTCGAGAGCAGGATCGATTGGAAATTCTGGGGTTTTAAAACAGTGTGGAGGATGTATGAAATCCGATGAAAAGCCGCCAGTCAGAATAGGAATGGTCGGTTGTGGGCGGGCCACGACGGTGCTTCACCTGCCCGCATTACAATTTGTGCCTGGTGCAAAGGTGGTGGCGTTAGCCGATCCCAATCCAGAGGCACTTCATCGCGCCTCCCATCAACTCGCGGTAGAACAGTGTGTTTCTGACTATAGAGCCTTGCTTGAGAACCCGACAATTGAGGCGATCGCCATTTGTTCCCCGGTGCAGTTCCATGTTGAGATCGCCCTGGCAGCATTGGATGCTGGTAAGCACCTCTTTATCGAGAAGCCATTGAGCTTGACCCTTGAGGAATGTGATCGACTCATCGATCGGGCAGCAGGGTTACCTCTTCAAATCATGTTGGGCTTTAATACCCGTTGGCATCGGTTAACCCGACAGGCCCGGATTTTGTTTCAGCAAGGTACTGTTGGACCCCTTGAAGTTGTTCGCAGCAATCTGTTGACGAATTACAATAAAGATCTCCCCGAATGGAGAAAGAGGCGAAATTCAGGCGGGGGCGTTCTGCTTGAGATGGCAATGCATCATTTCGATCTCTGGAAGTATGTATTAGATGAAGAGGTGGAGGAAATCAGTGCACACAGTCGGTCGGGAACCTGGGAGGATGAATCGGCGACGGTTACCGCTCGCTTGGGTTGCGGCGCCCTTGCTTCGGCGACTTTTTCCGAATGTGCAATTCAAACGAACAGTATGGAGATTTATGGACGAAATGGAGCACTAGGAATTGACTTTTATCGTTTTGATGGGTTGGAAACTTCCACCACATTCGAAAATTCGGGGAATATTCAAACACGAATTAGAAGTTTGAGGAAGTTTGTTAAAGAATTCCCCGAAGCGATCGCCACGAATCGGCAGGGTGGAGAATGGCGCCGATCTTATATAGAAGAATGGCGACATTTTATCGGCTCAGTCCGTGGGGGTGGCCGAATCGAATGCGGTTTAGAAGATGGACGGCGTGCCTTGGCTGTTGCCTTGGCTGCGTTGGAGTCTGCAGCCACGGGAAAGGCAGTTACCGTTGCCAAGGGATAGCAAGGTATTGAAGTACGCTGGCCTGGGTAGTTTAACAAGCTGGTCCATTGCCTACTGCAAGGATGTTCGCGGATTTTATGGCTCCTTGTTGCAAAGAAATCCTCGCGTATGCCCTTAGATCCGGTCACGCAACCTGGCAGCCAGTTCCTTTCGTAATTCTGACAACATCCGGACACGTCGTAGGCCTTTACTGCATGCGTGAGGCGTGTTTTCTCATCCTCCGAAAGTTATAGAAGAGATGCTTTAATGAACAACCATGCCACGTGCTAATCTTCATCTCGTGGCCATGCCGTTGCGAACTGAGAATTATCCAGATGATTGCTTCGAAACAACCGGTCGGCCAGAAACTTGTCATCACATTCTGCTATCGGGGTTTTGCTGCAAGATATGGGACTCCCCCTCGTGTAGTGGTTTCCATTCTTGAAAAGGCCGGGCATCAGGTAAGGCAGATCAAAGATGGGCCATTGTATCTTGCACCCGATAGTGTCCTTTGGGTCTGGGGAAATACGAATTGGTATCCTGGACTCTTTGCGCAACTCACGGCCATCAATCAAGCGCAAAGGCCTCTGGTTATACTCTGGCACACGGAACCTCTCCCACCTCCGAGCGCGGCTGGTTTGCCATGGCCGCGATTGAATTGGTGGGAGACGCCAAAGCTCATCCTTCGCAGTTCCGAAGCGACGGATGTCTACACGAATTATCTTGTATTGCGTCGTTGGGTGAGGAATGGACTTCCGGATATCCTTGTGGCTGCTACATTAGGACGCAGGGATTTTCTTTCTGAGCGAGGCATAGAGGCCGATTGGGTTCCACTAGGATACGAGCCCTCATGTGGGCAGGACTTGGACCTGCCCAGGGATATCGACGTGCTGTTCCTTGGAGCCCAGGATGTCCCCCGCCGGAATCGTCTCTTGGAGCGCCTGCGGAAAAGCGGAATTCGGATACATGTAGTGGGTAGTTATACGAATCAGGGATGTTGGGGAAAGGATAGGACTGAATTACTGAATCGGACGAAAATACTTCTCAACCTGTCAAGAACACCTGGAGAGTTTCCGGATCTCCGCTTGATCCTGGGGATGGCAAACAAGGCGCTGGTTGTATCCGAACCGATATACCGCCCAGACCCTTTTGTGCCCGATCAGCATTTTATCAGCGCCTCGATAGATGAGATGCCTGAAATGATTCGTCACTACTTGGCTCATGATGAGATGCGTGCTTCAATCAGTGAACGGGCTCATGGACTGATCACTCGGGTGGTGACAATGGAACGATCGGTAAGCCGAATCGTTGAGCTCATTTCCAATGCCACCGAGCATTCATGAAGACGTCTGTACCTATCTTTTCTATCGTGATTCCTACCTACAATAGACCGAAGCAACTTGCTGCCTGCTTACAGTCCTGTGGACGGCTTGACTATCCACATGACCGGTTCGAGATCATTATCGTGGATGATGGGAGCCCGGATCCCGTCGAAGTGCACAAGAAGGATGGGTCCAATCTTCCGAAAATTACCTGTCTGCGTCAATTTAATGCCGGTCCGGGTTCGGCTCGCAATATGGGGGCGCAGCATGCACGGGGAGACATTCTGGCTTTTACGGACGATGACTGCGCACCGACCAAACAGTGGTTAAGGGAACTTGCCCAATCCTTCAATGATGTTCCAACAGGGCTTGTCGGCGGGCGGACTGTTAATGGACTGGTCGACAATATTTTTTCGATCGCTAGCCAAATAATTATCGATGAGGCCTATGCATATTTCCTCGGTAGGGATAGTGGCCTCGGGTTTTTCGCGGCGAACAATATGGCGGTTTCTAGGAAGCTCTTTCAGGAAAGCGGAGGGTTCGATTCATCCTTCCGTACTTCAGAAGATCGAGAATTTTGTGACCGGTGGACACGGCAAGGACACCCCCTTGTGTATACTACTAGGGCCATTGTCCATCACTATCACCAACTCAACCTGACGGCATTCTGTCGACAACACTTTTCCTATGGGCGTGGTGCATATCAGTTTCATCGCACGCGAGCACGATGCGCTCCTAGTCTTTTGAAGCCTGATCCACGGTTCTATGCTTCGGTATTCCGCCGTGCGCTTTCAGGAAAGAAGCCACTCCACATGACCGGGTTGATGATCCTTTGGCAGATGGCGAATCTGGCAGGATTTTTATGGCAGGCCGCTCATCACGCACCTGTATCTACCAAAAGAGCCTCTTGTGAGTAAAACCAGTGCCTTAAAACCAATCACGTGGCGGCCATCCATCGTCATGATCCAGGAACGACAAGCACTAAATGACAAACAAACTACCCTATCAATCATCGTGGATTGGGACTACGCAGCAGGGGAAGAGAAATTGTGACATGACCTTCACCGAGGCTTGCGTGCAAGTGTGGGCCAAGAAGGGCTGCCTGCCGACCGTTTTATGCTCGTCGAGTCATGACGATTCCAAGGCCGGCTTTTGGGTACTGTGATCGAAATATCCCCTCTATGAAGGTCCTATACATCGATCTTGAATTATCCTACGAATTGAAAAACCGGGCACAGGGAGCGCCACAAGGGATTGGGTAGCGTTGTCCTTTATTTTGAGGCCTGCATCCAAAAACGGATGACAGAGGTTAAGCAGGTCAGCGATTTCGCCGAAAAACTGGCTTACGGGGCTATCTGATGCGCTTTTGTATGGTCACCACCTTTTATCCGCCTTACCATTTCGGTGGGGATGCCATTTTTGTGCAGGCACTGGCTCGCGCATTGGTCTCGGAAGGGCATCATGTGGAAGTGGTGCATTGCGAAGATGCCTATCGCCTGCGTGGCAGGAAACAGACTGCTGAGCAGGCTGAGCAGGACGGGGTTGTGGTGCATCGTCTTCGCAATCCTTTCGGGATGCTGTCTCCGATGATTACCCAGCAATTAGGCATGCCGGGGGTCAAAGCCGCACAACTTCGGACGCTTCTCGGATCTGAGTATGACGTGGTGAACTTTCACAATATCTCATTGATCGGGGGACCCGGTGTGCTCCAGATGAGTCGAGCACCTGTGACGCTGTATACCTTGCATGAACATTGGCTGGTCTGTCCAATGCACATCTTCTGGAAAAATAACCAACGAGCATGTGATAGCCCACAATGTATTCGCTGCTGCATACGTTCGAGAGTTCCGCCTCAATTTTGGCGATACACCAGACTCATTGAGCGAAGCTTGGCTAATGTTGATGCCCTCCTTGCGCCAAGTACCTACACGGCAGAGCGGCATAAAAATCTCCTACAGACGCCACCGATACATGTCTTGCCAACCTTCTCCGGGTTGGACCCGACATTGGACGGGAACCCTCTCTCTCAAAACCGAAAATGTTTTCTGTACGTGGGCCGGGTCACGGCTTCGAAAGGCATTGCCAACCTTCTGAAAGAATTTGTGGGGTTCAGCGAATACGATCTTGTGGTTGTTGGAGGTGGGGACTTATTGCTCACGCTCCAACGGCAATACGCCGAGCACCGTCACATTCAATTTCTAGGCCATCTTTCTCAAGAACAACTCGGGCCTTGGTATCAAAAGGCCACGGCCCTGGTTCTCCCTTCGCTCGCTCCGGAGGTGTTCCCCTTAACCATACTGGAAGCCTTTGCCCATGGCACGCCGGCCATCGTTCATCATGCCGGTGGGAGTCGTGAAGCGGTTGATAAGACAGGCGGGGGAGTGGTGTATCACTCCCCTGAAGAGTTACATGATGCCGTTACGTTGCTGGGAAAAAATTTCCAGCTTTGTAAGAATCTCGGACAACGGGCGCGTTTAGGCTATGAACAATGGTATTCCCAGAAAAAATACTTGGAACGCTACCTGCAACTCATCCAAGAGATAGGTAAGGAAAAATTTTTAACTTGGCAGGAAGCACCAATTTATGAGCAACGATGAATCACGAAAGGAGCCTTCGGGCCCTAGAGGGTACCCTCTTCTCGGCCATATCCCTGGTTTTCTATGGGACAGACTCGGGTTTCTCTCACGTTGCGCGGCTGAATATGGGGATGTGGTGAAACTTAAAATCGGAGAGCCCACCTTCCTGCTAAACAATCCTGAAGACATTAAACATGTGCTGGTGACCCATTCCGACAATTTTGACAAAGGGCCACGCCTTACCAGTCCAAAAGGCAAGCGATTATCCGGCGACGGGTTGCTGACCAGTCTGGGATCGGTCCATCTCAGGCAGCGAATGATGATGCAACCGGTGTTCTATCGAACATCTATTAACGTCTTTGCGGAGACGATAATCAGTGGTGTTGAAAAGATGATTGCTGAATGGAAAAACGGCACCGAGCTCAATATCGGGCAGGCAATGATGGAACTGGCGCAAGACAATATTATCAAGACGGCCTTTGGTCGTCGCTTTGATGATTCCTCCGGCGCGTTGGCCACCGCCATTACCATCAGGAAGAGGTATGTTGAACATGTGCAATTTTCACTACTCCCATTTTCTGAATACCTTCCTCCAATGTTATGGCGTGAATATCAGCAGGCGATGAAGCGAATCAATGATACCATTGCCTGGGAGATTGACATGCGCCGCCGGGCCCCTGAGCCGTCTCACGATTTGTTGTCCCTGCTTATGCATACCAAATACGCAGATGGAACCGGAATGACGGACAAGCAAATCCGTGACGAATTCTTAACCCTCTTTAGTGCAGGATATGAAACTATCGGGGAAGCTTTAACCTGGACGTGGTATCTGCTCTCGCAGCATCCGGAAGTGGAAGCCAGACTTCACGAGGAACTTCGCGAAGTGCTAGGCGGTCGTGTCCCAGGTGCTGATGATTTATCTAAGCTTCGTTATACCGGTATGATTTTAGCCGAGTCGATGCGTCTGTATCCCCCAACGTGGATTTTTATCCGCATGGCTCGACAAGATGCTGTCCTTCCAAGCGGCTTCACCATTCCTGCCGGTTCAAAACTATACCTCTGTCAGTATGTCATGCATCGGAATGTCCGGTATTGGCCAAATCCGGAACGCTTTGATCCGGAACGTTTCACCGAACAAGCCATAAAAGCACGAACCAAATTCGCGTATTTTCCGTTCGGCGGGGGGATCCGGGTCTGTATCGGCGAAGCGTTCGCCAAAATGGAATGCATCTTGGCGCTGGCCTATATGGCTCAGCGGCTCGCTCTCATGTTAATGCCGGGACAGAAAATTGTACCAAAACCCCATATGACTTTACGTCCCAAAAAAGAAATTATGATGCGGGTACAAGAGCGGGATCAACGAGAGCTCATATCCCAGGTCCAACGATAAAACGGGAAAATGGTGAATACGCCTTGATGTCCCAATTGCACTTTCCGGAAGACCAACCAAACATGTCTGTTGAGGGACGAAATGTCACTCTGACCCAACTCAAAATTCTCTTTGTCATTGATAGTTTAGGTACGGGGGGAGCTGAGCTTGACCTAGCTGAAAAGTTGCCTCATCTTCGTTATCTTGGGGTGGTCATCATCGTAGTAAGTTTTCGTCACCGGCAGGAAGGAGTTCAGTCGGCGCTTCAAGGGCAGGGATTTGATGTGAGAATTTTGCCTGACATGGGGCTTATCAGGCGGACCGCAGCATTGCGACACATTATTCGAACTGAACAACCGGACCTGATCCAGACAGTGTTGTTCCACGCCGATATCGCGGGCCGGCTGGCCGCGATCGGAACTTCCGCCAGGGTTGTCAGCCGGCTTGTCAACACGGATTACGATTTGGTGCGGCTTATGGATCCAAACATCAACATACTAAGATTCCGGCTGGCTCGATTTATCGACGGTTGGACGGCCCGACACCTGACGCATCATATTTACGCCAATTCGAATGTGGTGAAAACGGCGGCCATGAGCCATCTGGGCATTCCATCGGAGAAAATAACGGTGATCAAAGAAGCTCGTGACGCAGTACGTTTGGGGAAGCCGTCCATTCAACGGAGAAATCGAGCGCGATTAAGTTTAGGATTGGATGAAGATCAGAGAGTGATCGTTACCATAGGACGACAGGACTTCCAAAAAGGTCAGCGATATTTGCTGGAGGCCATGGCCATGCTGGTCTCGAAGCACCCGAATCTCGTTCTCCTCGTGGCCGGCCGGTCGGGAGACGTCTCGGGTGAACTTGAAAGTCTCCGAAATCGCCTTGGGTTGCAAAATCGGGTGCATTTTCTTGGACACCGGGAGGATGTCCCCGAAATCCTGGCAGCAGCGGATCTTTTTGCCTTTCCATCCTTCTATGAGGGGCTTCCCGGGGCCGTGATTGAGGCAATGGCATTGGGATTACCCATCGTAGCTTCGGATATTGACCCAGTCCGGGAGACGGTGGAGGTGGGCCAGAACGCGATTCTGGTGAAGCCCGCCTCACCTGTCGAACTCGCGTCTGCGATTGAAGATATTCTGATTGACCCCCAGAGGGCGCATGTCTTGGGTGTGCGAAGCCGGGAGATCTATGAAAAACGGTTTACTCTTGAGCAGAGCCTGGGTCGTTTGATGGAGTTTTATCGACAAGTCGTGTCCATAATCTGAAGAAACTCATTTATTAACGAGAAAGATGGGTACAAAACGTCAGGGCCGATTGAAAATAGATTTGATTGATTGTGGACTATTGGAGTTAAGATCATGACTCAGCACTTTGAGCCGGTCATGTCGGTAATCCTCGCCACCCCGGATTGCTATGAAACTATCCGAAAAACCATCAAACATCTTCGCACTCAAACAGTCAGGCACCAACTTGAGGTCATCATTGTTGCCCCGTCTATCTCTTTGCTGAACCCGAATGAGTCCGAACTCAAGGAGTTTTGTCGGGTTCGTGTTGTTGAAGTGGGTCGAGTGTCCTCGATCGGTTCGGCAAACGCCAAGGGCATACAACAGGCAAGCTCGCCTTTAGTCGCCTTAGCAGAAGATCATGCTTTCCCCGCACCGGGATGGGCGGAAGCTCTGATTTCCGCGCACCGTCATCATTGGGCGGGAGTAGGTCCGGTGATTCACAACGCTAATGCACCTAAAAACGTCATTGCCTGGGCTGATTTCCTGATTGGATTTGGGGAATATGTTGTTCCTGGTGTATCAGGAGAAGTGGAACGCCTACCAGGAAACAATAGTAGCTATAAACGAGAAATTCTTCTCGATTACGGCCCTAACCTGGAAACTATGATGGAGACTGAGACCCTTATCCACCAGGACCTTCGGAAAAAGGGATATCGGCTTTTTCTAGAATCTTCGGCACATGTCTCTCATCTCAATTTTGAGCGAATGAGTTCGTTTATTTCTGTCAAATACCTAAGTGGGCGAACTTTCGGGGCTGCTCGAGCAGGAGGTTGGAGTCTATTTTACCGACTGTTCTACGCGTGTGGTACCCCCTTGATCCCTCTGGTTCGATACTGGCGGTTAAAAAAGCGATTGAAAGTTTTCCGTGAACACTACCAATTACCTTGGGGAGTATTGCCAATGGCCTGGTGTGGATTATTGGTTAGTGCCACTGGGGAGATGATCGGTTGTTGTTTCGGAGCAGGACAAGCTGTAGAAAAACGGGCCAAATTGGAATTTCATCGTCTTCCGCATTTGAAAAAACCACGCAGATCTTTAGAAATACCCGTATGACTCTACTTTTAACATTCCCCCATGGCATGTCTATTGAGAGGCCTTGAGTGGCGTCATGAAATATTCCCTACTTTTCAACCAATAAATACAAAAATACAAAGAAATTTCAAGAAATGGTAGGCCCCTTGGAACAAAATTTAGGGACACGCAATTCCGATGTCAGCGTGGTTATTGTATCCCATTGCGTTGCTGGAGGTCCGAAAATATGGAATGATCTGAGACGACTTCTAGATGCGCTGCCAAATAGGATATAAAGGGGATACGGAATTTCTGCTTTGTGAAAATGTCAATTTGAAAGGGAATCATTCTTTTGGATCTCATCGACCTTCTTCATGGTCTGCGGATGGCGCTCACCGAAGACCCCGCGTCCTATCTGCTCAAAAACGCTGGTATATAGGTCGCCCTAGTGGATCTGGCGGAAATGCTTGATGCCGATTGTGTTCCCGAGCCAGATTGGTTGCGGATGTAAGTGAATTCCAAAACCGAGGATCATCAATCTCCTGGTATCAGTTAAAAAAACCACGTCGAACCCCGTCAGGGGAGTGACCCGTTTCATCTCCAAAAACTATGCTGCTTTGGGACGAGCGGTTTATCTGGGTCACCCATTGGCAGCCGTAATCGGGCATTTTTCGGGAGGAATGCAGTCGGAGGCCATTCACCGTACTGAAGGGCAACTGCTTTTTGATCCACGAATGCGAGGTATGCATGATTTTAAAGGATGGTTGATGCGCGTCGATATCCGACGCAACTGCGGGTATGGCACAGTCATCGTACGACCGAGCAACACCTTTTGCATGGATAACCTTCTTGGGGGCGTTCTCTATTTCTATGCTTGTGGTCGGAAAGACAATTATAAGTTGAAGGTGACCGGTATCGGCAAGAAGGGTTTGCACGAGCTGCCGTATTTCCCATGGGAGGACACGGCGCGGCGTACTCTACAATGTTATCAAGAGATCGCACGGAGTTGTTCGTCGAAAACAAGGGATTCCTAATCATGCAAATCGAATCAAGTTCTTCGCACAGCCACACGACAGCCTCAACCTCAACCATACCCCTCTCAATCGTGGTTGCAACGACGAAAACCCTGGCCGGAAATACGCGCTTGTTTAGACTCTCTTTTGGGCCAATCCAAAAGGGTCGGAGCTGGAATTCTGATGGCGGACGGTCATGGCCGAGGGCTTCCTGATATGGGCAAAGCGTCCTATAAGGAACTCATGTGGTTCAAGAACCCGGGCGCATCCGTTTTCGGTCTCCGGAAGCTCGGCATGTCTCACACACAAGGAGAAATCATAGCCATTACGGAGGATCATTGTCGGGTTGCCCCCAAATGGTGTGAGCTGGTCATTCAAGTCCACAAGGATTATCCCGATCCTACTGGAATTGGTGGGGTGGTTGAAAATGGAGCCATCACTTCACTAATGGATTGGGCAAATGTTTTTCTAGTGTTCGCGCCATTCGTATCTCCGATTAGAAACGGACCTTCCGGGCGAATTTGTTTACAGGCAAATATCTCTTATCAGCGTCGGGTTGTTTCGCGATTGGCTTCCCAACTCGGGGTGATGGAAATGTTGTGTACCCGACAACTTCGCCAAGAAGGGGAAGTGAATATTGCTGCTGACCGCCTCCTTGTTTCCCATGTTCAGTCACATGGTTTTGGGGGGACCTTCACCGCTCATTTTCACAACGGGCGATCTATCGCAGGACTTCAGCCTGAAAAACTGGGGGGGTTGGGCCGTATGCTTCGTCTTGGCTTTACCGCAATTCTGCCTCCTTATCTTTTGGGGTTCACTCTTCGGTCTCTAATGAGCACACAGCAGGTCTTGGGGAAAGTCTTTGCAAGTCTGCCTCTACTCGCACTCCTCGTGTGTTGTCATGCAGCCGGGGAATTTATAGGCTACATGATTGGGGCTGGCCAAAGTCCGCAACGGATGGCTTGAAGATGGCAGCATCAATGCCAAAACGATTGAAAGGAACTCTTTTTTATGCTGGGTATCTGCTTCTCGTAACCTTACCCCTCTTGGAAGTTGGGGTTAGGATCTGGGGATATTCGGAGCATCATATTCATGATCCGATCTATACCTCATTTGAACCGAGCGAGGACATTTCCTACATACATAAACCTAATCTTATGCAGGCCAGAGCTCGAGGTCGTGTTTTCATTAACACGGATAGCCTGGGATTGCGTTCGAAAGTCCCCGGAATGGTCTATGGCACCAAACAACCCCAGGAATATCGTATTGCAATCGTGGGTGATTCCGTCACATTTGGGGAGGGTGTTCCCAAAACTGAGGAAACGTTCACCGAAGTTCTGGAACTTATGCTGAATCAACACCAGAATCTCTGGACCGTGAAAGTGTTTAATTTCGGTGTATCGGCGTATAGCGTCAAAGAGATGGCCGCCATGCTAAAACACCGTATAGTGAATATACAGCCGGACCTGGTTGTTATGGCTATCATTCCGCCTGATCTGAATCTCGACCGGACTCCCACCATTGACTCGGCTGGTTATCTGGTTGGTCAAAAAATCGCAAGTCTTCTTGATTCTCCGGTTGGAGAGGCCTTAAGAGGAATCCGCCTTCTGTATGTGCTCCGGGATATAGGGTCACGGTGGGTTTCTCCACCTCAATACCTTGACCCACTGCTTTCACGCGGGGAGATTCCCCACTCCTACCGTTACATTCAACAATTCAACGAGACAGCAAATCAATATGATCTTTCCTCATTGATTGCGCTTCTTCCACGAATGGAGGAAAACGCCTGGGGTCCTCTTCCTGACAGACTGATACATGACGGTATCAGGTATCTTGATTTATCCTACCTCGGTAAAGAATTTACCACTGAAGAATATATGGCAAGTCGATTTGACCGGCATCCCTCTCCTGCGGTTCATCGTCGAATCGGGGAAGCATTAGCCCTGTATGTGGAACATCAACCAGAGTATTCCCAGTGAGTCCCTTGTCGTCCCAACCAGGCCGTCATCTTGTTGATGGGACAGTCCGAGTCTTTCTCGCCGGGCTCCTGTTTCCCCTTACGGGCCTCATTACCGCCGGGTTCCTCACCCGACGACTCGGAACCGATGGCTATGGCTTATTGGTCCTCTCTGCGACGTTGTTTGGATGGGTGGAGCTCGGGATCAACTCATTTTTTGCACGTCCGGCGATTAAGTTTATTGGGGAAGCCAAAAACTGGCTTCCAGTTGGTAGCACCCTCATCCGGTTGCAATTCGTAGCAGGGGTTGGCGGAGGGGTGTTACTAGGACTGCTCTCATTTCCTCTTGCCTGGCTCCTCGACGAACCGTTGCTTGCGCCATATCTCGCCCTCTATTCCCTCCACATCCCAATCAGTAGCCTGACTCAAGCCCACCAGAGCATCCTTGTGGGAATTGGTAGTTTCCGGCAGAAAGCCGTGACTAATGCCTACCGTTGGATTGCCAGGCTGCTGTTGATTCTGTTCTTGGTTGAAATGGGCCTGTCTGTTTCTGGCGCTATACTTGGAAGCCTTGGGGCGGCCCTGGTCGAACTCACTATCACCCGTCGTTATGTTTGCCCTCCCTTCTTTGGCAAAATTGTCATCCCCATCCGCCCATTTTATGACTTCGGTATCCTTCTGTGTGTCTCATCCATATTGTTCCTTATTTTCTCCAGCATGGGTTTGGTTATGCTGAAAATCCTTGGCGGAACCCTGGAGCAGGCAGGAGTCTATGGTGCGGCCCAGAATTTGTCGATCATTCCCGGTCTGTTTGGGGCATCTTTTTCCCCGCTGTTGCTCTCGACGGTGAGCCGTCTCCTATTTGAAGGAAAAACTGATCAGGCAAAAAGCATGGGATTTGGTGCGATGAGAATGGTTGTGGGTTTATTTCCGTTTGGAGCTCTCATTGCGGGCGCTGCTCCTGAGATTGTCACATTGGTGTTTGGTCAGTCTTTCGAGCTTGCTGGTCCAATCCTGGGGGTGTTGATTATGGGAGCCATCGCGTTTGTGATGGTCTCAATAGCCGTGGTCATTGCGACGGCTTCAGGTGCTCCACTATTCACCTTATATTTAAGTATCCCGCTGGTCTTCCTGGTGGTGATCGGGAACTTGGTGATGATTCCCGGATTCGGTGCCCTTGGCGCCGCTATGGTGACTGCCTTGTGTCAGGGAATTGGTGCCTTGGCTTCCGTTTTTGCGATCTATCGGCTTTGGGCTATTTTCCCGCCAATTGGGACCTTGTGGCGTAGTGCCGTCATCAGTGTATTGGCCTATACCCTGGCAGTGATGTGGCCAACTGCTGGTCTTTTGCTTGTGATTAAAATCGGGTCTATCGGAGGGGTGATTATTCTGGCATATCTGGTCTTGCGGGAATTCAGTTACGACGAAATTGCACTCGCACGTTCGTTTGTCACACGAAGAGCAGTGCCTATCGAACAACAGAAGGAAAGATAAATTCGGTTCATGGGTAATCGAGGTATGGTGAACCCTGTCTCTTCCAGGGGAATATTCAATGGGTTCAGTTGCAGAGCATGCGAATTGGGGCCCTTTGACCTTTCGGCCGTGTTGTTGGTCTCAGCTGGCCTGGGCTCAGCAGGGGGTAAAGAGGTGTGCAGACAGACTCTAAAATGAAGATTGAAACCTTAAATGAGAAAACATGTTAGTGTGTCATGGTTGCTTTGTGGTTAGCGCCGGTTTTATGTGCGCATTCGAAAGGTTTGCAGTAGACTGAGGGAAGTGTGTCCTGCACCAATTTTATAGGTTTTTTACATCGGGGTAACTCGGATTACCTCCTTAATGAAATTTTCCAGCTTTTCTCTATGGCGGTCGGGAGAAAATTGTCGGCTTAATTCCTCCGATGGGACTTCGGCGGCGAGCAGATCAGCCTGCGATGAACTTAAGAAGGCAACCCACTCCTCAGCACTATCCATGATCGTCAGGCCAGGTCCGGAGGGGCATTCGAGGCCCCGTACCGCCAGGGTGGTCGCGAGAACCGGCATTTGATTGTATAGACTCTCCGCAACCTTGATGTTCACGCCGGCACCTTCGTGAATGGGGCAAATCATGATATCAACCTGTTCCCATACCTCCCTTAGGTTTTGGACAAAGCCATGGGAAATA
The DNA here is from genome assembly GCF_032050975.1 of Candidatus Nitrospira allomarina. NCBI lineage: Bacteria > Pseudomonadati > Nitrospirota > Nitrospiria > Nitrospirales > Nitrospiraceae > Nitrospira > Candidatus Nitrospira allomarina. The sequence continues at coordinate 941,761 of NZ_CP116967.1, read as the reverse complement.
ACTCTGCCACGAGTGGGTATCTGGTCACTCTGTCGTCCAAAAACGTGAACCGTGATTGGGCGGCCCACCTTGGGAAGAATCTTATCCATGAGCCACTTCCAACTTTGGCGATTGGGCCACCATGCGAAATCGGCAAGGAATCCAAGTCGTAGATGGCCGTTGGGCTTCGGGTGACGGGCTATAGGAGGATTGGTAAACATCGGCGGAACATGAAGAGTTCGCAGTCCTGTGACCTGGTTACAACCCCAAGCCATTTCAGCCGCAGAAAGAAATATAACCCCTCGGGAGCGACGGAACCCCTCGATCTCATATCGACGTTGCTTGATAATTTCTCGTTTGAGGACATGTGAAAGGAATGGGTAGTTGGCCAGTTTTTGAGTCAGCACCTGGTGCTCCAGATTATGCGCGATGAGCACTGTGGGGATTTCAGGCGGTAACTCATTGACGGCCCATAACATGTCACCGCCGTTGATCAACACCGCATCGAAATGCTGGGACCGCGCAATTTTGCGAATTCTCAGCTTAAACTCGGGCTGACGGGTAAACAATGTCAATGCTGGAAGTTCAGAAATGTAGGATTGAGCCAACGACAATACTTGGCGCGACCGATACCATGGGCCTGGGGGGGGGTGAAGAGGAGCTGCCAAATTGACTACGTGGCTACTCCCCAGCGCGGCAAGGAGTCCGCGAGTGTAGGTTCCTGCACCACCCGGGTGCGAAGCCGGGTCAACCAGCGAAGCAATGAAAAGCTTGGCCATAATGGTCAGCGATATTTCGTTTTGTCTACTCGCTGGTGCCGGAATGCTAAGAGCATACCGTTGATTTCGAGGAAATGTATCCAAAACGTGAGGACCAGTGCGACTGGATAGTCTGTCAGTCGCAGACCGTATTGTTGGCCAACTCGAAAACATGTCCCCAAGCTCTCAATTACTCTGCCTATGAAAAATATAGGAATTGAAGCCTGTCCGAGCCGTAGGAGCCAACTGTATCGCAACCCGGGATCGAGCTGACGGATACGGATAGTGGCCCATCCGATATGGCAACGAATATCGCGCTCCATTGACCAGCCCTCGAAGTCGTGTATCACGGTCATGGCTGGCTGAAAGAGAAAACGGCCGCCGTCCCGCATGATGGCAGCAGATTGTAGCTGTGCTGCGTAAGGTCCTTCATTTTCCGGGAGGGGGAACCGTTCGTAAACCTTTCGGAGAAAACCGGAGTTGTTATTGGAAATGAAGCGGGTCGGGCCTTCTTTCCCTGGGTCGAGAAAGCCGCGGGATAAGACTGAGAGGCATCGTTCGGTGGCGGTTTTGCCCTCATACATGGTGCGGCCGCTCACTGCAACATATTGGGGGTGAGACCGAAATGTGGTGATCAGTGACTTGAGCCACCCGGGAACCGGAATGCAGTCTGCATCCAAGAGAGCTATGATTTTACCCTGAGCTGCCTGAGCGCCAGCGTTCTTTTGCTCGTAGGTAGCATCTTTGGGCACTCCGATCACCTTTAAGCTGGGTAACTCGGCCAACAAGTCGGCTGGAATTTTCCGTGCACGCTCTTCCGTTTCAACGAGTAAAAACTCAACGGGTTCGTCCACTTCCTGTGTGGCGAGTGCTTGAAGGCAACTGCGGAGATCGGCAAGTTCTGCATGGCGATCTGTGTCATGGTCGGCCACAATCAGCACACTAACCACCGGCTCGGAATTGTGGCCAGTTCCAGAGCGTTCATTATCAAGCATGGGTATACCTCCAGTTGCTTTGTTTTATAAAGGATCGAATTTGAATGATTTAACTGCCTAAATCCTACAGTCAACCAGACAATTATTACTTAATGGAAATTTTTTCGCAATTTTTACTTAAGAATTTTCGGCTAAACGCATATAAAGACGAGCGTGTCGGCGGGCGCTTTCCTCTTTGGTATATCGCTTGAGCACTGCAGCTCGAGCCTCCTTCACCTTGACCAATGCTGGGGCCGGGTTACCGATCATATCGATGGCAGCTTCTGCCAAGGCTTCAGGATTGGATGGGTCCACCAATGTACCATATTTTCCGTTGTCAAGAATTTTTGGGAATGCACCGCTGCGACTTCCCAATAAGGGTACCCCCGCCGCAATCGACTCTAACACCACTAAACCAAACGCCTCATTGTATGAAGGGATCATCAACAGGTCCATATGGGACATGATCTCGCAAATCTGAGTCCGGTGACCAGAGAATTCGACGTGGTCGGAGAGTCCTAATGCCACGACTTGTTTTCTGAGTTCCCTTTCCAAGCTGCCGGCACCGACGATCTGGAGGCGAGCGCCGGGTACCACATCGACGATATTCCGCATGGCCGCGATTGCCACCCTATGCCCTTTTTCGAATTCGAGCCGTCCGACAATGCCGAGTAATGGATGGGCAGGATCGGTTAGGGCTCGGATTTTCGGCAATTTGGTGCGGCCCGCCAGAAAGCGGTTTAGATCGAAAAATTGGTCAATAATTTCGGCACGACCCCATTCGTAGGGCTGCAACTGTTCCTTCATCAAATGTTCGGCGATACAGACGTAGGCTTTGGTGCTCGTCGCCAACCAGTGGTGCATGGCATTTATCAGCGGCCGCAGAATCCATCTCGGTTGTGGTTCATCAAAATTAACCGTCATGATAATGACGGGCACACCCGCCAGTTTGGCTGCCAGGCGAGCCCAGACGTTGCAAAAGCCTGATTGTGTTTGAACAATGTCCGGTTGAATTCTGCGGAACGTCTGATAAAAGGCCTTGATAACCTTGATGATGTGGATTGGTTCCGTGATGCGGGGAATGCCCAGTCCGAGTTCATGGATGGTGCAACCGGTTGCCTGTACCGCAACGCCGATTGTAGAGGTGGTCGGCATCAAAGTCACCATCTCGAAACTGAAGCGCTCGCGATCAAGTTCCTCGGCAAGGCCCAACGGAGAATGTTCCCCACCGGCATCGCGGTAAAAACCAAGATAGGCATACAGTATCTTTATTTTTTTCATTCTAGCCGAAACTGTCGGGATGTTTGGTTTCAATTCCTAAAATTTAATAGCATCTTAAGGGTAAAAATCCACGTAAATAAATAAGATATAGTTTATTACCTAAACAGGGAAAGGGTGATCAACGAGGGAAGTGGGAGGGACCAATATCTGAGCCGATAGAAAAGAATTACATATGAGTGTGGATCTCAAGGGATAGCGTAGTCTAGGATTAATTCATTTTCCAAACTTTCCCAAAGAAATCAGGATGGAGGTCGATCTCGTCAAACAAGCATTTCCCGGACCTTCCTCACTGAAAAGCGTATAGCGCAACTCCGGCATGAGCCTCTTTACGCTCACGGCTGAATTGCGGGTTTCGTCGATTACTCTCTTTCCCCCAAAAATAGGGATGACTTATGTAACATAGTACGAATGACTTTATGAGAAAATTATAGTAATGTCAGCGAAATTTGAGAAATTAAATCTATTTTTGAAGTCGATTTTATTTGGTTTGCAAATGGAGGATTGCCAGTCTGTTTTTTTAATCCAGAATGACATTTGGCAAGAAGGAAAGAATGCAAGTCATAATCTGCTGAATATTGGATATATGAAGGATCAGAATTGATGTTTAGGTATTTGCTGCGAAGCATCCGAGAACCCGACACCCTCCGGAACATTTTTGTAGAGCGACTTTCGGAACCACTACACTTAAATCTTATTTCAGGGTTTGTGGCTCTCTTGGGAAGCTACAGAACCAAAATCGATTTCGATTTGATTGAACGGCGATATCACGCATTTGGGCTACTCAGAGCGGCCGACATTGCACGAGAAATTAATGTTGATCGTCTGACGGTGCTGGAATTTGGGGTCGCTAATGGGTCGGGACTGCTTAACCTATGCGAAGTAGGCAGGAGAATCACTGAAATAACGGGGGTGAAGTTCAATATCGTCGGATTTGATACTGGGTTGGGGTTGCCCTCCCCAAAAGACTTCCGTGATCACCCGGAGTACTATAGTCAGGGTGATTTTCCTCTCCAGGATAAGGATTTGTTGTTAAGAAAGCTTCCTGAAAATGCGCGCATCAATTTCGGAAACCTCGAGGATACTATAAAAGGTTTTTTGAATGATGTCCGAGCTCCAATTGGTTTCATCTCTGTGGATCTGGATTACTATAGTAGCACAGTGGACGCTTTGACTATATTTGATGGGCCTTCCGATTTGTTTCTTCCGATGGTGGTCATGTATTTTGACGATGTCAAACGAGAATTACACAACCCATATTGCGGCGAACTCCTGGCCATTGAGGAATTTAATAATGGACATGACTTCAGAAAAATTACCAAGTTCAATTTTCTCGAAAAAAGGCGAATCTTTCGCAATGCCGAGTGGATAGAGCAAATGTATTTTTGCCATATATTTGATCATGCCATTCGAACCAATGCCTTAAAGGCTAAACGGGGAGAGATTCTTACACGCCCCTAACTCTACCAGAGTCTGTTGACCCTCCAGCCTCCGGTAGTTCTCCATCACATTCAAGGATGTGTGCCCTTCCAAATAACTCTTCGAATAACATACTTGAAAAGGCCCGAGGCCAGCATATCCAATGCATTGTATCTGGGTAACGCATTTCTGCAGAAAATGGTGCCGGGTGCAATCATTTTCCCCTGGTAAAAGGAGGTTGGATCTCCATAATCACAGATTTTCATCGATATACGAGAAATGACTGGCCGGGAAGGTCTTTGTGGGGCACGCCCGCTGCTGCACAGACTGTCGCACTCAGATCAACCAGATGAGGGTTTCGGCCATTGATCGCCTGATACGCTCCCGATCGTGGGACGATGATCGCGCCGGCGCCCGGTATGTGGTTTCCCGACCGTCCTGACCCCGCACCTCCGCGCAAGACTGTGCCGTATATCGGGGAAGTCACGCCGCGCAGGTTCGTAGATTGTTCGCCAGTCCATCGGATTACCAGGTCGGGAAGCCTGTCTAGTTTCTCCCCGGGAGGTAAATGGTCTTCGGGTCGTTCAATGCCCACGATGCACTCTTTCCCATCGATGTCGCTAAAGGTTCGGAGGCCCTCGGCGATCACGTCGCAGAGCACTTTTGCTTCGGATTCCATGACAATCCCATTCCGCTCACGCCCGCGGATGTTGAGCCGAACCAATCCAGGGCCGTCTGAAGGGAGCGAAAAGGCCCGTACCACTTTCCAGTCCTTCCCAATCGTTCCCAGTCGAGCCGTGAGTTGGAGCGAAAGTGAGTCCGGTAAGGCATCTGCGACTTTAGAACGAAACGAGGTGGGTACAATCGCACGCAGCTTCGTCAAAATGTCATTTCCTGATGATGCGCGGACCGAGGAGGGAGGGGTCAGAATCCGTTCCAACATTTCGGGAAGAAGATCGGACCGACAAGTCTCCGGACCCATTCCCTTAGCCCAGAACACAAGGAGATCTGCATTGTCAGGCAGAATTTTTATTATTCGACCGAGTGCTGCGTCGGCTGCTAGATATACGTCAATTAAGGAGTTCTCCAACAGAGCCGTTCCGGTTGGGGATTGCCCGATGACGTCGACGGACGCTGGATCCCAAAGCTGGTGACCCGCAAGGTGGATCGCAGCCATGTGCAACCAGAGGACATCGGGAGCCCTCTCCTCCATCAATCGTTCAACCCCGCTGGCTAGGCGGCTAGGCGCCTGCAGAAGAATTTTCCGTAGGTGGAGGAGATGGTGCTGCGCAGGTTGACCAAAGGTCTCCTCACCTCTCGGAGTCTTGCCAAGATGTTTTAAAAGTTCCTTGCCCAAGCTCGGAGGATGCGACCATTTGGCCAAGTGGACGCGTGATCGAAACTGACATCCACACACCACATTACCGTTGGCCAGCTCTTGCATGGGGTGTTCGGGTGGATCGATGGCAAGGACTCGTTTACCTGCTCGGTCCAGACGTCGGAACAGAGTCTCATCTGATAGGAGTTCGTGAGACAGTCGAAGCCTTTGCTCGGGAGCAGACCAGGTAAACAAGGAATAAATTCCGTGCTCCGAGAGATGCTGCCCGGTATAGAGGGTGGCGTAAACTGCTCCATCAAGAAATGGGGGGTCGAGGTTGACGACCTCGCCTTCTCGTTGAAGAGCCGCGAGATTTGGCATTCGGTTGTCAGCGATTAACTGCTGGATAAGGGGCAGCGAAGGGGCCTCTAAAGAGATGGCCGCAATCATGTTTTGCATTCTATGACAGAACAGATCAGATAGATGTAACTCTGGCTCTGGCACATGTGGGTACTCCCTCGAAAAAGAACAGGGGGGATATGTCCAGGGATTTCGGCGCCTCAAAAATCATTGATTGTTTTAGAGATCACCTAGTCTGATTTAACCATTCTAGATTTATTTCAAATTTTAAAGATGCCAGGTTTGAAGTAGTAAAATCAATCTAAAGGTTAACCGGGTTTGCCTACGGGGCCAAAAAAATCTAGGCCATGCTTCAAAGATCTTCAATGAACAGCTTGCACAAGAGTATTACTGTGTTGACGACCATGTATTTGGAGTGTTAATTGCCTTCTTTCAGAAGCAAGTGTAAGTATAGCGGGGATAGAGCTAATACACGATATTTAGCCAGACGAACATTCACGAATTGCCCATCCCTTCAAAATAATGGTTGTGAGTTGTACTCTGGAAAATTCATCATTGCTATGTATGATCGACCCGTTGAAATGTTCATGCTTCATGACACCCAATCGAGTTACCCAGCCAGCCGTTGGAGTAAGGGACCATAATCTAGCTTCCCCTTTCTAAGAATGATCGGTTGCAGCATGGATTACGAGGAATCATGTATAAATTATCCGACTAGCCATCGTTATTCCCCAAAAAAAATGCAAAAGACAATGGTTTCCACAAGCCTTTCGGCTTCATTATCGAGGAGAGAAAAAAGGCAAAAGCGCTGACAACCATCCAAAACCCCTACAGGGATTCTAGGGAGATCAATCGTCTTACCCCACCGGCAGTTGCTCAAAAACGGTCTCCCTTTAATGGTTAATGGTGGGCGATGGTTTTATAGGACAAATTAGTCCCAACTATCACTATCACCATTTATCCTACCGTCGGCAGAAAACAGCGTGTTTCACAGGAAGAGCCAACCGAGGACATGAGGCCTCGTCTAACGTTCTCAACTTGGCTTAATGGGACCTATGCGTAATCTGAACGGCCGCTATCGGTTACGGTCCCCCCAGTGGTTCGTTTTTTTAACTTTTTTATTACAGCCAGTAATTTTGGCCTTCGATTATAAGCAATACGGAACAATTCTTGCTTAAATGCCTCAAGGAATTCTTGATGGCAAGAATGGTGTTTTTGAACAATCATCCAGTACCTTGATGGATATAGGTATTTGCCCACTACATATCGTTTTTATGGGCTTTTGAGAGTCAATTTTTCAATAACCATTTTTCTGATTATGGGGAGTAGACTGTTTCGTGAAGCTGGTTCACCCGATTCGTGCTGTTTTGCTCGATATTGACGGAACCCTCTATCATCAGCAGTCTCTACGGGGTCTGATGGCCTTTGAGGTATCTACCGTTCCGTTTACATTAGGTTCTATTCGTAAGGCTCTGCGTGTCTGGCGAATTTTGAAATGTTTTCGGGAAGGACGTGAAGCGTTACGAACCATGGAAGATCCAAGTACCCCCTTGGTGAATTTGCAATATTCCCTTGTTGCCGAACGAGTCGGTGTGACCCCCAATGAGGTGGAAATAGTGGTGAGTGAATGGATGTTCCGTCGCCCCTTGAAATATCTCAGGATTTGTCGGCGTCGTAACATGAACGAATTTTTTCAATTAGCGGCTGATAGGGGCCTGCGAACCGGCGTGTTTTCTGATTACCCTGTAAGAGAAAAATTGCAAAGGCTAGGGATTCATGCTCCGCTAGAGGTGGAACTATGCGCCACGGATCCGGAAATTAATGCGTTTAAACCCAACCCCAAAGGGTTTCTCTATGCCTGTTACCTCTGGAATCTTGATCCTCGGGAGGTGTTGTATGTCGGTGATCGGTATGACGTCGATGCGTGTGGTGCCAAAGCCGCCGGAATGCCTTACGTGATATTTTCCCGCCGACCGCCTCGCGAGTTGGACGCGAGTGCAAAAACAGAATATCGTTTGATTACTAATTTTAGAGGTCTTTGCGATGTTATCCACTCAACCATCTAATTTTTTTCGGGTACTCTGGCCTTATGTCCAGATCGCCAGGATCGACCACTGGTTTAAAAATGTCTTTATGATTCTGGGCATCGTGCTGGCCCTGTTTTATGAGCCGGAACTCTTTGCCTGGGCTAGTCTTCCCCCATTGCTTCTGGCTGTTGTAGCTACCTGTTTGGTTGCCTCAAGCAATTATGTGGTAAACGAGCTTCTTGATGCCCCTTATGACCGTCTCCATCCAGTGAAAAAAGACCGTCCCGTTCCTTCCGGGAAGGTCAAACCTAATTGGGCCTGGCTGGAATGGTTTTTATTGGGGACTTCAGGGATCGTTCTTGCTTTTTCCCTAAATGCGTATTTTGGAACCACAGCCCTCGTTTTTTTGTTGAGCGGCCTAATTTACAATATTCCGCCGATACGGACGAAAGAACTACCTTATTTAGATGTACTTTCTGAGGCACTGAATAATCCGATTCGGTTGTTGCTTGGGTGGTTTGCACTTGTAACCAACAGCATCCCTCCACTATCCCTGGTATTGGCATACTGGATGGTCGGCGCATTTTTCATGGCCACTAAGCGATTTGCCGAGTATCGACGTATAGGTGACCCGATACGTGCACGGGGGTATCGTAAATCGTTCGGGTATTACACAGAAAACCGTCTATTGCTCAGTATGTTCTTCTATGCGATGGCCTGTTCTTTTGTGTCTGGAATATTTCTTGTCCGATATCATATGGAATTAATTCTTTTTGTCCCCATAGGTGCCGGGTTTTTGACGTATTATCTTAAAGTTGGTTTGTTGGAGGATAGTCCCGTTCAAAATCCCGAAAAATTATACAAGGAAGGCGGCTTTGTTCTTTATGTTGGATTGAGCACGATGCTCTTTCTCCTGCTTATGTTTTCTGAGATCCCGTTTTTGTATGAGTTGTTTAATGTTAATCCGGCTCTCATTCCACCTCTTTGGACTATTGGTGAAAAGTAAGTCACCGCTATCTGACTAAAAAATGAGTCAAGGATATCTGAGGAGTTAGTTTGTGTATATATTTTCGTCTGGCGATGTCCCAGTAGCCACCAAACATTCCTTCAGTCTTAAGCAGAATTTCCGAATAAATAAACAAAATTTTGTGACCCGCGTGACCAGCCGAGCGTTGGGGGACATTGAAGTCATTAAAGCGTCAAATGCTTCCCCGAGCAAAATATTCTGGCATGGGATGATATTTTCACGATGTGGAATCGTGTTGACCGCTGAGACGACTCTGCCCCCAATACCTGGCGAAATTACGAAGGGTTTTTGAATGTTGAGATTCAAGCATGAGGAAATCACGACCTTTGAACATTAGGACTTTTCGTGTGGAGCTCCCGGCGTTGGGAAGCATCCGGAGTGCTGGTTATGAATGAATGTAAGGGGGCAAAAAGATGATGAGATTACGGAATGCGAAATCCCGAACCGTATTTGAGATAAAAATTGGAGGAAGGGCCCGTTTAGGAGCCGTCTGTTTTCAGAGAATTTTACTAAAAATGGGTATGTCTAATGGGTGAGATGAGTCGGCAAGACATCTCCAAGGCCAGTTTCGGCTTCTTTATTCTTCAGATTGTGTTGCTGTTGTGGGCTGGTTGGGTCAATCAGGATTGGATCAGTACCGATGGGATTTCCTATATCAGAATTGCCCAATATTATGCATCCGGACAGCTTGATTTAGCGGTTTCCGGTTATTGGGGGCCCATGTTGAGTTGGATCATGGTCCCGTTGCTTGGTTTTGTGGACGAACCATTGTCCGCTGCGCAGATGGCCATGGCACTATCGGCGATTGTGTACCTTGTGGGCTGTCTGGCGATCTTCCGGATTTTGGGGATCCGGTCCTCCGCGGTCCTTGTGGCTCTTGGAATCGTTGCCTTTTTTAGTGTCCACTGGGCGGTTCAAGGGATCACTCCGGATCTCCTGATGAGTGGAATGCTTTGTTTAGCCATAAGCCGAACTTTGCATCCCGATTGGTGCAATAAACCATCCGTCCAATTTTCTGCCGGGATATTATTCGGAGCTGCCTATTTAGCAAAAGCGCCTGGGTTGCCATTTGCATTTATTCTGATTGTGGCGGCAGGGGGGTTATGGACCGTTTGTCAGCAGGCCAGCCCGATTCGTGCTCTACGTAGCGCCGCGATTACCTTTTTCGGGTTAATGCTTGTTGCCGGGCCTTGGATTTTCGTATTGTCTCTCAAGTATGAAAGGCTGACCTTTTCGACTAGTGCAGGAATTAGTCATGCCGTCATGGGGCCGCCTGGTGTTGGGCGAGGACACCCCACTTTTACTGACTTTCTTATTCCCGAACAGGGCCGAGTTTCCTCCTGGGAGGATCCAATATCGAAAAAGTACTCACACTGGTCCCCGATTGAAAGTACAGAGAATTTTCGGCATCAATTGCGGATTGTCCATAGTAATGTGATGAAAACTATACGCCTGTTGAAGGACTTTGACTGGCTTGGCATCGGGCTGGTCTCGGTCATATTTGGATTCTTGTTTCATGCTCCATGGACACAGAATATCCGGTCGGATCGCTGGCGATGGGCAGCAATATTAATCGGGTGTCTGGTGGTGATTTATTTACCGGGTTATGGAGGAGAAAGGCGATATTATTATTCTATTTACCCGTTTCTTCTTGGCGGGAGTTTAGGCTTTGTGGGACATCTGGCCAAGGGTCGGTCCGGTCAAGAACAGATTCTTCATATCATGGGCTTGGTTCTTGTCTCTTTATCCTTTCTCCTTCCCCTCGTTAACGGACCCTTTTTCCCGGAGAGACCAAGTTACCAGGCGGCCAAAATCCTGAAGGAAAAATTGATCGCCCTTCATATCAGCGGCCCAATTGCTTCGACAAGCGAGTTGGAAAACCTTGATTCCTATACCGCCTTCCTGATGCAAGTGCCCTATCATGGGAGGTCGAAAAGGTCTCAAACTGTCGAAGAGGTGGAATCATCTCTAGCTAAAATTATCATCGTTGACCGGGGGACTTTAGCGGATGAAAATCTTCATAACGATACGAGTTTCATCAGCCTGGATGAAAAAATGTTCGATTCCCTTGGGAAGGATTTCGATCCTGGAGTAAAAGTCTACATCAACACAAAAATATAATTTTGCCAATTGAGTTGTTGTTCTGCGTCCCATTTGGCATTGTTGGCAGTTTGAGGATCTTCAGAAAATGGGACAATCCCCATTGGGCCTTCCAATGAGAAAGCGAGTCTTCTGTTGATTTTTTGGAATTTTGCATCCCATCTTCATGCCTAGCTTGAGGAGCCTGATTAATCTTGTGACTCTAATCTGGATGGTGGATAAATAATGACGGATAGGGCGTTGTGATCGCTAAGGATGCCTTTGAGTGGAAGGGATTGTGAGTGCTCTGTGCGGATTCCTCTGACGGCAATCAAATCCGGCCCGCTTTGGTGCACAAGGGTTAAGGCATTCGACGTAAGAAATTCTTCCAAAATTTCTGCATCGCGTTCTTCCTGGTCTGGTCGAAGATTCGCATCCATGCCGACAAACAACGGTGCATCAGGAACAATGAAATGCCTAATGCCGGCAGTAAGCTGTCTAAACTGTAGCGCTCTGGCCCTAATGCTGGCTTCTCCACGACCGGCGTCCATATGACTATTCAATACCCAAAATGTTGGGAACTGAACAAGCTGAAAACCCTTCGAAAAGAAATCATCGGCTTTATTCAGGTCGGTATTCCAGCCAGCAAAGGCCTCATAGGGTTCTGAATGGACAGACGGAGGTTGTTCACGAGCGAGCATCAGGAGTCCGGGGCTCAAACATATGTGGCATATGTCTCGAAGAGGCCACCAGTCACCTCCACCCCCTTCGGTGAACAATGGGTGATATGACCAGGCATGTTTGGTGTATTGGGCGAGTTGTGCCGGCCGGACAAAGGCTTCTTGAAACAGCACAAGATCGAACTTGGAGGCTAAATCCCCAATGCATGCCATCTCTTCTTCAGTATGGGCCTCACTCGAGAAGAATGAGTCGGAAAGAAGGCGGTCATGGATATTAAATACCAAAACCGGGAGGCCAGGGCTCCCAGTTGAATCAGGAAGATCGACTTCGGAGAGGCCCGCTTGCTGTTGCCAATCCAGGCGACACGGTTCGGTCAATATCGGTTTCGTTTCAAACTTTCCCAGGCATGCACTCACCATGGTGAGTGCAATCAGGGGCAATACAACCAAACCACCCTTCAACCAGCTTGCTTTGAATATGGGCATCGGCAATCTCCCTTTCATTCAAATGGCAGTCTTCAGTCCCCTACCTTTGTGATTCAAATCTCGCCACATAACCGTATTTGCTATGCCTTCCATATACTCATGTGGAGGTCTGAGCGAGGACTCATAATTTTGGCTCTCAATAGAGAAAAAGGTTTCTGCGCTCCTTATTTCCCTTAATCAACCTTCCTGCTCCGGCGACGAAACTGTAAAACAATAGCGGAACCAGGACGGAGGTTCACGTTCGTTTCGCCTTTTCGTGTATAGATAAAATATTTAACCTATGGCGAACGGTCTCTAGCCGGCTTCCGTTTTGCTGTTTGCTTTGACGATGATCTAAGGCGACTAGGAGGTATATTTCTTCCTGGGCCTATCTTCTTTGTGGGATGTAAAGATCAAAATTTATTGGACTTTGTCATTGACGGGCATTGTTTCACGGTTAATTAAGAGATTATTGCTCAGACAGTTGAGCGGCTCCCCTGTGTTTTTTGAAAATGGAAAACCAGAACTTAATGATTCCTATGTTGTCCTCAAAGGCCAGATGTTTAAACCTGGGAATCTGTTCCAAGTAAGCTTGGTACTGCAGTTTTAAAAAAACTCATCCCGGGCTCGACTCCCGTCCGGCTGTAGTAATTTCGACCAGAAAAGGCGATGTTCGCGGAATTGGGAAGTTGGGTAAGATCGCACAACTATTGAGAGTGTCTGGGGTGATTAGGGAAAGGAGTGATTACATTTGGCTTCTTGTGGCTTCTGGCTCGCGCTGCACGTCCTATAAGATGCCTCCCGCTAGGGCGTAATGAGGACGTCGACAAATGCAGGTAGACTGTCGGCACCTTGAATGTCCGTAACTCGGAGCGTGAAACGGAAGAGGCGTTCTTCGACGACAAACGGGGCCAAAAATTTGGCTTGTGCGGAATACGGGTCGAGCAAAGGGACTTTACTTCCTCGTACTTGTTCCCAGTGGTACTGGAGGGAGCCGCCGTCGGGATCATAACTCCTTAAGCCATTCAAGGTGACTCGTGTTCCCGAAAGGACCGTTTGCGTTTTGCCCGGATCCGAAACCGGTGGCTGGTTCGGTTCATCGTTAACCTCAACCAGAATGCCGAGGGTGGCCTCTTGATTGCGGTTTTTAACGGTGAGCGTGGTTTCCCCATTCCCCACCAGCCGGACCACCCCATTGGGGTTGACCGAAATGATTTTTTCGTTAGCAGACTGATAGGTGGTTCCTGTGCTTTGTGCCCGAAGGGAACGGGAGATTCCATCTGAGAATCGCCCAATCACTGGTAATTCAAACGTTTTTCCGAGAAAGTCTACTTGTTCATATACACGAGTTCCGCTGGCTCGTCCCAATTTCAGGGGCTTGTCCGTTTGAAAGTCAATTTCCAGGAGTTCAGCGGCCGGCTCGATTTGAATCAGGATTTCATCGAAGATGGCCAAGGATTCATGTTGGGATTGTCTTCCACCCTGTTCGGCCACAGCCAGAAGCCGATAGGTGCCCATCATTTCATTGGGTATCGGGATCTTTCCACCAAAGGGAGGATTGTTTTTGGCCGAGGCAACAAGGGCTAGTTTTTCTTCGACAAATTCTCGCAGCATATCGTCAAATTCACCATACCAATAGTAGTTCACCTTGGTGACTCCGGGGAGACCCTCTAAATCCAAGGCGACCGAAATTTGATCACCTGACTGATGAACTGTGGATTCTTTCGGTTCAAGTATGGAAAAGGGCCAGGACGTTTGATATCCAAGCAAAAGGGTGAGAAGGGTTACGAGGACTACCGTCATCAGAGCGACAAAAGGGCGGAACATGTTCGTACCTCACAGGGCATCAGCAGCCAATAGTCTTATCATACATCACCCATCCAAGTGGGTGCATCCCTCATGATTAATGACGAATTCTGGGTTTGTGAGATGTAGGAAAGTGAAAAAGGGAAGGCCTGGAGAGAGAAATTTAAAAAAGGCATGAATGAATGGCCGGACACTTTAAAGAGGCATCCCTGGGACCAATGGTGTATCTACATCGCCATCTTTTCGGCAGAATCAGTATCCTCGTCCACCTGTTCAAGACTTGGGTGATTCAGTACCCATGCGGGGACTGGTCGAATATCCCAAATGATCCCGAAAAGTTGGAGTCCTTCCAGCAGGTAATAGGTGACATCGATTTCCCACCATCGAAATCCTTGCCGGGCGGAGCTGCAATATTGATGATGGTTATTGTGCCATCCTTCACCTAGGGTGATGATGGCCAGAAGGAAGTTGTTCCGGCTATGGTCCGATGTTGGATAGCGTCGGCTACCGAAAAGGTGGGAAAGTGAGTTGATGGTGAAGGTGCCGTGCCAGAGGACAACGGTTGAAATCACGAAGCCCCACACCAGCATTTGCCATCCACTTGTTCCCAAATCCGGATAGGCACTGCCGAGCCATTTCCCCAAGAGAAACAGGAGGACTGCCAGCCCGATTGGCACAAGGGTGTCGAAACGATTCAGAAATCGTAATTCAGGATATCGCGCAAAATCTTTGATGCGGTTCAACTTTGTTGCAAGTTGGTCATGAGTTAAAAACCAACCTACATGGCTCCACCAGAGCCCCCGGAGAACAGGAGAATGGACATCTGCCGGTTTGTCGGAATAGGCATGATGGTGGCGATGGTTAGCGGCCCACCATAAAGGACCTCGTTGGGCCGCGCTGGCCCCAAGGCAGGCAAACAGGAACTGCATCACCCGTGAGGTGCGAAAGGTTCGGTGGGAGAAGTAGCGGTGATAAAAGCCGGTAATGGCGAACATTCGTACAATATACAAGGACACGGCAACCCCGACCGCTATAGGACTCCAGCCCACCCAAAAGACTGCGAGAACGGCAATATGTAGGGCCAAAAATGGGATCGTTCGAACCAGGTCTATCTCGCGACCGTTTTTATGGGAAGCCAGCGCTGACGCTTCTTGGGTGTCAAAAAGGGACTTAAACAGCTTCCATGGGCCCAATATGATCCGCTGGATTTCTGGCATCCTTATCGCTCCTCTCTCATGTGTAGGGAATTTCGAGATATCTATAGCTTACGATTCACAAAACTTCATCGAAGCCTTTTTGTAAAACGGAGATCCTCAACTTTCTTATTATAAAGGGGAAAGATACGAACTCTACAAAGTAAACCAGAAGGAGGCCTTCTGGCAAATACAATTTTACCGGAGTATGGCTTTTAATATGTGATGGGAGGCTTGATATTCCAAAAGAACCCGTTAAAAAAGGCCGACTCGGGTGTCCCTCATGGTGATATTGAATTCGAGGAATGATCATAGCCATACAAAATTTTTCTTTAAAACTAAAATCCCATCATTTTTCTGCTGATTGGGTGCGGAAGGGAATTGGTTTCGTGACTTGGCATATTGTTATGGATGCGGACGGTAACCTGGCTCTGGTTGATAGATTAAATGCCCCGATGCATTGGTTCGATCATGGAAAAGTTCCTCGAAACAATAGAATGAATGCTAGAGAATGACTATCCACTTCGAAAAACGCATAAATGTTTTTATTGGAAGGTGGAGGGCAAACCCGCGAAAGATGCCCAAGCTGTTATTGGCACCTACTGAGTAATATGTATGGGCATAGACTAACAAAAACGCCCCGATTTTACCAATTTGTTTTCCGTGACAAACCTGTGGCAGCTTGGAAGTTCTCATTTAGTATCTCCTATATCAGAAGGTCATGAACTATAGGAGTCTCAGATCATCCACCTGGGAATATGATGCTATGTTTGGGGTATTTCATGTGGACTCTGTTTTTCGATCAGCACTGCTGCTACCCGTTTGGCAATTTTGGCTGCATCAGGTTTTTGCGACACTTGGGCTGTCACGATTGCTCCTTCCAATAAGAGCGAGAGTTCTTCGGCTAAATGCTGAGGATTCCGCGCTCCCATCTGAATGCATAGCTTGAGGATAAACTCCGTCATCATCCGCTTGAAATCCCTGCAGACGTAACGCAGTAAGGTGTCGGGGGTGGAATGCTCACCAACGGCATTGATGAACAGACATCCATAAAAACTCTGTTGCAAAAACCAGGTTTCGGCCACATCGAAAATGGCCAGCAGGCGAGTTTTTGGAGTGCGCGCCTTGGTCTCCACTTGCCGCATGAACGAATTTCTAAACTGTCCGTCATAGTGTCGCAATGCCGCGAGCACCAATTCCTCTTTGGAGCGAAAGTGCGCATACAAGGTTTTTTTTGTCACCCCCGAGTGTTCAACAATCGTATCGATCCCGGTGGCGTGAATCCCGTTTTGCGCAAATAAGGTCACGGCTGTGTTGATGAGTTGCTCCCGTTTTGAGGGTCGAGCGCTTTCTTGCTTCATTTTACTAGACATTCAGGTCTACCAATATTTTTGGAATTTTTGTAAATACACAAATATCTCTGGAAGAGGTTTGTCAGATTTCCTTCTATATTCCAATGGTATGAATGGTTTCTGCAATGTTTACGCGACTGGAAAAGAAGTGTAACGAAACACGAACTTCGCTGACTAGACTTTCAAAAAGGATACAGATCTGTATACCGTGCCTTACTAACCATTCTACCTTCAAAAAGGAGATCCATCATGAAAATGATGAAGACAATCTTCAGTTCCCTGTTTGTCATGTTCCTGGCCATCGCGGCTACACCCGCCTCCGCGGGGGATGTTACCAATAGCACTCCAGGAATCAGCGGTTATGATCCGGTTGCGTACTTTACGGATGGAAAACCGATGAGGGGCTCCGGTTACCACGTGGTCGAGCACCAGGGAGTAACCTATGCCTTTGCTACCAAAGAGCACAAAGAAATGTTCGAGGCCGACCCCGGGAAGTATGTGCCAGCCTACGGTGGCTATTGTGCCTATGGTGTGGCGGTCGGGAAGAAATTCGTTTCCGATCCTGAAGCGTGGAAGATCGTTCAGGGCAAACTGTATTTGAATCTGGATCGGGATATCCAAAGCAAATGGGCCAAGGACATTCAGGGCTATCTCAAAAAATCCGAGGCCAATTGGAAAGAAATCAAAGATAAAGCGGCGTCGGATTTATAAAGTAACCAGGCCGGGGCCCGTCATGGTTTATGTGGCGGGCCCCAGCCGTTTTTTGGATGCCACCGTTGATAGGAGAGGTCTATGAATCGGTTTGTCACCATAGGGACGGTCCTCATTCTGGGATTGGGAAGTTTGGCAGGATGGGCGATGACGAATGAAGAGAAATCTTTTGCTCCTAATGTTCACCCCAAAACCGGGGCCATCAGTGTCCCTGAAAATTACCGGGAATGGCCCACGCTTGGGACCTGGGCCCACGCAAAGGTTGAAGGTGCGCCAGGCTTGCAAGAATATCACGTCGTGTATACACAATCGGACACGATCAAATTTTACAACGAGAAAAACCGGTTTCCCGACGGAGCGGTGTTGGTGAAAGAGCTCCTAAACGCCGACACCATGCCGATGACCACCGGGCCGGCAGTCGGTCACGCGACCACCATCAAAGGCTGGTTTGTGCTGGTCAGGGATACGAACGGGCGGTTTAAAGAATCCAACTTATGGGGTGATGGTTGGGGTTGGTCCTTCTTTAATCCGGATGATCCTCAACACACGGTGTCTAAGGATTACAAAATAGATTGTCTTCCCTGTCACACCCCGGCCAGAGAGCTGGCGCGGAAAAATACAGTTGAGGCGGAAAAATGGATTTACTCGTTTGGTTACCCTGTGCTTCAAAGGAACTGACAGAGCAACTTACATATGAAGATCCATCCATCGGCACTGTTCCCTAAAAAGCTCCACTCGCCTGACATTTGTTCTTTTGGACAAGGGTTATTATTTGACTTTGGCTATTGGAAAAAGCGGGTTCGGGTTCGGAAGCCGAGGTTCATTTCATTGGGTCAAAGCAAACGGACGCAAAGCCATTTCCATCCGAGTTTGCCCATTGAATCGTTCTAACGCATACCGTGGAGGAGTGGGCCAACTCGTCTGGCTCAACTAGGGTCTATTCCTGGGTTTGAACGTTAGCCCGGTTAGCTTATTCATATGTGGTGGTCATTTGATCCTCTGAGTCGTAGGTCAAGCCTGTAGTTTTGGTTTTCATTTCTTCCCACTCTGCTCACCCACCTTCTATAGGCCCGTTTGCGTGCTCCTTTCCGGGTCTTCTATATTCGTGAACGGAAAAGAGGATGAACTAGGACGTCAAAACAGCATTTAACCTTTTTTAAGCCTCTATTTTCTGAGCCGATTTTTTGGTGTCATTGACACCTTACGGCTCCTTTGCTACTTATCGGCCTGTCCCCCAGGGCCTGTACATTTCCTATTCCTAGTGAGTGCGACACTTTATCTTTCGCCGGAAGAACTCCTTTCTCAAAATGCGCAACACCATGAGGAGGTTAAACGCTTTGAAATTTTTAATCTATCTCGTCTTTTTATCGTGCTCATGGTTGGGGTTGACCACACAGCCATTGGCTGCAGTCGGAGACGTGAATTATATTTCGGACGTGGTAACTGTGCCGCTACGCAGTGGGCCCACTACTGCCCATCGCATCCTACACCGTGGCCTACCCAGCGGCACCCAACTGACCATTCTCGCGATAGACGAGGAGGCCGGGTTTACCCAGGTCAGGACCACCGATGGGATGGAGGGCTGGGTCACGTCTCAGTACCTCATCGGGGAACCCATTGCCCGGGTCAAGCTGACTGCAGCCGAAAAACGCCTACAAAGTCTTAAAGCGGAAATCGAAAAAGAACGCGAGGCGCGTGCGAGCATCCAGGCTGAGCATAAAGAAACCGACGCCAATAACCGGACGCTCAATTTGCAGGTGCAATCCCTCTCGAAAGAACTCGCGGAACTGAAACGTATATCGGGCGATTCCATCAACGAGCATGCACGGAACATCGAACTTGTTCAGCAGAATACACTTTTAGCTGGCCAGGTTGAAGAGTTATCCGCTAAAGCCAGGCAGCTTGAAGAAAACTTACAACTAAAATGGCTCCTCTATGGGGGCGCTCTGGTGCTCATCGGTCTGTTAATCGGAGTAATCCTCAAAGCACGGCCCCGGCAGACGACAAGTTTTACCCGCTATTCGTAAGGAACAATCACAGAAAATCCCTGCCCAAGAGTCTGTGTTCTATTAGGTCCCTCTCTCGCCCACACTTGTTCAGGCCTATCGGGTCAATCCACGCCGTCCGATTATTTCAATGTCTCAAGGGTCGCACGGAGTTCTTGGACCTCCGTCTTAAATAAGGCGAGGTGTTCATCCCGGTGGGGTTGCGTATCCTTGAACTTCCATAGCCGTTTAAAGATAGCCCACAATTCCTTATTATGGGTCACCGCGAGAGCGTAGGCCGGTGTTTCCCGTTTGGCCTCGTCCACACAACACAAAGAATTGTCGAAGGCATGAAATTGATTGTGCAGATCGTCCAATGGCTGATCGGACCCTGTTCCCCCTTTCGCGGCTTCCGCACTGGCTTCCATCATAGTGGTCAGGTTCAGTACGGTTTCGAGATTGGTGGTCCCTTTAGCTTTTTGGGCAAATTCATCCGCACGAGGATAGAACACATAACTGCATCCGCTCAGCCCGGTTATCAGAGCTGCTATCGCGAAAATGGCGGCAATCTTTTGCATAAGTCCCTCCAGGGTAAATGTGGATAGGTCGGGTAAATTGTCTGATCTCTAGCCTGGAATAGATTGATTTTTAATTTGTGTGATGTGAATGTGAGCGCATCCGTCAATATAGAGTTATTTTACCTATCTCAATTCTCGAGCGGAATTGATTTCGTAAGACATTTTTTCTGTTTTTTGTCTCCCAAGATTCAAGGCGCAAACTTAACTTAGTTTTCAGGTCACGTTGGTCCATCTCCTTAAACTTCCATTTCGAATTCAACATCCTTATTATTTACTGTAAAATGGCATGAACTTTCTGGACGGAATTTTAAACCATTTGAGAACGAATGAGGGCTAATCTTTCCAGACGATTAAAGACGATTGTCGAGGACAATCATTTTGATGTAGCGGGGAGGCTCGCCATGCCACACACTTTGGCTTCACCCGGATCATTCATCGTGCAGATGCTTCCGCTATGCCCGGTGACGAGCGGGTGGTCGGGGTGATGAAGTCATACAGATTAATCGGAATTTCTTCTGCATTCCCGTTCCCGGCCATACCGTAGGAAGCATGGCCTTGCTCTACCAACATGGCACCCCAGAACCCGCCAAGCCGGGCCATATTCCATAGAAAATGGCATCTTTTGGTATGCCTAATATGGTGAAAAAGATGGTAATCCATTTTTAGCATTGCGATATGTATATGAAGTTGGTTAAAGATGTGCGATACGAGGTGAGATTCGGATACTAGATCTTTTACCGGGATGTGAAAAGAGGCCGTGAATGTCTGCGCTGATCTCTCTAAGCGAACCACCGCAGGTCATACTGAAATTTGTGAGAGCGGTGGATAGCGACCACTCTGCAAAAATAAATTCCTTAGGCGATTGGTTTATTAATACCGGAGCCGATCCGGCAGATCTTTTTCTCGCGATGTCTTGTGAATGCTTTTTGGAGAATCCAAAAGTAGCGGGACGATCATTAGGTAGACCGTTGTGATTCTTTATTTTGACGACCCATTTCTTACCAAATGATGGCATAGGAAAAGTACATGCATAACCAATAATGATTTATCACACAGGGAGGAGGTTATGAACATTCAAGGAAACTGGAAGTTGGTGGTTGCGGCAACAATGATGGCACTCATGGTCGGGTGCGCATTCAGTCCGCCAAGCAAAATGGTGAAACAAAATGACCATGCGCGTTTGGCGGACTGGTATCAGAAGGAAGCGACTGATCTTCATGCACGGGCAGAAGAAATGCGGCAAATTGAGAAAGAGTATGAGTTCTTGGGGACTCCGAAGGAAGGGCATGAATCAAGCCTTGTGGAGCACGCCAAGAATTTAAAGGATCATTACACTAAAGCTGCGGAAGTTGCGGAAACGATGGCGAAGGCTCATGCTAAGGAGGCAAAAAATCCGTAAGGACGGTAACGGGGATCTTTCAGGCTTTCATGGGGAAGCCGGATCACTAGATTGTGCATTTGGTCAATACTCATCCCGGGATGGGCCAATGAACCTCTATTCAAGTTGACGTCCAGAATCTTTCGATCCGTTTCCTGGCTGGGCGATAAAACTTTGGTTTTTATCCTCCGGTGATCATCTGTGATGGAATCGGAAACTTGGGGTGTAAATCTCTCACCCGCGATCCACCGAGGAACCGGATAAACCTTTTCCAGAACCTGGAATGTTTGCAATCAGTCCGGACGGTAAGGTCCAGTTGATCGATATTTCCAACACATCCTCTAAAAGTAAAAGGTCCGATCCCGACGAGTTGATCGAAACCTTGAAAGGGATTCAGGAAACTAAATATCCTATCCGGGGAACTTATGGATAACTTTGAAGTCTCGGTACTTTCATTTTTTATTCTTCTTCTATGCCTTCATTTTGGAAGTAATCGTTTGACGCTTTGGTCCTCGCTTTAGGTCGGGTTGGGGGTTTGTTCTCAGCCCAAATCCAACCCATGGCGATTAACGTGATCACAATGGTGAGACTGATGGTTATTGCCAATGACCATGTCATGTCAGTGCCTCACTTGATTGGATGTGTAAATATTATCTTTTGCCTTGGTGAGGTATATGAGCAATCATGATGCCACTTGGCAAAAGAACCCTTCCCCAACAATTCGGAGTTTAAGCGCTTGAATTCTTAGGAGAAATGAAAATGATGCAACCGATGGAAGGAGATCGACAAGTGGTTACATCGTGGACAGGTGTCTAAAAAGAATTTTCGTAATAACCAGTTTTATCTGTTTTTCCTTCTGTCCTATCACTTGATGGAAAAAAACCGTGCGATAGTTTCTATATGGGGTTGCCGCCTTGATCCCTGTGACGCCATTTTGGTCAGGGGTCTTTTGTGAACCTGTTCTTTCCGGGGCAGTACTTATCCTCATTTTCATCCATGCTATGCTTGGGATGCTCTGTCAGGGTGAGTCGAAGGTCCAAATGACAGAGAAAATCAATAAGTTCTGGGAAGGCGTCAGACTGTTTTGCCCACCCTTGAAGAACCCGCCACCGGAACCCGTAGAGTTGTCATGCCGGTATTCGATCCGGAAGATGGAATTGGTCCATTCATAGGGAAGCCGGTATTCCGAAGTGGCGGTGACCGCCCAGATGAATTGGTCAAAGCCGGTTATGAGACCATTCGGGTCCGAATAAAGCTCCGGTCGAAGCGCGACAAACCATGGTTTGGTGATTTGCCAGCGCGTATGGAGCGCCGCTCCCATATAGATTAATCGGGGATTGCCCGGAACCGAGGCATTCTTTTGGGTTCCCATCTGATACTGGCCCGCAATTGTAACCTCCTTGCCTTTCCATTCAACGATGGTGTCTGAAAAGAATCGCCAGAATTCCAGTGAGGTGTTCGATTGATCAGGCCCATAATAGATGGTTTCTTTTATCGTCCAGGAGCGACCGGGTGTGTATGTCGCCTGGGCTCCATAACTCGGCAAATCGTTGGCGTTTTGTAGATGGAAATATTCATTGATGACAAAGACCGCACCGGTCCACCGGTCGTTGATTGGATAGACCGCATTCGCCCCGAACATGAGGTACGGTGAATAGTCGCCCATCCAGGAGCGCGTATAGTTAAAATTATCCTTGGCGTACAGGGATTCATAACCGATGAGGCTGTTAAAGAGTCCGGCCTGAATCGTCAAGCCGTTGCCGACCGGAGCCAGGTAGGAGAGATTCGCGCGACCGAAGTGACGCCAGACATCGGACCCGGGAACATGAGGAAGGTTAGTCCCGAACCCGAAATCTTTGGAGTCCTGTCCGCCATGCCCTAATAGCTCCACACCCCATCGGGACTGCTCGGACGCACTCTTCCTAATATAAGCACCGCCCATGTTAAGTTCGAGCTCGTTGACTCTGGGCGTGGTGGCGCGATTGCGAAAAAGGTGGTTGTCGGGAGAACTAAAGTCATGTGAATATCCCACATCCACAAACCCGCCGTAGTGCCATTGTGGCGACTGGGCTTTCGGTACCTGGGCCGCAACATCCTGCGAAAGTTTCTTTTTCCGAAGCAGACGCTCAGGTTCTTCTGCAAGGGCTTGAGTCATCGTGATCGAACATGTCACCAATGTGATCATGCCCATCCACGAGGTAATCGATATCATGATCAAATTGTTCTCCGTCTTCAGTTGCTTCCAATCGGGCAAGCTGGTTTTGATGTTTCTCCCATCTTGGGATGACCGGATTGAGAGGAACTCGCATCTGCTGAGGTGTTCTGTCATGTAAAGTTATGTGTTTGACCATAGTGGTGATCTTTACCTATAGCAGCAGGACCGTTTCAGGATAAAGGCTCATGTGACCGGTGTCATCCAGAACTCTTTTGTACTGTATTTTTGTGGGGGGGAAAGGTCCTGGTTTGGAATCTGCCAACTATGGACAAGGTCCAGGTCGGTGCTTTAGGGCATTTTTCCAACGAAATAAATGAAATCGGTGGGGTCGCCTGCGCCACCGGATTTCATCGACAGGTTCGTGTTCGCGAACCCGGTTTGTCTGGGGTATGACCTGGATTCGAGGCAAGAATCGACTCCTTTAAATGCGCGAAAAAGAGTTGCGGGCTTCCTTCTCGGGCTAAGAAGTCAAACACGAAAGTCATATATTCTTAAGATCTGAACCTTATGGCCGAAAATAAGAGAAGACCTTGGTCGTCCGGGCTACGGACACCATGCTTAAACCTTTGTCAATCATGAGCACGCTCGTGGCATTTCCTTATCAACCTTGCTTCCCTTTGAGGATCCAATCTTATGGCTACGGAAAAATTTCGATTAGTGACCCGCAGTGATTTTGACGGACTGGTCTGTGCGGTTCTGCTGAAGAAAGTGGGGATTATTGAGGACATCAAGTTTGTCCACCCAAAAGATATGCAGGATGGCAAAGTGGCGATCTCCGACAAGGATATCACCACCAATCTTCCGTATGTTGAGGGTGTCCACCTCGCGTTTGATCACCACCTGAGTGAGACTATTCGAAATAAGGGTGAGCGAAGTAACCATATCATCGATCCGAAGGCCCCATCGGCCTCGCGGGTGGTTTATCGGTATTACGGTGGTGAAAAGACATTTCCGGCCGCATGGAATGAGATGATGGCCGCAGTCGATAAAGGCGATTCGGCCAAATATGATATCAACGAAATCCTCAACCCGAGCGGCTGGGCCTTAATGAATTTCATTATGGATGCGCGTACCGGACTAGGACGCTTTAAGGAATTTCGCATCTCCAATTACCAGTTGATGATGGAACTCATCGAAAAATGTATTAGCCTCAGTATCGATGAAATCATTGCCCTGCCGGACGTGCAAGAACGGGTGCAGCTCTTCCATAAACATGCCGAGTTGGCGAAAGAACAGATACAACGATGCTCGACCGTCCATGATAATCTGGTTGTGCTGGATCTGCGGGATGAGGAGACTATCTATGCCGTTAACCGGTTTATGATTTATGCCCTGTATCCGGACTGCAATCTGTCCATCCATGTGATGTGGGGATTGAAACAACAAAACACCGTGTTCGCAATTGGAGCGTCGATCGTCAACCGGAGCTCCACGGTCAATATCGGCGAACTCTGTCTGGCGTATGGCGGCGGTGGGCACCGGAATGCGGGCACCTGTCAGGTCGCGAATGAAGTGGCCGGTAAAACACTCAAAGAAATCATCGGGATGATCCGCATGCGAAGCATGAATCGGATAGAGGCAGGAAAGCCAGCCTGTGCGACGGTTTAACAGGCAATAGATCCAGAAGGTAATGGTGTAACCGGTACCGAGGCCACTTCTCCCGAGCGTTCCCTAGCGCCAAAGCTCCTTAGCGACATTATTCCAAAAAGCAAGACAAGGAAACCCACCTAGAGGTGATAATTTCTGGAATCTCAGCGGATTTTCCTTCTGGATATTTACCAATAGTGACCAATTTAATCACGGAAATGAATATATAAAAACAGACTAAGTCCCACAATATCTCCCCGAC
This sequence comes from Candidatus Nitrospira allomarina, assembly GCF_032050975.1. Taxonomy (NCBI): domain Bacteria; kingdom Pseudomonadati; phylum Nitrospirota; class Nitrospiria; order Nitrospirales; family Nitrospiraceae; genus Nitrospira; species Candidatus Nitrospira allomarina. The sequence goes on along the minus strand of NZ_CP116967.1, from coordinate 916,330 downwards.
AAAAAATACGACATGCCGAAAAACCACCCCCAAAAACGCTTCTTCAATTTCATCAGCTGGCATTATTTGCACGGCCTCCTCATTCTCCTGAACTAGCACTCCTCCTTATCTATCCTGAGGAAGAATTAAAGGCATTTTAATTCTTTTTCTAGACTCGAAAATGTAATCCCCATATTTTTAATACGGAAAATGGCCGGTTTGAGGCCGAGGAGATCGGGAGCCCCGCCGGTGCCGGAACCACATTGATTCGATACTAGAAATCTTATCTCAATCGCGAAGCTTTCGTTCCCTGAGACAATGTCGGGCTGGTGGCCGGCATGCTGATGCAATTTAAATTTCGTAGTGGATTGTATGTCTTCTCCAAGAGGATTTCTTTAATTTCATCCACAAAAACTGTGCAACAAGGGATCGATTGGAACGATCCGGTCTTTCTTGCGAATTTGATCGCAGGTTCAATCTGTATGCATAGCGCTTTTATAGTTACGATGCTTCACCTCTAGGAAAGATTCGGAGAGCGATCTCTTGCATGAGAACCGTTCAAGCGAGAATGATATGGTTATCCAGCCGGCTCCCATCATTGTCAGCATATAAAACCCACTTGCCAGGAAGTGCTCAGTCCAAAATGACCAAACAAAAAATGCCGTTGCATATATACACATGAGGACTGTTCCGACAATATAGCCAGGCAGGGGAGCTTTTGGTGGAACCAGATATTTATGAGATTTTGGTGTTACGTCCCAACTCTGAACATTTCCGAGACCTTCGAGAGTGCTCTGGGTTTGGGCCCACATCATTCCAAGATTCACAATAAACCCAATCGGGATAAATGAAGAGAGCCGGAATTTCCGTACAGGAATTTTAGAATCGATGTTCCCTGTAACATAGTGTCCTTCAGCCAATCGTATACAAAGAGAGCAAATGAGTAGCAGTGAGAATTCCATATAGACGAACCATTGAAGACCATACTGAGCACCTATCAGGAATGCCGGAAGTGCACCTAGGGTGAAGGGCAGAGAAAGTGCCGGGCCAAAACTACCGAACAAGCGCACCAAAAAATCGAGACGAATTGAGAGAGGGAAATCACTTTTCCAGATATCCCCCGCATAATACTTTAATACTCTTAACCACCCTCTCTTCCAACGCATCTGTTGAACAATGAATCCGGTGATGGTTTCCGGAAGCTCCGATGGCACCTTGAACTGGTCAAGGTAAACAAGTTTCCACTTTTTGATATTGGCGCGGATACTGAACTCGACATCTTCAACTTCGGAAAGACAATTCCACCCACCTGCATCCTCAACCGCTGCTTTGCGAATGATCCCTGCGCTTCCGTGGAAATGAATCCATAGCCCGGCGCGAGCCCGTGCGGCCTGCTCGAACATCTGGTGTGTGTCCAGTTTTGTGGCTTGAAATTCCGTGAAACAGGACTTTCCTCGATTCATGTAAGACCATCGGGTTTGGACAATCCCGACCAGGGGGTCCGTGAAAAAATGAACGGTTCGCCGAAGAAAATCTGTCGGTATGAGAAAATCGGCATCAAATATGGCCAACATTTCCCCTTTTGCCAGGGGAAAGCCGTTCTTGAGGTTACCGGCCTTGAATCCTTCCCGTGTTGTTCGTCTAATTACATTGATATCCAGCTCTGCCTGCTGCTGACGCAAGCGGTCCACTTCCCGCTGAATAATTGTTGATGTCTCATCATCGGAATCGTCAAGGACTTGGATTTCAAGACGGTCACTTGGATAATCCAGTGCCACCGCATGGCGGATGACGCGCACAGCCAGTTGGCCCTCATTTCGAATAGGAAGCTGTATTGTGACACATGGGAGTGCGCTCTCTTCAAAACGGCACGGGGGTACAGGGTCCAATCCGTAATTTCGTGTGTACAATACGATCAGGGATAAATAATAGAGGGTCAGCCCCAATAGGAAGACTCCGCAGACAACCGGGACCAAAAAGGCCAACGTGGCTGCTATGCTAAGAATAAGTGACCCCCCTAATGATTCACCCCGTAAAGGGGGTGAAATGTCTGAGAATTAGGAATTCCTTCTGACAAAAAAACCTGCATTGAGCAGTGACAGATTTTTTAAATCGCCTGTTGTGAAAATGTTACTCCCGCTTTAGGTTCAGATCGATTTTCTATCCACACAAATGCCTTGTTTTAACTTGTAAGGCTAAAAAGGCAAATAAGTACCTACCAATTTCCTTCCTTTCGCTCATAAATTTTGAGAGGCATTAAGACCAATAAATGGAATAGGGCGATCCTACCGACTGGGTCCTTCCCCATTACTTTACGGCAATGGGTGACATTTATAGACAAAACCTCAATGGTTTTGATGAGCGCTCCTTCCGGGATTAACCGGTTCCCGGTCACTTGGCAGGGGCAGCTTGACTGCTAAAAGCACCAGTCTTGTAAGGGCCCGAGTAAATATAGAGCGCTGCATTGACAACTCGAATTCGCCTGCCAATATGCATTAAGGGTGTTATGTTTATGGGAAATCTCTTCACAGCTGAAATTCTGTGCTTCCTTATGTTGTGCCAATAATTTGACAATGGAACTTCCCTCATTCCTAGATCAACAAAATTAATGTTGTCTGGATCCATGCCATTGCAATTGAGGTTGCTGTCAATCACGATCAGTGCGGGTGGAATTCTCTTTTTCCTCGTGGAAAAGGAAGGGGTGTTCTCATTAATTTTTGGTCTAGGAACTCTCGTCGCAGGGATACTGGTTGCCTGGGTTCGACAGCCACGTTGGAAAAATGTGACCCTCATCTTGTTGAGTGTCTTTGCGTGTTTGGCCATTTCAGAAATTCTTTGTCTTCTCCTTAATCGGACAGAAGAGTCCTATTCTGGAGAGTACACGACCTCCTACTTTCGGAGTGACGGGGAAGATGGTGATTTAGGGTATGAACCAAATCCGGGAAATTTTACTGTTCAGAAATACCACCGAGAACATCTCGTGTATAGCCAATCATATGCCATTACCCCGCAGAGAATTCGGGAAACGCCCCAAAAAAAGCGTGCCGAAAGTTGTAATGTGGTCTTTTTTGGTGGGTCCTACACCTTTGGAGAAGGCGTAGGCGATCATGAAACCATGCCATATTTTTTTGCAAAAGGAGGAGACGGGAAATTCAACGTCTATAATTTAGGGTTTCATGGCTATGGACCCCATCAAATGTTGCGAGCGTTGGAAACTGAACGACTCAAGACGATTGTGGATGGTCGTGTGCATCTCGTGATTTATCAAGGGATCCAAAGCCATGTCGACCGCGTGGCAGGAAATACATTTTGGGATCACTATGGCCCTCGCTATACTCTCATGCCAGATGGATCAGTGAGGTACCAAGGTCCGTTCCATGGGAAATATTACAAAATTTTCTACGACCTTGTTTGTCATAGTGCACTGTATGGTTTTATTCAGGAACGTGTCATTCAAATGCATGCATTTGATCACAGAAATATTCCTCTCTATCTTGGTGTGGTCGAACAAAGCCGTCGGGCGATTGAAGGTAACCTTCACGCACCGTTTTATGTTCTGTTTTGGGATAAGGGAAGCGGGGATATTCTGGCCGATCAGATTGTTGAAAAATTTGAAGACCACCGGTTTCGACTCATTAACATTTCCCAGGTCATACCGGATATTCAAGTGAATCACGAATTGTATACCCTTTCCCCTTTTGATCCACATCCGAATGCCAGAGCCCATTACTTGATCGGGAAATATCTCGCCGAGGGTTTTAAGGATGCTCCCTGCGATTCCTTGACATTCAATCAAGCGAAGCCCACGCGGTAATCCTTTGGCCAATCTTCTGAAATTCACTCACTGCGATGAGGATTCTTCAATGCCGTCAACCGGTTTATGATTTATGCCCTGTATCCGGCCTGCAATCTGTCCATCCATGTGCTGTGGGGATTGAAACAACAAAACACCGTGTTCGCAATTGGAGCGTCGATCGTCAACCGGAGCTCAAGGGTCAATATCGGCGAACTCTGTCTGGCGTATGGCGACGGCGGACACCGGAATGCGGGCACCTGTCAGGTCGCGAATGAAGTGGCCGGTAAAACACTCAAAGAAATCATCGGGATGATACGTATCCGAAGCATGACCCAGGTAGATACAGGAAAGCCAGCCTGCGCGACGGTTTAACAGGCAATAGATCCAGAAGGTAATGGTATAACCGTTACCGAAATTGAGCAGACTATTTCTCGACCACGTTTTTGACAACCCCCCATCTTTAAAAAGATGCGGATGGTTTCCAACTTGCGGTCCTATTATAGTGATAGTCCATAGAGCCTGCTATTAGTCTTGTTTCATAGCTAAAGCCACGAAATCCCCTTCGAATTTCCCGACCTGAACTTCATTGCAACTCAGTGTTGCGGCGACGCTGATCCTCGCCAGATTTTTCCGTGTAAATGTTCGTAGAAACTTTTCCCAGGGCAGTGAGTCTTGAATGGTGGAAGAGGCCTCAAAGGTACTCACAATAGGACGCTCATAGGTTACCGTATTGCGCTGAATCACCAGACGACAAGCCACGTGTTTTTGTTGTAGCCGAACATACAGAATGGCCCAGGCTGCCAGGATGGCCACGGCCGAGGCGCTTCCACCAAACACGGTTTCCCGATGATTGATATTGGGAGCAAGAGGAGCTCGCAAGGTGACGCCATTCCAGTCTGCTTCAATGACTTCAACGCCCATGGCGCGTGAGAGTGGAATATGCTCGTGTAGATAATGCTCTAAGTCACATCGATTCATGGGAGAGCTCCTACCCATTGAGAGCCATGAAAAAAGATTGAAATCTAAAGGAAATCACGGGAAAATTGACGAACCGAGGGACCGGGTTTAGCCGTCCTGGTTTTGGCACCATAACTTTTCCCGAAGAACGCGAGGAATTTCGTCTGTTTGGTTCTCCAGAAGCTTCTTGAATATTTCTTTTTCCTTCGCCTGTCCTACCAATGCCATCGTCCCCATGGTTTTATTGTAATCGGTTCAATGCCACAGCTCGACCACGGAGAATGTCCTCCAGAATGTTTTATGGCCGGCGTTCGACGCCAAGATGACAGGAAAGGCTCTGGTAGCTTAAATATTCGGGATTGGCTTCCCGGCGGAATTGCTTCCTAATCTCGCTGCGGTCACTCTTTCACATTTTATTTCATCGGGCTGTTGCATGAGGCGCAACTTGGTCCCTCCTCGCCAATGTCCATAGTTGGCGGTTGAGGCGGAGTTGATCCGGGAGCCGGACCCGAGGCCTCTCCTCGCAAGAGTTTGACCCAACGTGAGTCGGGAAAACGAAGGACAAGTTTAGGGATGAGAAGGAGCAGCGCGACCATGGCAAATCCAAGAACAACTGTGAGCCATGTTCCTCCGGTGGCATAACTTCCGGCGTAGGTAAGCGCAAGAGTTGGTGGGATCATGCCCAGAAAGGTGACCAGTGCAAACATACGAAGAGACATGTTGGTGAGCCCGGCCCCATAGCTGATCAAGTCGAATGAAAAGATCGGCAGTAAACGGGACAGAAACACAAAAATCGCCAGGTGGTGGTCGGAACATTTCTCGCAGAAGGCGATGTTCATACGCAGGAGCCTGGTCAGTACTTCCCGTCCTACGGCTCGTCCAATGAGAAAACTAACGATGGCTCCTAATTCCGCTCCCAGCACCGCATAGGCGGCCCCAAGAAACGGTCCGAACGCCGCCCTTGCGGCAATGTCCAACGGCAGGCTAGGAATAGGGCTGATGATTACGGCGAGAGCCATCAATCCCATAAACAGGAATGGGGCCCAGGGTCCCGCCTGGGAAAGCCATTGCGTGATCCGGTCGGGATTGAATACTTCGCCGATGTCGATTTGCTGCATGAGCAAATACGCCGCTACCGGCAAGATGAGCAACGCTGCCGCTTTAACCCAGAATAAAGACGTCGGACGTCCAAGGGAAAAGCGGGAAAACGGGGATGGATTGAGCAAGCTCAGGAGGCCTTCCTGAATACGAGCCTTTTTGAATGACTGCTCTCAAGCATGTAAGTTCACTGTCCGTTCAGGATTGCACACCGGATATTCTCATGTTGTTAGATGAAGTTCCATTAAAAAAGGATTTTTTATCCACATATGGAAGATTATTTCAAATTCCGGGCCTGTTAAGATGGGGTCATGTCGGTCTTTTTAAAACTCCCATGATAGGCACTCCACATGATCGTGGGGGTTTGGACCGTGTTGTACCAAAAACTGAATCAATCTTGAGGAGGTGATAAACATGGCTCCAACAAAGCTTTCGTCGGGAAGCCTGCTACCTGAATTTACCCTTCCACTTATCAGTGGGGGGAAAGTCACATTGGGACAACCACAAAAAAAGGGGAACTGGCAGGTCGTGTTTATCTATCGGGGACTACATTGCCCGATATGCAAAACATACCTCAAGAAACTCGAGGACTTAAAAGGAAAATTTCCGGCTGTGGGAGCAGAAATCGTGGCCGTCTCAGGCGATCCGGAAAACAAAGCCAAGAAGATGGTTGAAGAAACCGGCTCAACGTTTCCGGTGGCCTACGGCCTGTCTATCGAGCAAATGAAGGAACTCGGCCTGTATATTTCCCTACCGCGCTCCAAGGAGGAGACGGACCAACCGTTCCCCGAGCCGGCCATGTTTGCCGTGAATCCGGAAGGCAAGGTCCAGTTGATCGACATGTCCAATACGCCGTTCAACAGGTCCGATCCCGAGGAATTAATCGATACCTTGAAATGGATTCAGGAGAATGACTATCCCATCCGCGGGACGTACGAATAGGGAATCCTAAAAACCGGGTTCTTGCGATTGGAGCGTCGATCGTTAACCGGAGTTCAACGGTCAATATCGGCGAGCTGTGTCTGGCGTATTGATTGGCGAGCGAGGTAATTGCCGTCCTCGTTATGATGACATATCTCACCATTATCTACTTGACGCCCTTTATCATTTGGAAATTGATTCAGGCAAGAGGAAAGTGGCTGGTCCATAATACGAAGACAACATTAAAGATAGTCTTCAAGAAGCTGAATCTTGCCGCCATCAGAAGTTACAGAATCAAGTTCGGCCTAACATTGAGAAGCACGAATAAAAAATGTTGGGCGTTAAATAGGATTTCGCCAAATATATGGAACTGGGCTGGGAACAATCTCAAAAATCTCTTCAGGAAAAACCTCAGATTCAACGTGACTTAAGCATTGATTATACACCAGAACCCTAATGGGTTGATTTTATAAGCGATTATTTCGTAAAAGCTGCATTGGATGAGAAGCCTCAAAACAAGGTAAAGTAATTTCCTATGTTAAAAGTACCCATTCAAGATTAAAATCATGGATTAAGAGAAGTTCTTGAAATAGACTAAAGTAAAGATGCCAAAAGTTCATACACCGGAAGATAGTTTACCTATAACGCCCTCGGTCGTGGCCTGGGCACGTGAACGTGCCCAATATTCAATAGAAGAAGCCCAACAACAGTTTAAGAAAATAGCTGAATGGGAAAGTGGATCTTCTAGCCCTTCTTATCCTCAACTTGAGCAGATGTCGGATAAATTTAAGTGTCCGATTGCCGTTTTTTTCTTTCCTGAACCTCCAGATGTTGAACCGATAGAAAAGTCTTTCCGCACCTTAACTAAACTAGAATTTGATCAAATCCCTCGTGAAATAAGAGTTCTTCTTCGTAAGGGAAGAGCAATGCAGCTAAATCTTGCAGAATTAAATGGTGGAACAAATCCTGCGATTAGGATGATTACACACCTGGAGTTTGAAGTTGATGGATCAATTGAAGAAATGGCCGCTAAGGTTCGAGAATATATGAGGGTGCCCCTTGACCAGCAATTCCAATGGCCTTCCATTGAGATTGCTTTGGAGAATTGGCGAGAAGCTTTTGCCAGTGCAGGTATTTTTGTATTTAAAGAGCCTTTCTATATGGATGAATACTCTGGATTTTGTCTCTTTGATGAGACTTTTCCGATTATATACGTCAATAATAGCACCACAAAAACAAAGCAGATTTTTACCTTGTTTCACGAGCTGGCTCATTTAATATTTCACACAAGCGGCGTTGATGCCCTCGATGATAGCTACATAGACACGCTGCCAGAAAACTCCCAGAAAATTGAAATTATTTGCAATCGTTTTGCCGGAAAATTACTTGTTCCAGATGATAGTTTTGACGAAGTTAGAGGCAACCTTCCACCGGATAGAGAAACTGCCTCTATATTGAGTAACAGGTATAACGTAAGCAGAGAAGTTATTTACAGGAAGTTTTTGGATAGAGACCTTATATCCATGAAAGAATATGAAAAGGCAGCGGATATCTGGAAAAGGCAGGGAAAACGTGAAGGCAAGGGTGGGAATTATTATTACAACCAGATGGCCTATCTTGGCCATCGCTACATTAATATTGCCTTCAAGCAGTATTACCAAAACAAGATCGACAAAGTTCAGCTAGCTGAATACCTCAATATGAAACCTAAAAACGTTAATACTTTTGAGGAAACGTATGCTCGGGTAACAAGCGGATGAGTTACGTTTTTGATACGAATGTTTTTATCACTCTATTCTCGAATTTTTATCGGGAGCGATTTCCTTCCCTTTGGGCACTTTTTGATGAAATGATTTCTGAAAATAGAATAACATCAACCAGAGAAGCACTTCGAGAAATTGAAGATCGGAATGTCGGCTTATACAAATGGGCACAAAATAATCAAGAAATTTACATTACACCTAACGCAAAAGAAGGAGCTTTCGTAACTGCAATCTATAAAGTCGCCCATTTTAGGCAAAACATTGAAAGACAAAAGATTCTGAAAGGTGGGAAAAACGCTGATCCTTTTATTATTGCTAGAGCAGCAGTTGCAGGTTACCCAGTAGTTACAACTGAAAACCATAAGCCGGATGCTGTAAAAGTTCCCAATATTTGTGAGAACTTTAAGATTCCATGCCTGAGTTTGGAGCAATTCATGGAAGCCGAAAATTGGCGATTTTAACTGTTATAAAAAATTATATTATTAGAGTTTTAAAATAATTTTGTGTCCCGATAAAAAATGGGATGTGCCTGCAATCTCTCCCCCTTGGCGAAATGGGAGAAGCGATGGCAAGGAGGTTCCCGACGAGGGTCCCCTCAGGGAGTGGTGGGCATGCCTTCCGGGCACGAGGGGAACCGCCCCTTAGATCAGCCTAAATTTTTCTTCGCTTTTAGATGCCAATTCGGAATCCCCCTCAATTTCCTTTCATTCCTCGTCCGCCGTTCACCTTTTATTCGGGGATCGAGTCAAGTCTGTCTTTACACTGTTTAGACTTCTTGCAAACCAAAGGACTGCGGCCCGCCATAAGGAATACCTACCTAACTAAACTAAATTACAACAACAGACGCGACCCCTTTTTTTGTTGTTTCACATATTTCCCTAATGATTGTACTCGCTCACACGAGGAATTTACAGCACACGCAACGGGGAATGTACCCTCGAGGATTGAATTCAACGGCTTAAACCGTATACATGACACGCAGCGCGGACAGATGGAGGGTACTGCTTTGCAAATGCTTTTCCAAATCCGAAATTTTCGTCCGCAAGAATTGCACTTCTTCATCGCGAATTGTGGGGTTGCGCTTTTGCAGGGTAAGGAGACGCTGTAACTCGTTATCTAATTCTTCATGCATCGAGGCGATGGCAGCATTGCGAAGCATGGGGAGCTGTTGCGCGGCTATTTCCTCAATGTGTTGCACCTGTTTTTTTAATGTCGCACGTGTGCTCTGGATCATTTGCTGTGCGACTTTCCGATTGATCTTTTCCAGTAAAGTTTCGTAGCTGTCAGGTGGTAGTTGCTGGGTATAGTTTTCCCCGTCCTGGTTGACCAGCAGGCGCAATGCGTGGCAAGGAAGGTAGCGCCCGGTCTCTAATCCGGCGGGTGCAGGGCAGTTCGATTGGAATATGGCTTCGATTAAAATACTGTGCGGTGGAAGATGTGGCAGGTGTAACGCGCAGACACTGGCTCGGCCTCGTTCTCCGTTCAAAATCAAGTCGATTGTCGAACGGACTAACGGGTGCTCCCAGCTCAGGAAATGCATGTCTTCTCGCGCAAGGGCCGTCTCGCGATTGGTCGTCACGGTGATGCCGTCTTCGGGTAACTCAGGAAATTGTGCCACCTGTAAATGAGCACCCGGTCGTACGATCCAACTGCTTGGCGAATGATCTTCAATTTCAACCCCAAAACAATCAAAGGCGTTTTCAAGGTATCGTAATAAGATGTTCTCCTGCTCATTGTGTTTGATTTCTTTAATCAACGGGTCAGCAATTTCCTGACGGCAACCACTGAGTTCGAGCAACCGGTTGCGACCAAGGGTGAGTTGCCGGGTCTTTTGCTCGTGCAGTTGCCTGCATTCCTTGATGAACCGGTCCTCATCGGGGTGTTCGCCGGCAAGGTAAGCAGCAAATTGTTCTTCCATTTCGGCCTTGATGTGTTGGCCGGTTACGCAACTATGCTCAAACGCATTGAGTGCATGATGGTACCAGCGGCTCAGTCGTGCGTCTCTTGAACCTGCCGCGACAGGCACGTGAATATTGATATCGTGCTGCTGCCCGATTCTATCCAGGCGGCCAATGCGCTGCTCCAGTAAATCGGGTTTATCGGGTAAGTCGAGCAGGACGATATTATGTAGAAATTGAAAGTTTCGGCCTTCGCCGCCAATCTCCGAGCAAATCAATATTTGCGCACCGTCTTCGGCATCGGCAAACCAGGCGGCAGCGCGGTCTCGTTCCAGGAGACTCATGTGTTCGTGAAAAACACCGGCTGGCAGGCCATGCCTTTGCAGCATTATTTTTGATAGGGAAACCGCGGTCTCGGCGGTCGCGCAAATCAGTAGCACTTTGTGCGGCGATAGTTCTCGTAGTTTATCGGAAAGCCAGTCAATGCGGGTCTCGTTTCTGTCGTCATCGAGTACAGCAGGAATGAAGTGACGCTGGGGAAACCCGCTGATTGACGCACGCGTGTTCCTGAACAACATGCGGCCAGTGCCGCGTTGATCAATCAACCGGTCGATGAGGTGTCGTCGAAGTATGCGTGCATCGTTATTAGCGGCATTGATGGCTGCTAGGTCGATGGCATCGCTATCATCAATGAGCGAACGTACATGTGCTAGATCATCTTCAGTCATGGTCTGATGATCGAGTAGGAGATTCACCAGCCCGGCAGTCGCGGCATGTTGTTTCTCCTCGGCTAGGTAGCTGTCGAGCGAGTGGAAGCGCGCCGGGTCGAGTAGTCGCAAACGGGCAAAATGTCCTGCCGTGCCAAATTGCTCGGGTGTGGCTGTTAATAACAAGACTGAATCTGACTGATTCGCTAACGTTTCGATTTGTCGATACTCCTGGCTGCTCTCGCCCGGTGTCCACTCCAGATGGTGCGCCTCATCGACGACCAATATATCCCAATGGCACATGGCCATTAACGGGGCGATATCATCGCGGCAGGCAAAGTGTAATCCGCATAACACGAGGGGAAATTGATCGAAAAGGTTTTCAAGAGGTGCCGATTCTTCTGGATTGTCGAATGCCTCGTCGATATGTGAAAAATACTGCTCATCGATTAAGGTGAAGCGTAAATTAAAGCGCCTGAGCAATTCCACCAGCCACTGATGCAGTAGTGGTTCCGGTACGATAACTAAAGCACGGTGTATTTTCCCGGTCAGTGTCAGACGGTGCAAAATTAAACCGGCTTCAATGGTTTTACCGAGTCCCACTTCATCGGCGAGTAGGACACGCGGGGCGGTTCTCGTTGATACTTCATGGGCAATATAAATTTGATGTGGAATCAGGCTGACACGTGGCCCGTGTAAGCCAAAGCTTGTTGATGCTTGTTGTGTGGCAAGGTGTTGCAACGTGGCCGCACGTAGCTCAAACCATCTGTTGTCGTCAACTTGCCCGGCAAACAGTTTGTCTTGAGGTACATTAAACGTGAGTGCATCGGACAGCTCACGTTCATGCATGGTGGCCGCCTCACCACTTTCCCGAATGCCGTGGTAGCGCACTGTGCCGCTGACATGTTCTATTTTGGTAATCGAAAGACGCCAACCATCCATACTGCTAATTGAATCACCAACATCAAATTCAACGCGTGTCAGAGGGGCAGTGGCTTTTGCATACGTGCGTGTTTCATCAGCGGCGGGAAATTCAATTTGAACCGTGCGAAAGGCGACAGATTGGACGATGCCCAACCCGAGTGCGGCATCGTTGTCACTCACCCAGCGTTGGCCAGGAGTAAAATTATCCATCATATTCACTCATCTTCTTTTAAGAGGTAGAGATTGCTTGGCTGCTAAACACGAAAATCGATTTTGGAGAGGTAAAGTTAGTCTGCGGCATTCCCAGCCATGGTAATTGTTCTGCGCAGGGTGAATTTCTTGCTCTCCTTAAAGGCGAATACCGCAAACGCATACATTTTTGACTTGTATTCCATTCCTACCTAAATTCAAGTCAGTGACGCCAATCTAATGGGCCTTCTCAATCCCCATCTTTTTGATGCGGGAGAGGAGGGTGGTGGGTTTGATGCCGAGGAGTTCCGCAGCCCCGCCGGTGCCGTAGATTTTCCAGCCTGTTTTGAGTAATGCGGCTTCGATGTTTCCTTTTTCCTGAAGGCGAATGTCCTCTTCGGTCAGAATCCGGCCGGCGCTGTCACCAGTTTTCTTGATGGGTGTTTTGAGTGAGGCCCCGCTGGCTTGGGGCACGGGTAGGTCGAACTTGACCGATCCACATCGTGAGGAAATTACGGCGCGCTCGATGATGTTCTGCAGTTCCCGCACGTTGCCCGGCCAATGATAGTTTTGTAGTTTCACCACTTCGGCCTGGGTTAATTCCCGTCCTGTGCAATTCAATTTTTTGCGGACATTGGCCATGAACATGCCGGCCAACAGCGGAATATCCTCCTTGCGATTGCGAAGTGGGGCGACTTCAATCGGAAAAACATTCAACCGGTAATACAGATCCTGGCGGAAACGTTTGGCTTCCACCTCTTGGGCCAACTTTCGGTTGGTGGCTGCGATAATGCGGACATTGACCTTTCTGGTGGTTTCCTCGCCTACCCGTTCGTATTCTCCCTCCTGTAAGACGCGTAAGAGTTTGCTTTGCATCTCCAGGGGGATTTCTCCTACTTCATCCAGAAAGAGCGTGCCGCCATCGGCCGCTTGGAACCGTCCGGCCCGGTCTTTCATGGCGCCGGTAAAGGAACCTTTGGCATGCCCGAAAAATTCGCTTTCATAGAGATCTTTGGGAATCGAGGCACAGTTGACCCGCACGAGCGGATGATCCTTGCGCTGACTGCGGCGGTGTATCTCCCGCGCGACCAATTCTTTTCCGGTTCCCGATTCTCCGGAGATGAGTGCGGTGGCATCGGTGGGAGCCACCAGTTCAATCTGTTGGACCAGGTTGGCGATGGCCGGACTCTGCCCGATGATATCACCAAAATTCTGTGCTTCCAGGACTTCTTCTTTTAAGAAGGTGTTTTCCAATTCCAATTGGGCTTTGAGTCGTTCGATTTCCTCAAAAGCCCGGGCGTTGGCAATGGCCACGGCCACATGATCGGCAATCATCCGGAACCAGACGGTGGCCTCATTCGTGACCGGTTCCCGTTCGAACACGGCCAATACGCCCAGGGTTTCCCCTTTATAGATGATGGGTTGTCCGTGAAAGCCCTGGATGCCTTCCTGCCTGGCCCAGTCCGGCCTGGCAATCCAGGCGAGATTGTGTTCCATCTCATTAATAACGAGTTGTTCGCCGGTCTTTCCAATCCGCCCCACTTTGCACACACCCAGCGGGAACCGGGCAAAGTACCCGTCGGTTTTCATCCATTCGGTTTTATCTCCCCCACCCGATCGGCCCGCACTGGCTACGAGGTGGAGGCACTGCCTCTGATCAGGGCATTCCTCCTTGAACCGGCAGGTGGAGCAGATATCGCCGGGTTTAAGCAACCAGATTCGCGCCAGGACCACTGTGGGTCGATCTGCCAGCCGTCGCACAATCAACCACAGTAAGTCGTTTAATGAACGTTGCTGGGCGATGTCCAGCAACAGGCATTTCAGGGAATCCAATGTGGGTTCTCGGCATTCCGCCTTTGTCGTCGTCATAGCTGAAAATTTAAACGAAATTTCGTTGATGTGCAATGAGTTTTCGTGTGGCACGATTTTTCGTTGTATTTAATAATGGTGTAAATATAAATTTTATAAATAAAACAATATGTTATGAAATTTTATCGATTGGCACGGTCATTGTAATACCACGAAAACATGAATGCGAACGTTTACCAAACTCACACAAGGAGAACCCAAACCATGCCACGATTACCTGCACTCAATCCAAAGACCGCCACCGGCCAGGCCCAACGTTTGTTGAAAGGCGTGGAAAGTAAGCTCGGCTTCGCGCCTAACATTATGCGGACCATGGCCAACTCGCCGGCGGTCCTTCAGGGGTATCTCGATTTTTCGGGAGCCCTCTCGAAAGGCCATCTTTCGGCGAAGTTTCGCGAACAAATTGCCCTGACCGTTTCCGAGGTCAATGACTGCCGGTATTGCCTCGCGGCCCACTCGGCTATTGGCCGAACCATGGGGCTCAGTGAGGAGGCTATCAGTGACAGCCGGCGCGGGGAATCACTCGACACCAAGGAGGCCACGGCCCTGGAGTTTACGCGGCAGATGGTGTCGAACCGGGGACAGGTTACGGACGAAGAGGTTGCCAAACTCCGCAAGGCCGGGTTTACGGACGGGGAGATCACAGAGATCCTGGCCAATATCGGGCTGACACTGTTTACCAATTATTTCAACCACGTGGCCGGGACAGAGGTGGACTTCCCTGCGGTTTCCGGGCTGGAAGCCAGGGTCTAAAACCGTCCAGGTCTAAATTCAGAACCACCATTACTCAATCATTCCTGTCATGAAAGGAGAAAAACCATGACCACACAAACTGCCCTTAACCTTCAAGACAGACTGGAGGACTTGTTTGCATACATCCGGGAAGGCCGCATTCTGGATGCCATCAATGAATTCTATGCGGACGATGCGGCGATGCAGGAAAACAATGAGTCCCCGACGGTGGGGCGCAGTGCCAATTTGGAACGGGAGAAACAATTTCTCAGCACGGTGAAAAAATGGCAACGGTTCGATGTCACGGCCAAAGGCGTGGGCAAGGATGTGACATTTTATGAAACCGTCATGGATTGGATCGCAAGGGATGGTACGCCGGTTCATGTTGAACAGGTGGTGGTCGCCAAATGGCAGGACGGCAAGATCATCCATGAGCGGTATTACCACACCTAATCCAAAATACTATTCACCTATTCAAAAAGGAGATTGATCATGGCATTTCCCAACCCAGGCATGGACTTTATTCCTGATCAGACGGCCCTAGTCGTTACCGACCCCCAGAATGATTTTTTAAGCCCAGGAGGCGTTGCGTGGAGCGTGGTCGGCGAAAGCGTGACCGAGAACAACACTGTTGAGCATCTAGACACACTTTTTCAAACCGCCAAACAGACGGGAATCCAGGTCTTTGTTTCACCTCACTACTACTACCCCTCGGATCATGGATGGGCGTTTGAAGGCACATTGGAAGCGGTGATGCACAGTATCAACATGTTCGATCGTGTCGATCCGTTAAGTTTGGAAAATTTTACAGACTCCGGTGCGGATTGGCTCGAGCGATTCAAGCCATACATTGCAGACGGTCAAACCATCGTTGTGAATC
Source organism: Candidatus Nitrospira allomarina (assembly GCF_032050975.1). Lineage (NCBI taxonomy): Bacteria > Pseudomonadati > Nitrospirota > Nitrospiria > Nitrospirales > Nitrospiraceae > Nitrospira > Candidatus Nitrospira allomarina. The sequence goes on along the minus strand of NZ_CP116967.1, from coordinate 900,617 downwards.
CGCATAAAGTTTACGGGCCGGAGACCAATGATCTGGTGCTGCAATTGCGCAAGCGGAAATTCAGCAAGGTTATTCTTGCCGGCATGTCCTCGAATCTCTGCGTGGAATCACACATGCGAGAATTGATGGAGCAAGGCTTTGAGGTTGCCGTGGTCAAGGATGCCACGGCAGGCGCCAAAGTTCCCGAAGGGGATGGGTACAAATCCGCGCTGGTTAACTACCGAATGATTGCCAATACTGTCTTAACGACGGAAGAGATCGTGAACCGTTTGCATGACTCAGTGGCAGCCGTATAGGGGCAACAATTTGTTTGATTCGAGCCCTTAATTTGAAAGGCGAAGACTCGCCGAACCAATAGAGTAAAGGAGAACATAAACATGAAACGCTTGAATAACACGATGGTTAAAGCATTTATCACCTTCTTGGGAGTGGTGCCGTTCAGTCTCCTTGGGCTGTTGGTTATGGGAGCGACGGCCTCCAAGTCCGGAAATCAGGAACCGGCGTCAGGTCACGCCGTGCCCAAGGCGGTCAACTACCCCACGCTTCATAAAACGGTTGAGGTCGACGGTCTGAATATTTTTTATCGTGAGGCAGGGCCTAAGAATGGGCCGGTTATTTTATTGCTTCATGGGTTTCCGACTTCCTCACATATGTTCCGGAATCTGATTCCACAATTGTCGGATCGGTTTCATGTGCTGGCTCCGGATTATCCGGGATTCGGAAATAGCTCTATGCCGACGGTGGACGAGTTCACCTACACGTTCGACAATCTGGCAATCGTCATAGAGAAATTTATCAAAAAAGTGGGCTTGAAATCCTACAGCCTCTATTTGATGGATTACGGGGCGCCGGTGGGATTTCGATTGGCGGTCAATCACCCCGAACGGATCGAATCTCTCATTATCCAGAATGGGAACGCCTATGAGGAGGGCTTGCGGGAATTTTGGAAACCGTTTCGGGCCTATTGGGAAGACCGCACGACCGAGAACGCCGTGGCTCTTGAGGCCTTTCTGAACCTGTCCGCGACCAAATGGCAATATACCCATGGGGTAAGAGATCCGGAAGCGATCAGTCCAGATAATTGGCTGGTGGATCAGTATCTTTTGGATCGAACGGGCAACAGGGACATTCAATTACAGTTGTTTTATAGCTACGGCTCAAACCTGCCCCATTATCCCCAATGGCAGGCGTATCTGCGCAAATATCAACCCGCAACGTTAATTGTGTGGGGAGAGCATGACAAAATCTTTCCGGCCGAGGGGGCTTATCCCTATAAACGCGATTTACAGAATCTCGAGTTTCACCTTTTAAACACGGGCCATTTTGCCCTTGAGGAGGACGGGATGGTTATCGCCGCCCATATCCGCCGATTTTTAGATACCAGAAAGGTGGCTCACAAGTGAACGATCGCCATGATTGAAAAGTTCGGGTCACGTAATATTTATTTCATCAAAGGAAACAGATCATGACAAAACTATTTGAGCCATTACACATAGGTTCCCTGACCTTACCCAATCGCATCATCATGGCACCGTTAACACGGATGCGATCACAGCAGCCAGGAAATGTTCCTCACGAGCTCAATGCCGAATATTATGCTCAGCGTGCGTCATCCGGTTTGATTGTTTCTGAAGCTACGCAAATCTCCCAACAGGGCCAAGGCTATCCTGGTACCCCTGGCATACATTCCCCTGAGCAGGTCCAAGGCTGGAAACTCGTGACCGATGCCGTGCATAAAGCCGGCGGCCGAATCTTTCTTCAACTCTGGCATGTGGGGCGTATTTCTCATCCCTCTCATCAACCTGATGGTGGGTTGCCGGTTGCGCCCTCTGCTCTTGCTGCGGAAAACAGCGGGACGTATACGGTCGATTGGCAGGAAACGCCGATTTTGGTTCCGCGCGCATTAGAAACAGATGAAATCCCGGGAATTGTTGGCGATTATAACGCAGGGGCTCAAAACGCCAAATCGGCGGGTTTTGATGGCGTAGAAGTCCATGGAGCCAATGGGTATTTACTCGATCAGTTCCTTCAGGATGGTTCCAACTTACGTACTGACCACTATGGAGGATCCATTGAGAATCGTGCCCGCTTGTTGTTGGAGGTTGTCGATTCCGTCATCGAAGTTTGGGGGAAAGATCGTGTCGGCGTGCGGTTATCACCCTTTAACGCGTTTAACGGCATGAAGGATAGCGATCCCATCAAGCTGTTCACTTATGTGCTTGGGGCGCTGGATACCCGAGGCGTGGCCTATGTCCATTTAATTGAACCACGTTCATCATTTGCGGGCATGCAGGACGAGAGTCTTGAAGACAAACCACAGACCTCCTCATTATTTCGTCCTGTCCTGAAGACCATCCTGATTTCTGCCGGAGGACATACTCCCGTTTCAGCCTCTGAATATGTAGAAAATAATTTGGCTGATGCTGTTGCGTTTGGAAGGCACTTTATTTCCAACCCTGACCTCCCGGAGCGTATCCGCCAATCCTCACCTCTCACCCCCTATGATCGTGCCACATTTTATGGCGGAGATATGAAGGGATATACCGACTATCTTCCACTGAAAGAACAGGCCGCCTAACGACCACTTGAGTTAGGAAAAGGAGACTAAGCCATGAAACCACCAATCAGTGATATCGCGTTCACCCCATCCGTAAAGGCCCTCCAAGAGAGGATGGGATCACGTAAACCTTTTGCTCAAATGGAAGAAGGAGACGGATGGTCGAGCACCATCACGCAAGAGCTTGCAGATTTTGTGAGGAAGCAGGATTCATTGTATCTGGCCACCGCCAACAAGGACGGAAGGCCGTACATCCAACATCGAGGAGGTCCCAAGGGCTTTCTCAAAGTACTGGACGACCGCACTCTGGCTTTTGTTGATTTCGCAGGCAATCGCCAATATATCTCATTAGGAAATTTAGCCGAAAATCATCAGTATTTTTTGTTCCTGATGGATTACGCGACCCAAACCCGAATCAAGGTGTGGGGAACCGCAGAGGTGATTGAGGATGATCCCGCCTTGCTTAAGAAACTTTCTGATTACCGGTACAAGGGAAAGCCCGAACGGGTTATTCGTTTTCATGTGGAAGCCTGGGATACCAATTGCCGACAACACATTCCTGTCAAATATTCACAAGAGGAGGTCGACCGGCTTATGTTGCCCCTTAAAGGCCGTATCACGGCCTTGGAAACTGGAATTGAGATATTAAGCAGACAATTGCGAGTGCCGGTGTGAACGAATGTCAGTCGATTAATGTTAATGGCCATGCTGAAATAGGAGACAAGGAAATGAAAACATCCGTACAATTCAAGGAACCAATATCCGAATCGACAGAAGTTTGTGATTATACACTTGGAACTGCAAGGGAACATCAAACGATGAATCATGAATCCGAAGAGTGGGAAGAGAGATTCCGGGCCCTCTTCGAAAGCAAAGTCACGGCCTATAAAAACGGGGAGCGTAAGGTGGACGTAATGTTTACGAAAAAAGAAGAAGATTTTCTTCGATCGATCGGGGCCACGCCTCAGGAAATTTTCGACTTTGTGGAGGACTGGTGTGATGCCGGAGAACCCGATCCGGAAACCGCTCTCGCCATCACCAGGATAAGGCGGGATTATTTTTTAAACGATCAACAGGGACAGTATTCGAAATTTGTGAAAATCACCGAATTGTTCCCGCCCCGGGAGGCCTCTCTGGCCGGATTGGAATGGTTTCCGCGCATTATCGAGAAAGCCAGAGCCAAGCTTTATGGAGAGTTGCCACCCGATCTGATGTATAGTTGCGGTGCGGATCGTCGATTTCTGAGAAAGGTCAACGTCAATCCCATTGAATTTCTCCAAATGGTCCGGGAGGCGGATGACGACGTGGACCGCATCGTGAAATTTGTGAAGGAACGATCAAAAACCTGACCCAAATGATTTTTTTGAAGGAGGTAGGTGATGCCAAGGATCGTGCGTTTTCATCAAACAGGCGGACCTGACGTTCTGAAGCTTGAAGAGTTACCTTTGGCCGAACCGGGCAAGGGAGAAGTTCGCCTGAAGGTGGAGGCTATTGGCCTTAACCGCGCCGAAGTCATGCTGAGAAAAGGCCAATATTTGGAGACTCCTCAACTGCCCTCTCGGATAGGGTATGAAGCGGCAGGAGTCATTGATGCCGTTGGTCCCGACATCACAGACCTTCGGATTGGGGACAGGGTCAGTACGATCCCGTCCTATCCCATGAGCCAATATGGTGTCTATGGTGAGAGTGCCATCGTCCCGGCATCTGCGGCCGCTCCTTATCCCGACAACCTCTCCGCCATTGAAGGTGCTGCCATCTGGATGCAATACATGACGGCGTATGGGGCACTCATAGAATACGGAAATCTGAAAACAGGCGACACGGTTTTGATAACCGCCGCCAGCAGCAGCGTGGGATTGGCGGCCATTCAAATCGTCAAAGCTACCGGAGGAATCGCGATTGCAACGACTCGTGGCGCAGATAAAAAAGCCTTTCTCCTTCAAGCGGGAGCGGATCAGGTGATTGTGACCGATGAGGAAGATCTGGTGGAAAGAGGGATGGCACTCACCTCTAGAAAAGGCGCGCGCCTGGTGTTTGATCCTGTTGCGGGTCCGTTGTTGGAAGAACTCGCCGCCGTCACCGCACCTGGAGGGATTATCTTTGAATATGGGGCATTGGCTCCACACCCAACCCCATTTCCTTTGTTCCCTGCCCTGGCAAAAGGGTTAACCATACGAGGGTATACGTTGTTTGAGATTGTCAAAAACCCGGAAATGCTGAAGCGCGGGAAAGACTATATTTACCAGGGATTAGAATCCGGCGCGTTAAAACCGATCATCGATCGCACGTTTCCCTTGGCCGAAATAGCGGAAGCGCATCGCTATATGGTCTCCAACCAGCAAAAAGGGAAAATTGTGGTGACAGTGTGAAATTTGGGATCACATTGGCAGGTTGATGCCTACAACGATGGAAGAATTGTGGGAAGCCCTTCGGCCATGTGACGTTGCTCGGTTGAACGGAGCCGGATTTTAAAGATCACGCGGCGGCTCTTTTCCCGGTTCACCCTGCTATTCCCATCGTAGATCAAGTCTTGCCTGCCACGGCCGGAAGCTGATGTCATGGCTTGGAAGCATTGATAGGCCGACGGCTCTTGCGCCTCAATGGCCTCTAGCCCCTTCACCATCACGGCCAGGGATCGCTCCTGGCTTAATTTTAAATTATAGGCATCGTCCCCGCGATCGTCGGTGTGACCCTGGATTGCGAGGGAATCGATTTTGTCGCGTAAAGGTCCGCATAAGACGGCCGCATAGAACGGCATCGCCTCCTGTAAAAACTGGACGGCGTCATGAGAAAGTATGCTTTGTCCGAACTCAAAGGTGAGTTTATTGTCGGGGACGACGATGAGAAGCGTGAGCGGATCGTGGGGATCGGAATCCAGGGTAAGTCCCAATCGCTCTAAGTGGTCCCGAAGGGCTGCCTGCACATTCTCTTTGTGTTCTTGCAATTGCGATCGGGCTTCGGAGGGGGTTTGGGTGATAAAGGCCGCAAAGAGCAGAATGAAGATCATGGCCAGTGAGGTCATGAGATCGATGATTCCTCCCGTCGTGAGAGAACTGGTGTTATCCGGATCCGTCGGGGAACTCATCCTGTCCGCCGGTGCCTGACTGGCCCCGGCCGTTTTGGCCAGGAGCCGATTTTATCGAAAAGGCTGATCATGGAAGGGCTCCGAGCGTATGAAGAGGTCTTCCAAAGGGCTGGGCGGTCTTCGAAAGGTTTTTCCGTCGGCATAGGATGCAGATTGGCTTCCTTGAGCCATTTGGTGAGGCTGTGAATGGCATCGTTCAAATCATTAAGGGGACCTTGAAGCCGGTCCGTCATGACACGTGAAAGGTCCGACACGGTTCGTCGGATTTCCGCATGTTGCTCCTGCTGCAATATCGTCAAAGTTTGTATGGCCGCTGTTAAATCGGCAGTTGAACCGGCAAGCCTGTTTGTCTCCCATTCGGCCGTGTGTGGGCGGCCTTCTCCGCCGGAGGCCGAATGGTCGGTTGAGGATCGGCCTTGCATGGCCGTGAGTTGCTCTAACATTTGCTCCATGGTTTTTCGAGGAAAGAGTTGATCAATGAGACCAAGAAAAACGTAATGATCGCTTATCAGCCGGGCCATGAGCGGTTTTTCAATGAACGTGAAGACATTGGCCACGATAAGTCCGACGATGGATGTCAGGAACTTGCCTGCCAGCCCGTTTATCAGCCCCTGAATGCCGACAATCTCACTTCCCTCGGCATGTAGCTTGCCAAGGCCGATAAACAAGGCGAGAAATGTCAGCAGTAACCCGAGACCCGTGATGAATGAAGGCAATTGACGATAGAACGGCAGATTCACATGTTTGGCAATGAGGGCTTCGTGAGTAAACACCTCTGCGGCGCGTTTTGTGCTGAATATCCGCGGGTCGACAAACCACGGGACTTGTTCAAGAATGAGTGTCATTCGGTATTGCGCCCATGGGTCGCGAAAGATGGGTTCCTGTTGCATTCCCGAGTCGAGCGTGTGGATGTCTTCACTGTCCAGCCGGCTCGAAGTGGATGCCGCCCGGTCCACATGGGTTGAGAACCCCTTTACCGGATGATGCGTGAAGCGGTTGCGATCGATTTCCTTTCGTTCGTTGGCAAGTGCCTCCAACATGGGGCGTATTCGATTGAACGCCAGACGAACCGAAGCCGTTTCCTTTCGCATTTTGAGAATGTGCCACAGAAAAAATACTACAATCCCGACAGATCCCAGCCAACTCAGCATGGGGCTGTGGGGGCCGCCCAGGAAGGTCACGTCACGGCTCAAAAACTCCCACAGGCCAAACGTCGTGGTCACCTTGCCCTCCGCGTTGTCATAGTGCCCTCGCTTTCTGCCTGGCATTGTTGTTGATTATCAAAAGCATATATAGCCCATCTCAAGTTTCGTGCCGTCACTAAAACAAGTAAAAATCTATAAAATTTCGGAAGATTTGTGAATGTTTGGGAACCTTGAGAGGGGCGTTGGGCAAAGAGTGCCTCCTGCATCGGCAAGTTGGTCCTCAAAAAAAACGCATCCACAATCATGACCTCCCGTAAATTCTGGCCCAATTCGCCTCCCCCTGGTCTCTGCCTGTCATTCTCAGCCGGTGCCAAAGGTTGCCAGACCGTTGGTTTTGTTGATGTTCAAGGGTTTCACTCATATTCATGGATTGGGAAACTCACAAATCTTTTAAATCCCTGATAGAGCCATTGGGTTTGACCCTTCATTTAAATGGCGTACAATACTTCCACGATTCCGGCCAAGCTTCTCTACTGAAGGCCATTTTGGCAGAAAATGAGGAAAGCAAAGGGAGAAAGATGGAGGCTGTGAGAACCACCACACCCACTATCCTTGTTGTGGATGACGAGGTGGACATTTGTCTGGCTTTGAGTGATCTGCTGGAAAGTGAAGGGTATCGGGTTGAGACCGTGGAGACCGGAAGCGAAGCGTTACGTCGGGTGTCCCCGGTTCATTCCTATAGTGCGGTTATCCTGGATTTAGGTCTGCCTGACCTTGATGGGCTAATTGTCCTTCAACGGCTGTATGGCCTAGATCCCACCCTTCCTGTGGTCATTCTTACGGCGCATGGCGATCAAAAGGAAAAAATCCTCACTCTGCAACATCATGCATTTGCACACTTGATCAAACCCTATGACCGGCAAGAGGTGGTTGAGATGGTGCATCGCGCGGTTGCGGCCAAGGATTTGACTTGGAAGGCCGCACAGGCGGAAGAGGCGCTCACCTCCAGTGAATCGAAACGACAGCTCGAACAGGAACGCACGCAAGCTTTGCTTTCCGAAAGTGAGCAACGGCTGACGTTGGCCTTGAAGGCGGGAAATATGGGGATATGGGATTGGCATATTCCGACCGGCCATCTTATCTGGTCGGAGGAAGTGGCCGGGCTCTTCGGGTTAGCGCACGGGATGCTTGATGAAACATTTGAGGCTTACGAAAACTGCATTCATCCTGATGATCGCTCGATGCTTAAAGAAATCATTGGAAAAACGTTGGAGAACGGGGTGCCTTATGAAGTCGAGCATCGAATCGTGTGGCCAACCGGGGAGGTCCGGTGGATCGCCTGCAAGGGGCAGGTTGTTAAAGATCAGGATGGTCTCCACCAACGAATGCTTGGCATCGTTCAAGATATCACCACCCGAAAACAGGCAGAGATCCATTTGCAGGACAGTCAACGGTTTTTGACCTCCATTGTGGATAATCTCCCGCATATGATTTTCGTGAAAGATGCCAAAGATCTCCGCTTTATCCGCTTTAATCAAGCCGGAGAAAAGCTCATTGGCTATTCCAAGGAAGCGATGATCGGGAAAACCGACTACGATTTGTTTCCCAAATCGGAAGCAGATTTTTATACCAGGAAGGATCGAGAAGTCTTACTAGGTCAAACCCTGATTGATATCCCGGATGAAGTCATTCACACCCGATTTCATGGGACACGGTATCTGCATACCAAAAAAATTCCGATCTTAGATGGTCAGGGAATCCCTCAATATCTTTTGGGAATTTCGGAGGATATTACTGAGCAGAAGCAGGCGGAATTGAAACGGACAGAACGTGAAACCTTATTACACCTTATTTTTGAAATGGGGCCGGGTTGCATTAAACGGGTTGCCGCCGATGGGACTCTGCTCCACATTAATCCTGCGGGGTTGGATTTAATTGAAGCGACAAATGCCGATGATGTGCTTGGACGTTCTGTCTTTGACCTCGTCGTGCCTGAGTATCTGGATGCCTTTAAGCGGATGCATCACGAGGTAATACAGGGGAAGAAACAGACCCTTCAATTTGAGGTTCAGAGCCTCAAAGGCACCAGAAGTTGGATAGAAACGTATGCGGTGCCATTCAAGAACCCCATCACGAATGAAATCGAACATTTGGCGGTCACACATGATATTACGGAACGGAAAAAGTCAGAGGAGCAGGCTCAGCAGTTGTCACGTCAGAACGAACTGATCCTGTCCTCGGCTGGTGACGGGATCTATGGATTGGATCTACAAGGTCGGACAACCTTTGTCAATCCGGCTGGGGCAAAAATGTTGGGGTATGCGCCCCAGGAGCTTATTGGATCCTTTATGCATGGAACCGTCCATCATTCCAAATCCGATGGTTCTCCTTATCCCAGTGAAGACTGCCCAATGTATGCGGTCTATTCTGACGGGGTTTTTCGGCAGGTAGAAGATGAAGTCTTGTGGCGCAAAAACGGCACCAGTTTCCCGGTGGATTATACCAGCACGCCCATTTGGCAGGATGGGAATCTGACCGGAGCCGTCGTCACCTTTCGAGATATTACCGAGCGCAAACAAACGGAAGAAGCCATTAATAAATCGAGAGAGGATTTTTTGACATTAGTCGATTCACTGGAGGGGATTGTATGGGAGTGTGAGTTCCCTTCTTATCGGCTTACCTTTGTGAGTCAACAGGCCGAGCGTTTGTTAGGGTACCCTGTAAATGAATGGTTAGAGAATTCCGATTTTTTCTGGGGTCGGCTTCATGAAGCTGATAAAAGCCGGGTGATGGATTTTTGCCGGGAAGCCACTCTCAGGAAAGAAAACCATGAATTAGAATACCGATTTTTTAAGAAGAACGGGGAGGTGATCTGGCTGAGGGACCTGGTGACCGTGGTGGTGGAACATGATCAGCCTGTGAAATTGCGTGGAGTCATCTTTAATATTACTCAGACGAAGCAGGCAGAGACGGTACTCCAGGAGAGTGAAGAACGTTTCAGACTCTTGAGTGAAGCGATTCCTCAGCAGGTATGGACGGCACGCCCAGATGGGACTTTAGATTATGTCAATCGACGGGTTCTCGAGTATTTCGGCTCATCCTTTGAGGAGATGATCGGTCATGGGTGGCAGCGGTTTCTGCATCCGGATGATCTGCCTGGATGTCTGGATTGCTGGGACCGGGCACGTGAAACCAACCAACCCTACGAAATCGAATTTCGCCTACTGCGGGGGTCAGACCATGCCTACCGATGGCATCTCGGGCGGGCTCTTCCTGTTTTTAATCCAGAGGGGCAGGTGGTGAAATGGTTTGGATCCAACACGGATATCACTCAATTGAAACAGTTGGAAAATCAGGTTCGCCAATCTCAAAAAATGGAGGCTATTGGGACCTTGGCAGGCGGTATTGCCCATGATTTCAATAACATTCTTATGGCGATCATTGGCTATACGGAACTTGCCAAACAGAGTGCCAGGGACAATGACAGGGCACAAAAGAATCTTGATGAGGTGTTGGTAGCCGGGCAGCGCGCCAAGGAATTGGTGCAACAAATTTTGACATTTAGTCGACAAACCGAGCAAATGCAGCAGCCGCTTGACCTTCAAGTGTTGGTCAAGGAGGTTGGCAAATTCCTTCGTGCCACGTTCCCGGCGACCATCGACATTCGTCAACATTTCACTGAGGCGACCTCGATCATATTAGGAGATCCCATCCAAATGCATCAGGTGTTGATGAACCTGTGTGCCAATGCCGAATATGCGATGCGGGGAAGCGGAGGTCTTCTTGAATTGAAGTTGGAGCGTGTGATTGGTGAACCTGATGGGATCGGCGCAGCTCCTGACCTAAAGGGAGGTGCCTATGTATGCCTGACTGTTCGAGATACTGGAACGGGTATGACTCCGGATGTCCTCCAACGCATCTTTGATCCCTTCTTTACCACGAAAAGGGTCGGTGAAGGGACGGGAATGGGCTTGGCCGTAGTCCATGGAATCGTCATCAGTTATGGGGGTGTAATTAAGGTGGAGAGTGAACCCGGACAGGGAACTATTTTTAGCATTTATTTTCCGGAGATGGAGGCGGCCCATTATCCAAAGGAAAATCTTCCATTGTCACAAGATGTGTTTATGGGCCGAGGGCATATTCTTTTTGTGGAAGATGAAGAGCCCCTTGCCAGGCTTGGGGAGGAGGCAATGAAGGGGTTGGGGTATGAGGTTATGGTGCGTACGAGTAGCGTTGAAGCTCTGGAAGCCTTTCGGGCCGATCCCTTTCGATTTGATGCGGTGGTGACCGATCAAACGATGCCGCATATCACCGGGGAAGCTCTGGCGCGTCAATTGTTAGAACTTAGACCCGACGTGCCTATTATCCTGTGTACGGGGTTTAGTCACAGTATGACATCGGAAAAGGCCAAAGCCATGGGGATACGGGCTTTTCTTTTAAAGCCGCTGTTGATCAAGGATCTCGCGTGGGCTCTTCGGGAGGTTCTTGATTCATGATCCTCTGAAAAAGACCACAAGGTCATTTGGACCATAGGAAGAAATCTTTCAACTTTTGTTTTGAAGGATATTGTAGTTTACAGAGGCCTCGTAATACCCAACATGACAGTTTTTTAAACTTCTATCACGCAACGAATCTCCAGTAAAAGAATCAACAAATCTTCAAAAGGCCTTCCTCTTATTTTATAAAATTTTCCAAAGACTTCTTGGTTGCGTAGCTCCCTCGTCCCTCACAGGCGGACCCCCTCCGCCCGGCCCACAGGGTGGGCGCTCTCGAAACTCGCCGAGCCCTGTCTGAGCTCAGCGAGTTAAATGCTCTTCCGTGGCTTGCGTCCGCCTAATTTGATGAGCCGGGTCGGGGCGTCATTGGGTTCGGGTCCTTTTGCCTACACAATAAAGGTTGCACTCCTCGACGCATGAGGCAAAACCTCGGCTGCCTGGCCGAAGCCCGGCATCTTTCGAACATTTAAATCAATCCCATTTGTGAAATTTCAGTTAACATCATTGTTTGCCCCAAACCAAACGCCAGATTTTTGAAATGTCTTTAACCCCGCAAAATGCGACCATTGGAGTTTCTCAAAGAACTCTCATAATAGCCGGGTGGTTCAGGATGTGCGTTGACTGACCCTCCGGATAACCTTGCCTGTTTCGATTAGAGAGAGGCCACTGCCTCACGGATTAACTGCGTCGCAGCTAAATAGGGGTCTTCCCCTCTGGTTGTCCATGTTTCAACCATGGATGGGGTAAAGGTTTGCCCTTCCCCAAAGGTGAGGGATATGGGATGACGTTGAGGTGTCTTGGCATCGGGGGGCCAGACCTGAAAACTTCCTTCGATTTTGACCGGGATAATGGGGATGTGTAATTCACAGGCAAGAACCCCGAGACCTTTCTTGAATGGAAGGAGCTGCCCATCAAGGCTCCGTTCCCCTTCCGGGAAAATCAGGAGACTTTTCCCGTTCCGGAGAAGGGCGACTGAGGCCTTGAGGACATTGACCAGAGGCGTCTCCGGTCCCACGGGAATCACATGACCCACGCGCGCGACCCATCGACGAAACGGTGATCGAAAAAACGGTTCCCAGCCAAGAGTGTAGAGTTGCGTAAAGGTGGATGGTGACACGGTCGCCAAAATAATAAAGGGATCAACAAAACTCAGGTGGTTGGCCGCCAGGATAAAAGGTCCCTCCTTGGGCACATGTGTGATGCCTTTGACGGTCAATGGGAAGGCTATACGGGAGAGGTTTCCGACAATAGCCATGCCTATCTGCCCGATGATTTTATTCCCTGGGGAAAGCCGAGCGAGGACTGTCTTTTTTAGGGCTGGAGGGAGTGGGGTTTGGAAGATCTGATGCCAGGATGAGGTGGTTTCTGTGTCCTCAACGGGAATTTGCTGAAGGGCCATGAGCTTGGTTATGACATCACGCACTGTAACGACTTCTCCCATGAACGTTTCCGGGACCGCTCCCAAACGGCTTTCGAGGGCTGCTTGAAATTCAACGCGTTTCAAGGAGTCGAATCCCAAGTCCAGATCCAGGTGGTCGTCCAATCGTAGGGCGCGGTCGGCTGAAACCAGCCCGACAAGCGTTTGGATAACCGCTTGGCCGATGGGTGTTTGGCGAATCTCCTGGTCGGTCTCAGGTTCTTGGCCCGGTGCGGGTTCAACGGCAGTCTGCTTAGATTGCGTCATGGCACGAACAAGATGACGCTGGATTTTCCCTAAGCGCGTGCGTGGGAGGGGATCTTTGATAAAGGTTACACCACTGATCCGTTTGTAGGAGGGAAGGGTTGCGGCGACACTATTCAGGGCATCTTTGATATAGGTCGCGGAATCATGAATTTGGTGTTCTCGTAAATAATCAAAATTTGGGACGACCACGGCATGAAGATGTTCGCCTTCCTCACCAGCGCGGGGGAGTCCAAGGATACAGAGTTCGGTAATCGCCGGATTCTGTTGGTACGCCTCTTCCAATTCTTCGGGAAGAATGTTTTTTCCTCCAGGTGTGACGATCAGTTCCTTGATCCTTCCGGTGAGAAAGAGGTATCCGTCTGAGTCTAGATAGCCCAGATCTCCGGTAAAAAACCAGCCATCACGAATAGCCTCTGCCGTTTCAGCCGGTGCTTGGTCATACCCCTTCATCACATTAGGCCCTCGTACCACCACTTCTCCTATTCCTTCTTCGTTCGGCTGATCGATTCGCACCTCAACACTGGTCAGGGGTGGACCGACGGAACCCGGTTTCAGTCGAGACAAGGAACTAAAGGCAATCACGGGCGCCGTTTCAGTGAGCCCGTATCCTTCCCGAATGGTAAATCCAAGGCTTCCTAAGTCTTTCGAGATTTGTGGATCGAGTTTGGCTCCCCCGCAGCACAGCAGTCGAAGCGAGGACCCAAAACCGCGGTGAACAGGGGTAAAGATACGTCGTCCTGGATTCCATCGGGTATGGGTTCTCACAAAATCTGACAGGCCAAGTAGAAGCGTGATTAGCGGACGGACGAACGCGGGACGCCGGCCGAGTTCTTCAAATATGGACCGACGAATCATGGAGAAAATTTGGGGAACTCCCACTGCGATCGTAATTCCGGTTTCATGGATACATTGCACCAGATCCGGTCCCTTGAGTGAAGATAAGAAGGTCATTCTGGCGCCCAGGAGAATGGGGACGAGGTAGGCGATCATAAAGGGATAGGCATGGTGCAGAGGGAGCATGACTAAAAAATTATCTTCCGGTCCCGCTAAATCTTTCCTCATAATGTCTTTGGCATTGGCCATAAAGTTGCGGTGAGTGAGTAGCACGCCTTTGGGTTTTTTGGTGGTGCCAGAGGTATAGAGCAACGAAGCCACATCGTCCGGATTCACTTGCCTATCGACGAACGGTTTCTGCTGTCCTTGTGATATGAGATCTTTCATGGGCAGGTGGGGGGATTTGGTAGGGGGGTCCATGTTCACGACGGTGATCGTGGTGGGAAGGCCTTGAATCAAGGGCACGGTTTTTGAGCTGACGAAGACGAGCCGACTATTGGAAGTGGTGAGGAAGGACAGCAGTTGCTCCTGTGGCATCTGAATATCCAGTGGGACGGCTGTGGCGCCGACGGTGAGGATGCTGAGATGAGCAATCACCCATTCCGGGCGATTTTCAGCCACGAGTGCGACACGGTGGCCCGGACCAAATCCGTGTTCATGGAGACTGCTCGCCAATCCCCGAATGAGCCGTGACACTTCCCCGTAGGTGTATTGTCGATAACCCTCTCCTTCTTTTATTTGCATGACCACATGATCGGAGGCGATGGCGGAGAGTGCGAAAAATGCCTCAGGAATAGAATCTGGAAGATTGGTGGGACCGATGGGAGGAACTTGCATCGTTTGGGTCTCCTGAGAGGAATGTCAAGAATCATCCGAAACCAAGTCTACCCGAAAGGGGACATTGATCCAAGAAAAGACTTGGGAAGCGGGAACCGAGCTTAAAAAAGGGTCAAGTTGGTGTGATGAGGCTTCCCCGGCATGAAAGGAAAAGGCTTTATTCACTGTCGGCAGGTGTCAAGACTTAACCAATATGGAAAATATTCCGAAAAAGACTGGAGCTTTCTGTTTAGTCCCATATTTGTAGTCATTCCCCAGATTGATGTTTTGATTTTAGCTGAAAAAGAGATTGTTCTATGCCGTTCTTTAAAGTTGAAGATACCCGGGATCTTCGGATCGGGACGTTTGTCAAACTCGAAGGGTCCTGGTTCAGCCATCCTTTTCCCACGAATACCTTTCAAATCAAATCCTCTGATGATCTGACGACCATTCAAGCTCTCCAAAATGTTGTCATTCTCCACGATCCTGAACGGTCGGCCTCGTTCGATGTTGAGGATGTTCCGGATGAAAACCGGCGGCCCCTGGATCATGATGAGAGCGTCAGTAGGGAGGAAGACACAGAGGCCATTTCCGATTCAACATTCGATCACCCGGACGACGACGGACCACTGATAAAGGAATCTTCCCTATCCATAATCCTGGACCGGCGACAGGATTACCATGAATTTCAGAATCATTTGCGTAAGATTGAAGGGGCATATCAAAAAACCCTTGGACAGGGGAATGAATTGTTCCGGCAACTGAGTGATCGCCGGCAGTCCGGACGTAAAACCGCGGATGCAATGATCACGAGTATTGTCACGGCCATACAACATCCCAAAATGGCGATGTCGTTAATCGATGTGGTCGGCAGTAACGGGGCCACGTGGGGCCTGTCTGAACATGCCCTCAACGTATGCACCCTTTCCCTACTCATCGGCCGGCAGTTGGGTTTGGAAGTTGAGGGATTACTTGAGCTTGGGCGTGGAGCGTTGTTCCACGATGTGGGTTATCGCGCGTTACCCATGAATGTACGATTTAGTGCGGTTGGAATGAAAATCCAATCGGATCCCGAGTTGGGGCCACGACATCCGGAGGTAGGGCGACAGCTGATGGCATCCTTTCCGGATACCAGTCCAGCAGTATTGGAAATGATTGAACGGCATCATGAACGACTGGATGGTTCGGGATTTCCAAAGGCCATGAGAGCAGACGCCCTTTCCTTGTCGACAAGGATCGTTATGGTTGCGGACCATTATGATGAACTTTGTAATGCTCCTGATCTACAATCGAGTCTCACCCCTCATGCGGCGTTGTCCCGACTCTTTCGCCACGTGGTTATGAAGGGAGAATTGTCCAGATTCTGCCCGGAAGTAGTGCAAGCCCTGGTGCAGGCCATTGGAGTCTATCCACCAGGGAGCCTGGTGGAATTATCTGATGGATTTCTCGGGGTCGTGGCACGGATCAATATTCATTACCCGACCCGACCGACAGTGTTATTGTATGCGCCTTGGATTTGCCGAAGTGATGGAATGTTGGTCAATTTGGCACAAGAGCCTGAGTTGGAAATCAAGCAAGCCCTCCATGTGAAGGATATACCCCTGCCTGCCCTTGCCTACTTGAGTCCACGTCGAATGGCCATGTTTGTGCATGCGACTGAGCCTACCACTGTGGCGTCCAACAGTAGGCGGCGTCAAAATTTTAAATCAAATCTTAAGCGGTAGTCCGGGTGGTTTTGAAAGGAGACGGTTGAGTTTCATGAATACTGTAATTTCGAAACGAACGGTAGGGCGATAATTGTTAATGGACTGACAAGGTTTGCCAAATTTCTTCATATTAGCCTCGAGCTAATTCAAGAAGAGAGCCTTGCTCAGACTCCTCAGAAAAAAACCTATCATTTGTTCTCCCCTTTATGGACTCGAAAAATTTGTAAAGGGGTGAACCAGATAAACGGAATATGTTAGGCCGGAGATCTTTCTAACCAATCTTTGGCTTCGGGATAAAATTGGCCCAAAATTTCCTGACTCATTCTTGAGAGTAGAAGAACGAGTTTGGCCTGGAGGTGATCCGTGATTGCGGTTGTGGGTTGTGGCGATCGAGCCAGTTTCCACACTTGGTGTAGAGCGTCTTTTTGTTGTTCAAGAACTTTTTCGGCGGCGCGTTGCCAAAAAACGGGAAACTCTCTTGGGTCCGTGTAATCTCCCCGTCCCCTCCCGCAATGGGTCACCGCTAAATAGCGTAACAACGCATCTCGCGTTTGCCGGTCAAGAAAGGCAGGGACCCAGGAAATCCCATTGGAATTGCCTGTTTCCTGACTTTTGGCATAGGTTCGTTCGGCGAATGCTCCAAGGATCGCTCCTCCAATGGTAAATGCGCCATGAGAGAGTCCTCCGGTGGCTAAGTCCGAAGCCAATCCGGCTGCCGCGCCACTGGCCAGTGCTCCCCAGAACGTCTCTTCTTCCCACGGTTTTTTTTCACCTGGCACGGTCACATCTTCAATCCTGGATTTGAGTGTGTGCGCGGCATCGCCGGTTAACCCATGTAACTCAATAAGATCTGCGGTGACGCCGGAGATGCGTTGTGCTAAACGTTGGTCCAGTGCCTGAATCGCATTTTTGATTTGCGGCCTTTTTGAGAACCCCGTCGGCTCTTGGGGAAGGCATTCTCCATCCATGGCGGTCTCGATCAAGAGTTGAGTGAGATGGGTCATTGATGTATCAAAAACCTGCCGATGGATGGCATACCAGGCCTTTCCTAATTTTTTCATCGTGGGGTGTTTTTCCGATGGCAGGACCTGAGTGACGTGATCCCATAACACACCTTCCTGAACCCAGCAACGCGTAAAGGCATCCAAGCTCATCACGTCTTTAATGACGCGTTGATTCACCCAGTGTTGTTTCCAAAGGGATTCCAATTGTCGCTGTTGTTGTGGGTCGATCAGACCGGTTTGATTCACTAACACAATGACGGGTTTATTCAGCCAGGTGAGGAGATCGAGTTCAGGTTGAAGATAGCCCGCCATGGATGGATCTTCTGTCGCATTGACGAGGTATAACACCACGTCAGCTTCATCCCTGACGTTTCGGATCGCTTGCTGACTGCACCAAAACGGTTTGTCTGCAATACGGTCCCAGACTTGAGACACCATCCACCCAATCGGGTTGGTGAGTCCTTGAAGACGATTCAAAAGCTTGTGGCTATTTCCAAAGCCTGGGGTATCCCACAAGTTGAGTCGGGAGCCATCAGAAGTCTCCAACAATACAAAGTGTTCATTTTGAAGCGTGACATGGGCCTGATCGAGCACCTGTCCGACGTCGCGACGCAACAGAGTGCGGGCCAAGGTGGTCTTTCCGATATTGGTATGGGAAATGAGTGAAAGCGTGATAGAAGAAGGGACCGTCATGTCATCTCACCTTTTTGAAGGCCACAGAGCAGCTTGGGCCTTCTCCAGAAGCTGGTCGCGGGATGTTTCTTTGGCATCAAAGGCCACGATTTGTAGATGGTAGTCGTTGGCAAGTCGTTGCCAGGTTTGTTGACGTTCTCTCATTTGTATCTGATCAGCAAGGTGCCGATAGGGCTCCTGGTCCAGAACAAGGAGTAAGTGATGTTGTCCATTAGAGGATTCAATTGAGGCTTGAACCATGTGAAAGAGTTCGCCGTGCACCTCCGCTTCCGGGGTTTGCGCCAAATTACAGAGAAGAACCACCGTTTGAGGTGAGGCGGTTGCCTGCAACCAGGTAACGCTTGTCTGCCCATAAGGAAGGGGGTCACTCCAATGCAAGGTCGCTTGATTGCCAATGAGATCCAGGAGGCATTGTCCCAAGCAATCTAAAGCCGCCGGAGAAGGTTGATAGCTATAGGGCACAATATCAATTTGGATGCCTTGTCCGCGTTCAGTACTCAGCAGTTGCAGATAGTACGGCTCATCGAGAGGGAGCGTGAAGGATTGCGCGGCTTTGTGTGCGAATCGTGCGGATAACCAGGCCAGGGTTACCCGAGGTATGACGATACTCACAAAGGCCGTCAGTGCCCACATGTGAATCCACTGAGCAGCAGAGCCCTGGGCTGGAGCTTGAAGATGTGCAAGGTCTTCGGCTGATGGAAAGGGAAAACCCAGAAGCCAGGCTGCTGGTCCCAAGAGTCCGTATAGGATCGTATGCACCTGTGCCGCTGATAAGAAGGTGCTTTCCCACGTGGCTTGATAATCTAGAACTAGTCCACGGACGTACATACTGAGGATGATGCCAAAGGCCAGACAGGCTGATCCAATATGCAGCAGATGACGAGCGCGACTGACAATGACGGGATGCCGGTGCCTCCACCACAGGTTCATAAATCGTTCGGAAGATTGAAGAATCCATTCTCTGACCGCACCTCCAGGTAAAGCAGTTTTTGGCCATGGTCCTTTCCCCAACCATTCCGTTACGGTGGCAAATCCTTTGGCCAGGTGACGGAGAAGCGGCCCGGTTAGGTCCTTTCCCAGCAGCGGCGGCAGAATGGTACCCGCATAAGTTCCCAAATTCCACAAAAGCAGAATCAAGAGTGGAAAGTTTAAGAGATTGATTCGTTGGGTCGTACCGAGCCCATTGATAAACAAGCCGACAACAAAGGCCGGTATCGTCACTATGGTATATGGAATTGTAGCCTGAGCGCCTCGAAACGATTCCGTGATCATAGGGTAAGAAGTGGAGAGAAAATTCCAGAGAGATTCCGCTCGATTGGTGAAAAATTGGATAGAGCTCTCTGCTGATGAGGGTGGTTCGTGGGGCAAACTTTTTTTTGCGTGTTGGCTGGCTCGCTGTCTGGTGGAGTGTGAGATGTATCGTCCTTGTGGGTCTGATTGTTCAAGCGCCTGGATTAACAAAATTTTTGATACCTGTTTCGAATTCATAACTATAGCCATTTTGGCATCTGAATCTGTGGTTTTTTCAGGATGGGGTCACAAGGCAAACAGCCTGCCAGGATTGACCTACAACCATGATTGATCTGACTGTTGTGTCTGTGTAGAAGGTGACGTGTTTTGTTGTGTGATAAATGGCTAATTGCATGTTGTGAGGTCAACCCAGGGAAAATGGGAGACGCAGTCTATCCTTAGTTTGTATGGCTCAGGTATGGAGGGAAACCGAACCGGCATGTTTTGACTCGGAAGAAGAAGCATCCGGTTGAGGCTCCTGGGAATTAGTGTTTACGGATTGGACAGCGGAAGCCTCAGAATCTAACAAGATACTGATCCAACGGGTCGAGGGGCTGCTTTCCAAGGCAATTTTCACCACCATGGTCATGGGAACAGAAAGCAACATTCCAACCGGTCCCCACACCCACCCCCAAAAGACCAAGGAGAGAAAGACAACAAGAGTGGAAAGGTTCAGCTTCCTCCCCATAAGTTTGGGTTCCACTACATTACCGAAGATCAAGTTGACGGCTACATACCCCGCGGCTACCAGGAACAGGTGTCCAATGCCAAATTGAATATAGCCCAATAGCATTGGCGGGACTGCTGCAATGATTGACCCGAGGTTTGGAATAAAGTTCAGCAAAAATGCCAGAAGTCCCCAGATAAGGGGAAAATCAATCCCTAAGGCCCACACCCACAACGCGACAATCACACCCGTTCCAAGGCTGACAACGGTTTTGATAGCTAAATAATTATTGACGGCGTCCGTTATTTTTTGGGCCTGGGAGAAAGTGCCTTTCGGATCTCCGAAGGCTGTTCCTACTTTCTTTTCGAAGCTGGACGCCTCAAATAAGATGAAAATGACGGTGAGGAAAATTAAAAAAGAATTTGTGAGCACGTTTCCCAACCCGGACAACATTTTGGCTACCAGCCTCATTGAAGCACCCGGATCGATAGATTTCAGTAATATGCCTTTATCAAGTTGGAAACCCAACTCCTGAATCCAATGGATCATGGGCTCGATTTCTTGGGTCAGGCGAGCTTGGTAACGTGGAATGGCTTCAGAGAAGTCATCCAGGGATGTCCCAATAATCAGAATAAACACAACCCCCACACTGAGAACTCCTAGGACGACACCAAACACCGCCAATGGCGAGGGTATACCTTTCTGTTGAAGCCAAAAGACTGGTGATGCACTAATAATGGCAAGAAATATTGAGACAATAAGAGGGACCAGAATGGGCTCTGCAGCCCGCATCCCAGCTACAACTATGATAAATGCTGCGGTGGTCAACAAGAATCGACCAGTTGGGGGATGGCTGGAGGGCGGTAGTTGGGATATCTGCTGGTTGTGCATAATGAAAAGATTTTATTGCGAAAACCGTTTCTCCTTTGGGTATGATACCCGTTTTTTCCTCTCCTGTCTTGGAGAGAAAAGGTGTCGGGGCAATGGATAGAAGTCAGCGGAGAAAAAGAAAATTCAAGAGTCTATAAACTCTTAAAGTGGTTGCTGCTGCGAGGACAAAGATGATGGGCTAGTAAACTATTCCTGAATGGCCTTCAGCCGTTGCTGTAGATACCCATTTCGGACGGCACCATACAAATCGAGCGTGCCTTCCTCAACGCCTTGAAATTTTTCCAGCGTGAGTGCACGGAGATTCACCGTTTCGCCGGCGACCATTCCAAGCCGCGAAAATGTGACGGTCATATCGTGTTGGACCAACCGCGGAGCGTCAGCAATTTCAATAAAAGGAAGGACTAGCCAATTAAAAGGGTCAAGGAAAGAGTCGCCGATGAATCCAATTCCATCTCGTAAGGTGAAGGGGCCAAGGAGCGGAATCATGAGGAACGGTCCAGGTGGGACGCCATAAGTTCCTAAGGTTTGCCCAAGATCCTCTTGCGGAGTCTCCAACTCGAACATAATTCCAGCCGGATCGAACAATCCCCCGACCCCAAGTGTTGAATTGATAAGGAATCGGCTCAGCTCAATGCCAGCTCCCTGAAACTTTGCTTGAAAAAGGTTGTTCAATAATCTCGGGACAAAGCGAATATTCTGAAACACATTTGAGAAGCTTTGCTGGACATCGGGAGGGATAAAGAAATTGTAAACTTTGGCAACCGGTTTCACCACGTATTTGTCCAACCGGTAATTAAATTCAAAAACGGCAGAATTAACAGGTTCAAATGGATCATAGTCCTTGTTCTGGGAATCGCCAGACTCGTCAAAAGGATCAAAAAATTCGTTATCATCCCCTTCCTCTTCGCCTTCAGCGTTGAGTCCCTCCTCAAATTCAGCGATCTGAATGTCAGGTCCGGTTTCCATTCCATCCTGGGTCTTCGTGGATTTGGACTTTCCCGCACACCCACCAAGTCCTACCGCGAGGCATAGAATTACCCAGATGGACAATCGCATCGTCTCTCCTCTCATGCCAAAGGCTTTTCTTTTAAGATTTATATCGGGCCCGTCCACTTCAATTTGATTGTTGGAACTCAAGATCGAATCAGTAATGTGGAATAACTTCAGCTATTTCCCCGATAAACCGCGCGGACTGTAACAAAATCCCATACCCAAGCCAAGAATCTCTTTCCTCGTCTCAACTTCTTTGAAGACCTGTGAGTGGTGACGAACTTCAGGCATTTTTCGACTTAAAGGGTAAAGACTTGGAGAAGGCTATTGAATGCTTTGTCAGTTTCCTTGCCAAAACATTACAGAAAAAAGCTAGTAAAACGCTGATACTGACCAATCTATTTCATGATGTTTTTCAGAGGTCGTAAACAGCTTCGACGTTTTCAATGAAGCTTTTCATCTATAAGGGATTATGTTCTTCATTTTTGGAAAGGAGTCAGCATTAACGATAATCAATGTGCAGCATTCGACAAAGCTTTTTCAGTGGCACTCCCTTTGCTGATTCATAAGAGGTGACCAATAAGGTTCACGGGGTACCAATGCCTCTTAACCACATGGTCAGATGATCTGAGAACGTTCAATTGAAGGGAGACCAGCTATGAGCCCATCTGTATCGGAGCAGAAACCTTCCTGGAATGGTTCCATTAAACGCGTGAAAAAGCAGGACCGTCGTCCTGTCTTGTCCGGCGGCAGCTCTCCTGAAGTGGACCGTTCGTCAGGAATGAGTGACAAGCAACTTCCCCTATACCTAAAGGAAATAGGGCAAGTGTCATTACTTGACCGGGAGGGCGAAGTTCGTTTGTGCAAGAAAATTGAGGAAGCCCGGCGAAGTATGTTGGAGATTCTATACTCACTCCCTATGACCTTGGACTATCTTCAAGAACAACGTATACGCTTGTTGAATGGCGAAATTCTGGCCAAACATATTGTTCAAAAGGAAAAAGAAGGTGATGTGGAGACTGAATCGGAGGAAGAACCTGACATTCCGGATATTCAAACCGAACAGCAAGAGGATGAAGAATTTCGCCAACGAGTAATTCAGCAGCTGAGCCAACTTTGTCAATGTGTTCAATTCATGATGGACAAGGAAAATGCATCCGGATGTAAGCAAGGCGCTTCGGTCTCCATGCAAGCCCGAAAAAAAATATGGCAAAGTCTTGAAGGAGTGAATTGGCATCCTGGATTTACCAAACAGGTGGAAAGCCGCATACGGGCAACGGAACGCCAACTTACTGAAGTATTGAAACGATTAGGAATATCCTCTCAAGATATTTTAAATGGAGATGAGCGAACACGTAAGGCGGGTCGCAATTATTTACCCGCCACAACCCCTGGAGTGGAGGTAATCTCAGGTTCCCATCGCTCCACCCTGGAGGCTGGAGAACACCTCGTATATTTGGAGCAAGAAGTTTTGCGCCTGTGCTTTTCAGAATTCCTCGCACGGGTTCAGCGCTTAGATCAAGCTAAAATTCGCCTGCACTTCGCCAAGGAAGCGATGTTGGAGGCAAACTTACGCCTGGTGGTTAGTGTTGCCAAGCGTTATGTGAATCGAGGCCTCGATTTACTGGACCTCATACAGGAAGGCAATATCGGCCTGATGCGTGCAGTGGACCGTTTTGAGTATCAACGAGGCTATAAATTTAGCACCTATGCGACGTGGTGGATTCGGCAGGCGGTAACGAGGGCATTGGCCGATCAATCAAGAACTGTGCGGATCCCGGTGCACGTGTGTGATGTGCTGACTCGGGTGCGACGAACGCTGGACCGTTTAGCGGTGCAATTGGGGCGTGAACCGAAGTTGGAGGAGCTCAGCGGCGCGGTGGATATCCCATTGGATAAATTGTCCACGATGTTGGAAGCGACAAAAGGGACTCTGTCACTCGAAACTCCCATGGGCGATGAAGATGGTTCGCCGCTCTCTGATCTCTTGCAAGATCCTACAGCCGTTTCTCCATGCTATTCAGCGGAACGGGTGGATCTCCAGGAAAAAGTGACTTCCTTGTTAAGGACTTTAACGCCTCGGGAGGCACATATTATTCGGCGACGCTTTGGCATTGGAGAGCTTGAAGATGCTACTCTTGAAGAGATCGGTCTTGAATTCTCTGTGACCCGAGAACGCATTCGACAAATTGAGGAACGAGCCTTGGCCAAATTGCGTGAACCCCAACGGAATGTGGTCTTGCGTAATTTTTTTCAACCATCTGGTCCAGTCGTAGATTAGGAGGACTGATACTTTTCGTGAATGTGGGATGTCAAATCAAGGAGGCGACTGATTCCCGAATTGAACAATATGAAAGCCTCTTAAGGGAAAAGAGGATCCCCAGAGGGAGGTGAAGAATCCGTCATTGGAGAATTGAAAAAACCAAGACTACTTTGGAAATTAGCGCCGGTTGTCTGGGCATTGATGAAGGTCGTTCCATTGAGATTGGCCTTCTGAAAATCACTCTCATGCAAGTCAGTGTCGCGAAAATCAGCCCAAGAGCAGTCCGATGAAAAAAAATTCCCCCCCCGAATATGTGCACGAACGAAGGTAGCGCCGCGAAGCGTGGCATGTTGGAAGTCGGTTCCTTGAAGTTCCGCTTGTTGGAAATCCGCCCATATAAGATCGGCTTGTGAAAAATTCGCCCAGGCTAATTGGGCGCCTGTGAAACGGACACTTCGCAGATTCGCTCCTTGAAAATTGGCGCCACGCAGGTTCGCTCCCTCAAAATTCGCCCCAGGGAGGTAGGCTTCTTGAAAATTGGCATTTCGAAGATCCTGGTGTCGGAAATCGGCCTCACGCAGGTCAATTTGAAAAAAATCTTGAGAACTTGGTGGAGTGGAATGGGTAGATTGGGCGTCTTCAGATTGTCCATTTTCCCTGATTCCAGCTTGCAGGGATCGTCTCCAGTTCCTATGCGTGTGGAGAAGAAGTGCCCGGTCCTCTTCAACCTCGTTGAGAGGAGGCTTTAAGGGACTATCTTCAATCGCTGCCATGGAGAAATACCACGAAAAGACAACAGAATAAAAATGCGTTAAAAGGGAACAATGGTCTATAGGGCATGATTAAACCTTAGCGAAAATGACACCAAGGGTCCAGTCCAAAATGAGGGTCTAAAGGCATCAAGAAAACCTAATTATGGTATACATTTACTGCGGCCCTGTGGCCGTGAAACACGAATCAAAGGATAACTCAAAGCTTTTTAATTATGGACATTGCAAGAACGAGACATCTGGTGAAGTGATATGGAATTGATGTTAATTCTCTTATGGATGGTCGTCGTGCTTCTGAGCTATCAATTTTGGGTATTAGGGAAAACACATGGTTCATTTCTCCAGATACTGAAAGAACTTTCTGGTCGTATTCGAGGGCGCTTAGAAGTGGTGGACGTCAGAGAGCTGAAGACCATTCAAGCTAAATTTTTTCGTCTGGAGCAGCAGGTCTATTTTAGGAAGGTTTTAGGGGTCAAAGCCGGGGCATACTTCCAGCAATTTCATAAATGTTTTCATAAAGGAGAACCTTCTGTTGATGGACTTGCATCCTTTGAAGATTCAGTTTTTCACCTGGGCAGAACCGACCCTCGACCCAGGTCGATCATTTGGAAAGGCCTTCGTTTTACGCTTAGCGATTCGATTTGGTTTCAAACGGGAGTAGTTCCGAACGAAGATGTAGAGGATGATCAAGTCCAGTCCATGGTGCAGGGGCCATTTTGTCGGGGGTGTCTGAAGCGATTGGTGGGGAGGATTCCGGCTCAGATTTCATATGTTCCCGCCCAGTGCCACAATTGTGGATTATCCTAGAGAGCATACATGAGGTCGATTATCCAAAAATGTCTCTTCGCGATCTTAATCGTATGATGTATAACATGCTTGATCAAAAAGTGAGAGTGAGTCGAAATGTTCATTGCTAAGCCTTAATGATGGGTGAAAAGGATTCAGATGCTGTCGAGTGATTTTCTGCTACCAGGCAGAACTTGTGCGGGTGTAGTTGGGATGCTATAAACGACCACTATGCGCCCTTGTCCTTCCTGTTTACAAGAAAATCCCGATACAGCGAACTTTTGTTTGCAGTGTGGACAAGCGCTTGGTTCACCTTCCTTAGAAACTGCGGCAGAGGCCAATCCTGAGGGACTCGGGACCAGGATTCCTCCCACTCAATCCCAATTATGGGAAACGTTCATCGGTCCAAGTAAATCCATTCAATTCTCAGTCAAGGCCGGGTGGGTGTGGCGCTCGGCATTTTTGTATTACAAGGAAAAATTTGAAAATATTGAGACCCCTCAAGGTCCACGATTCGTCCTAAGTTGGAACTGGCCTGCCGCGTTGTTTGATTCGTTTCTTTGGTTTTTATATCGCAAAATGTACCTATTTGCGTTGTTATACGCTGTGGCCCCGGCTCTCGCTATATTTATGACTGGGGATGTGATGGTGGGAATTGTATCGAGAATATTGGCAGGAGCCAGCGCGAATTACTTGTATTACTGGCATGTGAAAGACAAGGTACAGAGAATTATGGCAATGCCCAGTCTTGATGATACGAGTCGTGCTCACTTGATTCAGGAAGAGGGTGGAGTGCAACCTTACGTCCTCTGGTTAGGGGTGGTGCTGCATGTATTGATGCTTGGCCTATTGGCTGCGGCTATTGTTCAGGGGCCTCCGGTGCAGGAACCTCTTGGGGGAACGGAAGGACGTCCTTCTCAAAAATTTTTTTAAGTGAGAGAATTGGGATACTTGCTGGCTGGAGGGATCTGGGCTTCGTTTGAGGCGGTCTGCCAATTGAACCACGCTTGAAACCATTCATAATCAGATTGATAGGCGGTGGATTTGGCGTCCCCTTGTTGGCCCTTTTCGGTCAGGAGTGTGTAGGTCCTGGGCCAATTTTTTGTCCACCAGGACTTAAGGGCTTCAGGTGTGGAGGGCTGATCGTCTGACTGAAAAATGTTTGCGGCATCAACAAGCTGGGCGATGAGCTTCCAAGCTCGATCTTTTCCCAAACCCAAATTTCGAAAATGTTCCCGTAATAAAAAGACTACCCACAATTCCGCACTGTGTTTTTTGTTGTGTTTAAATGGTTGTGTTTGACGAAGTGGAATCGGGTCAAAGTTTTTAATGATTGAGGTATAATCGGGGCCCCCATACTCGCCGACCACTTCTGCAATACCCTCTAGCATGTTAGCCAATTCGACCTCAACTTCTGATCGAGGGGAGTCAGGGGGCCTATCAAGCGGACTAGGTGTCGTGAGCATATCGATGACAGGCTTGAGTTCTCTGAGGCGACCAACTGCAGCCTTGAGGATACGTTCCGACTCCAACCAATAGTCGGAATCATTTTTTGCAGTTCGTTCTTGTCCTGCGGGGGGAAGGACCGCGGGAATCCAATGCCTGATGAGGGTAAATAGGATATAGTCAAGATCACCGCCTTCCTGAGCTGCCCGGTCCAACGCGTTTTGCGGCCCAAGACCTTGGCGGAAAAACTGTTCTGTTCGATCTGCGACGCCGTGTCGGCCAGCCAAAGCGGTCCACCAGTGTGCGAATTGTTCCCATTTATGCTCGTCAGAGGCCATATGGTTTCGAAAAAAGGTAAAAAATTCCCGGTTATGGTACGATTCGGTGCGAAGCAATGCAAGCAAGAATAGGTCACCTAACAATGTTGAAGAGGCAACCACGAAAGGGAGCGAGGGAGGAGAACTAGATGGCTCAGTTGGTGTTAATTCGTCATGGTGAATCTCAGTGGAATCTGGAAAACCGTTTTACGGGTTGGGTCGATGTCCCATTAACTCCTAAGGGGGAGCAAGAAGCTCGCGATGCGGGTAAGAAACTGCAGGCGTTTCGATTTGATTGTGCATTTACCTCAGTGTTAGTGCGTGCCAAGGAAACCCTACGATTGGTTCTGGAGGAAATTGGACAGACGACGATTCCCATCGAGGAAAACAAAGCGCTGAATGAGCGGATGTATGGAGAACTGCAGGGGCTTAATAAAACAGAAACGGCACAAAAATATGGCGACCACCAGGTCAAAATTTGGCGGAGGAGCTTTGATGTGCCTCCCCCCGGTGGTGAAAGCTTGAAGGATACTGCCGAACGAGTTCTTCCCTATTATGAAAATCGAATCCGGCCGGCCCTATTGGCAGATAAGACGGTCTTAGTCGTGGCCCATGGCAATAGTTTGCGGTCCTTGGTTATGCAATTAGAGCATTTGTCCAAGGAAGCTGTGCTTGAATTGAATATTCCGACGGGTGCACCATTATGGTATGAATTGGACGCATCAGGGGAGGTAACCGGTCATCGGTATTTGTAAGTGAGCCATAGCGCCTTGCCAATGTCTCTCAAGCGCAATTTTAAAGAATCGTTTCGCAAAGAAAATTGCCTTTTTCCTGCTTGGTTGAACCATGGTGGTCATTTTTCTTTTCTTTATTGCAGGGTTGTGGATGGCCGATGGTGTGGCCTTGTTAGTTGCGCCGGAACGGATGATTGCCACACTGCGACAGTCGCTGATTGTGGCTCCAGGGTTTATAAAATGGGGTGGCGTTGCAGCCTTATTAGGCCTTGTTTTGTTATTCGGAACCAGAGGATTGCCCTACCAACCTCTTTGGATGGTCGTGGGCCTGAGTATGGTCGCAAAGGGCGTTTTCTTGTATGCCGGACCAGATCGCTGGCGGTTGCGGATCGTTAAATGGTGTTTGGAACGGGATGTGGTCGATTATCGCATCTGGGGGCTGGGTTTATGTGCCCTTTCTGTCTTGCTATTAGATGCGTTGGGCTGGGGAAAAGGACTGTAGGGGAGTGAAATGGCGGGGACAATCTGATCCAGCATTGCCAAAAGCACAATGACAATGAGGGTATATGACGGATTTTGACCGTGAGAAATTGTGCGAAACCTGGCAGGTTCATCAATCTACCGGTTGGCCAGACGGGTTGGGAAGTCATGAAGGGCAACTCATGACATTAGATACGGTCATTGGTGGATGTTTGACCTATTACTTTGAGGAGCATCACCTTGATGAACCACGAATTGAAATCTTACGGGATTGCCTTGCTGATCTGGAAAGTATTGTCCCGGAATTATCTGAATCAACCCGTGATTATTTCAGTCGATTGCGATATCTTGGCGTGACCCTTCTTCAAGATTTTTCCTAAACAATTTTCGAACGGATCCTTCTTCCCGGGCATTTTTCGTTGCCCACCGAAATGAGCCTCTTTTTGCGCCATTTAGGATTACTGGAATTCAGGAAGTTGGTTTTTTTGATTGGTTTGACGGTGGAAAAAATGCTGTGGTACCGTGGTTTCTGGTTTCTACCTATTGCCTTTCACAGTTAGGTGCAGACAATGAGTCAACAAAATGACCTGAAAACGATTCTGAATAAACTTCATTATTCTGACGACGCCAAGGTGGTGGAGCAGATTTCAGCCCAGACCAAACTGGTCATGGCCCGTATGAAGGGTATTCGTCGCAAGGTGGTAGTAATGAGCGGTAAAGGCGGGGTGGGGAAAAGTATGACCACCGTGAATCTGGCGTTGGCCTTCGCGCGAATGGGTCAACGGGTCGGATTACTGGATGTGGATATTAATGGGCCCTGTGTTCCTCAAATGCTGGGGATGCGTGGGAAGGGATTATTGGATACCTCGGAAGGGGCGGTGCCGCCGACTGGTCCCTTAAATATCAAAGTCGCGTCGATGGATTTTCTCCTACAAGAAAACGCCCCGGTGCGGTGGAAAGGTCCCATGGACCTCAGCCCGGTTTGGTTGGGCATGACCGAGATGAATGTAATTCGGGAGTTTCTCTCCGACATGGTGTGGGGGGAATTGGACTATTTGCTGGCCGACCTTCCCCCCGGGGCGGCAGCCGACAAGCCACCCCTCTTGGCGGGACTTATTCCTGATTTAGCGGGGGCGGTGGTGGTGACGACCCCATCCGAGGTGGCTTCGAATGTCGTCCAAAAATCCATTGCTTATGCCCAGGAACTGGGTATTGAGATTTTGGGGGTGGTCGAGAATATGAGCCAGTACCGCTGTCCCTCCTGCGGAGAAGAAAGCCCCTTATTTGAGGGGGATACCGATTCCATGTGTGAGGCATTGGGTTTGCCCCTTTTAGGACGTATCCCCTTTGATCGGAATTTTGCCCGCACCTTTGATAAGGGGGAACCGATCCTGGAAGGAGACAATCCCACTTCGGCGAAATATCAGGATATTGCCAAAAAAGTTCATACATTGTTGGATTATCAACATGTTTTAGACGGGAAAGTGTAACGGCTCGAAGCGATCGTTGGCCTTCGCCGACGTTCAGAAGGGAAGCGATATGAAATTTGTCTGTCTCAAATGCGAAACCTATATGACTTTTGAAAAAGTCGAAAAACCGGCTGAAGGCTCTCTTGGGGTCTTTTTTGAATGCCCCTCTTGCCAATCGCGCTTTTCGATGGTGACCAATCCCGGCGAAACCCAGATGGTCTCTTCTTTAGGCGTCCAGTTGGGGGGGAGAACCGAAGCGTCCAAACCCTTGGAAATGACCCGTGGCGGGCTAGAGGACAACGTTTCGGCAGGCATGGGACAGATGGCCGCCTATTTGAATGAAAAAATTCAGAGTGGCCAACCGGCTGCGGTTCCAGCGGCCTCGGGGGCCCCAGCTACTGCCAGTGAACCAGGGACCACTTCGGAAGGCGGAGGATGTCCGTTTTCGGCCATGGTTGCTCAAATGGGTTTGGGCTCAACCGGTACCGCAGGAGCTCAAGCCCCTCAGGCTGTGGACCAATTGCTTTGGACTTCGGATGCTCAGGAAAAACTGGCCAAACTCCCGTCTTTTGTGCAGCCGATGGTCAAAAGCAGCGTAGAGACCTATGCCCGGAAGAACGGTTTTACCACCGTGACCCTTCAGGTGATGGATGATTCAAAGAACGCCTCTACGGAAGGGATCAAGTGGACCCCGGAGGCGCAACAACGGTTGGATAATATTCCCGACTTTATCCGCCCCATGGCGCGACGGGAAATTGAACGCCTGGTCAAAGAACGGGGTCAGTCGGAAATCACGGCCCAGGTGATGGAGGAGGCCAAAGAAAAATTTATGAAGTTTATGTAGTCCAAATTCTCATACGGTTTTATGAAAAAGGCGGGACTCACTGAATCCCGCCTTTTTCTATTTCTCTACCTTCTACCCCCAACAATGGTTGCGGCTTTCCCGACATTTTCTCCTGGTCAATATAGTTTGCGCGGAGACGAAACCTTGCTATGAGAAATCCTTCCAATTCGCATAAGGTTTTGTTCGGTAAATCTTTTCGGCTTTCATGGGAAAGTCAATTCCCGCCTGTTCAAGGAGTTGGGCTGTCTTGCTAAGCGGCAACCCCACCACTGAAGGATAATCCCCTTCGATTTTTTCGATGAGGTGCGCGCCCTCTCCTTGAATAGAATAGGCGCCCGCTTTTCCCAGGCTATCCTGAGTCTTCAGATAGGCCTGCATGTCGGTATTTGAAAAGTTCTTGACCCAGACTTTGACGGTTTCTACATATGTTTCCCTTAGCTCCTTAGCCTTTGCTATCAAAGCCAAACCGGTATGGACGAGATGGCATCGGCCGCGCAAGCCGGTCAGCATGTGGTGGGCATCTTCTAGGTCTGCCGGTTTGCCAAGGATCTGACCATCCAATTCAATAACGGTATCGCTGCCGATGACGAGGCTGTCGGGATAGTGACTCGCCACGGATTTGGCTTTTTCAAGTGCAAGGCGTCGTACATGATTAACGGGTGTTTCCTGGCCAAGAACTTCTTCATTGATTGCAGGCGAAATGATTTCAAAGGAAAGCCCCAAGAGGGTCAGCAGTTCTTTTCGACGAGGCGACGAGGAGGCCAGGATGAGGTGAGGATCGGGCATTTAAGACGTGGTGATGGTGGCCGGTGTTTCCATGGTCTGATTGTCCAGCGCACGATCTTGGTACTGGTTGACCAAATTGATCACATCTGTCGTGGAATGGGTACGAACGAGTTGAGCGCGCATTGCCGCAGCATAGGGAAAGCCCGAACAATACCAGCCTAAGTGTTTGCGCATTCGTACGAAACGATCAGGCCCATGGACTCGTTCAAACAAGGAGGCATGTTGGATCATGATCCTGAATTTTTCTTCCAGGCTTGGAACATGCTGCGGTGAAATACAGAATTGTCCCGTCTGCAACATTTCTCGAATTTGTTGAATCCCCTGAAAGACCCATGGATTGCCGAGTGAGCCACGGCCAATCAACACGCCGTTAACGCCTGATTCCCGAATGCGGGCAGCGGATTCTCCCAGACTGTGAATATCGCCATTGCCCAGGACAAGAATGCCGTGCGGCTGGATTCGGTTTGCGGCTAGGGCGATCGCTTCCCAATCGGATTGTCCCCGGTACATTTGCGATAGCGTGCGGCCGTGGATGGAGATGACCTCTGGGCGTCCCTGAATAAGACAAGCGCTCCATTCTTCGATCATGTTCCGGTCGAAGCCAATGCGGGTTTTGACGGATAAGGGAATGGCTTTGCGAATTGGGGAGTGGTAAAGCTCGCTTTGGAGCTGGCCAATGGCTTCTAATGCTTTGGGCTTCATCCCGATTTGAGTCAGAGGCTGGCCGGCGGTCCAATCCTGAATGCCTTTTCGTGCCATCTCTATCAGTTCCAGCGCCAAATTTGGAGTGCGAATTAATCCGGCGCCACTTCCCGAGGAAGCGACGTTTTTCGAGGGGCACCCCATATTGATATCCAACCCATCAAACCCCAACTCACAGACCACATGGGCCGCTTGGTAAAATAAAGCAGGTTCCTTCCCATAGATTTGGGCAATGACGGGACGTTCCGCTTCCGAGTATCGCAGGCTGTCGAGGGCCTTGAGTCTACCGGAACAGATGTCATGGACGTTGGTGAATTCCGTAAAGACGACATCAGGTTTTCCATGAATTGCCACTATATGGCGGAAAGCCGAATCAGTGACGCCATCCATAGGGGCCAATCCCATAATTGGTTGAGAGAGGGCCCGCCATAGTGTGGATTGAGGGTAGTGATTCATGGGATATGCAGTGAAATCGGGTGCTTGAGTTTCGGGTTTATTTTACCGAAAACGTCTAGGTGTTCCTTTAAATCTTTCACCTTTAATCCTGACACAGCGGATCGACAATTGACAGGAAGCTTCTGGAAAAGCCCAGTTGGCACATAATTTGTTTTTATCGTTGATGAATTTGGGGGTATTACATGTCATTACGTAAAAATATAACCTTGGAAGCGCCGTCTGATACGAAATATTCTACAAAAAAAATTGTGTTGGAGGATGAGATTGTACGCGAAATCAAATCTCTTTGGACAGGACCTCAGACGGATGTGCGAACGGCCCTATTAAAAGAAATGGTCGGCAGTGTCGTCGGGCTTCGTGATTTGGATACGGATGTCCTAGATGTCAAAATCCTTCATCGAGCTTTAAAAGAGCTTCGCCACTCCTTTCGGGTATTTCGGCAATATCGCGAGGTGAAAAAAGTCAGTATTTTTGGTTCAGCCCGGACCCCAGGAGAAGATCCCAACTATAAGCTGGCTTCTCAACTTGGGAAACTCCTCAGTCAACGTGGCTTTATGGTGATCACGGGGGGTGGGCCCGGGATCATGCTGGCCGGGAATGAGGGGGCTGGTCGGGAGAATAGTTTTGGGGTGAATATCATGCTGCCTTTTGAGCAAGCCCCGAATGCGATAATTGCGGATGATAAAAAACTTGTACATCTCAAGTATTTTTTTACGCGAAAATTATTGCTGGTGAAGGAAAGCCACGCCGTCGCCCTTTTCCCTGGAGGATTTGGAACGTTAGATGAGGCATTTGAGGTGTTAACGCTGATTCAAACGGGGAAAACGCACCCCATTCCCGTCGTATGCATTGAATCCCCAGGTGGAGATTACTGGAAACAATTGATGGAGTTTTTTGAACAGCAACTCTTGTCCCGTGGATTTATTAATCGATCCGATTTAGCACTTTTCAAAGTCGTGTATTCTGCAGAGGAAGCGGTTAGGGAAATTCAGCAATTTTTCCGGGTGTATCATTCTCTACGAATTGTGAAAGATTCGATGGTTATTCGTATTCATCAACACCTCTCCCAATCGGAGATGGCCCAGTTGAATCAGAAATTTTCGGACATCTTGACCGATGGGCAGTTTCAGCAAGTCGAGGCGTTGCCAGAGGAGTGGGATGAACCCCACATTTCCCACCTGCCACGTCTGATGTTTCATTTTAATTGGAAGGAGTTGGGTCGTCTTCGGCAATGCATTGATTGGCTCAATGCCCGAATATTAGCCATATAGGCATTTTGGAAAATGCATTGAAGATTTGTCCGGATTTATGAAAGCTGATAAGCTCAGCCCGAGAGGCGAGATAATAATGACAAAAACAATGATAAAATTTGATGAATTGCCCAACCAGAATCCACCTGACGTGGTGTTGTATCACGCCGATTGTATGGATGGATTTGGCGCAGCGTGGGCTCTCTGGAAACGATTTCCGCAAGCTCGCTATGTTGCGGTTAAGCATGGGAATCCGCCTCCGGATGGATTGCAAAACCAACACGTGGTGATGGTTGACTTTAGCTATCACCGCGAAACCATATTGGAGCTGGCAGATCAAGTGGCCAGTCTTTATATTTTAGATCATCATATTACCGCCCAGGATTCTCTAAAGGATTTGCCTTTTGCATATTTCGATATGAACCGAAGTGGCGCTGTTCTGGCATGGGAATGGGTCCACATGGAACCGGTTCCCTGGCTCCTTCACTATGTGCAGGATAAGGATTTGTGGCATTGGCAACTTCCCGGTAGTCGTGAAATTAGTGCGGCGCTGGCGTCATACCCTTTTGGATTTGAACGTTGGGAATCCCTTCAATTTGAAACATTAAAGGTTGAAGGGACAGGTATTTTACGATCCGAAAAGGCATTGGTCGAAAAGATGGCAAACGAATTCATCATGGTGTCGTTCGCGGGACATATGGTTCCTGCTGTTCATTCAGCCGTTTTAACCAGCCAAATAGGGGAGCATCTTTCTGAGAAGCATCCATTTTGTCTCATTTGGCATCAAAAAGATGGCCGCCGGTATTTTTCCCTTCGGTCAAAAGCCGGAGGGATTTCCGTGGCTGAAATTGCAGCAAAATATGGTGGAGGAGGACATACCCATGCTGCCGGGTTCTCTATCTCTTTAGACGGGGATTCTCAGAATTTTCCTAATCCCGTTTTCGGACTACCAGACTTTTCTCCCGCCTCTTCTCGGATCTGATTATTTAAAGAGAATCTTCTTGAGGTGCGTCCATGATTCCACTTCGGGATGACAATCCTACTGAAATTACACCTGTGGTGACGGTGGCGTTAATTGTCTCCTGCTGTATGGTGTTCCTGTATGAGATCTCTCTCTCAATGCCAAGCAGTGAAGCATTTGTTTATATGTTCGGGGCAATTCCCGCTGTCGTATTGGGGCATGCCCAGTTACCACCAGAGCTGGTGATCCTACCGGCCTATGGAACACTTTTCTCAAGTATGTTTCTCCATGGGGGCTGGATGCATTTAATAGGGAATATGCTTTATCTGTGGATTTTTGGAAATAATATCGAAGATGTGATGGGCCATGCGAAGTTTGTTTTATTCTATTTAATTTGTGGGGTATTGGCTGCCTTCAGCCATGCGTTAGTTGATCCCGAATCAACGATACCCATGGTTGGTGCTAGCGGGGCGATTTCAGGTATTTTAGGGGCTT